>JBDROU010000051.1:0-2727 GCA_043809745.1 bacterium
CAACGCAGCCCGCCCCAGCGGGCGGTGCATTCAATCATAAGTTCTTCTTTCGGCATTGGTGTATTGTATTCGGAAGGATTATCGGTATAATATGGTTTGAGCTAATTCTGGAAGTGCAGCCAAATTTTTCAAGAAAGTAATGATTCTGCCCAGAACCAAATCGAAGATTGGTACTGGGCAGCCCAGAATCGAATTTATTCTGGTTCTGGGCTGGATCAAGTATTCATGGTTCGAGTCCATGCGGGGCAGCCACTTAAATCTCTCGAACCAAAGGTAGAGAGATAATAGAAGCCCTGATAAGTATCCCTTATCAGGGCTTTTGTATCATCCAACGTGTCAAAGGGGTAGGCAAGATATCTTCACTACCTTGTTTCAATAAATTCCCAAAACTAAGCAAGCCAGGGCATTATAGCAGAAAAGGCAATAACAGGTCTTACTATTATTATTTCATGCTATAAATAGTAATAAGATGTT
The DNA here is from genome assembly GCA_043809745.1 of bacterium. Taxonomy (GTDB): domain Bacteria; phylum Elusimicrobiota; class JBDRMW01; order JBDRMW01; family JBDROU01; genus JBDROU01. Next base: position 475 of record JBDROU010000051.1, read on the forward strand.
TGGCTATTATTATTTTAGGGTTAATGTTTTTAATTGTATTAAATAGCAATAAAATTCCCCAAATTGCTTTCTGTATAGCTTAGCGTTATAATATTTAGTGGACTGAACAACATAAATGATAAAATAATTCTTTTTTCTGTAAGGAGAATAAAGCGTGAAATCAAAAGAAATTTCCAAAGGACAGGTTGTCGTCTATAAGAATAAAGTTGAAGTCAGACTGGACAAGGAGACGGTTTGGCTGACGCAGCAGCATATGGCTGAGCTTTTTAATACCGAGCGTAGCGTTATAACTAAGCATATACAGAATATATTCAAAACAAAAGAATTGCAGCAAAAAAGCAATGTGCAAAAAATGCACATTGCTCATTCTGATAAACCAATAAAATTTTATAATCTTGATGCAATTATTTCAGTCGGTTATAGGGTTAATTCCAAAAGAGGGACACAATTTCGTATCTGGGCAACTAATGTATTGAGAAAGCATTTGGTAGAGGGGTATACCATTAATGAGAAGCGGTTAAAAGCAGCAGAATATAAATACCTTGAATTACAGAAATCAATAAAACTTATAGGTAACCTTATCTCTTTTGAAGACATTGCTGATGAAACAAAGGGGCTTATTAAAGTCATATCTGAGTACAGCCGGGCCTTGGACATTTTAGATGATTATGATCATCAGAGACTTTCTGTTCCAAAAGGCACAAAACGTTCTAAATCTGAGCTTACTTATGTTGAGGCAAAGAAGATCATTGAAACTATGAAACGGAGATTCAAGGATTCTAACCTTGTGGGACAGGAAAAGGATAACAGTTTTAAAAGCTCAATTGGCGCGATTTATCAGACCTTTGAAGGTAAAGATCTTTATTCGACAATAGAAGAAAAAGCCGCGCATTTGTTGTATTTTGTTGTTAAAAATCATAGTTTTGTCGATGGAAATAAACGAATAGCCGCAGCCCTGTTTGTTTGCTTCTTGCAGAAAAATGGTATTCTTTTTCAGAAAGATGGCAGCCGGATAATAGATAATAACGCTCTTGTAGCCCTAACCTTAATGACTGCAGCTAGCCGGCCAGCGGAAAAAGAGACTATGATTAAAATAATAATGAATGTATTAGTAGAATAGGTCCAAAAATAGAGGCTTTTCACAAGGACTTTAGACTGCTTGATCTCTGTTCTGGGGTATTTTGCTAGTTTAGAAGGATCTTATTTATAATAGAAGGGCGCTTAAAGAGAGATAAAGTTATAAGATATACCAAACAGCGCAGCCAATAATACGTCTCGAACCCAAGTTAGAGAGATAATACAAGCCCTGATAAGCGACCCTTATCAGGGCTTTTGTATCTGTAAACACAGCAAAGGGTTAGAATTCATATTTACCGACTGCTATTCAAATAATCCGATTATGTCTGATCAGCTAATCTATGAATCCAATAATGCCAATAATAATCTTTCAGAGTATCTCTTTATCTCTAATATCGCGATTCGCGAATCAGTTTTAGTAAATGAATTTATTAGAAATTTTGAGTATTTAGGATTAAATTTAAGAGTATTGATTAAAACTAAAAAAAGAATGATAGATATTGATTTATGATATAATAAATTGAAACAATTTTAATTAAGGAGAGAAATTAATGTTTAGAAAAATATTGTTTTGCTGTATGGTTTTAGCTGCCATTATTTGTTATTCAAATAGTTCGGCCTATGCTCAGTGGCAGATTCAATTCGATTCTGATGCAAACAAAACTCTGCATCTTGGCGGGGATACTCTGAGGGGGAATTTTGCCACCGAGCAAGAATGCCGGAATTATTGGGCTTCGCGGCCTGCTTATGAGCGGAACCATTCAACATGTGTTTTAACCGGTTCTCAGAGTACCGGGGGCTATGGAAGTTCCAATAATTTTGGTCAAGACATGGCGGTAAATCTATTTGGACAGATGTTGCAGAGTGTATTTGCTCCGCCGGCTCAGGCTCCTGTTGAAAGCGCAGCTCAGGCAGCAGCTCGGGCAAAGGCGATTGAAGTAGAGAAGCTGAAAAAACAAAAAGAGTGGCAGGATTTTCAGGCGAAACAAAAGGCCGAGCAGCAGGCACAAGAGGCGGCTAAAAAAAGGCAGGGAGAAGAATTGTTTTTGCAGATGAGCCCAGTTGGCTCAGGAAATTCTTTAGAATCAGATTTTTTCGGCTCTAAGGAGACGAAAACTGGTTCAGATGGTGTGCTTGAGATGCAGTCATTTAGCGCGGGAAGGTATGACACATCAT
>JBDROU010000052.1:0-4565 GCA_043809745.1 bacterium
ATGCGCCAGAGCATCCAGAAAATGAAATCCTTTTTGCGGGATGAAGAAAACAATATCGCCAATATAGAAGATTTCCCAAAAACTTCAGATGAGTACAGATGCACCAGATGCTCTTTTAAGAGGGTTTGCATGGTGTCTGATCAGTGATGAATATGATCCAGAAATTTAAACTAACAATAGAACTTGTCCCATCAACAGTATGGTTTTCATCAATATACCAAATTTATAAAAGAAGCAATCAGCAAGGTGAATGGAGAAAAATCAAACAAGAACTTTATGAAAAAGAAGGGCATAAATGCTGGATATGCGGTAAAGAAGGAAGCAGACTGGAAGCCCATGAGTTCTGGGAATATGATGATAAAAATCACATACAAAAGCTAGTTGCTATTCATCATCTATGTGACATGTGCCATAAGATTAAGCATATTGGTTTTTGGTTTTATACTGAACCCGGAAAGGAGAAACTTGAGAAATCAGAATTAACCACAAAGGACATTATTAACCATTTTTGTAAAGTCAACAAGTGTTCAGAAGAGGATTTTGAGAAGCATAAAGAAGAAGCTCTTAATCTATGGAGAGAAAGAAGCAAACATAAATGGAAACAAGATTTTGGAGAATATGAAGCAGATATTAAAAAGATAATAACTGATATTAAATATTAGATTTAATTGGTTTTGGATTCACAGTCTATTTTACACCATTTACAACTTCCACCAGCATATTTATTCGGAGGATCATCATTCAATAATATTTCTGCTTGTTTTTCAATAAGTATTTGTAAATCATCAGGGATGTCATTCAAATTGAAATGAACATCTCTCTCATTATAATGTAATATTCCTTTTATTTCCTTGTCTTTATACGAATCCATTTTTTTAAACATAAACAAATAAATTAATATTTGTAATTGATCTGAATGTCTCTCTTGTCCACTTTTACATTCATGTATTTCAACCATTTCATCTTTTATATGCAACAAATCTATAGATCCTCGCAAATTTCCATTTAAAATATCTAATCCTAACCAGAATTCCCTTTTTATTTCACCATCTTTCAATGTTTTAATCAATTCGTTTAGCATGCTTGTATGATTCATTTTCCATAATACTAATTCTTTACTAATTTCATCTTGGATTTTATTCCTCATTTTATACCAAATTTTAAATAAACAGTTTTCTTCTCCGGCGAGTAATTTACTTAAACTAGTTACATACATACTCATTTTTGTTTCGTTCATATTCTATAAATGAGGAAAAAGCTTAAAAAGCCTATAGTTATTTAACCCTCATCCCATTCGTCCTCTTCCGAGAATGGGGTTTCTGTTGATAAGCTTTTATTGGAATCTATTAAATTATTAACATGTCTAACAGGTATGTAAGCTTCGTTTCAGATAAGGATTTTTTAGAATGTGTTAAATGGGTCTGCGATGCTTACCCGGATAAAAGTAAGGTCGTAACAATGAAAAGTGTGCAAAGGAATAGAATAGATCCCTTCAAGATGGTTTTTGATATGACTAATAGCGAAATAAGCGTTGATACATGGATAAAGAATGAGATTGTCAGACAGGCAGATAAGACCATAAACAACAGGATAGGGGAATTCCACCAAAAGCTCTTAGGTAAAGTAAAGGGTTGGAATGACCTTGGTGTAGGTGACGATTCAAAAGTGGATATAAAAAAAGAAGATGGAACTGTTTTCATTGAAATAAAAAACAAATTCAATACAATGAACTCGGACGCAACAGCATCCTGCAGAAGGAAACTTAAAAATGCAGTCAGCAAAAACACAAAAGCAAAAGCATACTGGGCATACGTTGTTAGCAAAAAAGGCGATTCAGGAGAAAGTGTGTGGGTATATGGAGGGGAAAACAACCCCAGAATCAGAAAAATATGGGGAAACAGGATATACGAACTTATTACAGGAGAAGAAGATGCACTTGAAAATGTCTGGCGTGCAATCCCAAACGCAATCAGGGATCTAAATAATTCAGGCTTTATTACCAATGAAAGCGATAACAGTCGACTGGTTAATTTTTTCAGGAGTGCTTTTTTCAGCTGAGTGTTTTTTGTTGTTCAAGCATTCGATGGCTTTCTTTCCTATTTCTTCAGCCAACTTTACAGGAACAGCGTTCCCTATTTGTCTATATTGTGATCCTATACCACCCAAAAAATCCCAGCTATCTGGAAAACTCTGAATCCTAGCATATTCCCTTACAGTGAAGGGTCTTGTTTCATCTGGATGACACCTTTCAGTGAATTTTTGGGAAGGTGATGTTGTAAGTGTGAGGCAGGGCTCATCCCAGGATAATCTCCTTGCCATACCCCTTCTGCCTCCCCCCGAAAAGAAACTTTTTCCCATATATTCCCTTTGTATTTCTCTGGGCAAGTCTACCCATGAACCACCAGGAGGGACTAATTTCAATACATTAAATCGTTCTTTAGAATAACTTATACCAGAGGACTCGGGTACACCTTCTAACGCTTTTTTTATTGTAACTATGTTACCGTTAGGCTCAGGGAACTCAAATTGCAAACCATTTTTAGTGCCTACAATAAAAACACGCTTCCTTTTTTGTGGTACTCCATAATTTACTGCGTTCAGAACTTTATATTTTACATTATACCCAAACGATTTCATTATACCTACTATTGTAGATAATGTTTTCCCGTTATCATGCCTTACAAGACCTTCAACATTCTCAGCTATAAACATCTTTGGATTAACCTCTTTAACACATCTTGCAAAATGGAAAAACATAGTACCTCTGGTGTCTTCAAAACCTAATCCTTTCCCTGCATGACTAAAAGACTGGCACGGAAACCCTCCTACAACCACATCAGCTTTCATGCCTGTAAAATCCATTTTACTTACATCTTCTAGAACAACATTCCATTCAGGTCTATTATGTTTAAGTGTTTTTATACAATAATTATCATTATCAACAAGTAGGGATGATATAAATCCTGCCCGTTCCAAACCTAATGCCAGACCACCAGCTCCAGCGAAAAGTTCTATAACAGTCAGATTTTCCACACATTTCACCTCAACAACTCCCCACTAGGCGTTATACTGTAAGTATAAGGCCTTCCATCATTAATTCTGATGAGACCCATATCAGCCAATTCCCTTAAATGCTTCATTACATTATGATACTCGTTAGAATTATTATTGCTTTTCTTTAGATGTTTTGTAATTTCATTTATAGTTGTTTTTTCTTTAATGCCTTCAAGGACAGTGCGCTTTTCCTGTGAAAGAAGCTTGTCACCCATTGTTAATTTTGGGATTTCGATTAGTTTATTATCTTCTTCCTGCACATATACTATCTTTTTTGGGTTTGACACAAAGCCAGCGAGCGTGGCTGCAAGAGAAAGTGTCTTTCTTCCGCCTGTGACATTAATTATTACCTCGTTATCCTTTTCAGATTTTATGAGTTCTTTTATAATATGAACGTTTTCCATTAAATTGTAAGGAGATACTATAACTTCATCCAGCTTAATTTCAAGTTGCTTTAAAAGAGAATCTATTTCCTTCAAACCATTCTTCGCTTCGGGTGGCAATTTTTCTTGACGTAGCAAAATAAGCTTTTCGCATCCGTTTTGTTTTATAATCTGCTTTATATGTGCTATAATACCGCCGGGAGAAATACCAAAAGTGGAAATTAATGTCTTCATTGTATTATTATTGGGGATTTAAGTTTATAAAGATTACTAGTAAGTGTCAATATGGCGTAACATGGTTCCTTGAATTAAACATAAAGTCAAACAGTTAACTATAAAAGCTTTCGAACCTATAAAGTAGTGGAGGTGAAAAAATGCTCGATACCGTAGATGGTCAAGTAACAGAAATAGTAGATGGTGACACATTTGATATGTCGATTATAGATAGAGGAAACCATAACAAATTTACATATAATAATAGAGAAAGGATACGAATAGCTGATGTTGATAAGCCCGAACTTAACACTCCGCAAGGCAGGAGATCAAAAGATCTTTTGATAAGGCATCTTTTACATAAACAAGTACAATGTCATGTTGAGGCACGTGACAATTATGGTCGACTTGTATCAAAGGTTAAATTAGTTGCGAGGTAATGGTATAATGACTTGGGAAATAATATTAGTCAACTTCATTTCAAATCATTTAATATACGTAGCTATATCTAGCTTTCTGATAAACGTTTTTGGCCGAAGAACTTTAGCACAAAAAATATTTAGAAGAAAAATACTAGGAATACCAATATCAATATCTTTAGGTACAGTTCTAGTTTTTTTAGTAGTTAAATTTTTGGAGGTTTCATTATGATCAAAGTAATAAGCTCAGTTATATCAAGTATATTCTTGATATATGTTATGATTTACGTGATAAGTACTCTTTATTAACCTTTCCCCTAGGCCAACATAACCAAACATAAAACAACCCCCACAAAGCAAACGCTATCAAAAGGCAATAGATCGAGTTTTCGTAGCCGAAGAGGTAGCACATTGGCATCAACTTACTTTATTAGTAATATATTATATAATATATTACTAAGCTTTATAAAGTTATCGGTAAATCATATACTATAGA
>JBDROU010000053.1:0-3213 GCA_043809745.1 bacterium
GGTATTTCTTGTGATAAATGTGAATTTGGAATCATGCTTCCCAGAAAATATCGTAATTTGAAAGGAAAACTATTTATAAACTCACCCAAGATTTATTGATTTAGTTTAATTTCTCCTCTTGCTCCTTAATCCCTTATACAGCATAACCCTTTTTAAATTTCCTTAATTGTAAAATAATTTTCATAATCTAAAAAATCATACAAAGTCTTATTTAAAGCTTAGCCAATTCCAGGAAACGTCTGTTTCGTATTTGTTCCCCCTTTTTTTCACCTCCGGACACATTCTTCTTCTGCATGACGGATGATACATTTTGAAATGAGCACATATTCAACATTTTATTTGCAATTTAATTGGGAAAAATGGTAGATTTTTTTTTGAGCCGTGGGCAAATCATGAATTGAGTTACCTGGAGAGTTTTTTATATTTTACCGATATTAGGAGAAAAAATATGGCATTTAACACAGTTTTTATTGCATTAAATCCTGAAGCTGACCCTAAAAAGGATATGTCAGTAATCAAAACATCCAAGTATGTTCTGCATTCTATTCTCGTACAAAATTTCCAACAGGCGATAGATGAATGCAAAAGTATTGCAGCAAATCAGATAATCAATTCTATAATACTATGTCCGGGATTCACGCATAAACAAGTTGCAGCTGTATTTGAAGCTTTTGAAACCAAGGTGGCTGTTTGTATCGCGAGAGCTGATGGCCCTTCAAGCAAAATAGCTTTGGATGCATTGGTAAAAGAAGGAATTGCTAACTAAACCGATCATCCAACTAAATATCATAATAAAAATAAGTATGGAGGTAAAATGAAGTTTATTAAAGGATTGTTAATACTATTAAGCTTTTTACTTTTTTCTTTGGGGTTTTCCGGCTGCCTTAAAAACCAAGCGGTAAATTTATCAATTGATTCTGTTCCTGTGGGTATGGTTGAAACAACAATGGATGGTACAATTGTTTATTCAAATTTAGCGTACCAGAAAATGCTTGGATATTCTTTGGAAGAATTAAAGAAATTAACTTATCAGGAATTAACTCCCCCAAAATGGCATGAAATGGAAAAAGAAATTGTAGAAAAGGCGATGAAAGATGATTATGTTAAATTTCAAAAAGAATACATAAAGAAAGATGGAAATACTCTTTCAATCGAGCTGAGTGGATGGATAATTAAAGATAAAGACGGAAACGCCATTGGGACATCAAGCATTGTCAGGGTGGTTGAAGATAATTAATATTGAAGGGTTTCTATTAAAATAAAATATTATAACCTTAGATTATTTTTAGGAGTTAGATTTGAATTTTTTAAAATTTATTTGTGCCTGCTTACTGATAATTTTAATTTTGTCCTGTAATCCGGCTGGCAATTCAGGAGATGTTTCAGACGGGGATGGTTCTTCAGAAAACCCCGGATCAGATTCAGAAAGTGAATCGGGGACTGGTTCTGAAAGTGTTAGCGAAATCTTGAATATATTTCCTGCAATAGCCGTAACCTCAATTACCCAGGCCATTCCAGGTGCTGTTGCAAGTGCAATTCCTGGCGCAATTCCCAGTGCAATTCCTTCCTATTTGAAACCTAAACGACAGGCTGAAAGTACATACGATTACACAAGCAGGATCTCTGACCTGACATCCATCCTGGAGAATTCAACAACTGTAGAAGAGTGTCTGCTCCATTTTCAACATAATGTTGAATTTGCACAGGGTCTGGATTGTTTTGGCAATGTATTTATGGTCAGATATGACGAAAATGGTGCCGATTTCCCCATGCAGTCCCCCGGAGGAGGTCCTTATCAATGTACTAGTGACGATCCTTTAACCTGGGCAAACCTTGATGATGATATGGCATGGGTCGCTTTTGCTTCAGAAAGCGAAGCCAGAACTAACGGCGCCGGATGTCGAACTAACGCGATGAGTACCGGAGGTGTATTCTTTGCTAATGAAGGAACTTCAGATGATGACGAAGCTTGCATGGTTGCCAAGATGAATTTTGAGGTCAGAGGGGTAGCATCTAAAGTAGATATGGCGATGAATATTTTATATTCCACTCTGTGTGCCTATATCATTGACACTGACACGGAGGCAGATGATTTCATTGATGGTGAATACGACCTGCTTACAGATAATATAAGTGCTTATTTTTCCACAGACGAAGATAACGACCTGGCCAGCGCATCTTTGACTGTAGCTGGCGACAATACAACTTTTGAAGCCGCCGGGAGCGTATCGATGCTAAGCAAGTCAGCAGAACTCGATACACAATTCTATTTCAAGCTGGAAAATACCTGGCTGGACAGCGAAAAAACCAGCTCTAGCGGTAGGGCATACGGCTATTTCACAGTAAATACAGGCGAAGAGTACAAATTTGCCTGGTCCGCCGGATACGCACTAGAATCTGACAGCGTCAACTATGAGCTAAGGCAGGGTTTTGGAGATGCAGATTCAACCACAACCGACCTCTTTGATGATGGAGAATACATATATCAGCAAGTTACGGGCGAAGCGTCCAGCATGGATATTTATTATATGAGAATTCTTTTAAACCCTGAAACAAATGACGGATCAATGAAGTTTATACAACAAAAGAGCAATGACACCAGGGCGGGAATATTTGAAGCAAAAATGGAGGACTACTCGGGTTTTGCCTACTTTGGCTTCCACGACGAAAGCATGATTGGAGCTGATGATTTATATTTTCCAATTGACGGATTTTATTGCAACCTGGGAATGCCTGGAACAAATTCCCTTCAGGAGGATCTTGTACAGGCACAGAGCTTTGCACTCCAGGATACAGGCATATATATTCCTCTTGATAATCGTTTCTTCCACATGCCTACAAATAGCTGCGATTATACTGTGCCTGACGATAACTACCTGGAACTTTTGCCCGAAGTATTTTATGGTCCAATTGCAGCCGTAGGTGATCTGGATTATACCGTTTATAATAGTGCTGAGGCTTTTGGCTGTGGTGATAGCAGCACGGAAATAGAACACTGTCTTTTAAGCTATCCTGCTGATGATTCTGATACAACATATAAAACAATTCCTGAAATCCCCGTTCCCGTAAATTAAGAACATAACGGCTAACGCCGTACTGCTCACGCTTCAAGACGTGCACGTCCAAAACAGATACAAGCAAAATATATACCAGATCTTATGACTCTTGATATCTTTACATTATTTCATTTTTTATCCGAGTAATTGCTTTATT
>JBDROU010000054.1:0-4460 GCA_043809745.1 bacterium
CCCCGCCGTAAAGAGATCTAACCTGCCAACTCTATCTAGCCAATAAACTATATCATATACCCAATGATTGCTGCCCCGTGGCTTGCTCTACGGGGCTACCCAGCCATTTGTCTATTTCCTACTTATGTTTTGAAAAATTACTTTTTGTTTAGCTCTTTTTCAATATTACCCTTTATTAGTTCAGCGCTTTTAAGAACGGCTTTATAGTATGCTTCTAGGGATTTTCCTGCAGAGTCTTTTAGATCAGGTTTACCTTTAAGCATCATTGGGGCAGAATTAGACGTGCTATATTCTACTCCCTGACTAATAAGTTTTGTCTCAACAGCTATTTTTGCATTTTTTGATACAATGATAATTTCAGATGCTACAGCGGGAGTTGCCTTACCTCTTACGCCACTCAATAACCCAGTTCCAGACATAGAGCTAAGCATTCCTTTTTTGTAAGCTAAATCTAAACCGATTACAGCAACGGCATCAACCTGCAACTCTTTACATAATTCAGCCAACTTCTCTATAAGATCCTTAACAGGATCTTTTCTACCCTTTATTACTACTTTTTTTCCTTTACCGTAAGTTAAATTATCAGCAGGTATTCTAGGCATTCCAACCGGAGTTACCCACTTTTCTGCCTCAGCATTCTTAAAAACTTTCAATATTTCTCCCATAAAGGATTGATCATCTTGACTCATAAGTTTTTTGTATTTCTCGCTTTTTATTACTTCCAAAGGAGGTAAAACCGTCCAATTTTGCACTGAATTAAGTTGTTCGCCATATGCTTTTAGACCATATGTAACAATCTGGACAAGCTCACTACCTTCCAAACTTTTGTCACTTTCTTTACCCATCAACGCTTTTAAAACATTAAGAGTTGTCTTAGGATTTTTTGGAGCTTTCATATCATGCAAATCAGAATTCGCGTAAATACTTACTATCGCTATTTTTTTTACTGAAAAAACTTCAGGTTTTCTTAAAATTGAACTGCAACTACTTAATACAACTGCCAACACAATACAAAGTATTTTTCTCACAATTTCTCCTTATCTATCTGTTAGTAGATTTTACTAAACGTTTTTAATTCCTCCTTTACTTAGATTTTGCACTACGAATGTTTTATTATAACTTCTCTTCTCCCATTAGTGCCATTCAAGTGTCATTCGCATTTACTAAACAGGGCTAAAACACCCTAAAATGCCATAAATCTTGCTAAATCCATTCTGACGGTATTTTTCTGTCTCAGACGGAAATAAAAGAGCATTATGATTCCGCTTCTCTAACCAACTGAGCTACCCCGCCGTAAAGTAAACCTACTCATACTTATAAAGGAACTTTGAACCTTTAAAGCATCCAACCTAAATCCTCGCCCCTGCATCTTGCTTTGCGTAGCAAAGCAGCAGGGGAGCTACCCCGCCGTAAAGAGATCTAACCTGCCAACTCTATCTAGCCAATAAACTATATCATATACCCAATGCTTGCTGCCCCGTGGCTTGCTCTACGGGGCTACCCCGCCATTTGATTATTTTTTCAATATATTTTCGTTATTTTGAACCTCTTTGTCAACCCCTATTTTCCGACCAAAATTATTAGAGTCCTTTTTTTATTTGTTTTCTTAATTCATATGCGGTTGGAAGTTTTCCTTTTAATTTATTAGGAAGTTTTGTTGTTAATTGATATTCTGCAACTCCTACAGGATTCATTGCACTTCTGAGTGCATATTCTACTACAATATTTTCTTTTTCAGCACATAAAATAATACCTATTGGTGGATTTTCATCTTTTAGTTTTACTTGGTCATTAAGTATGTGAAGATAGAAATCCATCTTAGCTGCATATTCAGGCTCAAATTTTCCTGTCTTGAGTTCCAGAGCTACGAGAGATTTCAATTTACGGTTAAAAAACAATAAATCTACAAAGTATTCACTTTTTCCTATAATCAAACGATATTGATTGCCAATAAATGAGAATCCATATCCAAGTTCTAGGATGAACTGCTTCATTTTTTCAATCATTCTTTTTTCAAGTTCTCGTTCTAAAACTGGTTTTGATATGCCAAGAAAATCCAAATTATATTTACTCTTTATTGATTCCTCTGCCTGTTCTGCTAGATGAACCGGAAGCGCTTTGGGGAAATTGTGGTGCTTGGGCATAAGCATTTGCCTTTCGTACGCCTTTGCTTTTATTTGGTTAAGCAGGACGTTTCTGCTCCAACCCATTTTTGCTGTTGCTTGAATATAGTATTCACGTTCTTTTTCACTTTTTACTCTATGAAAAATGACAATATTATGACCCCATGGAATTTCTCTAACAAGCTGTTGGAGATTTGGAATATCCTTGTATTCCAGGTAGAATTTTCTCATGAACCATAAATTCTGCACTGAATATCCATTTATTGCATTAAACTCTCTTTTCAAATCACGGGACAAATGTTCTACAACGGACTTTCCCCATCCAAACTTCTTTTGTTTTTTTACAATATCTTCTCCAATATGCCAATATAATTGAATTAATTCCTTATTTACTGAATGTGTAGCTTTAATCTGAGCATTTCTGATTTTTTGCTTTATTTCATTGAGGAAATTAATGTAATTTTTGGTTATTATATTTTTCATTGTGTTAATTAATATATCAAATTGGTAACACAAAAGCAATTTTCTCTAACAGCTTGTTAGAGAATTAAATGTCCATGAAAGTGTCTCTGAATACAAGAAACAAGGAGGGGGTCAATGATAAGAAGGGATAAACTACAATAAGTGATTTCTAACGGTAAGTTTTGGTTCTCGACGGAGATTGAATAGGATTATGATTCCGCTGCTCGTTTCAGCCGCCCTTGTTTTATCGGAAAGCGGCTGAAACCCTGGGCGCTCACGAACTCGCGCCTGCGCTAACCTCGTTGCGTGTGACCGTTCCGCCTTTGGGCGGACCGCCAAGCAACTGGCGCCCAACTGAGCTACCCCGCCGTAATCAAAATAACCAATATTTATAATATATCCTTGAACTTTTGCTGCTGCCAACCTAAATCCTCGCCCCTGCATCTTGCTTTGCTGCTCAAAGCAGCAGGGGAGCTACCCCGCCATATTATATCAATTTTACCTAAAATGCTATCTATCGCTTTATTTCAACTTTTGTGAATACGGATTATAACATTTGCTTTTAGTTGATTCAAGCAGATTTTCTAGGCCTGCCGGCTTTTGATTTTGAATTAACATAGTTTCTATATTCTTCAATGTAATCTTCGGCTATCCCACCGTATCTTTCAGCTTCTTCTAAAGGATGCTCACTTAATAACGGATCTATTATTTCGCCTATCCAATGCTTATAACTTGACCAAACATAATCTCCGGCATTTTTTACCATTCCTGCCTTTACAGGGTTATGTTCGATATATAGCCCGCAGCCAAGCATATACCTGTCATTGTCAATCAATTCGCTTTTATATCGGTCTCTCCATAAAAGCCCATCATAGTCATATTTGTTTTGGTAATATAGAGAATACTTAAGATGAACTATTTTCATCATCTCCGAAATCTCATCAATAATTTCAGGAAGCTTAACAACAAAGTGAACATGCGTGTTCATTAACACATAATGAAAACATTTTACATCGCTAATCTTAAAATAATAGCGAACAAGATTTAAATATATCTGGAAATCCCCAGCATCTTTGAATATAAAAAGATGATTGTTACTCCGCTTTATAAAATGAAAATATTTATTCGGATAAAGCCGTCTAGCATTTCTGGGCATGGAAGTATATTACATCATACTGATCTAATAATCAATCGTTTAAATAGGGACAGTCCCTTTTTTTCCTAACAACACCAATGCTTCATTTTGCTTCAGCTTATTCAGCAATACCTCTCTTATTATATGTAACCGCTTTAACTCCTCATGACTAGCCATTATAATGCCCTCCCATGCCATAATACCCCTCTCTTTCGAGGCATTATAGCATCTTAGAAACCGGACATTTCTATTTTGGCTAAATAGAACATTACTATTTTGGTATTACATATTAGATTTTTTTTGATTTTTTTGTACTAAATAAGCGGAGAAAAATTATCCATCTGAGATAGATCTTCAATAATCTCAGGTTTTTTGCTCTCAACTGGTTCAACAGGTTTTGTTTGATAGTTGTTTTGCTGCTCTGGGACAGTATATTTTTTATAAATCAAAGATTTTCTGCAGGTGTTAAAAATAACTACCATGTTTATTAGTAGTACTAATATAATATAAAAAACAAGGAATTTATTGTTTTTTATTTCCTCAATAATATATTTGCTTTTAGTCATAAACTTACCTTAATATAATTCTAACGATTTGATGTAAAAATTGTTTAAATATTATGTAAATTTCTTGTAAAGCTTTTCCTAATAATCTTCCCCCGATTTGGTGGACACGGAGAAAAGGTAAAAGGGCTATTTTCCAGGGCTAGTTTTATAGTAGCATGGAAAAGAACAGGCAGA
>JBDROU010000055.1:0-2281 GCA_043809745.1 bacterium
GTTTACCCCAAAGAAAGCGAAGGAGCGTAAAATGTTTATGCTATCAGTGCCTGTTGTCTTTATAGTTTTCGTACTCATCATAATGTACATCGATCACCGCAGGTCAAAAAAACAACATCATTAATACGTCTCGCCATACGCTATACTCCACTGGTGACCTTGTGACCTGACGTGTCTTAGTGCGGACGTTACTGTGTAGATTTTCGGATCAGAGGAAATACTTCTTTGGAAAATTCCCGGAGGATTTGAGCTGCTTTTTCTTTATCATTGTTTACGATAGGGATGGAAATTCTTACAAGCGCTCCCGGCGCGTATTTACCCATTACATTACTCAATACCGTATTCGCCTGCTGACTTATATAATCAGTTGTAAATTTATCTCCTGACTTATAGCAGTAATAAACAAGCGACTCTCTCATACTGCCTTTCATGGAAACAAAGCTATTCAGGGCAAACGGTTCCTTAAATCCCGGCATATTAACTTCTACGTGCTCTTTCTCGGATATCTCATTCCCATCTCCTGTATAACACACCTCAGGAGGATGAACAACCCTTCTATTCACCTCAGAAACCACCATATAAAGATACACGCTCTGATTTTCAGGACTTTTATACTCCCTCATCAATAGATTCTTCGTTTCCAATATTCTATAAGTCCTCTCATCCAGAGGGATATCATTGCCTTGCCAGTCTGATATCTCCATGGGCAATAGAGAGACCTTCACTGCCGTAGAATCCTCCATCTGCCTGAGATATAAAGCAACTGATATGCCCCCTGCCACTATCAAAAGCGCTATAATTCCTATAAAACTTTTATCGATCTTCATTCCATAGCCTTCTTCGCTACCATGAGTCCCAGGAACGCTACAAAAAACAACAAAAACCCTGAAAAATCATGGAACCATCCCATCGCAAACTTATCCCCGTAGATCTCACTGGCAGATGTCAAAAGAGTTACCCTGAAAATATTCGCGCATATCGCTATAGGTATTGACAATGCCAATAAAAGCCATTTCTTGATCATCTTTGTATTCATAAAATACGCTACTAAGGCTCCAAGCGCCAGAAGAGATATCAATGACCTTATGCCACTGCACGGCCCCTCGACCTCCATATAAGAATGCATAGTCCTTATGGTACTGCCATTCCTCATTGCCGGTATACCTATTTTATTCAGGAGTATCGTAGCGCACTGCGCCGCGAAGAGCTTTAATTTCACACTGAGATTGGCTATTAAAACTAAAGGCATAGGCACCATAAAGAGTAAAAATAAGATCGGGTACAAAAGTTTCCCAAAATATTTTTTCCCCAGAAAATAAAGCACAAGCCCCAGGATAAGCAATATCAAAGACAGGCCTGATGTAAAATACACCTTCGTCCATGCGCTCGCCAGATGTATGGCTAGTGCCATACCGATCATCAATAACCCCATATTGTTTTTACGGGGCTTAATCTCTTTAAGATCATCTTTCTTAAACAGCACAAGGAATATCACCACAAAAGGCACCAGTATCCCGTGTGAGTAATACGACTCCTCTGCGAACCACCTGCCCCACATCCAGATAAATGTAGGGACATAAATAACACCTATTACCAACGCGATTAAAGTAACCTTCAAACAATTTTTATTCATATCACACCTCCATTTATCTAACGGTCTGTCCTTTCCCACATCACGCTTTGCGTCCCTGTGAGAAATTTGAAAAATCCCAACAAAAGAGCAATATTCATTGAAACAAAATAATAAAAGAATCCTAAAATCTTCGTATGAATATTAAAAAAACTGAAAATACGCCCAAGTAAAGCCAGAAAATAAAACCCGCACTGCATGATAAATAATCCTGTATATAGGTCATCTCCTACCAAAAATGCGTTAGAAAATAACGCCGCCATTAAAAAAAACGGAGCGAACCATCTGATTACTTTATGTGAGAAAAAAGCAAAAGCGCTGAAACCCCTAAGAGGATTCAGCAGTCCCCTTGTTAAAAATAACGACTGAAAATCCCCCGCGCCTATCCTTACACGCCTCGCCATTTCCTTTACGATATTTTTCGCTGTTTCTTCATAAGCAATAGCTTCCGGTTCATATAAAACACTATGTCCTTTTTCCAGGATTCTCATAGGTATGACAAAGTCTTCTATTACTGTATTCCCGGGAACCCCTTCAAAAAGTTTTTTCCTGATTGCGTATATCCCTCCATTAGCGCCCAATAAAGAACCCCTGCTCCCTTCAGCTCTTTTTAGAAATGTTTCGTATCTCCAGTATAAACCCTCCATCTCA
>JBDROU010000056.1:0-56800 GCA_043809745.1 bacterium
TCCGCGCTTCCTTCAGACAAAACCTCGCGATTTTGCCCTTGCGCTTCACTAACAGTTTCACCTATAATACTTATAGGGTCGGTTCTCCTGTAGAGGACTTTCACCTCATAAGTTTATGCCCATGCTGGGCGTACACAAATCGGTGCACTGGAAGTCGCTTGCGCGCCTCCAGTGACCTCAATGATATATGAAAAATAGTAATAAAAGTAGGAATATTAAAATTATTGTTGGGACATGCATTGGTTTAACAGGAGCTGGAGGATTCATCAATGATTTCTTTATAAAAAGTAGTTATCAGTTAACGGAGAATACTTTTAGATTAGCTCTAGCAATTCCCATGTTTTTATGTGTTTTAACTTTCCCATGGTGGAAAAAACCTTGGAAGAAATATATTGGTCTTAACTTTAACGAATTTGTTGGGATTCATATTTTCGCCTATTTGGTTATGATTCTCGCAATTGCAAGTTTTTTGGGATGGCTCACCTCACCGAAAATATACTTTTATTATTTTTTTTCATCAATTATATATTTGGGTGTTAGCTTATATTTATATATTCAGAATTATCGTGAGAAATGAATAAAATTATAAAGAAATAAAAACATATATCAAATCAATCCACCGGACTGTAAAGCTGCGCTTTTTGTTCCTGCTGAGCTCAAGTGTTGCGCGGCGCAGGTTAGCTCCCCATGCCCGCCAACCCAGCATACTCCAAGCAGTGGTAGACACCTTAGCATTTACCTGGGACCCACATTGCATACTAGTTCAAAGCACCCAACTCTGAAAGCATTCTTTACAGGCTTAGTGGTGTCGTGCATAGAGGAACGTATAGCTACTATATTCCTGGGGGCGGCTTAGACTTGGTTCCTGCAGAGGATTTCTTCTTTGATTTCCATTTCTTGATGTCAAAGGTAAATGGTTCCGTGTTTCTCGAAACATCAATCATTGATACAAACGGTAAACATTTCGAGCCCGCTCAGGTCCTGAACTTATCGGAAGGCAAGGTGAAATAATGGGACAGGTTCTTTTTATTTAGGTCTGCCAATTTCTCTTAGATCGAATTTCTTTCCTAATAGATTTTCCAGTTTTTCTTTAAATCGAATATTGCCAAATATTCCGTTATGTCAAAAATGAACCTGTCCCATTTATTCCATTTATTCTTCTTTGGGGTTGTCTGCATATTACATTTTCTATATAATAAGGTAATGTATCCCGTTAATTATTCCATGTTAAATGTGAAGGTTGGTCCGGTTATTGTATCTTTCAAATCGAGACGAACGCCGCTTTATTTACTCAAATCTCTAGGATCCTTTGTTACAAGAACCAAAGGTGATTTTTTGATTGATCTTCAATTCACGAACAAAAGAGTAAAAACTAAGGGCAGTATTTCTTTTAAACATACCCGAGACACTGTGAGAATTAAAAGAGAGGACTTTGATTCTACAATCAACCTTATTAAAAAAACAGGTACTGTTACTATTGCGAAGAACTCTTTAAGTTTTAACTCGTATTTGCGCGTGCTTTTCAGCATGCTCCTGATTAATAAAAAATCTTTGCTTATACACTCCTCGGGTCTTATTGTAAATGATAAGGCGCATATATTTATAGGCAAATCCGGCTCAGGAAAGACCACAATAATAAGGAATTCGAAAGAATTTCAGAGCTTAGGAGACGAGCTTATTTGTATTTCAAATATTAAAGGAGTGTTTTGCTCCTTTTCAACCCCATTTGGAGGTGAACTTCCACAGATAAGAAGGAATCTATGCTTTCCCTTGAAATCTATATATAAAATAATAAAATCAGGCAAACCTACTATAAAAAAATTATCCAAACATGCCGCTTTTACTTTACTTCTTAAATGCGCGATGAACTTCAGTAATAATGAAGATACCATCTCGAAGATAACAAAATTTATATCTAAAATCATAAAAAGAATTCCATTGTTTGAACTTCAAACAACTAAAACTTTATCATTTAAAATAGTTTGCATAGGAGAAATACCAATTATTTAGCTGATTTATGCATATAACATTAGAGAATAAGTGGGACAGGTTCATTTTTTTTCTAGGTCTGCCCATTTCTCTTAGATCGAATTTCTTTCCTAATAGATTTTCCAGTTTTTATTTAAATCGAATATTGCCAAATATTCCGTTATGTTAAAAATGAACCTGTCCCATTTATTACAAATTGAATAATACTTATTAATGATTTATAATTACTGAGTTGAAAATATTATGAAATATACCATAGATAAAAGATTAGCTTACCAGGAGATTGAAGGGCAGCTTTATATAGTGAGCCCTTGGGATCATAAACTTCATAAAATTAATCCATCGGGTAGGTTTATCTGGCAGTTTATTGAGAAAGGCTTATCACAACAAAATATAATTCAAAATATTATTGGTGAGTTTGACGTCTCTAAAATACAGGCAGAGCAGGATTTCTCAGAATTTATTGAAAAAATGGTCAAAAAAGGATTAATCTATACTAATGAAGAACCACTCCATAGCAGTTGATCTGTCCCGCATCGCTTCAGTGAAAAACATTCCATTAGATGTAACCTGGGAAATAACGAAAAAGTGCAATTTGAAGTGCAAGCCATGTTACATTGTACGTAATAATAAGGAAGAGTTGAGTATTGATGAAGGAATAAAACTTATAAAAGACCTTTCAAAAGCTAAAACACTGTATTTGACATTAACAGGAGGGGAGCCTTTTACGCGTAAAGATGCGCTTAGGATATGGGCATCTGCGGCGCAAAATTACAAAATGGCCGTTACCATATTTACAAACGGGACCCTTATCGAAAGGGAAGATTTAGAATGGCTTAAAGTTCTCTCGCCTTTTGCCGTACATATAAGCTTATTTTCAACAAATAAAAAAATACATGAATCAATGACGCGAATAAAAGGATCTTTTGGTAAAACCCTAGAAGCTATTAAATCACTTAAAAAACTAAAATTAACCCCGGTTATAAAAATGCTTCTTTGCAGAGAAAATTTTAATGAAAGAAATAATTTAATAAAGCTGGCTGAATCATTGGGCGTAAGCTGGAGCATTGATCCGGTGGTAACGCCAGAAGAAACCGGCGGCAAAAATCCTGTAAAATACCGGCTTTCCGAAAAACAAATAAACACGCTTCTAACCGATAGCTCTAAGCATTTAATTCCAAAATTCAGCCCCAACTCACCGCATGAGTTCATTTGCGGTGCTGGTGTAAATCTGGCGGCTATATCTAATTGCGGCACAGTTTATCCGTGTTTGATGTATCCGAAAGCAGTTGGAAATATAAGAAAAAGTTCTTTTGGAGCGATATGGAACAAATCCATTTATCTAAATAAAATACGAAATCTTGAATTTAATGATATTAAATCCTGCAGGGCATGCAATATTCTAAGCTTCTGCAGCAGATGCCCGGGTCTTGCCATGTTAGAAGATAGAAATGAATTCGGACCGGCTTCTACCAGCTGTATGATGGCCAAAATAACAAAAAACGTGATCAAGGGTTAATTATAATTAATTCGAAGTTTATGAGAGATCTTTATAGAGAACGGGAATGTATTTGTAATTTAGCAAGATTTCTTCCAACAACTCCCGGCTGATAATCATTCAGGTTAATTTTAATAACTGATTCCGTTTCTGGAATTACCTTACTCTTCTTTTTTGATCTAAAATCTATATTTTTTACAGATATCAAATTTCTTTCGGCATACTCAACCGCTTTTTGATGATAAGCAACCTTTGGTATAAACCATGCGGCAACTAAAGAAATTAACAATAACGAAAACAGTAATGCTGAAGATATAGACCCTTTAATTAAATTGCCGTTGTTTTCCTTAGGGCTTGATATGTTTTCATCAATTACAAAACTAATATTATTTTCTTTGCTGAGATTAGATCTTATTGCGGATAAACCTCCTGCCCAGACGCACATTCCGGTTTTGTCAATTTCCACTACTTGATCTGTTTCACGGTTAGTAACATATAAAGTTCCCTTATCAAAACGGTAAAAAATACTCCTTTTTATTAATTCTCCTTTAGCTGTTCTACCCGACAAAATTGTTTTAACATCCTCTTCGCTGAAATGCAAAGGTTCTCTTAAATTATATTTTATTTCTTCCTGACCGCTTAGCAGAGCTGCAAAAATACGGCATGCGACGTCTGAAAAACCAGTATGAATGTAGAGGTTGCACGCAAGATGCTGATCAACCCCAAATTCAGCTATTCTCTCAATCGTACAATTCGGGGCAACTACAACTACCATAATCTTCTCTTCCTTAATATCATGATATGTAAAATATTTTCTGTTGCCGCCAGGAATAAATTCCCCCCATAGAAGGGTAAGAGCAATATTATCCTTTACCTCATCATCCATATTGGTCACAATATAGTTCTTAAGCTTGGCTCCAAATATGCCTTTCATTTCAGCTGTTTGTTCGGTATCGATTGTATTCTGCGCCCTACTTGCTATATGTTCTGCAATATGCTTCCTCCCGTACGGGATATACTCTTTTTTGCCTTTCCGACCCTTATTAAGCATACTTATTGTGGCGCTATCTCTTCCTTCATGCATTACAATAACATTGGGAATATTGACCGATGATTTATTTTTACCGGATTTATATTTATAAATTATATCTTTTACATCATCCCTCTCAACAAAAAATGCCTGACGCACTCCGATAGGCGAATATATGTCTCTTCTCAGTCCTTGTTCTTTGTCAGCATCTTCGACTAATTTCTTTCCTTTCTCGACACTTTCCTTAATTTTGTCTTTTCTGATTTTTAAGAACAGCGAAACAAATCGCTGTTGTATATTATCTAGATTATTTTCATAATCTTTTTCACTAATGCCTTGAGGCTGCACGCCTAAACAAATTACATCGAGTTGATATTTTTCCCAAAGATCATAAATCTTATATTTGATAATATCTTCTTTTATATTTTCCTTATGCTTCAAGAATAATTCATCATCAACACCAAAATTCGTTAAATCAATAACTAATTCACCATAATATTCATTTGACTCTTTTCTAATGTTTTTTTCTCCATCTAATACATAAAATACTGCGCATATTAATTTATTCTCACCTATATTAAATTCATAAACGGAGCCTTTCCAACCTGTCTTACGCGCTTCTTTATCTAATTTATTCATCAAATCTTCTTTTGATTTTAAACCTTTAAGCAGATTAGTGACCAGATCAGTATCAATTTCCAACAATCTGGAATACTGCGGGTAACCAATATACAATTTATTCATTGCCGCATCTGTAATTATTTCAATTATGGAATTCCAATCGTTATTAGAAAAAGAGTCAAGTATCGCTCTAGATATAATCCTCTCATCTATAAGTTCAACAATTGCGGGATAGGTGTCTGCAATATACTGTTCCCAAATAAAATATAGAAGACTGTTCTTAAGATTCTCTTCCCCTTCACCTGCGGCTATTTCTTCAGCAACCGCTTTTTTTATGGTACTATCTAAATCATATCCAGGCACAAATACTTCAACCAATGCTGATCGTAATTCTTTATCAAATATATTCTCTGCCCTTTTTAATATTTTTTCTTCCGTGATTATTTGTTCAAGCGTTTTAATTACCTCATTTTGAGTCCCATTACTTACTGAATTTAGAACACACTCCCTTATTTGTTTTTCCGAAAGCTCTCTAATAATATTTTCATTAGTATTTTTAATAAACATCCACCAGGCCAGAAATACCAGTTCGTCTATTTCTTCAGAACGGCCCTCATTGAACATTTGGTCTTTGGCTTTATTAATGTATTCCTGCGCTTTAACCCCCATGGCTTCAGCAAAACCTTGCCTTATTTCAGGTGTAATTAATTTATCCAGTGCGGCTTTCCTTTTGTTTTGCAGAACATCTCTTTGTTTTTTAATATTTGCAAAATTTTTGAAAATATTTGCTTTGATAATTCTTCTTTTTCTTTCGAGATCTGGCAGTATTTTATTTATATACTGAACTATTTTTTTACACTCCCGTTCCAAAAGTTCAAAAACAATCTCTACCCAGAATCCTATATCCATACTTTTGTAAGATTCATCTGCTAATTCGAGAAGAACCTCATCACTAGCTTCCACACATACACTGAAGTCAATTTTTTCTGAGCTGTTTCTCAATTCCCTCCTTTGTTTAACATCTTTTTTGCCTAACTCTAAGCTT
Source organism: bacterium (assembly GCA_043809745.1). Lineage (GTDB taxonomy): Bacteria > Elusimicrobiota > JBDRMW01 > JBDRMW01 > JBDROU01 > JBDROU01. The sequence continues at coordinate 6,184 of JBDROU010000056.1, forward strand.
ATTTCCTTAGCCATTTCTGCCACAGCTTGATTATCAACCTCTGCTGCATAAACTGAACTTAATGTCATTAATATCTCGCTTAACGGCTGCAGGTTGAAAATCGGAATTTTATCTTGCTCCGAAACCAACAACTTTATGATATCTTCTATTTCCGCAGATTCGCTTTCAGCCATAAATCCTAAATTCACTGCTTCTGCTTGCAGACTATTCTCAATATATTCTTTTGCTTTCGGAAATTCACCCTGCTTAAAATAAACTTTACCCAAAAGACCTATTATATAGCTATCTGGTATATTTTTGTTATTTTTTACAATCGTCAATGCCTGCTTACAATAGTCAACGGCAGCTGGAAATTGTCCCAAATCCAAATGCGCCTCGCTAAGCGAGAATAGACGGGCTATCTGATAATTTACTTCCAACTGCCCTGCATATTTTAAATTTTCTAGTGTTGTAATGCCTTTTTTGGTTTCCCCCAATTTTATATCTGCATATCCCACCATAACCCTTATTTGTTTCAAGAATTCCTCTTTAACTCCCGAGTTAATACACGCTTCGTAATAACGCTTGCTCTGTTTATAAGCCGGAATCCTGAAGAAAGCATCCCCTAATAATTTATTAATAAAGTATGCAATCATTATTTTTGATTCTTCATGCTGTAATTGAATTCTCAATGCTTTGTTCGCAAATTCAAATACTTCACCTGAGCCCAGAAGGTTTCTATTGCGGCAAATATCAAGATGCAAATATGCTAAGGCGTAATAAACCAAAGCCGCAACAAAACTCTTGTTTTTTGTCTGCTTTTCATATTTTGCACTAATGCGCCCGAGAAACTCAATACCGGTTTTCAATGAATCTTCGGACTTATTAAAACCTTTAAAGAATATAATAAAATTAGTTATAAAATTCTGAGGCGATATTTCTTTATCAGCTTTTCTTTCCACTTCTACCGCAGTTTCAAATGCTTTTTCTGCAACTGAAAGCGCTTTTTTAATATTTCCTTCTTCCAGCAAATCTCCAGCATATCTAAAATATACATCCCTCAAATCCTGTTGTATTATATTCTTTTTCATTTTGCTATCACCGAGCTTTAATACCGCTTCTAGATTATTAATACCTTCTTCTAAATTCCCCAGTTTTACTAAATTAACACCATACATATATAATGCCCTCGGCTCATTTGGTTCTATTCGCAAAGCCTGTTCTATTAGTTCTAAAGCACTATCTTCTTTTCCGTTTTTAAAAAGTTCTTCCGCACATAAAGTGTACCAGTCACATACCGCCTGTTTAATAACAGGATATAAATTCTTTGCATTAGTTCTAACAACATCATTTTCATTTTTTTGTAGAAGCAGAAAAGCCTTATGAAGTTTTACTATGTTATTTTGTGAAACGCTTTTTTTCATTTTTGCACAAGATATCTGTAATGTATTTGTTATTGTTTTTATAAATTGGTTATCCTGCGAGCTCAATGGTCTCTCAAAAAAGCCTGAAATATCTTCAGCGGTTTTTAAATAATTTACAAATTTATCAATTAATTCCCCATTTTCCGGTCTTTGTCTAAAAAGTTCATCAAATTTACCTCTGGCTTTATCTAAGTCCCCGGAATCAATATATAACTCGATCCTAGCTGCTTCTACATCCTGTAAATTAGCGCCATACTTTTCGGCAGTATCAAAATGCCCCAATGCCTTTTCAAAAGCCCCTTTTGCTGTTTCCAGTTTGCCTAACCAAAAGTATGCTTCACAATCTTCAGGTAAAAGCCGGGTTGCTTCAAGCAAGTTATCTTCAGCAGCATCATACTTTCCCCTAGAACCAAATATTCTGCCAAGCGCAATAAGCCCTTTAGGCCTTAGCGTTTCCAAATTTTCCGGTATTGGATTTTCAGGCAATTTTAATTCATCCGGTAAACTCGCATTCATAAATCCGTATCCTGAAGACCGGGCTCTCTTTTCAATTTCCTCCACCTTTTTGAGGAATTCGTTTGCGACAGTTTCTGCTTCATCCCAATATTCATATTGTAGAAGAACTGACATCAACTGGGTGCGCGCGAACATATTATTGGGATCTGATTTTAGTAACTTTCTCAAATAATCAAGATAAAACTCTTTATCACCTTCTTCATAATACCTATAATTTGCTTCTGCCATTCTGTAATTTTTTACTATAAAACTCTCTTCTGTGAGCTGGAACCCTGCCCTTTTAGCCAAATTAATTATTGTTACAAAAAGATCCCGCACTTTCTGAAATCGATGGTTTAGGGTATATGCCCGAACCATAAAGTTATAGAAAACAAGCAATTCATCAATATTTTTTTTCGGGTTTTTTATTAAAATCTTTATTACTTCTTCGCTATGTATGATAATTTGATCATAAACAGCTTTGTCCTGCCCGGCTTTCTGAAATAAGGTTTTAATTTCCTCTTCATGCTTGCCAACAGTCTTACCAGTACCGATAACTGTTTTTAACTTACTAATTCCAACAGCCAAGCCAATTATAACTAAATTCTTATTATCCGGACTTTGAGCCTGCAATGCCTGATTTAGATGCATAATCTGAGATTTTAGATGATAGAGATCTAATAACTGAGCTGATTCCATATATGTCCTGAACATATCTATATGCATTATCAGCGAATTATAAAAATTAATAACTATATCTCCTGATACAGCCATGCCTATAATAATAAGCGGGATGGCAAGTATAACTGCAAAAGCATTAACCCATTCCCGAAATGATGAATTATTAATTCTTCCTTTTGTATCAAAAGTTCTAACAGGTTTTATTATTTTAAATATTTTTGAACCCGTAATAGCGCTCAGCCAAGAAGATCTTTTTTCAACCGCAACTTTTTCAAAATGCGGATTAAGAAATTCTGATGTATTTTGGATATTAGTGTTTTGGGAAGATGTTAAGCTTGCAGGAACGTCTGCTGCGCTCGGAGGAGCGAGAGAATTTGAACTGTATAAGTTATGAGGCATACTTGCAACAAAAAGCGATATCGATAAAAGAATCGCAAATAACTTGTTTAAATAAACTACCTTGGATTTCATACATATATTATATTTCACTATTGTTAAAAATAATGTAAAATTATTGTAAAATATAACATCAACATGAAAAAAAAGAAAAAGCCTTATACTAAACCAGAAATAAGCTCCCAAGTAATATTTGAAAAAGCTTCGCTTGCCTGCGGGAAGTGCTATCCGATCGGGTCCGGGCCTATATGGAGGGCTCAGTGCATAGCAATTAAGCGGACTTCATAAAAGATCTTTAATTTAGGTAATATATTACAGAATGAATATTACGAAACCTAAACCCTGTATTAAGAAATCAAATATTGTACCCATACTCTGCGATGGCGGCAGTATGAGGCCAGTCTTAAGAGCCAACCAGAACATACTTATTGATCAGGACACGGCAATTCGCCTGGGCGATTGCGTGTGCTACAAATCAACAGAAAAAAATTATATACACCGCATTATCTCAATAAAAAATGGCCGTTACCTCATGGCCTCTGACTCAAATTCCATACTCAGCCACTGGATAGATTTAGATAATATTGTTGGCAAGGTAGCTAACAAAAACCCCCTGTTAAAAGGATTCCCCGGATTAATTTATCATTTCATTATAAGATTATTTTTTTATACAGGCAGATTGATAAAAAAATCAATTATAAAATATGAAGGCAATCGAAAATATTTCTGAAACCGGCAAAACCGCTGATAAAGTTTTCTATAAAAAAGATTATAATATCGCGCGCAATATTATCGCGCAAAAACAGTTCAATGTAATTGCGGATGCCTTTAATAAAAGTAATATTGATTTTATACCTTTGAAAGGAATTGTATATATAAACCTGATTTATGAAAATATTTGGGACAGATTTCTTACAGATATTGATCTGCTTATAAAGACAGCCGACCTCAGCAAAATACACAATATAATGAACAAATTGGGATATACCCATCTGAGTTCAAATCCTTTGGGGTGGACTCCGGTTGAATCCGGACTCAATGTTGATCTGCATACAGATATCTGGTATCTTTCAAAACATGAAATTAAAGAACTCTGGCAGAGCTGTGCAATTGCAAAGTTTTGCGGCTTCAGCTTAAAACTCCCTTCAAAAGAGGAGATGATCATATACGCAATAGCGCATTCACTAATACACCACGCTAATAAAGAAGGTAATTTAAGAGATGATCTCATAAATATGTTTACTAAATGGCAGAATGACATAGATCTGCTGCTTTTGATCAATAAAATAAAAAAATATAACTTTATTTCGCCTTTTGTTTATTCCTTTAACTTGATCCGCTCAGAAATTCCTTACGTATTATCACAACAAATTGAGGCTTTTATTTATCCTGAAAGAAATATTGAAAGAGAAAAAGAATTTTTAATTTATCTGAACTTAAAACACCCATTAAAAGGCCATTTGCTGCGTTTAATTTTTCAGAGAAACATTTATTATAAAATTGCGTATATACTATCAACATTGTTTCCCCAACCTTACATAATGAGATGGAGATATAACGCGCACAGCAGTTTGGGCATATGCCTGACATATGCTGCAAGACCTTTTTTGCTTGCATATTATTCATTAAAAGTATTATTTAGATTGTCTTCCAGGAAATCTTCGGTTTACTAAATTGGGATTAAAATCAGAAATGCGCAAGGCTGCCTTTAGATCTAACCTTATTAAAAGCTATCCCAAATGTGTAAAAACCAACAAATATTAGCAAAACACCAATTATAAACAATATTATTAACGGGATTAATATTTCACTATAAGCGCCGGTTAGTATAACCTTTCTTGCCACAAAAAGTATATGAGTGGTAGGTATTCCCATAGATATAAAACCGATCCATCCTGGCAAAAGAGCGACAGGAAAGTATACACCCCCGAGTATATCGGAAACATTTATGAGCACCCATTGTACCGGATCCCCGCGCTTAAAGAGCAGAATAAAACTGCCGGCAACGAGACCTACCCCAAAAAATATCATATAAGAAACACCCATAATAAAAACTAAATATATTAATTTTATAAAAGAAAACGGGATTTCAAGAATAACAAAACCAAATGCAAGTATACACAAACACTCGCATAAAACAAATAACAGTTTCCCTGTGCTCATAAAAGAAAGTATTCTGTTGACTCCGAGCGGCATCTTAAATACATTTTCGATAGTCCCGTAACTTACCTCTTCCCTTAAAAAATTACTGCAGAAAGAAAGCCCGAAAGAAAAAAGCGGCGAGAAAGCAAGACCCACAAGCACAAACGGGAAATACTCGCCTCCCGAAACCTCCAGAATAACCCCGGGTTTTTTGCCAATTAACTTGCCAATAAAAAAGAAAAGAAATAACTGCAGGAATATGCCTGCAAAACGCAGTATATTATCAAATTTATAAGTTTTTTGTATCGCGAAATCTTTCTTTATAAATTGCAGCAAAATAAATAATCTATTCATTATTGTTGATTATCCAAGCCAATGAGTCCCTCAAGTTTTTCTTGTCCGCAAGCTTAATTAAAGAATTTACACTATCACAATAAATAATCCTGCCCTGTTTAAGCACTATTACCTTATTGAAAAACTCATCCTTAACAGAAATACTGTGCGATGATAAAATACTCAATTTTGTATTGCAACTATTTTCCATGTATCCGGCAAACATTCCGGAGGTTTGGGTATCAAGAGCGCTGTCCCATTCGTCTATTAGGAGCATCTCCGGCTGATATATTAATCCCTTTATCAAGCATAACCTTTTCTTTATTCCGCTAGAGCAGTTTTGGAAGGCAACTTTTCCGTATTCATTAATATGAAATAAATTAAACAATGAATCTATTCTCTGTCTCATAATTAACAAATCGCTAAAATATGCAAAAGAAAAAAAATCAATATTCTGCCTTAAGGTCAACCTGGGATAGAATTCGTCGATTCTGCTGCTGATAAAGCTTACCCTCTTCTTGTAATTAATGCTGTAATGCAAATACCTTAAATCGAGGGCTTCTCCATCAAAAGAAATACTCCCGTTTTCGGGAAGCAGAAGACCAAAAATACATTTAAGCAGAGTCGTTTTCCCCGAGCCATTAGCTCCGTACAACAATACCCTGTCACCTGAATTTAAACTGAAACTGATATTAGTTAATGCGCTGATCTTACTGCCGTTATTATTGAAATCTTTCTGTATATTAATTAGTTCTAGCATATGTTATCAACAACTTATTATTATCTTAAATTTTAGGATTATGCCGGGATATTTGCAACAGGAATTAATCTTTATCGGTTTTAAGTATTTCTTCTACCCTGGATATGAGATCCTTAATATTGAACGGTTTCAAAAAAAAGCCTTTTACCTGCGTGAATCTTTCGAAGAGTTTTTCAGCAGGCTTAAGCCCGCTTATTACAATTATTGGAAGATTTTTTAATATTTTATCTTTATCCAGCTCTAACTGTATATTAAATCCATCTAAACCTGGCAGCATGATATCCAGAATAGCAAGATTATATATTTTCTTTTTCAATTCAATAAGTCCGTCATTCCCGTTGTATATCGGGACTACTTCATAACCCTGTTTCTCTAAAGCAAATTTAGTGAATTCTACAACATCCTTGTCATCATCTACTATAAGTATTTTTGCCATATAATGTTAATATTCCCAAAAAACCTTTTTTTTATGATACTCTCTTAAATAATACTTGTCAATATATTTAATACTGAAGTTTCCCCATTTTATTTTTTAACTTGGTGAAGTCTCTATGAAAACATTAGAAAATATTTTTTGTAACGACTTGCAAAATTTAGGGTTTCGAAGAAAATATTCGGAAACTTTTGCCGATGTGTTTGAGCCGCTAAAAGTCTTTGACTTTTTGCGTGCGAGTTGTCGGCAAACCGAATATTTTCGTTCATCGAAGCCCGTATAGAATTTTGCATCGGAGTGAAAAAAATGTTTTCTGCTGTTTTCACTTGTTATACCATATTTTTGTTCACTTCTATGCATAAAATTAGCAATTGCATTAATATTTTTGGGGAACTTCTGATTTAATACATTTAAATCAAATCTGCCAAAGCATGAAGCGCAAGTAAATAGCTGGCAGGCCCAAAACCAGAAATCTGACCCTGGCAAACAGCGGCAATTAAGGATCTGTGCCTGAACTCATCCCTCCTGTAAATATTGGAAAGATGCACCTCTATTACCGGCACAGACACGGCAGATACCGCATCTCTTATAGCAACTGAGGTATGCGTATAAGCTGCCGGATTAACAATGATACCCCTATACTTTTTTTCTGATTTACCGATCAGCTCAACAATTGAACCTTCATGGCTGGTCTGCTTTATATCAACTTCTTGCTTCAATTTGCGGGCCAGCACTCTTATGCGCTTATTTATCTCATTTAAGTCAACCTTACCGTAAACCTCAACCTCTCTTTTTCCAAGCAGGTTCAGATTAGGTCCGTGAATTACAAGTATCTTTTTCATTTTATCCTCCGAATTAAATATCCGCGTTCATTTTATTTATTATGTTCTGCAAAGCAGCTTTTGATATACCAGACACAATCCTAACCTTTCCTATCCGTTCCGGCAGTACAAATTTAGCTATACCATTTTGAAATTTCTTATCGCTGTACATAATCTCCTGCCAACGGCTGCCAACCAACCTTTTAGGCAGTACAACCGGGAGATTAACCCTTCTCAGCAAATTAATCAACCGATTAGTTTCGCTGAAGATTCCCTTCTTCCGGGCAATATAACAAGCAAACACCATCCCAAGACTGACCGCCTCCCCATGCTGAACAACCCTGTAGCCAAAATAGCTTTCTAACAGGTGCCCGAAAGTATGCCCGAAATTCAATATTTCTCTTATGCCTTTAATTTCTTTTTCGTCCCTCATAACAACATCTGCTTTGCACAGACTTGATACATAAACTATATGATCGATTATTTTTTTATTCATTTTCAATTTAAGATTCTTTTCCAGAAACTCAAAATAATCCTTTTTTATAATCACGCCGTATTTAACAACCTCAGCAAAACCGTTAAGCCATTCTTTTGACGGCAATGTATTAAGGAATTCCGTGTTAGACCATACCAGTTCCGGTTGATAAAAAGTTCCAACCATATTTTTGCCCTGCTTAAGATTAACCCCCGTTTTGCCTCCTATAGAAGCATCCACCTGAGCAAGCAGGGTTGTTGGCAGCTGGAAAAAACGGATACCCCTCATAAATGTTGATGCAGCAAAACCGCACAAATCACCTATTACACCCCCGCCAAAAGATATCAAACCGGATTTCCGGTCAAATTTAAGTTTAAGCAAAGCAGAACATATATCCTCAACAGTCTTAATATTCTTGTATTTTTCCCCGTCAGGAACATGCAAAACATCGCACCTTATCGATTCTTTCTTTAACACGCTTAACAGCGATCTTAAGTGATGCTTAGCTATGTTTTTATTGGTAATTACCGCAATTTTGGACAGCTTATAAGATGCCACTGTCTTTGCAAAGGCGCGCATATCAGAACTGATAATAACCGGATACCGGCTGTTTTCTAATTTAATTATTATTTTTTTCATTGAATTTCTCTATTATTATATCCGCAACTTTTTCAACGTTATAAGCATCAGTATCAACTGAAAAATCACAGCGTTTGTAATACTCTTCACGCTGCTTTAGTAACTTCTGAATTTCCTTTAACGGTTCTTCCGTTTGAAGCAAAGGCCTTGAATTATCATCTTTGACCCTGTCAAAAATAGTCTGCGCTTTTGCTTTAAGACACACAATAAAACCTTTTTTTTCAAGCTCATCCATATTGATTGATTTTAGAGGAACACCGCCGCCTGTAGCGACAATAAATTTATCTAACAAACTAACTAATAGTATAGCCTTCGACTCCACTTCTCTAAAGAAAGCTTCTCCCTTATATTTGAATATCTTGCTTATGCTCATACCCACATCTTTTTCTATCATTTCATCGGAATCAATATACTGATATGAAAGCTTTTTTGCTAATAGTTTGCCTACAACTGTTTTCCCGGTACCCATAAAACCAGTCAATACTATATTCATATATACCGCTTTAATGTTTCGGCAAAAAATCCAACCTCTTTACCATTTTTTCATAATTATTGAAATTAGATTTCATCTCTTTTATGGAATCACCGCCAAATTTCTCTTTTAATGCTCTTGCAATCTCCCAAGAAACCGCCGATTCCCCTATTACCCCTGCAGCGGGCACCGCGCATACATCGGATCTTACAATTTCCGCTTTAGTAACTGAAAGGTTTTTTAAGTCAACAGTCCTTAATGGATTGTTTAACGATGCTATGGGTTTCATAATCACCTGTATAACAAGTTCGGAACCGTTAGTGATCCCTCCCTCAAAACCGCCGCATCTGTTTGTTAATCTATAAAAACCTTTAAGTTTGTTATAATATATCTCATCATGAGCCTTGCTGCCGGGCGTTGAAGCGAGCGAAAATCCGTCACCAAATTCCACTCCTTTTACAGCCTGTATAGATATTAGACTTTTAGAAATCCTGGCATCAAGCTTTCTGTCGCTTGAAACATGACTGCCCAATCCTGCAGGACAACCGGTTACAACTATTTGAAACACACCTCCGAGCGTATCCCCAGTTTTCAGAGCATTTTTTATGAGCGAAATCATCTTCTGTTCCGCTTTTTTATCGGCGCATCTAAGAGGAGACTTCTCTATAACTGCCCATTTGATATGTTTATAATCAAGTTCTCGTTTTGTTTCGACTTTCCCGATCTGGATCACATGCGAGTAAACTTTTATTCCATATTCATTTAGCAGCATTTTGGCAAGGGCTCCTACAGCTACCCTGATGGCTGTTTCCCTCGCGCTTGCTCTTTCGAGTATATCCCTCACATCGGTTCTCATGTATTTCTGCATCCCAACTAAATCCGCGTGTCCCGGACGTGGTTTATGAATAATCTGCTTAAGATCCAGATCTTTAGAGAGTTTTGACATTAGTTTGCTGTAATTCCTGTAATCTTTGTTAATTATCATCAAACCTACAGGTGAACCTATGGTCTCACCCCAACGTACGCCTGATAGTATCTTTACCTTATCAGATTCGATGCGCATACGAGCGCCTCTGCCATATCCTTTTTGTCTTCTCTCAAGCTCGTAATTGATATCTTCCTCTCTTACCCGGAGTCCCGCTGGCAGTCCTTCTACTATAGCCAGTAACGCCTCTCCGTGCGACTCGCCGGCTGTAATAACTCTAAGCATAATTCCACTTCCTTTCATTAAACAGCATCAGACAATTAATTGTTTTTTCATAACATCAACAGGGGCTTTTTTACCTGTCCATATCTCTAATGATTTTGCGGCCTGGTAAAGAAGCATACCAAAACCGTTAACATGTTTTAATTTTTTCTTTTTAGCCAGCTTAATTAATGGGGTATCTTTATATATAACGTCATATACAAATAAACCCTGATGCAGACTTCCCGGAGGCACAACAAGCTTATCAGCCGGTTTCATACCTACGGGAGTTGCGTTAATTAATATATCAGCCTCTTTTATCACCCAGAATAAACTTGTGGTCTCGCCTATCTCGAAATAATTGACCGCACACCCGAATTCTTTCTTAATTTTTTCGGACAATATCTCAGCCTTGAATTTCACAATATCAAATATCGTTATCTTCTGCACCCCCTGCTGCGCCAAGCCTACCGCTATAGCTTTCGCGGCTCCGCCGGCGCCAATCAAAACAGCTTTTTTGCCCTTAGCCTTAAAACTGCCTTCTTTTTCCGAACTTGTTACAAATCCGTAGCAATCCGTGTTGTAACCGATCAGCTTATTATTCTTATTCGCAATGGTATTTACCGCTCCAATTTTTTTTGCATCCGCATCGAACTCATCCAAAAACTCCATAACAGATTCCTTATGAGGAACCGTAACATTCAAACCTCTGAGCCCGAATGCGCGCATGCCCATTATAGCCTTTGAAAGACCATCCGAACTTACATGAAAAGGCACATAGAGCCAATCCAGCCCGAGTTTGCTGAATGCAGCATTATGCATCCGCGGGGAAAGTGTATGCTCTATAGGAGAACCTATAATACCTACAACCTTTGTTTTGCCATTAATATTCATCATTAACCTCCAATCATAAGCCCATCCACCAAAATTGTGGGCGAACCATAACTGCCAAAATAAGCTGTATCGCTTCCAACTTCGCAAACACTATTCATAAAATCCCTTAAATTACCAGCCAGCGTAATGCCCTTAACTGAATGCGTCATTTCTCCCTTTTCAATCCGTATTCCTGCTATCCCAACAGAGAAATCACCTGATATCGGATCCGCCATATGCATACCCATCACTTCCATTACATAAACACCATTCTGGATATCAGATATCATATCCTCCCTCGTCCGTATTCCCGGCAAGATCAAAAAATTTGAACTGCCCGGCGACGGCAAAGTTTTAAATGATCCCCTCGAAGCATTCCCGGTAGAAGCAACATTATCCTTATTTGCAGTATATGTATCATAAAGCATATTCTCGAATACCCCTTGTTTAACAATACTCAATTTACTAGTGGGTATGCCCTCATCATCAAAATGCGAACTCCCAAGCCCCTTGGAAAGCGTTGGATCATCAACAATATTAAGAGCAGATGACCCTATTTTTTTCTTTATCATACCAACCAAAAAAGACTTCTTTTTCTGTATCATATCAGCATTTACCGAAGTAGCTATAAGGTCTAAAAAATCAACCGCAACCGTTGGATCTAAAAGAACCCGGCTCCTCCCCGAAGGTATTTTCTTGCCTTCCAAAAGGGCGCATGTCCTCTTTGCTGATTCCAGCGCAACAAATTTGAAATCAATATCATCAAAGTATCTCTTACCCGCAGAATATGAACCAACCTGGGTATCCCCGTTGGCATCTGCCAAACAAGAAAATCCAGTTCCGCAGTAAGTGGACTGCTCGTAAACCTGCCCTCCGTTAGAATTAATCAGCCACATCTGGGCTTCCGCCTGGGAGTAAGCACTCCTTAAAATCTGTTTAATCCGCTTATCAAAGTTCAAAGCCTGCTTAGCGGATTCTTCAAGAAGACCCTGTCTTTCCAGAGCATTTACGGAGAATAGTTTATCATCCCGGATATTAAGCAAATCATCTTCCTTAGCTTCACGGTTGCTTTGAATTAAAGGCAATCTGTAACAATTATCCTTTCCCACAACAATTAATGCATCTTGAACCTTTTTAAAAAGAACTCTTAATCGCTCCAAACTTACCATGTTTGAATATGAAAATGCCATTTTATTATCTCTAAATAATCGGAGTCCCATCCCCTCATAAGAAGCTTGTTCGCTGTTCTCTAAATCAGATCCATGCAAGCTCAATTCCTGCGATCTGCCGGAAAGCACGAATAATTCTGAATCATATCCAGAATGCTTTTCTAACTCTTCTTTTAAGATAGGAATTAATTTTTTATCCAAAATATTATTACTTTTTCTGTTGGAGTTTTATAGGAATTGAAGCCTGCTTAATATGAGAAACCTTCATTTTAGCAAAACCTACATAAAGCACAATAATAGCCAAAAGTATGCAAAGCAAACCTATTTTCCTGTGTTCAGTAAGTACGACCGCATCATTGAAAAGGTTGTTTTTTAAGAAGTTGTTTAATTTGAATATGATCTTAATGTGATATAGATATGCCCATCCCAAAACAAGAAACATTATACCGCAAAATACTAATAAAATAGCCATTATACTCCCGTGTTAGCTTCTGCTAAAATGTATAAAATTCTGGCATACCTGTCAAGTTAACCGAATATGGAATTTTCCAGAAGTTTTCGCTAATGCAGATTACTTTCTTGATAGGGATGCAACTAATTCTATATGCTCAGTATGCGGGAACATATCGAACGGCTGAATCTTTTTGATCTCAAAAGCATTAGATAATATTGACAGATCATTCTTTAATGTTTTGGGGTTGCAGGAAATATATATGATGTTGTCAACGCTTGATTCGTTCAGTTTCCTGGCAACTTTTGGCATTATGCCCATGCGAGGAGGGTCAAATATAACCAAATCCTCCTTTTTAATTTTAAGCCCGTGTATAATTTTCTCCACCTTTCCATTAAGCAGATGCAAATTTTCAACATCATTTTCTTTTATATTCATTTTTGCGTCAATCAAGGCATTCATGTTTGATTCAATACAAACCACATCATTAAATCTATCGGCAAGCAATATTGCAAATCCGCCCCCGCCGCAGTATAGATCATACAACCGGACAGATTTGTCAGAAACAATTTTATCTGCAGCATTCATTACATATGTACAAAGATTTTTTAAAAGATACGTATTTGTTTGAAAAAACGCGTTCGGTGAAATAAAGTAAGTCTTCCCAAATATTTCTTCTTTTATATATCCCGGACCGAATACCGTTTTTTCAATATTCCCCGACGATTGGTCCGACAACCCGTTATTGACGCTCCAAACAAAAACAGTCACTTCTTTAATATGTTTTTTGAGCTCATCAGCAAAATCAACTATGTGATCTTCTTGGAAATCTGCGGTAACAAGATTCACCATAAAAGTATTTGTTGTTTTTCCTTCTCTCATTACAATATAGCGCAACACCCCTTGGTGAGTTTTCTGGTTATATACCAGTATCCAAGGCCGTTCCTGAAAATACTTTCTGGTAAAATCTATTACCTCATTGCCCAGCTGTGAAAACAATAAACATCTGCTGATATCAACAACTCTATCAAAATGCCCCTTTTCCCTTAAACCGACCGCAACCTTTCCATCAACCAACCCAAAAACATAATCCATTCTGTTACGGTAAAAATCTAGCCTGGGGGAAGGGATAATATCCCCTATCGTATTTTGGGTTAAACTTCCAAACATTTCTATCAACCGATTCTTTTTATCAAAAAGCTGTTCAGAATACTCTTTATCCCTACAGCTGCAGCCGCCGCAGACACCCTGATGACGGCATTGACTAAACTCGTTTTTTAAGGATTCCTGAAATAGATTTTCTTGGGATTTCATGCAAATGCTTTCAAATCATTCGGTCATGCGTTTAAGCATAGAGATGGCCTTATAATTATTAGGATCCATTTTTAATACTTTTTCAAACTCTTCCGCAGCTTCTTTTAACATACCTTTCTGATAGTAAGCTGTTCCGCAATTCAGATATGCATCAAAAGATTTTGGATCAATGGAAATAGCTTTTTTATAAAATTCTATGGCTTTGTCCAGCCTGTTAATCTTGTAATGAATATTGCCCAGATTGTTATATGCGCTCATAAGATTTGGATCCAGTTCTATTGATTTGAGGTAGCTTTCAATCGCTTTATTCCACATCTTCTCCTTGGAATAAACCCAGCCAAGCCTCTCAAATATTTTTGACTCCGTTGGAAATTCTTCTGCCAGTTTCTGAAGATCGCCGATAGTCTTTGCGGGATCCAAAACCTTTTCATCAAAAAAACTTTTCTGTTTTTTCAATTCTCTGTAAGCTATATACGGCTTTACCAGCTCCTTAAACGAATAAAATCCCACAACACAGATAATACCCAATAACAACGCCCTAATCACAACATCCTTTTTTAGATAAAACTCCCAACGCCTCTCTTCCCAACTGGATGCCATGCCCGCAGCAAAAAACAATGAAGCTGAAGATATCACAAACCTCATATCTACAGAGAAAAAGTTCTGCAGCATTAATGCTGCAGAACCGGCGAAAAGACCGGAAATCAGAATATTCCTGTTACCAATTTTCTGCATCCACAGCCTTTTAATCTGCAAAACATAAGCGCACAACAGCAGAATAAATATCGAAAAACCTGTTACTCCGATTTCGGCTAGTATTTGGATATACTCGTTATGCGCATCATTAACAATAAATTTGCCCTGCGGCCAGATAGATTTAAGCTCATCTGAAGCGAACTCGGGAAAATATACATGGAAGCTGCCCAATCCGACCCCAATCAGCGGATTAGCCCGCCACATACGCAAAGAATCCCTCCAGATAAGCGGATGAGCCTGCTGTCTGTGCGCAATCTGTAAAAAATAATTTACAGTGTTTCCCACTGATTTTTTGTAAGCACTGTTGCCTGCAAAAAGAACTAAATGAATAACTATTATCCCTGCAATGCCTCCCAACACCACCCATTTTCTTTTATACAAACCCTTTATCCAAATCCAATTTTGATTGCTTTCAACCAATAAAAACCAGCTAATTAAACCAAAAACCGCAGCTATCCAGGCGGCTCTGGTCTTCGAATAATAGATAGCAATTAATACCGCCAATGCAACCGCTGTAAGAAATAATCGCAAAAGCCAATGCTTAAATATGTATAAGCATGAAAAAATAGAAGGTAAAACTACTATTAGAAATGCGGCAAAAAATATCGGGTTGCCGAATGTAGACATAACCCTGTCCATTTTCGGCACTTCAATTTGATCGATATTAAAAGCTGCAATTAATATATGAATTGCGATTGAAATAATCAGAAATGCTGAAAAAGCGATTTTGTGCTTTTTTATATTTAATTTCAGCCCATAAATAAGCACCAAAGCCCACAAAAAATACCATATAAAGATGAAAACTGTTGAATGAATACCCCCAAAATACTGCATAATCCCATACAATGATACCAATAAAGTGGAAAAAAACCAGGCAAACAATATAAAGTATCTCTCTTTGTCATTATTAAAAATATGCGCTGTAAAAAAGAATATCCCACAGCACAAAAGCATGCGTCTTAATTCCTGTATCGCTATTGATTTGTTTGGTACAATAAAATAAAACATCAGGAATCCAAGAAAATAGGCCAGCATTGGAATATTCAGTGAAAGCTTTTTTAATTCTATCTTACCAAAAATCACAAACCTTATTAGAAGAATAAAAAAAAGAGCAAAAACGCCGATTTCAAGCGCTTCAAGTTTATAACGGGCTATTTTCATATCCGGCAAAACTGCGGTCAGAAAGATGGTTACTGCCAGAACAGCTAGCAAGATATAATTATACATATACTCCCAGTTAATCGCAGGAACACTCTTTTCTTTTGGTTTGGATTTCATAAGAGAATGCTAGCAAATAATCTGAATATTGACAATATGAGACATATAACTTCCACCCCCTTGACAAAAAACAAAATTCATGTTAAATCCCTATCATATAACTCTGATGGAAACAAGTTTTCTTGCATAAAAAATCAGAAATAAAGACTAGAATACTACGGAGGATAGCATGGCACAATTCGGATACGTATATTTCTTATTGATGGAATTATTGATAAGTATAAAGAGATCTCATAGATAGTAATATTTGCGAGTAAAATATCGTTATTAAAACTTCCTGTCTTAATTAAAGCATTTTTAGCATAGAACAGATGCATCCAAACTCGCATTTGACCTTACAAACTTTACAACTATTTTACTTGAATTTAACACTAGTTATATATAATTATATTGTATGAAGCGTATAAATAGATCGTTTGTTTTATTCTTATTGATTTGCCTGCTGTTAAATGCTTATCCAAATAAAGCGGCTTCTCTTGCGCCTCCTTCTATTAACTCCATTAAAATGCAAACTTCCATAAGAATAGAATCATTGGATGAATTAGAAAGCGTTATCTCAGACTTAAACGGTTTGTCCGGAGGTATTATTATACCCAATGGCGATAACTGGTTATGGGAGCAAGTTATTAAATTATCGAAAAGCATCTCAAAAATTATATTAGATGCATATAAAAAACAAACATCTGTTCAGTTAAATGAATCTGCAATTAAAAAAATGCAGGAAGACTTAGAAATATTAATCTATGAACCCGTCTTTAACTCCATTGCCTGGGTTGTTAAGAATAAAAGGAGCGATATTAAACTTAAATGGAATGTGACCGGTGATATTTTAAGCATTCAGGTAACCGATGAAGGAACCGAAAAATTCAGTTTAGATTCACCCAGCCCAAAAGAAAAGGTCTATGACGCATCCGGTGAAAATTTTATTGCCGGACTGGGCATGGGGCTATCAAGACTTAAAAAGATTTCTGACAAGATAACAGTAATACCAATCATGGAAGACGGAATACAAACCGGCAATGCATTGAAGTTAAAAATAAATTTAGCCAAGTATACTTTAACTGAACAAGACAATTTAACTACCCGGGCAGCGATCCCTCGGAATCAGCCCGGCTTAAGCAGGTCCCAATAGAATAAAAAACTTTACAAGAATTTTACTTGATTTTAACATTTGTTTGTTAGAATATTTTCATAAAATATTAAAGATTGATTTTTCCGTTTTTGCAAACTAGAATATTACAGTAGGAGTAGTCCAATCTTGGAACTTCAAATTTTGCAAAAAGGAGAAAGGAAACATGAAGCAAACATCCATTAAATTAATCGTTATTGTTATCGCCGGGTTATTTTTGCTTTCCTTATTAAAGGGAAGCGCGGATTCTCAAAGCTTTTGGGAGAGGCGTCAAAAATCTCAGGAAGATTTAAGAAAAAAGAGCCTCGGTAAGGATTCGGAAGAAAAACCAGGGACAGAGACAGCTGTTCCTAAGGCAGAAGAAAAAGCTCCTTCAGCCGTAACCGGATTAGATGAGGAGGAAGATTTTCTTCTATTCCCGGAGCTGGACGAGGAAGAGGGAGAAGCTTTCGAACCAACCCCCTTTCCTTTATTAATAGATCCGCTGGACGATTTAGGCAACAAAAACATTACAAAAATAGCTGATAAAGATACGGTAATAAATCCTGATGATATTAAAGTAAACGACGCATACGGAAGCATAAAAACCGTATTCGTCGCAAAAGACTGGAAAGACAAACCATTCATAATACATATACAGGATGCTCATGTAAACTACGACGCTCAGGTAAGCATAGCCCACCTGGTAGAAGAACTGCTTGAAAATTACGGCATCAATGTTGTTTGCGTTGAAGGCGGAATAGCAGATGATCAAAATCTTAATCAATTTCGCTTAAGCGGCCCCAGAGCTAACAGGATAGAAGTTGCCAAAAAGTATTTGAAAAATGGGGAATTCAGCGGGGTGGAATATCTTTACGGAGTTACCGGTTATCCCCTGCTGACAAGGGGCATTGAAGAAGAAAAGGTATATTTAGACCAGATGGATGCTTACCATGAGATAGACTCTATCAGACAAAAAGCCAGGGATTACATGGATTCGTTAAAGACTAATATTGATAACCTTAAAAGCGCCATATTCAGCAAAGAACTGAATGAGCTGGAAACAAACAGGAGCAACTACATTGCCGATAAAATGAGCTTGACTGATTACACCAAATTTTTAAGCGAGAAAACTAAGGATTTGGATATCGAAGTTAAAGACAAGTTTTCTAATCTAGCGCATTTGATGGAAACGGTTGAGATGGAAGATCAGATTGATTTCCCCGGTGTTGATGTGGAAAGAGGCAAATTGATTGATACTCTTAATAAAAGCTTAAAAAAATCCCAATCAGATGAGCTAAATGATAAGCTGATTCAATTCAGGACCGGAGATATTAAAGCAAGCGAGTTCTATACTTATCTTTCTTCCTTAAATAAAGGCGATCTCTCAAAGGATTATCCAAATTTAGCGCTTTACACAAAATACATAACCACTTTTGACAAGATAGACACCTATAAGCTATTCAAAGAGATTGATGATCTGGAAAAGGAAGTCAAGGCTAAACTCTACGAAAACAAAGATCAGGAACAACTGGACAAAATCTCAACAGATTTCGCCATATTAAGAGAATTCATAGAGCTGGGGCTTACACCCGACGAGTATTCATATTACAGAGATAACGAATCCGAAATTACACCTGATAACTGGATCCCTTTTATAAAGAAGAAATCCAAAGAGCATAAGCTGAAAAAATCTATACCTGGGAATAAGGCAGCGGTTGATAAGATAATACCCAAACTGCAAAACTTTTACAAAATAGCAATCCTTAGAGATAAAGTTTTAGTTGAACGCACGCTGGCTCAAATAAACAACTCAAAATCGAAAATCGCCATAATGGTTGCAGGCGGATTTCATACCCCGAGAATTACAGGTATAATGCGCACACTGGGCGTATCCTATGTAGTAATTGCGCCTAAAATCACTAATCCGACCGAACCGGGTTTATACGATAAGGTTCTCAAAGAACAAAAGGAATACAGAGAACAAGGGAGGTAAACAATCACCGTAAGGCTGATAGCCTGTTTAATGCAGTAACAAAAATTATTGAAATGTAAAAAAAAAGGCTATCCAGCCAATAATTATTTTGAAAGGAGAGATTAAAAAGATGAAGAAACTATTAATTATGTTAGTGGCAGTTTTTATGGTATTCGGCGTTATACGGATATCATCCGCGAACGCAGCTGCTAAAGGCGGCGCAAATGACGTAGGCACTGGTGTAAAGGCATCCGGAGAAACAGAAAGTAAAGATCCGATTACACCTGATAAAGGATGGTATAATCTTGAAAAAAACCATCGGGCAATAAAAGACGCAGAGGCAGCTTACACCAACAAAGATAAAACAGCAAACGCAGTAGTTCAAGCAGAAATAGATGAAAAGGCAAATAATATCAAAGGAACCATAGAAAATTTAGTTGGAATCTTAAATTTGACGCCTTCTTATAAAACAGATGAAGTAGAACTATTTGCAACTAATAGCGTCCTTGATAAAGATTCAAACCAACCTGCAGCCGCAATAGGTAATGGTAAAACTGTAATTAACGCTGGTGAATGGCAGACAATGAATCAGAGCATTAAGGGCCTTACTTTGGTAGCTCATGAGATAATAGCAGCTATGGGATTTGCACACGAGCAATCTCGTATGGTCGAATCCATAATTCTTGCAATACACGGACAAAACGCTATGTTAACAGATGCAGACAACAATCGAATTGTCGTGACAGATTCAGAAGGAAAACCACAGCTGCCTGAATTAACAAAAGTTAATATTTTTGTAGAGGCATCTAAAGGCAATGAGGCTTTAATTCAATCTGTTAAAGCTCTCGGTATTACTAACCTAAAACTTTACGTTGAAACACCTGTGGGGGTTACTGCTAATGATATAGTGATTGGTACACAAAAACCTGCTGGAACGAATAATTTTGTACGTTTAGGTGCGCCAGTTGCGGGAGAACTTGAAGATATAATATTGCCGCTTACAACTGCTTTTGAAGCAGTAAGACTTGCTTCATTGCTTAATAGCGTAGGTCAAAATTCACCACAATTACAGGAAGCTTTAGCACAACATGCTTTAGCTCTCGGTGTACCTAATATAGATGCTAGCAATGCACAAAACTTTGCTAAACAACTCTTAGCAGGACAGGCAACTATTCATCTTGTACCTCAGGCTGGTATAAACGACAAAAATTATCTTGCATTACTGGAATCAGCCAGTAGAGCTTGGCAGGGTTTATAAGCTGATATAGCAATATCAACTTGTAGCAGTTATATGTCGGAATTTTAGGCTAGCGGGAAACTTAGAAGTTTTCTGCTAGCCTATTTAGCCTAAAAACAGTATAATTTTACCCATGAGGAGAATATCCCAACTATTATTATTAGCTGTTTTCTTACTGGTTTCTGCATTTTCTTTTGGGTATACGCAAAATCTCTGGGAAAAGAGAAAGAAAGCTTCCGACAAAAACAAGGGCATAATCTCATCTGAAGTAAAAAAGAAAAAGAAGAAAGAAAAAGCTTCCGAAACAAGTGAATATTCTTCCGAACTTGGCAACAGGAAAGTAAATAAAAAAGCGGATGAGTATACTTTCTATAACCCAAATTCCATATTCATACCCGTTAAATACGGAGAAGTAACCGAAATATTCAACTCAAACCCGGTCCCGGCGAACCCGTCAAAAAAGCTTATCATCAATATTCAGGACATTCACTGCCATTACGAAGCCCAAAAAAATATTGCTCACATTTTAGAGGAGATGATAGTTAATTACGGGGTTATACTGATATTAGTCGAAGGCAACTCCAAAGACGCCAGTTTAGCCCACTTAAGAAGCCAGGCGGACAGGGCCAGTAGGATAGAGGTAGCTGAAGATTATCTGACAAGGGGCATGATATCAGGAGAGGAGTATCTGGATCTAATTTCCAACTATGAGTTTAAGCCTTTAGGAATAGAAGACAAAGAACTCTACCTAAAGAATTTAGACAGTTTTCTCGCTATAGACAAGTTTAAAGCTAAAGCCATAGCTCTGTTAAAGGACCTGGACCTTATATGCAGTAACCTGAAACCCAAAGTATTCAGCAAACAGCTTTTGGAACTGAATGAAAATAAGGAAAAAATGGAAGCCGAAGAGCTGGACTTCGAAGAATACTGCACATATCTGCTTGAAGCTGCGGAGAAAAACAGATGCGAACTCGGACTAAAAAAGCCTAATTTTGAAATAGTCCTCAAGACTATGAAATTAGCCGAGGAAATAAACTTTGATACTGTAAACAAGGAAAGAGATTTTTTAGTGGATGAATTAAGCAAAGAGCTTGAAAAAGCCCCTATGACCGAACTCCTCAATAAAGCGCTCCTCTTTAAGAACGATGAGATAAAACAAAGCGTATTTTACAACTATTTCCAAAGCCTTCTTGTAAATAAAAAGGATTGGAAATCGCGTTTCCCCGAACTTGCAAAATACATACATTACACAAATCTGCACGATACAATAGACATAATTGAGTTATTTATTGAGCTTGAAAATGTAGAAAACGCAATAAAAGAAAAAATCTACAAAAACGATGATGAAAGAAAACTAGACAAAATTTCACATGATGCTACTATACTTTCGGAAATCATAACCCTTGAATCCGCACCGTACAGATACGAATACTTCTTAAAAAATGAATCTAATTTTTATGTAAAAGACTGGGTGTCTTTTTTGCAAAGACTTTCTGAAAAATACAAGCTTAAAAAAGATGTCCCCACAAACTCATCGGTAGTAGATGATAATTTAGCGGAAGTAAAGAATTTTTACAGTTTGGCTTACCAGAGAGACTCCGTTTTCATAAACAAGACCAAAAATCATCTTTCAGACACTAAACAAAATACCGCGGTTATGATAACCGGAGGGTTCCATTCAAAACACATTACCCAGCTTTTCAAAAATGAAGGCTTCTCCTATATGATTATCTCCCCAAAAATAACCACACCTGTGGATCAGGCTTTATATGAGGCTGTTTTAAAGTACAAATCACAGCTAATTCAGCGTTAGTTAAGTAAAAAATATATCTATTGAAAAAATAGGCTTCTCACATTAGACTTACATTGATGATAAAGAAGCCAAAAATCAAACTATTTTATAAGTTCGGAATAATTATGGTGCTGCTTGCTACAATCCCGGTAGCTGTGGTTAGCTGGCGTACATATTCTATAAACCAGAATGGTATGCAGTCTGTAATTCTGGAACTCCATACCAAAATGGTTACCTCCCTGGCCGATAAAATTAATACCCATATTCAGCAAATTGACCGGCAAATACAATTTATTATGAGGAATCTTACCACCCCCGGCAGGGATGAAATATTTCTTTCGCTTGTTGATTCAAATCCGGATTACTTATCTATTTCAATCGTAAAAAAGGACGGTAAAGAACAAAAGAAATATCTGGTAGGAGAAGGCAAACTTCAGGATATCAGCTCCAATCCCACATTTAAGCAATTCTGGGAATATCAGAAAATTAAGAAGAATAATAATAAATCTGCCATCAGCCCAGTATATTTTAGGGATGAAAAACCAACAATTGACATATTCTACCCTGTAAACGACAATTTTACTTTGTATATAGTTCTCAACTTAACTAATATATGGGATGAAGTTATTAGAATGGGTTCAGGCAAGACCGGCCGTACATTTTTAGTGGACAGTGAAGGCAGGATTATAGCTCATCCGAACGAGGAATTAGCTTTTAATAAGAAAGATGTAAGCAATCTGCCGATAGTTGAGGCAGTATTAAGGGAGAACTCTGTTGGATCCAGCGAATATATTAACGAAGCGGGAGCAACGCTTGTAGGAGCCTATGCGCCTGTAACAAATCTTAAATGGGGCGTTATAACCGAACAGAACAAGAGCGAGGCATTTTTATCTGTATACAAGATGAGGAAGCAGGCTGTATTATTTACCGTTTTAAGTATACTGCTGGCATCACTTATAGCATTTATGCTCGCGCGGAATCTTACTCAGCCGATATCCAATCTAATACAGGCTGCAAAGAGGGTGGCAAACAGCGACTTTTCGGCTAAAGTTCAAGTTGCGACCGCTGATGAGATGATGGATCTTGTAGAGACATTCAATTTTATGACCGGCAAACTCAAAGAATACTCGGATATCCAATTGGACAAGATAATTGAAGAAAAAACCAAAACTGAGGCTATCATTTTTTCAATTGATGACGGGCTCATAATGACCGATCACCAGGGCCATATACAGTTAATAAATTCACAGGCTATGAATTTATTTAATATTAATAAAGATGAAGTAAAAGCGCTGCAGCATAAATCAATTTTAGACATAATACATGATGACAAAATCAGCGACCAGGTTCGAGAGGTATTGAATAATCCGCATGAAGAGTTTTTTAAAGAAATATATATAACACGTGAGACCGCCAATCAATTCTACAAGACTTCCGCCAGCAAGGTCACATCGCTCAAAGGAGAAGATCTGGGCATTGTTACTGTATTCCATAACATAACATTAGAAAAAGAGCTGGACCAAATTAAGAACGACTTCTTACATTCAATAACCCATGACTTAAGAAACCCGATGACATCCATACGCGGTTTTGTAAAATTCTTGATAGACGGGATTGGCGGCCCGATAAATGAGCAGCAAAGCAAGATGCTGCAAACAGTCGACCGGGCTTCAGCGCGTCTGCTGAATATGATAAATGATATATTGGATATTGCTAAAATAGAATCGAAAAAATTCGAAATAGAGCTGGTTCCGTTGGACATCAAAGAATTGGCATTGCACGCTCAGGAAATTTACCGCCCCCAAATAGAAAAAAAGAATATAGATTTTCAATTGGATTTCCCTGAAAATTATCCAACAATAATGGCTGACCATAACTTAATCGACCGGGTAATACAAAACCTTACCAGCAACGCTATAAAATTTTCGCCTGAAACAGAAGGCAAGATTACTATAAAATTAATGGATGAAGAAAAGCATCTTATCGTATCTGTAATTGATAACGGGCCGGGTATCCCTAAAGAGTACCTTGACAAGATATTCGACAAATTCCAGCAGGTGCAGGGCCAAAGAAAGGGCGGGACTGGATTAGGCCTTACAATATGCAAATTTATACTGGAAGCCCATAAAGGCAATATATGGGCGGAATCAGAATCGGAGAACGGATCCAGATTCATTTTTTATATTTCCAAGAATCTGACCAAAGATGAAAAGGGGCGTATAGTAACATGAAAAAAATAATTGTCTCTTTTCTGGTCAGTTTAATATTTATATGCCCTGTAACCGTTAATGCGGAAGAAAAACTGCAGGAAATTATTGTAAAGGACGGAGAGACGCTCTGGAGTGTTGCTAACAAATATTTGAAGAATTCCGGATCATGGCCGGAAATACTTAAATACAACAAACTGCCTTCAAGCGATCCGAATGTTATACTGCCCGGGATGAAGCTGAAGGTTCCTATAATGATGATAAAGGAAGAATACAGATCGGGGAAATTAATTCATTTTACAAACAAGGTTCTTTATAGAAAAGAAAAAACCGTTGATTGGAGAACAGCTAAACTGAATATGCTGCTTTTCGCAAATGACGGCCTCCGCACCATGGAAGATTCCATAGCAAGCGTAAGATTTTACTCCGGCGAAATTGTTAAGCTTGATCAAAACTCGTTAGTTATCTTAAGACCGGAAAAGAACCTGGACGAAGTTGAACTGCTTTCTGGAGCTATAAGAGCAAGCCGTTCAAAGGTCATCAGTGCAGACACAGAAATAATGCCAAAGATTATACCGAGAGGTGAAAAGTTAGATTATAAAACCAAGCTAAAACCGAATAAGACCACACTGGTAGAAGTGTATCAAGGAATTGTAGATGTCACAGCACAGGGGAAGACTATAACATTAACTAAAGGTTTCGGCGCAGAAGTAAAATATTTACAGCCGCCTTCCAGTCCTCATAAACTCCCGCCAAAAATTGAACTGGGGGAATCACAGGAAATTAATATCGGCTCGAATTTCAAGCTGCCGGGAATGCCTCAAGGTCAGTTATTGCCTGATATGAATAATAAAGCTTCATCGAAAAAAGCAAAAGCCCTTGGAAATCTTATTAATAAATACAGGCTCCAAATATCAAAAGACAAAAATTTCAACACTGTTATTTCTGATAGGATCTATAATTTAGGAACAAGTTCAATAGATTTCAAGAAAATGAACCTCAAAGACGGAACATATTACTTCCACATTGCGTATATAGATGAGCTCGGGCTTGAAGGCCCATTTTCAGCTATGAGCACAGTAATTATAGATACAGTTGCGCCGGAATTAGAGGTTATATACCCACTGGAGAACTCCAACGTTGAAAATGATCCTATCAGCTTAAAAGGCAGGACCGAGCCAAATGCAAAACTTATTATTAATAATGAAATCGTATATTTAAAATCAGACGGAAGTTTTGCTGAAATAATTTCTTCAAAAAAAGGAAAGAATATAGTTGAAATACAGGTAAGCGATTCTTCCGGGAATACTAACAAAGTAACACGGACCTTTTATAGAGTGAAAAAGGGAGTAAAAATGAGTAGGGAAATGAAAGAAGAGAAAAGCTTTCTTTTTTTGCCAGTCAAAGCCGCATTAGGTATCTTGAGTATTTCAGTTATAATCGGCGTGGTCGCCCTAATAGTAATGTAGAGAGATCAGCCTTTGCAGTAGCTGCTTTGGGTGTTTTTCTTAGCCTCTATAAGCAGCTTTTTGGTTTTATCCATAACCTGCGAATAATGCTTTACTGCACCCGGCTCAACATTAAAAACACCGATCGAGATGGTCAGCAAGGGGCACTTGATCTCCTCCCCGGATTCGGATTTTGTCCAAATATATCCTCGCTGCAGAACATCCGCATCATAAAACTTTGCCATAATGGATTCATAATTTTCTATAATCTTTATTGCGACAAGCTCGCTTCTTTTGGGATCCGATACAACTGCAAAATTATCTTCGCCTAAATACACAACCAAATCATCCTTGCTCCCTAATTCAGTGTATGCGCTTTTTATAATAGCTCCCAATACCCTTAACAAATCATCCCCTTGCTCAAATGAGTACTTATCGTTATAAATCTTAAAATTATTTACATCAACTAAAAGCACAGAAAATGCACTGCTCTCAATTAATTTACCCTTAATATCATTTTCTAAAGCAACATTTCCCGGCAATCCGGTTAAAGGGCTTGTTGCTTTATTTTCTCTATATCTGCGCAAAAGACTTTCAATTCTTGTAACAAGTTCCATATTTTCGAATGGTTTGGTCATATATTCGTCCGCGCCAAGCTTGATACCGGTAATTTTATCCTTAGTCTGAGCCAGAGAAGTAAGCATTATTATAGGAATAAGACATGTTTTAGCATTACTCCTTAACCTTTCACATACTTCATATCCTGTAAGCTTAGGCATCATTACATCAAGCAAGATTAATTCAGGAGGATTTTTATACACCATATTGATAACTTCTTCGCCGTTCTGAGCTTCGGTGATTTTGTAACCTTCCTGTTCGAGAAAGAATTTAATCAACTCTCTTATTTCATCATCGTCATCTGCAATTAAAATCCTTGCGGTCATCTAATCTCCCTTCTAACCAGGATTCAATAATAATATTATTATTAATACCTATTGAGCCATTCTAATTTTTGTTATAATATAAATAATCTTCAATCTGCCTTCTCTGTTTTCGGCAAATTTAACAAATTCTTTAACCAGTTCGAATTTTT
This sequence comes from bacterium, assembly GCA_043809745.1. GTDB lineage: Bacteria > Elusimicrobiota > JBDRMW01 > JBDRMW01 > JBDROU01 > JBDROU01. Next base: position 33,121 of record JBDROU010000056.1, read on the forward strand.
CACTGCTGGCTGGGAAAACGCAAAAAATACGATTATCTCTTTTTTCGATTCTTAATATGCCCTGCTTTTCCAGTCGATATAACACAGGCAGAACATTAATTTTATCCCTGCCGATCGAATCCGCTATTTCTTCAAGCGATCGTGTCTTCTCGTCTTCACCGGTATAAAAATAGGTTATAATATCCCAAGTAATGTAAGAAACAACAACATCATTAATAAAGTCTTTAAGTCTTGTACTTATGTCCGACTCGATACTATTATCTTCCCGTCTATTCATAATTGTTATCTACAAATCACTTATCATATTTCTTTAATATGATATTGATTCTTTGACTTAAGTCTTTCAAATCAAACGGTTTTGTAATATAATCATCCACGCCAAAAGCAACCCCTACCTCTATATCTTCCGGCTGTGCCTTTGCAGAAACAAAGATGATTGGGATATCAGCGGTACTGGGAGATTGCTTAATCTTCCTGCATATTTCATACCCATCAACCTGCGGCATCATAATATCCAGCAGCACCATATCAGGCTTTTCTTTAATCAACTGTTCCAAACCCTCTAATCCGCTTGAAGCGCACATGACCTCAAAACCATCTAGTTCCAATGTGCTCTTAAGCAAATCTAATACAACATAATCATCATCAATAATCAATAATTTACTCATTTTGATCTACTCCATTAAAAAACTAATATATAACGGCTTTCCTTCCCTTACTACATCAAATACAATACCTCCGGATTTTTTTATCTTTGATACAACATCATTAAACATCTCAATATTCATTGTTTTATTCTGATTAATTGACTTAATCAAATCTCCCTCTCGAATACCTGCCTGAGCGGCTTCTTTTGCCATATCAATCTCAGTAACTACAACACCTTTTTCATCCAAACCTAATCTGTATTTTTTAGCAAGCATAGCATCGATATTTTGTGTTTTAATACCAAGCCATTCTTTAGACAGCACCTCAGATTTTTCACTTTTTTCCTGCACTATATCCGTCGTAGAAGGCACCTCCCCGGTTACAAGATTTATTGTTTTAACTTTTTTCTGCCTTAAAATTTTTATTTCAACTCGTTTTTTGGGCGGAGTTGAAGCAACTACATCCTGCAGGTTTGTAACATCTTTAATTTTTTTGCCGTCAAACTCCATAATAATGTCACCCCTAATTAACCCAGCCTCATCTGCAGGGGATCCGCCGAAAACGTCATTCACAAGCGCGCCCTCCGCCTCTTTCAGGCCAAACTGCTCAGCTATTACCTCATCAACTTTTTTTATCTCTACTCCCAACCAACCTCTTACCACCTTCCCTTTATGAATCAAATCTTCCAGTATACTCTTGGCCCTGTTAATAGGAATAGCAAATCCGATGCCTGCAAATACTCCGGTAGGAGCATATATCGCTGTATTTATCCCTATGACCTCGCCTTTTATGTTTAATAAAGGCCCTCCTGAATTGCCTCTGTTAATGGCCGCGTCAGTTTGTATCAAATCCCTGTACTGCTGGCCTTCTATAGAAAGAGACTGTCTAACAGCAGAAATAACCCCAACAGTTAGAGTCTGTTCTAATCCAAAAGGCGATCCGATTGCAATCGCCCAGTCACCAACTTTAATTTCCGCTGAATCAGCCAGATTCAAGCTTGAATAATTGCCTTTTTCTTTTATTTTTACAACAGCAAGATCAGTTCTAGCATCCTTACCAACTATTTCACCTGTTAAAGGTTTTTCCCGATCTGCTATGTGGATCTTTATTTGGTCGGCATCTCTTACAACATGTTCATTTGTTAGTATCAATCCCTTAGCATCTATTATCACACCCGATCCCATACCTTCAAATTTTCTCTCATATTTTTTGGGTGCTGTATTCGGTTTTTGTCCCGGTGATCCAAAAAAATCCTCAAATGGGTCACCGAAAAAGAATTCATAAAAGGGTGCGTATTCAAAACTTTCCACATGTATTGTTGTGATACTCACAACTGCAGGTTTTGCAAGTTCAGCTACCTGTCTGAAAGATTCCTGCAGTTTATTAACATTAGCCGGAACTTCAAGGGATGTTGAGCATAAAACAGCTTCTTTAGACAAAGCTTTTTTATTTTCTAATAAACCATTTTGCTTTTCGCACAAATTGTAAAAAATAACCGAAATCACAATAACAAACCAAAACCATCCGTTCTTCAAGACTTTTTTTATCATATGCTATCTCCTAAAACTATATAATATTTTTACCTTTCCAATCTTAACATAGGCACAACAGCTTTATTATAATATTCCCTAACTTTAAGTATATCTTTTTGAAACTCCCCAACGGGAGTCAATATATCAACAACAGGCGTTGTTCTCTTATCTTCTGCTGTAGTTCCAAAACTGTCTTCCGTTGCTTCAGCTTTAACTTCAATCGGTTCAGGTGGATCCTTCATTATAAAACGCGAATAACCCATTACCAAGACCGCATACCCCCAATTAAACGGATTGCCGCGGATTATCTTACGAGGAATACTAACCGAAATAGTGCGTTTACGCAAATCTATATCACTTTCAAGCGAAGCTACCTTAATTAAATGATCTTTTCCTGCATACCTATATAACCTGCTGCTCCATCCATTTACAACAATCACGTATTCCCAGGCATCAATATCTGAAAAAACAACACCTCTAGATGTCAAAGCTTCTTTAGAACCCGCCCCGTATCTTTTATTTAAATCAATGTATAAATCTATCAACGGGAAGCTAAAACCCATAGGAGCATTCCAAAAATTATCCAAGTTACTTATAGAAAAGCTAAAATTCATAGTATCCTCATCTTTTATTGAAAAACCAAATTTAAGCAAATCCGCCAAACCTTTCTTTTCTTGCAGCAACTCAGATGCAGGATAAACTAAATTTCCATCACCATAATCATCACCGCTTGGATCCGTCCATAAGCAAAAATCCTCGCCGATTTCCACTGAAGTAGTATTCTCATCACTTACTGAGCTAAATGATTTAAATAAATTAATAGGTTGATATATATCCTCCGGCGGGCTCTCCTTAATCAATCTATATACATTTAGCAAGCCTGCCCTAAAGAGTTGATCAATTTCTTGATCACGAGGTGAATTAAAATCATTTCCAAAATAATAGAAATTATAGCTGGATTCTGCGCTGTAGATTTCTTCCATAGCCGAATCTAAACGCCTTATGTCCGCCTTCCCGGAATCTTTATACTCCTCAACAGCCTGTCTGCATCTGGCAAGCATCTCCCAGGCAACATCTTCTTCCTGTTCGCCTATCCAAGGGGAAAAATCAGTGCTCAACCAAGAACCGGAACCTAACTCATTCATATTTATAGAAGACACCATTTCTGAATTTTCTCTTACATATTGCTCTGGCAGTATTATATTGATATCAGCTTCTTTCAACCCAGTTACTAATTTATCCAGAAATGTGAAAAAATTTAATTTCCTTTTTTCATTGAAAAACCTTTCATCCAACATTATAAAATAAATATCATTTGAAGGTTGAAGAACTTCTGTAATCCGCTGAACCAGCATATCACTATTTTCTGCATTAGGAGAATAGTAAATCATAGAACTTATTTCCTCAGATATGCAGTATATCGGCAGATCCTTTACTCTAACTGCGCTCAAGTGTTTATTTGGTTTTATGCCGCTAATTAATGATGCCACATCAGAACGCAGCAGAGGCCTTAAGGATGCCTCATCTAATAATCCTCCATATGGCAGCAAACCAGATGCAGTTATTCCCCAGGTCTTCTTAAATGCTTCATTCTCCAATGCTACCTGATCTCTTATATCTTCCGGCCAACGGAAATATAAAGGTTGAGCGTTGCTTGTTAGATACGATTTTTCAAGAAAATCTGAATTATCAGCTAGTAATGGAAGTATGGGATCCCATCGCAGTTTAAGGAAAAATGACAATTTGTTCTCTTTGCATCTGTTCTTATAAAAGTTTTTTAAATCCTCCTGGCCTTCTTTCTGCTTTAAGAAATCATAAGATATAGCTAAACTATAAACAAATTCTTGTTGTTGAGAGAATTCTCTTAACTTTACAAGAGAATCAGAAGATTGTGGCGCATATATAAAAGCGACATTTACCGTTGGCATTATTTTTTCTGCCTCAGCAATCTCTGGTTCTTTCTCGATTATCTGCACAGGTATACGCTTTATTTGACAGGCATTCACGCCTAATATCAAGATTATAGAAATTACAAAATATTTCCTTATTAGTACAAAAATCAATCTCACTTTAGCAACTCCACATTATCAATAATTATTCTTCCTTTAATACCTTTATCAGCAGCCATTAACTTGAATTGTATTTTATCAATATTTTCTTCAAAAAGGGACCCATCTGCCTTATTTGGCATTAACTCATCAAACTGCATCATATAAATTTTCCAGACTGAACCTTCCAGGAGATCTTCATTCCATACTTTTTTTAATAAGATCTTATTTCTCCTCTCCAAAGTAAGAATTAAATTACCTGCAGGACCATCTATTTTACATGCAAATCTTACACCTTTAAAATAATTCAAATTCCATGATCCTTTTTTATACAAACTCGCGGATCCGTTATCTTCCAAATTATAAAATAGAGCTACCGCCTTTCTATCTATCCCCTTATGCAAACCTATATTTGAATTTAATCCATTTTCATACTCTAAAGTCCACAACTCAATGCTTTCCATTGGATCAAACAGCTCTACTTCATATATTTTTACCGGTTTTTGCTTCGGTGGCTTTAATTTTGCTTCCAAATACTGCGGTGGAATTTTAGCTTCCAGAATCTCTTCTTGTATTATTCCATTATTTGAAACTGAAATTAATTTTTTTTCCTGAATGCTCTCTCTTATTTCCCTTTTAGCTTTTTGCTTAACTTTTTTATCCTTACTAGAATCATTCGTTCCGCGTTTATATGAAGTTTTTTCCTCGACTGATTTCTTTGTAAAACTGCTTTCATTAAAAAAATACATGGAAAGCCGTCTGGAAGGTATCAATCCAAACATAAAGACCGTAAAAACAAAAATAGACAAAAATGCAATTTTTGTATTAGTCATAAATTTATTTCAATTCCTCAACCAGAAACCTTTAAAAAAGCCTTTGTAAAAGACCTTTTTAAGAGGCCCCTTTTATTTTTTAAGACCAAACATTTTTATAATCTTTATTAAAAAATCTTTATCCCCAAATCCGCCTGGTTTAAGCACAACCTGTACTTCTTTTTTAGCCTTTGTCAGCGTAATGCCCCGATCCAAACCAGCTACAACCTCAAGTTCATCAAACTTGAATCTATTACATACTCTGTATGCTGTCTCGCCGCCCATAAGTATGAAATTGCTTAAATTATACATCTGATTTAATGATTGGGCAAGAGCTAAAAGATTGCTCATAATAACAGTTGATTTACGATTTTTAGAAAATTCTCGGTAAATAAACACAACCTTGCTTCTTTTATAGCAAAAGATTTCTGACTTAACAATACTATGATCTCCATAAGGTAATCTTTTAACACCGCTATTAGCTTTATAAAAGCTTTCCAATTGACCTATGCTTATCGGATTTATTGACCCGCATATCACAGCTGTATCACCGCTTGGTTTATTTAATGGGACCTTCAGAGATTTATGACTTTTAATATCTTTTGCATTAATCCATTTATGAAGCAGCTCCTCAAGAAATCCAGCTGAACCGGCAAAATAATCACCTTTTAATGTTTTCACTGTTTTTTCCAGCATCATCTGATCAAACACATCAAACAATTGAATTCTGCTAAAATATTTAGATTGCTTACTTAATAACTCCGGCAAATATGAAGTTTTAACAGGTTTTCGCGGATCATCTGAAAAAAAAGTAGTATCCAGCGGTTTGTCGTTGCAGTAGTGCTTCAAATTCTTTGTTAGCCGTCCCATCTTTGGATATGCGGGTATAAAACAAAGCGAGCTTAGTTCGAAAACCTCCATAAACGCGTCTAATTCCGCTCCTAAATTACCACGCAATGTCGAATCTGTCTTCTTAAAAACAAATCTAGGTTTTAACTGTCGAATAATCTTTGATACATGCCGCACTCTCTTATATGCCAGTTTCGAAGAAGCATTCCTGCTCTCAGTATTAAATATAATAACCGGATGCTTGCATAAGCCCGAACTTAAACTCTTTACAGGTGAAGTTATAATCTGAGATCTAAGCCCGTTAAGCGAAAGTGAATAACCAGCATCGCCGCAACCGGTCAGATCATCTGCAATAATAGCAATCAGCGGTCTGTTTTGATTTCTCATACTGTTTTTTCAATACACTACTAATTATTTTCAAATTTGAATAATTCATAAGCATTATAATTAGTAATTTCAGCAACTTTCTCCAAACCTATACCGCATATTTTACCGATTTCTTCAGCAACATTCCAAAGAAAAGACGGTTCATTTCTCTTCCCGCGGAAAGGAACTGGAGCTAGGAAAGGAGAATCGGTCTCCAGTAGAATATTATCGATCCCAACTTCTTTAACGATATTCTTCAATTTTTCATTTTTCTTGTAAGTTACCGGCCCATCTATACCTAAATAGAATCCATATTCTATAGCTCTTCTGGCAAATTCCAAATCACCTGAAAAGCAATGAAAAACACCTATCTTTTTATTTGATTTGCTGATAAAATGTTTTAATACTTCTAACATCTCCTTCTGCGCGTCGCGGCAATGAATGATTAAAGCTTTTTCTCCATCTTTCCAGACAGTTAACTGCTGTTCAAATGCAATAATTTGTTTTTCATGTTGAGAATAGTCTTTGTAAAAATCAAGCCCTATCTCTCCCATAGCAACTACCCTTTTACTGCTTTGGAGATTTAAATAACTTTTCTTAAACTCCTCTGCGCGATTTTGGCCGCAAAATAGATCAGCATTATGAGGATGCTCCCCCAAAGCAACATATATATCATCTTTCTGGTTAACAAAACTTAAAGCATCATTCCATTTATCCAATGTATCACTAATTTCCAATATTTTATCTATGCCGTTTGAAAACGCTCTATTAAGCACATCCTCCCTGTCATTATTAAAGGAGGATTCTAAAAGGTGCGTATGTGTATCTGTGATTTTATTGATATGCACTATTGCCTAGGGAATAATGGTAATATTTTATCAAAGCTTTTGTTACTTTGTTCTATTTTAATTAAATTGTACTTAAAAAGTTCAACACAGACTTTTTCTATCTCTTCTACGCAGTTTATTGACTCCCATATTTTACAGGCAGTATGAGGCATGATTGGATATATAAAAATAGCAACTAATTTTACCATACAGTACAGGTCTAAGAGTACTTTTTCCAAATCAGGATCGGATTTCTTGGCCATACTCCACGGAGCCTTTATTTCTATGTATCTATTAGCGCTTTCTATAACTTTCCATATACAGAAAAGCGACTGCTGAAATTGGGCAGAGTCATAGGATAATGAGATATCTTTTATTAATGATTCAATATTTTCCACCGGCAGCGATTTAACTTCTTTTTTTCCTCTTTTAAATCCAGCTGTAAGATATTTGTCCAGCATATTCATTGTGCGGGAGACAAGGTTGCCCAAATCATTGGCTAAATCATGATTATACCTTCTTAAGAAAGCCTCCCTGGAAAAATCACCATCAGCGCCAAAAGATATCTCCCTAAAAAGAAAATAACGGAGCGGATCTATCCCGTACTTTTCAACTATTTCCAACGGATATATCACATTCCCTTTAGATTTTGATATTTTATCGCCTTCGTTAGTCCACCAGCCGTGCGCAAACACTTTTTTCGGCAGCTCTAAACCGTACGCCTTCAACATAGCCGGCCAGATAACCGCATGAAACTTAAATATCTCCTTGCCCACAAAATGTATATCACACGGCCAAAGCTGAGAAAATTTCACTTTATCCGCCAAAAACCCGGCACCCGTCAAATAATTTAACAAGGCATCAAACCATACATATATAGTATGGGATTTATCAAACGGAACTGGAATGCCCCATTTTACCTTTAATCGTGATACAGATAAATCTCTTAACCCGGTCTTAACGAAATTTATTATCTCGTTTGCTCTTTCTTTTGGTTGAAGAAATTCCGGATTCCTTTCGTAAAATTCAAGCAAAAAGTCTGTATATTTGGATAACCTGAAAAAATAGCTTTCTTCTTCCACTTCCTTAAGTTCTCTTTTGCATTCCGGGCAAACCTCTCCCGTTATCTGAGAAGCTGTATAATATGTTTCGCAATAAACACAGTACCAGCCTTTATAAATTCCTTTGTAAATCTCATCCTTGTCATATAATGCCTGGAAAAACTCCTGCACAACCGTTCTATGCCTTTTTTCTGTAGTACGTATAAAATCATCATAAACGATATCTAGTTCCTTCCACAAATTCTTGAACGATGCAACTATAGGCTCTATGAATTTCTCTTCGGAAATATTATTATTCTGCGCCGTTTGGCTAATTTTCAAACCGTGCTCATCTGTGCCTGTAAGAAAGTAAACATCTTTGCCCATCAATTTCTTCCAAAGCACAATAGTATCCACCGCTATAGTAGTGTAGGCATGCCCAATATGCGGTATATCATTTACATAATAAATAGGTGTCGTAAAATAATATCTCTTCATTTCTTCTCTCGCACTTTGCAGCATGGGAATTTAGAAACCTTCCCTTCGCCCAGATCAACCGTTATTTCCTTTGAAATACAGTTTACCATTATTACAGTCCCTTCACCTTCCGGAGTCTTGACTTTGCTTTTTACTTTTGGCAGCTCTTTTTTAGTTTCAGAATAATGATTGTATTCAAATGACACACAGCACATAAGCCTGCCGCATACCCCTGAAATCTTAGCGACATTCAGGGCTATATCCTGCTCTTTAGCCATCTCCATGCTTACAGGCGTAAAATCCCTCAAAAACCTGTTGCAGCACAACACCTGCCCGCAAGGTCCTAACCCGCCAATCATCTTAGCTTCATCCCGCACGCCTATTTGCACCATCTGAATCCTTGTCTTTAATATATGGCCTAAATCCTTAATGAGCACCCTGAAATCCACCCGGTTATCAGCTGTATAATAAATAAAGAGTTTTGAACGATCGAAAGTAAAATCAATAAATGTTAATTTCATATCAAGATCGCGAGCTTCTATATTATCAAGAACTACCAATAATGCTTTTTTTGCTTTTGCTTTATTATCAATTATCCTTTTTTGATCCTCAACTGTTAACTTACGCACTACTTTCCCAATTTCACCAGTATCTTTCTCTATCATTCTTTCGGGTTCAACTACTATGCCAACCTCCTGTACATCATCCGTTTCAACAATAACTTTATCATTACAGCTCAAATCATGATGGCCTGCATCCGCATAATATTTATCCTTTGTTTTTCTTATCTGAACACCCACGAGAATCGGCATATATTATAACTCCTTCATTTTTAAGAATAGATCAAGGCAAATAAGCTGGGGATTAACAAAATGCTCATGCCTATAACCTGCCTGCAAAATATACTTGACATGGTCCATCTCCGCATTAGTTAGATATTTATTACGGCGGTAAGTTTCAAGCAATCCCTTCAAAAAATCATCCATAGTATCTTTGCTTCCCGTAAGCGTATCCAGCCATTCAATCATATCGGCTGAATTAGCGCCTTTTTTAAGAAAATTAACAAAAATATCGCCGCCGGACATATCCTCCCCTTTAGAAGACTCTGCCAGTAAACCAGGCGAGGCATTATAGGAATAATAATCCTGATCTGTTACTTCATAACTAAGATTAGCCGCTACTTCCTTGAAAAGTTTTTTGCTTAAAGGATAAAAGTTGATCATCTGGCTTCTTGATATTATTGTAGGAAGTATTTTGTGTATTTTATCTGTTATAAATATAAAAATAGTCCTTCCCGGCGGTTCTTCCAGCGTTTTAAGAAGAGCGCCCGAAGCGTCGTCCGTAAGCCTGTCTGCTTGATCAAATATTATTACTCTAAAGATATTCTCGCCTGAAACAAAATTTAACCTGCGCACCAATTCATGAATTGTTTCTATCTTATAATAAAAACTTCTTTTCTTCTCTTTTGTACCCAGGATTTGAGCCTGCCATTCAAAATCCAGATTGATGACATCCGGATTATTTTCATGTTCAATTAAACGGCAACTGCGGCATTCGTTACAGCTGTCAATATCAATTGTCGGGCTGTTACAATTCAACAGTTTTGCAAAAGCCTTAGCGGTACTTTGCTTGCCCACGCCTTTTTGTCCATGAAATATATAGAAATGAGGCAAACGGCTATTCTTAAACTGATTCTTAAGTATTTTGACAGCGTAATCTTGTCCTTTAATATTTGAAAAACTGAACATTTATTTACCCTACTTTAAGAAAGTATCAACAATATTGCAAATCTTGGCAAAAGTAGCCCTTGAATCTTTATCCTGTCTTACTAATTTTATTCTATTTGGATAACTCTTCAAAAGATATTGAAATCCCTTTTTTACCTTTTTATGAAACTTAATGCTCTCATTCTCTAAACGATTAGCCCCATCCTTTCCCAACTGCGCTCTGGCTCTCTTTAATCCTTTTTCTACCGGGAGATCAATGAATATTGTCAAATCAGGTTCAGCGTCCCGAGTAACGATTTTATTAAGTTCTGCAATAACCTTTATGTCTAATCCGCGCCCAAAACTCTGGTAAGCAATGGTTGAATCTGTAAAACGGTCGCAGATAACGATTTTGCCTTTATCTAGATTAGGCTTTATTAGTTCCTCAATATGCTGCGCGCGGCTGGCCTCATATAACATCAATTCAGCCAGCGGCACCACACTTTCTTTTTTATTGAGGACTATATTCCTTATACCTTCAGCTAGTTTAGTCCCGCCCGGTTCTCTGGTAAATACGACGCTAAAACCCTTCTTTCGCAAATAAGCAGTGAGTTTTTTTGCATGGGTTGTTTTTCCGGACCCTTCCGTACCTTCAAAAGTAATAAATATTCCTTTTTTATTCATTAATCTTTAATTAGAAAATTAACTTATTAGCGAGCATTTAGTATATTGTTGCATCAGAGTATGCTTTTGCAGGCCATTCAAGAGTTGCATCCTTTTTGTCATTCATATCCAACTCCTCCAGCTCATATGGCACTATTACTTTAGATTTAACCGGAATTTCGAGCATATCATTATAATAAACTGACACACTGCCGGAATCAATGATATCTCCCTTTATTACCATAGCCCCATACAGAGAATGATGATTTTTTACGATTAAATTGCCCCCAACATATAAGAAACCATCAAGCCATAAAGGATTTTGTTTATTAAAAGAATATGTATTTGAGTTTTTATTATACCCTACATCCGCAGGATATTCATCCATTGCGGTAGTATCTATATTCCTGTATTCTTTCCAAATTTTTTCCCCGAGTTCTACTGTTTTTACACCATTCCCATATCCGCTTAATTCAAGATTGCCAAAAACTATTACAATACCTTTCAAGAAATACTCACCTTCAAACTTTACATCGTTCTCAAAATACCAATGGCTTCTGCCATCATCTTGGACGCCGGTTTGAACAAGATTGTCTTTATCAAAGTATCTTCCTTCTTCTTTAGATTTCAACTTAATACTCTCTAAATCAATCCCCGGAAATTCAGATAAGTACTGATAACTCCACCATTCGGTACAGTCAGTATTTGGCCTTTCAATACCATTGTTATCACGATTAACCACTTCCCCTGCTGAATACTTTCTGGGAAAAGTATCCCATCCGGCTTCTATAAGTTTGGAAGCAAAAATCGTTCCCCAATGAACGTTCAATTTCTTTCTTAAATTTATGCTCTTCCCCCATAAAGGACCCACAATTGAAGTTACACGATACAATCTCCTGAATCCCTTAATTTCATTCAACTTTGATTTAGAAAAAACTGTCATCCAGATATTATCAGGCAGTTTTGAATCTGCTGATACATCTATAATATAATTGATCGATTTACTGCCATTTTTATAAGTATGCGTCATGTCAAAACTATATCCTGGAATTCTTTCGCCTCTCACCAATTTTTCATATCCAAAATTATCCAGCTTTTTATACCCCTCTTCAAAAATATTATATATAGATTCTTGATATTCCTTGCTGAAATACTTATTATCATAATCATTCACAAGAAACATACTCACAGGTATAAACAGCAATACAACCAGCAGTATCATTAGTATTATCACAAATGCCTGGCCGCTAATATTTCTTAATTTAGTTAAACTCATTTCAGTGCCAAAACAGATCTTAATGTATTTTTCATAAGCATTGCTATCGTCATAGGCCCAACCCCGCCTGGAACAGGAGTTATATATGAGGCTTTTTTCTTAATATTCTCAAAATCAACATCCCCGGCCAATCCGGTATTAGTCCGGTTCATACCGACATCCACAACAACCGCTCCATCTTTAACAAAATCCTTTGTTACGTATCTTCCCTTTCCGATAGCAGCAACTACGATATCCGCCTGGCTGGTTACCTTGGGCAAATCAACAGTCCTTGAATGGCAATAACACACAGTTGCATTATTAGCCAAACACATCATCCCCAAAGGTTTACCAACAATATTAGACCTGCCCAATATTACCAATTTTTTTCCTTGCAAAGAAATTGAATACCTCTTGAAAAGCTCAATTACTCCCGCAGGGGTGCACGGAAGAAATGTTAATTCTTCCATCTCTTTCCACGTTTTTTTGGTAAAAAACTTTCCCAAGTTAATCGGATGAAAGCAATCAACATCCTTTTCCGGCGAGATAGCATTTATAACTGTATCAGAATTAATATGCGGCGGAAGCGGCAGCTGTACTAATATTCCATTTATTTTATCCTTTTCATTTAATTTCTTGAGCGTTGAAAGAAGCTCAGTTTCAGGTATATTTGCATCTAACTGGTAATGCTCAGAATAAATCCCAACTTCTTCGCAGGCTTTTATCTTGCTTTTTACATATATTTCACTGGCCGGATCTTCTCCCACCAAAACAGTTGCAAGTCCCGGTTTTTTGCTTAAAGTGCTTATTTCAGCTTTTACTTCGCTTCTAATCTCTGCTGCGACCTTTTTCCCATCAATAATTTCCACCGGCATATGTTCTCCTTTTTAACGTTTTTGCAATAATTGCACTCAAATAATATTTAATTTCTTTGCTAACACTTCAAGATTCTCTACATCTTCTCTATTATATCGGAGCAAAACTTCTAATGATTCCCGATCACCTTTTATATAGCTTTCCCAAAGAAGAAGCGCATCATATCCGGAGATTCCTTCTGTATCACGCGATATTCCTAGTAGCATCTCAACCTTTTTAAGACCACCGTAAAGATTATTAGACCAGCAATCAAACATTAAATCTCTGTGTTCAAAAACCTCACCCAAGTTAACACCCGTAAAGCGTTGAATTACCGGGAAATCAAATCTGGAACCATTATAAGTAAAAATCTTTTTTACACCTTGTAATAATTCAAGAATATTTTGCTTATTATTGTTATCGCCGACCAACTGCCTGGAACCAATTAATGGTCTGAATACCCCTGTTACCGTAATCGTACCACTAAATGAAGTTTCTATATCAAGAAAAGCAAAATGATCCATTACAATTTCCTCAATTTCTTAAAAGCTTTTGAAACCGTCTTCCAAACCAAATCATACCTGGGTGAATATAGTCCATCAATCAGCTCCCCGCCGTCATAACTCCAGGCAGCCATATTCCTTACACCGGCATCATACGCAGCAATCGCTGCATCTTCTATCTCATATTCTTTCCCCTTAGGCAGTTTCATTGCCTGTATCCAGATATGAGGCTCTTTTTTATAATTATTGCAGCTGTCAACTACCCTTTTTGAGAAATCCCAAACAAACTTCCGCGGGTTATGCTTAAAATGCCAGCGCCAATACGGATCACATCCAAATATATCAACATTGGATAATGAAGCTGCCCTTTCCCAGATCAAATCATATTGCGCAATGCCTCTGATAGCATAGATCGTCAATGCGTTCTTCAACCCCTGCTTTTTAGCAAAACTCATCATATCTTCTAAAAATGAGCCTATAGTATTTAAACGAAAATCTCTAGATCTGGCATCAAGTCTGTCAGGCATATCACAATCAAATTCCTTTTTATATTTCTCCCTGCATACCCAGCACGTACATGCATATATGCCTTTTAACTCCAGATTGATATCCATGTAGTAATGCGGCTCATCCCAAAAAATAACCTGCCCGCCCAAAGTAGAAATCGTTCTAATCCAATCTTTCATATATAAACGAAAATCCGGATTATTAAAACATGCGCATGGAACAGATCTTCCGTTAGAAAGAAACTGCCACGCCCTCCTGTGCTCCAATAGAAACTTAGAAAAAGCCTCCCCACCGAATACTCCCCCAAGAGCCCACGGATCAACCCATACGGTTAAGCCCATACGCCTGGCTTCCTTAACAATCTCGCCAAAAGCTCCCTTATGAAATATAAGATCGGACTCGCTGAAAGGCAGCACAACATAGTTGCAGCAACCGCTTATCTCAGATAAATCCTTTTTCGCATGGCTTTTATAATAATTTCCAAAATAACTTACACCCAGGCTTAAATCAGTTTTTTTCATAACAATTATCTGTAATTCACAAACTGCAGATCAAGGTCAATATTAGAATTCTTTAAGTATGCTATCACCACCTGCAGCTCATCCTTAGCTTTACTTGAAACCCTTACCTGATCGGATTGTATTGACGCTTGAACTTTAAACTTGTTATCTTTAATCAGTCTTACAATCTGTTTTGCTGTTTCCTGTGGGATTCCCTGTTGTATAGAAATCCTCTGTCTAATACATCCTCCTTGCGCAGGCTCTTTCTGTTTATACCGCAGATTTTTGGTTGGTATTCCGCGGGACGCAAATCTTTTCAGCAAAATTTCCAGAATACTCTTGAGCTTGTAATCATCATCCGCTAAAATTACCACATCTTCTTTTTCTTGTTGTATCTGCGATTTAGTCCCTTTGAAATCATACCGGTTAGAAATCTCTCTTGCTGCTTGATCTATAGCATTTGTTACTTCTTGGAAATTAATTTTCGAAACAATATCAAATGAATATTCCATGCTCCCTCCTTCTTTTAAAATATATAAATCGTTTCCCGGATTAACTTTTATAAACCGTTATCAATATAGAAACTATTGATAACACTAATGTAATTACATACATTAAAAGAACTATTTCCTTCTGCGTCCATCCCATCGCAAGCAAACGATGATGCATATGCCCTTTATCCGGCATCATAATAGGTTGACGGTTCTTCATGCGCCTGATGATAGCGATTAAAACATCTATTGTAGGCAGCGCAACAACCACAAGCGGGATAATGAAGCTAACCAAAGCAGCTGTTTTCAATGTTCCAATAATGGTAATAGCGCCAAGAAGATACCCTAAAGTCAGAGCTCCGCCATCACCTAAAAATATCTTTGCAGGACTAAAATTAAAAAACAAAAATGCCAAGCAAGCTCCAAACAAACAAGCTGATATAACCGAGGCCAGTTTTAGCTGCTTGGCATAAAACAATACCCTTGTCTCACCCTGCAGTACAGCTACAACTAAAAATGTTCCCGCTATAATCGCTACAAGTCCGGCAGCCAATCCATCCAACCCATCAACAAGATTTACTATATTTACAAAACTTATAATCCAAAATATAGTTATCGCCTGGCTTAAGATAAGAGGCAGCTGGAAATATTTATCACTAAAAGGAAGCTGCAATCCTGAGATTCTAACGCCATAATCCAGCGCAATATATCCTGCAATTATCTGCACCAACAGTTTAGGAAGTGAAGGAACACTCTTTTTATCATCAATAATGCCCAAAACAAATATTACTGCAGCGCCTAAAAAAATACCGGAAAGTTGCTTAAATATCGATAAATATTCAATCAGCTTACCGTCATCTAAAATTTTGTGCCTGTAATCTAATAATGCCTTAAACTCTGCAGAAAATAAACAAATAAATATGATAGTAACTAAAATGCTAAAAAATATCGCAAAACCACCCCATCTAGGAATTGGATGTGTATGCACCTTCCGCGCATCGGGCTGATCATACACATTAAATACCTTGGCTAACCAAAAACTTAATGGAGTAAATAGCAAAACCAAAACAAATGAACTGATAAAACCTGTTATATAAATCTTTATCATATACTATTTCTAGCTAATAGTCGGGATCTTCCCCCATTTACTGCAGAATATTTTTATTTCTGACTTGATACTGTTTAATTTTGCATCATTGTCTCTGTTAGCTATTGACTCATCTATCCAAGCGGCTACCTGTTCCATCTCTTTTTCTTTCATCCCTCTTGTAGTTATAGCGGGTGTTCCTAAACGTATACCTGAAGTAACAAACGGTTTTTCAGGATCGAACGGTATAGTATTCTTATTAACAGTTATGCCTGCTTTCTCGAGACAGTTCTGCGCTTCTTTACCATTTATCTTTTTGGATCTTAAATCAACCAAAACCAGATGGTTATCAGTTCCTCCAGATACTATTCTAAAATTCTTCTCAGCTAAACATTTAGCTAAAACCTTAGCATTCTTAATCACCTGGTTTTGATATTCTTTGAATTCAGGACTCAAGGCCTCCTTAAAAGCCACCGCTTTAGCTGCTATGATATGCATCAAGGGGCCTCCCTGAATACCCGGGAGCACCATAGTATCAAGCTTTTTAGCATACTGCTCTTTACAAAGGATCATCCCTCCTCTTGGCCCCCTTAATGTTTTGTGCGTTGTTGTTGTAACAAAATCCGCTGTAGGGACCGGCGAAGGGTGAAAACCTGCAACAATGAGTCCAGCTATATGCGCTATATCAACCATTACTATCGCGCCAATCGAATCTGCGATTTTTCTTATTTTTTCAAAATCTATTATTCTGGGATAAGCACTCGCTCCTGCGACTATCATCTTTGGCTTATGCTCTAAAGCAAGTGACTCCATCTGTTGATAATCAATCTGTTCGCTATCCTTGTCCACCCCATAGGCAACCACTTTATACAAAAAACCAGAAAAATTCAACGGATGCCCGTGCGTAAGATGGCCTCCGTGTGAGAGGTTCATGCCCATAATCTGATCGCCAGGCTTAAGTTCAGCCATATATACGGCCATATTAGCCTGTGAGCCGGAATGAGGCTGTACATTACAATGCTCGCAATTAAACAACTGTTTAGCTCTACTTCTGGCAAGATCCTCCGCTACATCAACAAACTCGCATCCTCCATAATATCTCTTTCCGGGATATCCTTCAGCATACTTATTGGTAAGTACAGATCCTTGAGCTTCTAATACTTCCTGTGAAACATAATTTTCAGAAGCTATCAGTTCAAGGCCGTCATTTTGCCTTTTAATCTCATTCTTAACAGCATTAAATATTTCTGGATCAAATGCCTTTAAATTACTCATAATCCCATTACCCCTTGTTAAAAAGTATCTATTGCGAAAATTATAATCCCGTAGGTTTAATTTCCATCTTTCTCAAAATATTTTCTACCCCGTCACGAATTGTAAGAAATGTATTTTGATACATTTCTTGGGACATTCCTATCGGATCAACGACATCCCCCTTAGGAAGACCCGCATATTCCTTAAACAAAATAATCTTGTTAGCTGCTATTGGAAATTTCTCAATTAACTTTAACTTCTGTTTTTTTTCCATAACAACTATTAAATCATAATTATCAATCAACTCACGATTAATTTTAACCGCTTTTCGCTCAACATATTCAATACCGTTAGACAACATTATCTGTTTAACTTCTTTAGGTATCTTAAAAGATTTTTCAGCAGCTATCCCTGCTGAAGATACCTTAATATCATTTTTCTTTCTTTCACGAAGCAACTTTTTAGTATACATCTCGGCCATGTAGCTTCGGCAGGTATTCCCGGTACACACGTACAATAAAGAGTTAACCCTAGAAAAACTCATTCAGATCCTTTTTTGTGATAACCCCTTCCCTTAATATATTGTACGGATATGCGCTTACATCCAATATTGTGGACTCTTTTTTATACTTAGTTTCTCCCCCGTTTAGTATGTAGTCAATCTTTTTTTCAAAAAGTTTCTTAACCTGGGAAGCTTTCAAACAGCTCTCTTTCCCAGATATATTTGCGCTGGTCGTAGCCAGCGGCTTAGGGCAACACTTTAAGAATTCCAGCAGCATTGGATGTCCAGGCATCCTCACAGCTACGGTTTTCTTACCTGTCAGCATCTGAACAAGCGTTGAAGAGTTAAATATCAAGGTCAGAGGACCCGGCCAGAAATTATCGATTATTCTATATACACTTTCCGAAATATTAACCGCTAAATTCTGAAGGTCCTGCCTATTTGCAATCATTAACACAAGCGGTTTATTAAAACTTCTTCCCTTAATTTTATATATTCTATTTATAGAATCAGGGTTTAAAAAATTTGTCCCAAGTCCATATACAGTGTCAGTAGGAAATGCAACAATCCCCCCGGTCGACACATCTGTACTGACCTTTTTAATATTTTTCATGTTTTTTCTATTAAAAAGGATTTGTTTTGCTTTTTTATTCATAAGCAATCGGAAACTATTATCCCAAAATTGTTTAAGTTAAGAAATTAGCATTTATTCTAACATACATCTCCGTTAGATCACATGTTAAATATTGCGCTTGCGCTATTCCTTGATTCATAATTATATCCACAATATTAATTCTTCTTAATAAAGAACTCGAAGCGCGCTTTAATGCCTTAGATATCCCGAGTCCGTTTTTTACCACCATTATATTATTAAAATAAATATCTATTTTGTTTAGATTAGCTTCAACTCCTGATCTACCAATTACTGCAAAAATCCTACCCCAATTTGCATCACCCCCAGCAAATGCAGTCTTCACTAACGGGGATGTAGCCACAAGCATTGCTATTTTTTTAGCAGCTCCCAAATTTTTTGCTCTTAACACATTCATCTCAATGAATTTTCTTGCGCCTTCCCCATCTTCGATAATCTTCTTAGCAAGTTCTAAGCACACTTCATTCAGGCTTCGCTGGAATTGTCTAAATGGCAGTGAACCGGCATTATTTATTTTGATACCAGAAGCATTGTTAGCAAGAATATATACTGTATCATTTGGTGAGGTTTCACCATCAATACTAATCGAGTTAAAAGACTGATCCACAGCTTCTTTTAACGCCCTTCTTAAAAGCGAAACAGGCATGCTCACATCACATAAAACAAAACTAAGCATGGTTGCCATCTGAGGATGAATCATACCGGATCCTTTTGCGCAGCCCCATAAAGAAACCTTTCTGTTAGAAACCTTGAAGTTCCTGGTGCTGATTTTCTTTTGGGTATCTGTTGTCATTATAGCCTCAGCACCTGAGGAAGGGATCGATTTATTATGGAAATAGATATCCTTGGTTATTTTTCGAACGCCTACAAGCACTTTATTAATAGGCAAAAAAGTACCGATAATTCCCGTTGAAGCAAGCAGCACATCATTAGGCTCAATATTTAATCCTTTTGCGGTTTCTGCTGCAATCAGCTTCGCATGTTCAAGCCCCCTGCTCCCTGTACAGGTATTCGCGCATCCAGAGTTTACAGTAATAGCTTTAATGGATGACTTATTCAAATTCTTTTTGCTGTATGTTATTGCAGCGGACAGCAGCTTGCTAGTAGTAAATACAGCGGAAGCCTTTGTAGGAACATCGGAATAAAAAACCGCCAAGTCTTTTTTCTTTTTGTTTTTATATATGCCTGAATGAATACCTAAAACCTTAAAACCTTTTGGGAACATAAAACCCCTAAATAAGTTATATCTTTTTAATATTTAATCAGCTACAGTAAGGCAACTGTCTCTTGAAAACCGCATGCGATATTCATATTCTGAACAGCCTGTCCTGAAGCGCCTTTCAAAAGATTATCCAGTACTCCAATGATAATTAGCTCTCTTGTCTTTTCAACTAACTTTAAACCAATCCAGCAGTTATTTGTATTCAAAACAGCTTTTACAGTAGGGAATTCCCCCAACGGTAAAACTTGAATAAATGGTTCCCCGCTATAAAAGTCTTTATACATCTTGTATATGCTATCAGCTTTCATTTTTTTTGACAGCCTTGTATAACATGTAACCATTATACCTCTATCCAACGGTATAAGATGCGGCACAAATGTAATTTTAACCTCATGATTTGCAAGTAAGCTTAATTCTTGTTCAATCTCAGGAATATGTCTGTGTTCCGCTACTTTATAGGCAAGCACATTTTCATTTGCTTCAGCAAAATGATATAATAGATTTAGCTTTCTTCCTGCACCGCTTACCCCAGATTTAGCATCTATAATAATGCTGTCTAAAACCACTGATTTGCTTTTAATAATCGGAGCTAATGATAAAAGACATGCTGTTGCATAGCATCCAGGATTAGCAATCAATTGTGCCTTCTTCAGATTTTTTCTATTTAACTCAGATAATCCATAAACAGCCTCAGATAATAAATCCTGAGCCTTATGTGTAAACATGTACCACTTCTTATATTCTGCTGCATCCTTAAGCCTGAAATCTGCCGACAAATCAATAAGTATTTTATTGCCTTTTAGCATATGTTTTGCATGCTCTACTACGGCGCCATGAGGCAAACAAGAAAATATTACATCGCTGTTGTGAATTAATTTATCAAGCTGGAATTTCCTGCAGACTATATCGCATTTTCCCTTAAGAAAAACATGAATATCCGATATCTTCTTACCCGCATTACTTTGCGAAGTAAGCATGCTAATATGTACACGCGGGTGTCTCAATAAAAGTTTTATTAGTTCCCCGCCAGTATATCCAGTTGCGCCGATTATTGAAACTCTTATCATAATGCCTCCTGTTTAGCAATCTTTATTCTTGCGAGAAAACTACAGTACACTCTCCTTTAAGCTCTTTATTTTTAATTTCTTCTACCACAAATTCTAATGGCCCTCTGAGAATTTCTTCGAATTTTTTGGTAAGCTCGCGCGCAATCGAAACTTTCAATGTATCATCAAATATCTCTCGGAGTATTTGAAGAGTTTTTTTTATTCTAAAAGGGGACTCATAAAAGATCGTTGTTTTATTAAGCATCTTGCTGGATTCTAATACTTTCCTTATCTTTCCATGCTTCCTCGGTAAAAATCCCAAAAAAAGAAATCCATCAGTTGAAAATCCAGAAAGAATCAATGCTCCAATAAGGGCTGACGGTCCGGGTAGCTGCGTGAACGGCAAACCCCTATCAACCGCTGATCTTACAATCGCGCAACCAGGATCAGATATGCCAGGCGTACCTCCATCCGACACAACTGCCACACTTTTATTTTCTTCAAGTTTTTCTAGTATAAAATCCGTTTTTTTTCTGCTGCTATGTTGATGATAACTAATTAATTTCCCCTGAATATTGTATGCGTTGCACAGCTTTTGAGTCTGACGCGTATCTTCACATGCGATAAAATCGACTTCCTTAAGTATTCTGAGCGCCCTTAAGGAAATATCCTCAAGATTACCTATGGGTGTTGCTATTATATATAACATGTAAAACTAATTTTTGTTTTTTATAAATTTTTTTTCTTCTTTTTCTAAAACTCGCAAGAAAGCTTCTACAACCTTTGGATCAAATTGTATACCAGCATACTTTTTCAATTCTGTTACGGCAAACTCCTTTTTCAATGCTTTCCTGTACGGCCTATCAGACGTCATAGCATCGTACGCATCAATAATAGCAACAATCCTTGCTCCTAAAGGTATCTCTTCCCCGGCTAAACCATCCGGATAACCCTGTCCATTATACCACTCTTGATGGTAAAGGACCATAGGCGCAACAGGAGCCAAAAATGCAACAGGAGCAATAATTCTATTTCCAATAGCAGGGTGTTTCCGAATAACCTTTACTTCTTCGGGCGAGAGTTGTCCTGTTTTATTCAATATTTTTTCATCAATTCCGATTTTACCTACATCATGCATTAATGCAGCATATTCAATATGCCTGACAATTTGTTCCGGCAAATTAAGTTCCCTGGCAACCTCCCCGGCAAAATACTTAGCTCTATCTGCATGCTCATGTGTATATGAGTCTTTAGCATCTATAGCTCTCGCAAGAGTTTGCACCATCTCTAAATAAAATTGCTGAAGATTCTCATACAAATCGAAATTTTCAAGTGTTATAGCAGCCTGGTCGGCAAGTATGGTCAGCAGCTTTAGGTCCCTTTCATCAAATATTCTATCCGAACTATTGCTATTGATATTAAGTACACCTATAACCCTGCTCTTAACCCTTAGCGGCACACTTATAAACGACTTAGAACCGTATCTTTCTAAGTTTGTACGCAAGAACCTCGGATCGGATTCAATATCCTCTACATGAATAGCTTTTCCCATCTGAGCTACCTTGCCTGCAATACCCTCTCCGATTGCAACCCTGGTTTGCGTAACAACACCTCTCGGCAATCCTTTTGCAACTACAATTACCAGCTCCCGGGTTTCCCTTTCCAATAACATCAAAGATCCCATCTCTGCATGGACTAACCTCGAAGCGCTATCAAGTATAGACTTTGTGAGCTCATCCCTCGAAGACATACCCAATGTCGTCATGCCGAATTCATGAATACTTATAAGCATCATTATTAAGTTGTCTATTTTGTTAAGACTCTCAATATATGACTCTTGGTTAAATTTAATTTTTTCATTTAGCTTATTTTTAATCTTATAAATCTCGAATTTTACATAAATAAAATAAAGAAATAGGCCAACACCTAAAAAAGAAACTATTATTGATGTGTACATAGTGTTATTATTCATCGGAATTTGCTATACATTTTATAACAGAATAGCGCATAAACGCAAGAAGTAATTAATACTAACTGTATTTGCTAAGGTCTCTACTTGAAAGGAGACATTATGTCTGCATCCATCTTTCTTCTTTTTGGAACCAGTCAGCTGGATTCTCTAAAAAATCCTTAGATCCCTGAAGAATTTCTAAATGACTGCTTTCCTGATCACACAGGTATTGAAGCAATCTTTTTTCATCTTCTCGATCTACTGTATTTATATGGGATTTATACAGCTGATATGATTTCTGCTCAATCTTAATGCCCTCATTATAAGCATCCACTTTATCCGAATCTTTTGAAGCTATATTTTGGATTCGCTGCTTTGATTTTTCATCAAATATTTTTTTTATTCCATCTCTCGGACTAATATGAGCATGTTCAAGCGCTTGAACATTAATATTTTTTTTATTTTGAGCATACTCCTTGAATAATTTCACATGTTTATCCTCCTCATTCGCCAGAAACTCAAATGTAGCAGCAACCAAAGGATTTTTCGATTTTTGACCTGTTTTACGATAAAATTCAGCCCCTTCTTCTTCAATTTTAACTGCAACCGAAATGATTTCCTGAAATGTTTTCATAATATGCCTCCTGCTAATAGCAATCCCTGAACATTTGATTGATATGGAGATTATACAAGATATGCTTACTACAACACAATTAGATAATTATTTATATTTGTCATCACATAAGCTGTCAAAATTTTATTAAAATTTCATAATTACGACAAATAGAAATTGCATAATCAGCAAAGAAATAAGTACCCTTGAAGAGTGAGGGGGTACTATGAAAGAGAGGCTGATTATGAGCAACAAAGACTGCGACCGATTAGTA
>JBDROU010000057.1:0-23850 GCA_043809745.1 bacterium
GGAACTTAAAGAAAAGCTGAAAAAAGAAGGGTGGGATATTAAAAAGCTGGTGACAAGTGTATGCGAATTGCTTGGCGTAGATGAAAAAGAGATAAAACGAGAAAGTAGAAGAAGCAAATTGTCGCAGGCAAGAAGTTTAATCACATATTTTGGGCACGAGAAATTAGCAATTACAGGTGCAGAGCTTGCAAAGTATTTTGGGGTAACTAAATCTTCAATAAGTTCGGCAATATGCCGAGGCAGAAAAATAGCTTATGAAAATGAATATCGTATTGTCTAACTACGTCCCTATGTGCCCGTCCCTATGTGCCGTATTGTCTAACTACGTCCCTATGTGCCGTCCCCTATGTGCCGTCCCTATGTGCCGACGTCCCTATGTGCGTCTATGTGCTCCCTAATAAATCAGTTGGTGGAGATAAACAGGGTTTATAACCACATTTTAGCACTACTGGAATGTGGTTTTTTATTTTATGAAGAAAATCAAACATAACAAAAGAATAAGAAATATAGCTATTATAGCTCATGTGGACCACGGTAAAACTACCCTTGTGGATTTTATGCTGCGTCAAAGCGGAATTTTCCGTGAAAACCAAAAAGTCTTTGATCGTGTTATGGACAACATGGATCTTGAGCAGGAACGTGGTATAACAATAGCGGCAAAGAACTGTTCAATTTGGTGGAAGGATACTCGTATCAATATACTTGATACTCCAGGGCATGCGGATTTTGGCGGGGAGGTTGAGAGATCTTTGAGTATGGTTGACGGGGCTATACTGTTGGTTGACGCTGGAGAAGGGCCCCTTCCTCAGACCAGGTTTGTGCTAAAGAAGGCGCTTGAAGAAGGAATCAAGATGATTGTGGTAATAAATAAGATAGATAGAAAAGACGCGCGTCCAAAAGAAGTTCTTAATGAAATATATGATCTTTTTATTGATTTAGACGCTACTGATGAGGATCTTGACTTTCCTGTGCTGTACGCGGTAGGTAGGGAAGGTATAGCAAAAAAGAAACTGAGTGAAGAAGGAAAAAATCTTGCAGTTCTATTTGACTCTATAATTATGAATGTTCCTGGTCCCGCTTATAATCCGGATGAGCCGTTTCAGATGCTTGTGGCTGATCTTGATTATTCTGATTATATGGGCCAGCTTGCCATAGGAAGGGTTTTTAACGGCTCCGTAAAATGTAATGATAACCTGGTCTGTTTAAAAGAAAAAGGAAAAGAACTTCCATTGCGGGTAACCAAACTGCAGGTATACAACGGGATTTCTCTTGAAACTGTTGACACGGTTGACCCTGGAGATATTGTAATACTTGCCGGTATTGAAAATGTATCTATCGGAGATACTATATGTGCTAAGGATTTTCCCATGCCATTGCCAAGGATTAGTGTTGATGAGCCTACCATGTCTATGATGTTCTCCACAAACACATCTCCTCTTGTGGGTAAAGAGGGAGTCTTTGTTCAGTCGCGTAAAATAAGGGAGCGTTTGCACAAAGAGACCCTGCTTAATGTTGGCATACAGGTTGAGGAGTCATCTGATTCAGATTCATTTATAGTTAAGGGCAGGGGTGAGTTTCAGATGGAAATACTGCTTGAGACCATGCGCAGGGAAGGGTATGAATTAAGTGTTGGCAGGCCTCATGTTATATTTAAAGAAAAAAAAGGAATAAAACTTGAACCTGTTGAGCATCTTTTTATTGACGCGGATGAATCTCATATAGGTGTTATAACTAACAAGATATCCCAGCGCAAAGGGAAGATGCTTAATATGGTGAATCACGGAACAGGCCGGGTGCGCCTTGAATTCAGTATACCTGTACGCGCGATCATAGGATACCGAAGTGAATTCCTGACCGATACAAGGGGAACAGGTATTATGAGCTCTTATCTCAAAGGGTATGAGCAGTACAGGGGTGATTTAGGAACAAGGATAACAGGATCGCTTGTTTCTGACAGGGCTGGAACAGCTGTGCCTTATGCTATAAGCAATCTTGAGAATAGAGGGAACATTTTTGTAAATCCGGGGGATCCTGTTTATGAGGGAATGGTGGTTGGGGAATCATCAAGGGATAATGACCTGAATGTTAATATATGTAAAGAAAAAATACTCACCAATATGCGCAGTAAAAGCAGTGACGGAATAATAATGCTGAAACCTGTGCCTCCCATGACCATCGGAAAAGCAATAACATTTATTAAAGAAGATGAGCTCGTAGAGATAACTCCAAGGTCTATCCGTCTGCGCAAAAATAACCTTTCGTACAGCGCGCGTAAAAGCCTGCGCCGTGAAACTTAAAATATGAGGTTAAAGTTAGATCGAAAAAATACGTGAAAAGATAATATTGACATTGAATTATCAAAAGAAGTATTATTATAACCAATAATAAAAACCGCATGTTCAAGATATTATTAAAAAAAACATTTTTATCTATCTTTCTTTTTGTTGCTGCGCTTAGTGCATATATTTTCTTTAAAATAAAAATCGTACCGATACTATCAGTTGACTCGCACAAAAGCATAAAAAAATATATTATTACGATATTTATCGTCTGTATAGCATATATTGTTCAGAAGATTGTGGATTCCATCCTTGAGTGGTATAGAAAAAATATTGCACTCAAAACACCTTCTCATTTGGATGACAGATTACTCGCGCTTTTTTCTAAAGTGGATAAAATCCTTATATGGGCAATTGCAATTATTCTTATTCTTCCGTTTTACGGTATCAATACCAGCGCTCTGGTTGCGACACTAGGTGTGAGCACGCTTGCTATCGCGCTTGCCGCGCAAGACACAATTGCCAATATCATATCAGGCTTTCTTATTCTAATTGATACGCCTTTCCGAGAAGGTGATATTATAAAGCTGCCCTCGGGTGAAAAAGTTGAAGTTCTTGATATAGGTATGCGGCGTTCTCGTTTTATTGGAGAAGACAAGGCGATTGTTATAGTGCCGAATGTTGATTTAAGCAAGAGTAAAATTGTCAACTATACATATGGAGAAGAAAGGCAGCTTTAATCAATCAAAAACACGAAACGGTTAACCGCTGGGTCCCCTAAAACAGGTTCCAACCTGACAGGATCGTCAAATTTAAAGTAAACTCTTTCCCATTAACTGAGAACCAATAATTTGATAAAATAGGTATGATTGCGGGATTTGGAGAGATAATCTATTGAGAAAATATATATTAAATTTCACACTGTTTGCGGCATTCTCCTCAATTATACTTGTTCTTTATTCGGGTTCCATCAAATCTCCTTTTTTATTTGATGATACATCCAAAATACTAAACAATCCTGATATTAAGAAACTATATGAAATCGGAAAGAAACTCATATATCCCTATAGCGAAGCTAAAACTACATTCAGGAATGATCCTTCAAGGCCTGTGACATATTTTTCATTCGCATTGAATTATAATTTTGGCAAGCTGGATACTTTTGGCTATCATCTTTTTAATGTCATCCTGCACATATTAAACACACTGTTTGTATTTATGCTCGTAAAGCGGTTGATGCTTAATATGAATAAGGATTTCTATTTCGTTCCACTCTTTACGGCGCTTTTCTTTGCAGTACATCCCATAAATACGTCAGCCGTATCTTACATATTCAGCCGCTCAATACTCTTGTCTATGTTTTTCTGTTTATCCTCACTTCTTTTGTTTTTCTCAAATAATAACAGAAAAAGGTTTATCTATGTTATGTCAATCTTATGCTTTGTTATGGCATTGTTTTCAAGGCAGGATGCTGTTTTTCTGCCAGTGATAATTCTGCTATTCGATTATTTGATAGTAAGTGATTTTAGTATTAAGAAAGTTCTCAGCAAGAAATGGCTTCACGCTCCCTTCTGGATTTTAATTTTAATCTTTTTTGTATTCAGGTACAGTTTCTTAGGCGGTATGGGTGATATGGAAACAGATATCCTGTGGCCGAGATTTTCGTATTTAATCATTCAGCCTTATGTGGTCGTAAAGTATATCCAGATGCTATTAATCCCTGTTGGATTATGCATAGATCATGTTGTCGGCATACCTAAAACAATATTTGAACCAAGAATAATATTTTCCGCTTTGCTCATATGCGCTCTTTTAAGCGCTGCAGTGGTTGTAATAGTTAGAGCCGGTTTTAATGCCAGGAAATTAATTATCTTTTCAGCTGCATGGTTTTTAATAACAATTTTACCTACATCAAGCTTTTTTCCCACTACAAGCGCGCTGGCTGAAAACCGGATGTACATTTCTTCGATGGGTTTTCTTCTGTTTTTGGTGTTGTTTTATTTAAGTGCAGGAATGTTCGCATTAAATAAAGCGTCAGTGAAACATCCCGTGGTTGTAATATGCTGTCTAATGAGTATTCATTTAATTCTTCTGAGTACAATCACATATAAGAGGAACAAGATGTATCAGAAGCCTGAGCTATTATGGTACGAAGCGATTTCCTTTTATCCGGGGCATGAAAGGGCTGCGAAAAATGCCTCGTCAGAACATAACAGGCATGCGATTGCTTATAAAGAAAAGGAAGAATACCAAAATGCGATCGAAGAGTATAAAAAAATAATAGAATTAAGGCCCGGATATGCTAATGGATACAATGATATAGGAGTTTTATATAAAGAAATCGGGGAATACGATAAGGCAATATCTGCTTACAAAAGCGCGATAGCGTTAAATCCCAATTATACTGATGCCCATAATAATTTAGGAAATGTATATCTGGAGCTGAATGACAAAAGCAGTGCTTTATATGAGTACACACAAGCGGTCAATTTAAATCCGGATTATGCTGAGGCTCACAATAATATGGCAAATCTGTACTATTTCAGCGGGGATTATGAAAAAGCAGTAGAAAAGTACAAAGACGCGATTAAAATAGATCCAAATCTTACAGCCGCGCATATTAACTTAGGTGTGGTATACTTTAAGCAGGGAAACTATTCAGAAGCTCTTAATGAGTTAGAGATAGCAGAAAAGCAGGAGCCTGAAAACAAATCAATAAGCCAGAAAATAACAATTATTAAAAAACATCTATCGAAATAATTTGGATGACCCTTATTGTCTTGACTTTTGGGTGTCATACCGTTATAATGAGCTACCAAGCTTAAAAGGTGCGGACAGAAAAGCAGAAAGTCATACGGGGTTCGACTTCAAATAATTCACGAAAATGATTTTAAACACGTTTATAATAAAGTTTAATAGGAGGTATCATGTATGAAGAAAATGAAGTAAAGGAAGTAATGAAGAAAATCCCGGTAAAGGCATTGATTGTGGCGGGCATACTCTTATCGTTTTTGTTGTTACAGCCGTGGGCTCAAATCGGTCCTGGCGAACGCGGGGTGGTCCTTAATTTCGGTGCCGTAAAGGGAGCGGTACTTGGAGAAGGGTTGCATTTCAGGCTTCCGGTAATGCAGAAAATCATAAAAATGGACGTAAAGGTGCAGAAAGCGACTACCGAAACTGTAGCGGCATCGTCAGACCTTCAGGATGTCACTTCAACGCTTGCCCTTAATTATCATCTAGTACCTGACAAGGCTAACGTTGTCTATCAGAGCATTGGTGTGTATTATAAGGAACGTATCATTGATCCCGCGATACTTGAAGTGGTGAAAGCCGTAACTGCCCGGTATTCGGCGGAAGAGCTTATCACAAAACGTCCGCTTGTAAGCGAAGAAATGAGAATGACTCTTAATGAAAGGCTCAAAACTTACAATATAGCGGTTGACGCATTCTCCATTGTGGCCTTCAGTTTCTCGCGCGTATTTGCGGAAGCTATTGAATCAAAACAAACGGCAGAGCAGTTTGCCCTTAGGGCAAAAAGAGACCTCGAAAGAATTAAGATTGAAGCGGAGCAAAAGATAGCGGCGGCAAAAGCAGAAGCGGAATCCCTCAGGCTTCAAAGAGAGAACATTTCAAAAGACCTCATAGAACTAAGAAAAATAGAAGCGACCCTTAAAGCCATCGAGAAATGGAACGGCGTACTACCGCAGGTAACAGGCAGCGGAGGAGTACCGCTGATCGGGCTAGGAGATATTAATAGTAAATAGACTTAAGATGAATAAATATTCAGTATAGTCTTGCTTTTTAACGTTGCCGGATTGATTGGCGCGATACTGGCAGCGCGAAAAGGCTGTTCTAACTTGTTTCCGCCAGCCAGGATTATGCAAATAAGTTAAGGTCGTACGCTGTATGCTGCGAATTTTAATATAATGCAAAGAGGTGATTTATGAAAAAATATTTTACGCATAATGTACCTTCGGTTCCGCTCGGAAGTGATTCAGATGTTATGAAGCAAGTTGGTGAAATAAAAAGGAAGTTAGATATTTTAGAAAAAAAGATTGATTCTCTGTTGAGCCAATCTACTCTACAGCAATCAAGAAAAAGTCATTTCCAATTTTCACACCAAGAAAAAGGAAATAGAGACTATGGTTCTACAGGTATCAACCTAACAAAAGCAACATGTTCAGCGTGTCATAAAGCATGTAAAATTCCATTTAAACCAACGGGAAATCGGCCTGTTTATTGCAGTGATTGCTTTTCTAAACGTAAAAAAGATGATTCGTTCCAAAGTAACCGCTTTGATAAGTCAAAGAAAGGCGGTTTTGATCGATATTTTAGTAAAAGGAAGGATACTAAAAGGGATTAAGGCAGTACTCTATTTTGGCAGAGGACTTGAGGATATCGGAAGCTCGCTGCAAATATTATTTTCAGATATAGCGAAAAATCTTAAATTCTTCATGAGCTTCCATTTAAGGTCGTTCGGATGGAATTTATATTCAAATCCAGAAAGTACTACTTTTTTATCTCCAAATTTAGCAGCTATATCTTGACGATATAGACCCACCGTTCCTGCAAAGTAAAATTGATTCCCCTGGAAGATAATAATCTTTTTGGCGGGTTTAAGGTTTAGTAAATCGATTGCCCATCCTGAAATAACAACTGGTTCAATTTTATTGGTTTCTATTTTTGCTAATTCTACATTTCCCACCAAAGCTTTTGATTCAAGTCTTGTAAAAGTGCCATCGGGTGCCAGAAGTAAATCTTCAGTTGCTCCATTAGATGATTTGAGAGTATATTCGGTCTTGTCAAAGCCCTTTACTTCTTTTAATTCAGGTTTCCCATCTTTATTTTGTGAGACAACAAAGATTTGCAGGTGATTAAAGCCTTCCTTCAGGTAGCGTTCCGGGATCATGGCTGAAAAGGGGGGTACTTGACCTTTCTGAATAGGAATTATTGTAGTCGCGCTGATAATTCCGTTAAGACAAATTGCAAGAGGAACTGATTTCCCTTTTTCTTCCTGGTTGAGAACTCTTCCTCGAATGGGCAAGGGAAGAAAACCGAATGATGGATGGACTTGATACAAGGATGATGGTTGGAAAATTTTAATAGTTATATCTGATATTCCCCCTATACCGACTTCTTCAATTTTTTTATTGATCAGATCTGTATGAGGACCGATTCGAAACAGGTCATCAGCTTGACCTCCTTCCCCGAACAAAGAAATTTTATTTTGAATGGAATCCGAATTATCATATTTGCTGTTTTCATAGCTGTATTTTTTTTCTATAACTGAGTAGATTGTTTTATATAATCTTTCTTCGCGGGTTGGTTCAATAGCAGATACACCATCCATTTCCCAAGGATCTGATATTTTGAGTATGGAGAATATAGTGGGCAAGACATCTATTATTTCTACATTTTTTTCAATAATAAAGCCTTCTTTCTGATGAGGCACTTTGATGAATAAGGGGATTCCAGCAATATCGCACCAATTTGTAGGAGTGAGCCATCTAAGAGAATCATTGGGACGGAAACTGCAACCGTGATCAGCGCAAAGAACAATTAAAGATTTTTCAAACATATCCGTTTCTTTTAATTTTGATATTAGTTGGTCTATTAATCGGTCAACAAAGGATACTTGCAGCAGGTAGCGCTGATAACCCTGGGCAACATGCCATTCATTACCTGACCAGGTATAATCGCTTTTGAGCCCTTCATTATCTTCCAGAGAATAATCTTTGCTTCTATATCTTTTTCCTGATGGCATGTATTCCCAGGGATGATGGGGTAATGGGAGATTATAAAAATAAAGAGTCGGTTTACTTTCTGGTTCGAAGAATTTAGTCAGAGAGTTCACCAAGTTGTGTCTATTCTTGGAGTAAGAGAATTCTAATAATGTGTATTCGGAGCTTTTTAGTCCAAGAAAATTTTTCCACGAATGCGTTACGGAAGGGAACCTCTTTGCAATCGAATATGGCAGTGATATATGAAAATACATAACAGAAATATCACTTAATAAAACTACCATTCTCTCCAAGATATTGCCAGAGATATCATTGCATCTAATGAGGGATTTCGGACATAGCCTGGTTTCTGCTTCTATAACTTTCAAATTATAACTACTTTTCAAAAATGTAAATAAATTATTTGGATAATCCTCAACCCTGGCTAATTTGGAATAATCCGGATATCTCCCGGTTAAAAGAGCGGGAATCGCATGTTTTGTATCATCGGCAACTGTTGTCGCATTTCGAAACCAATAAGACGATGCGGCCAGTTCCCCGAAGCCGGGATAACGTTTATTGTCAATTCTTTGATTCTTGTTCATTAGAGTATTAACCGAAAATTCATCGAGGATAATCATGATTATCGGTGTTTTCGAGTTCACCTGAAATGTATTTTTCTGATTTTGTTCAACTGTGAATAATATTTTTCGTGCTGGAGAAACAAAAAGGAAAATAAAAATAAAGATGAAACTAAAGAAGAAAAGATATTTGAAATATACATGTGAAATTGAAAATCTATGATAAGCAAAAGTGCAAAATCCGGCTAGGGCAATGGCTATAGCAAGCAAAGCGAACGCAGGTAAATTAGCCCATTGTTTCAATAACTGCATTAAGAATACAATTAACAAAATAGCTATATTTGAAAGATGAATTGCTGAATAAAGAAAATTCGATATATTTTTAATTAAAGACTCAATAAAATAGAGTACTAAGGGACAAATCAGGGAAAGTATTAATGCCAGTAGAATTAAATCAACCGGTTTAGAATTTTGCGAGACAAAAAACTCCGTATTCTTTGACAAAATATCAAATATCGGTTGAGCAACCGCAAAATTCCACAAAGCAATAAGTGGCAGGGCATCGCGAAAATTCATAACTTTAAATAAATGTCAAAATAATTATTGATAAGCATTTGTTTGGCGATACTATAATTTATTATACAATAATAAATGAAACTCAGACAAAGGGTTATTTAATGTACTGCCGAAAATATAAAAAAAATAATTGAATTGGGTCCCAAATACGTTAAAGGGCATAAAAATATTGATGTGTTATATAAAGAAATTGGAGAATATTATAAATTTTATTCAGGGAATTTATAGATATGCTATTAAAACACAGGTCATTTTCTAACGCAATTGAATCCTTCACCCAGACGGCAGTCAACACAGGTGTCTTCAAATTTGTATGCCATGGAAAGTTGGGACTCGCACAGGTTGCATAACTTTTCCTCGCCTTTTTTCATGGGACCGGGGCAGGGGATTATGGTCATTGGGCAAAGATCTACGCAGGAATTACAGTGTTTGCAATATTCAGGGCGTTTATTGAAAGGCAAAGCCACATGTCTTTGCTGGCCTCTTCCAACAAAACCAAGTGAATCAGCGCGCCACATTTCAGTGCAGACCCTTATGCATCTGCCGCAGAGCACACAATTCTTATTTCGGAAAGGATAACGTACTTCTTTAACGCCGCATCTTGCGGCTACATCCTGAACAGCCCTGGAATTTGGAGCTTCAGCCACCAGCATTTCGGCCAGATTTTTTCTTGCTTTTACTATCTTTTCCGAATGAGATTGTATAACCATACCCTCTGCAGCTTCTAGGGTACAGGAGGTGGTAACTTTTGATTTGCCGTTCTTAATAAGCTCAACTATGCAAAGCCTGCATGCTCCGATAGGCGTTATGTTGCGTACATGGCATAAATGAGGTATACATATCCCGTGATCGAGAGCTGTGTCCAGTACGGTTTTACCTTTAGGTGTTTTTATTATTGCTCCATTTATGGTTACATTTACATATTCTTCCATTTAATCTCCCTTCAAATCAAATAATGCCAGAAAACTTCAATTTTAAGAGATCGAAATTGCCTCAAACTTGCATTTCTCCATGCAGATTCCGCATTTACTGCATACGGATTGGTTAATTTTATGAGTTTCCTTCTTCTTGCCTGTTATAGCATCATGAGGACAAGCTTTAATGCAAACGCCGCAGCCGGTGCATTTATCTGCGCTTATCAAGTATTTTATTAGATCTCTGCAAACTCCGGCAGGGCAGGATTTATTTCTTATATGTTCTTCATATTCAGTTCTGAAATATTTTATCGTTGATAAAACAGGATTGGGAGCGGTCTTGCCCAGAGCGCATAAAGATGCGATAGCAACAGTCTCGGCTGTCTGCTCCAAGAGATTGAGTTTTTCTTCCGTTCCTTTGCCTTTTGTAATATCATCAATTATTTCTCTCATACGGCTCAAACCGACTCTGCATGGCACGCATTTGCCGCAGGATTCATCTATTAAAAAATTCAGGAAATATTTTGCCACATCAACCATGCATGAAGATTCATCCATTACTACCATTCCTCCGGACCCCACCATGGAACCGGCTTTATCCAAAGCCTCAAAGTCCACAGGCAAATCAAACATACTTTCAGGCAGGCAGCCGCCTGAAGGTCCTCCAGTCTGAACAGCTTTTATCTTTTTTCCTGTAGAAGAACCGCCGCCTATATCGTATATAATCTTTCTTAGACTTATTCCCATAGGGACTTCCACCAGGCCTGTGTTCCGGATCTGCCCGGTTAGAGCGAATATTTTTGAGCCTTTGCTGTATTTTGTACCTTTGGATGCAAACCATTGGGCACCTTTATTTATTATTAAAGGAACGTTTGCCCAGGTTTCGACATTGTTCAAATTCGAAGGAAGATCCATAAAACCTTTTTCGGTAGTATGAATATCTTTTGGCCGGGGCTCACCTACTTTACCTTCCAAAGAGGCCATTAAAGCTGTTGACTCGCCGCACACAAAAGCTCCTCCACCTCTAGCTATCTTTATATCAAATGAAAATTTGCTCTCAAGTATATTGCTGCCTAAAAAGCCTAATTCCTTAGCTTGCTGAACGGCTATCTTCGAATGTTTAACAGCCAGAGGATATTCATTCCTTACATATATATAACCATGATCGGCACCTATCGCCAAAGCACCTATAAGCATACCCTCGATTATAGCGTGAGGGTTTCCTTCAAGAATACTGCTGTCCATAAACGCGCCCGGATCACCTTCATCAGCGTTGCATATCACATACTTTTGTTTACCGGAAGCCTTCCTGCATGCTTCCCATTTTCTGCCTGTCAAAAATCCACCGCCTCCAAGGCCTCTTAAACCGGATTGTTTGATTCCCTCAATTATGGTTTCAGGCTTCATTTCTTTTAAGGCTTTAGTAAATGCAGTATAACCGCCTTGGGCTATATAATCATTTATATCACATGGATCTATTACTTTATTCTGCTCTAGTAGGGTTCTTTGCTGAACGCTATAATAGGGGATATCTTTTTCCGCAGTTACTTTTTTACCGCTTATAGGATCAACATAAAGAAGTTCTTCAATAATTTTATCTTTTTGAATTGTCTGAGAAATAATCTCTTCGACGTTTTCAGGGTTTACTTGTCTGTAAAATATATTGCCGGGCTCTATTATAACTATAGGTCCCTGTTCGCAAAAACCTTGACAGCCTGTTGATCTTATTTTTATTTCTTTGTCAATTTTTTTGGTTTTCAGTTGTTTATGGAAAGCAGTCAATACTTCCAAACAACCCGAAGCGCGGCAGCCTGTCCCTGCGCAAAGGATTACAGTCTTTTTATACTTTTTATTCTCTGAATTTCTCTTTAAAGCAATGGTTTTTAAGTCTTCTGAAGATTTAACTAATGTTTTCATTTTAATTTTTTCTTTTCAGATTTAGTTGATTTTTTTGTATTTTCCACTAAGTCTCTTAGCTTGGAAGTGGTCATATGTTTGTAATACTTACCGTCCATTATAACAACGGGGCCTAAAGCACAAGCGCCTACACAATTAACAGTTTCAACGGTAAACTTTCCATCTTCAGTGGTTTCACCGGGCTTAATCTTCAACAAACCAAGAACTTCATCCACAAATTTTGGGGCTCCTCTTACATGGCATGCCGTACCCATACAAACGGTAACCAGGTGTTTGCCTCTAGGTTTTAAAGTGAAAGCTTTATAGAAATTTGCTACTCTGAAAACTTCGATTTCGGGAACGTCAAGTTTTAATGCAACGGATCTAAGAATTTCCTCCGGCAGGTAATTGTATGAAGCTTGAATGTCCTGTAGAACTTCTATCAGGTCAAGTTGGGATGTCTCACTGCTTTTTAACAGCGAGCCAAATTTATTTTTTGACAGCGTTGTCATTAAAAAAGTCTCAATTCTATTTTTATCTGCCTGCTGTCTTTGCAGGCAACAAAGCATCATTGCTTTGCTTGAATAAGAAACACTCATTTTGCTATTTAGGGATTATATATAAATGTAAAAATATTTTCAACAATAATTTTTATCCGGTTATCGTTTTTTAATAATCTCGGGATATTATAAATAAAAAGGGTGTAACTTCAACGGCTTTTCCATATTATGGCATCTGTTATTTTAACAGTGATAAAATCAGCAAAAGCTCTTTTTTATGATTTTTTTTCGGTCCGCTATTGATTCTGCCATGCTCCATAGCTTTGCCGGCAATCAGTTGGGGATCAAAATCATTTATCTTCGGTGCTATAAAGGAATTTTTTAATAACATAACTAATTCCGAAGTAGAATCTAGATTAAATAATTTTGGTAAATCAGGAATATTCATATACTCCACAAAGTAGGGAAGTATTAACCCGCAAGATGTTCCGTGGTCAATGCCGTAATTGGTTGTAATTGGATAGGAAGTTGCGTGCACAAAATTTGTTTCGGTAATGGCTATGGCTGCTCCGGCCCAGTTCCCTGCAATAATTAGTTGGTTAAAATCTTTTTGATTTAGACGGCCGCTGTTTTTTTTTTTAGCAGCTTATTAATTACAGGCTTCGCTTTCCGCAATTTTAATCCGCAATTTTAATTCTTGACAATAATCCAATAATATAGCAAAATATGCTAAAATATAGCTAATTTCAGTTCCATTTCGTTTTTAATAGTAGTATATATAAAACCGCAAAGTGGTGCGAAATTTGCGGTTTTTTTACTATATAATAGAGAAAGGGGAACGTAATGAGTAAAAAGTTATTTGTAGGGAACCTTCCGTTTAGCATAACAGAGGATAACCTCTGTTCAATGTTTAAAAGCCATGGGGAAGTGTCAAGCGCTAATCTGATTACTGATAAATTTTCAGGTCAATCACGAGGCTTTGGTTTTGTTGAAATGAGCAGTGACGACGAAGCTGCTGCAGCTATTGAAAAGATGAATGGTTCTTCAGTAGAAGGGCGCAAGATCATTGTGAATGAAGCAAAACCCAAAGGAGAACAGAGTGGTGGGAATAAAAGATTTTCTAAAGGCGGACAAAGAGGGGGGTTTTCTGGTGGGAGATCTAACAGGTATTAGAACAGAGTTTACATATATTAACATATAATAGACAGCAATAAAAATTCAACTGCAATAAAGGATCTTCCATTAATTTAGGAGACTGCTATAAGAGATCGCTCAAAAAGTCCTTTTGCTACTGCGATTTCGGTCTTTGGCCTGCGACTTCGTTGTGCTCGCCTTACATATCTCGTCTATGATATGCTCGGCTCGCACGCCTTATCTCAGCTCAAAGCCCAAAATCTCGCTACGCAGGGGACTTTTTGAGAGATCTTTGTAATCGCTCAGCAACTTACGAAAGGCTATAATTTATGTCACACACAACAGTACATGGTGTTGCCCACGGACACGGAGGCGCCCATAATCATACAAGCTTTGATGGTTTAGGTATAGCACCCAAGATATTGGGTATACTTGACAGTATCAAGTTTAATGTACCTACACCAATTCAGGCAAAAGTCATACCTCTGGCAATAAAGGGAGATGATATTGTTGGTATTGCACAGACAGGAACTGGGAAAACCCATGCGTTTGCAGTTCCTATTGTTCAAACGTTAGCTCGGGTGCGGGGAAACGCACTTGTGCTTGCCCCTACCAGAGAGCTTGCATTGCAAATCGATGAGGTATTCAAAATAATTGCGCAGCCATTTGGCATACGTACGGCCTGTCTTATTGGCGGCGATTCAATGCATAAACAGTTTCGCGCGCTGCAGCGCAGACCGCGAATTATTATTGGAACGCCGGGCAGGGTACAGGATCATATAGATAGGCGAAATGTTTTACTGCATGATACCTCTGTCCTGGTACTTGATGAGGCTGACCGTATGCTGGATATGGGGTTTGCCCCACAGGTTAATAAGATTCTATCGCGTATCCCCACGCAGCGGCAGACAATGCTTTTTTCAGCTACTATGGCTCGGGAGATTATTGATATGGCCTCACAGCATATGAAGATGCCGGTTTCGGTTGAGATCGCGCCATCCGGAACAACGGCAGAGAGGGTTACCCATGAGTTGTTTATTGTAAAAAAGGAAGAGAAGCCCAGATTGTTGGGCAAAGTGCTTTCAGAATATCGAGGTTCAGTGCTCTTGTTTTCGCGCACCAGGCGCAATGCCCATCGGGTTGCCCGAATGGTCAGAGAAATGAACCATGCTGCGACTGAGATACATTCTGACCGAACGCTTGCTCAGCGCCGTGAAGCACTCGATGGATTCAAGTCCGGCCGTTATAAAGTGCTGATCGCTACCGATATTGCCGCAAGAGGTATTGACGTAATGGGAATAGAACTGGTAATCAATTATGACCTTCCTGACGATACCGAGAATTACGTGCATCGCATCGGGCGTACCGGTCGTGCCGGCCATGCAGGGCATGCGATATCGTTCGCTACTCCGGACCAGCGAGGCAATGTGCGGGATATCGAGAAACTGATCCGAATACCTTTGCCGATCTCTAAACATCCCGGTATTTCAGATAATGAATTTAATAAACCTTCTGTAGTATTTTCAAGCGCAAGCAGGGGAGGTCGTATGCGATCTCGGTTGCGGCGGTTCAGACACCCGAAACACTAAAAACTTGAATTTCGGCAGTTTTTTTCATAAGCCTAAAGCTAACCCATCATCTAATTTCTTTTTGAAATAATTGCATTCTTCGCTTCTTTAAGTTTTTCTGAAAATTTGTCTTTGTGGAAAGCTTTAGTCCATTTACGGATTGTAACCCAACCGCCGAATCTTATTATGTTATTGCGCCAGGACCTGTACCATATCATCCATCCTGATTGCAAATTGTGCAGGTAAAATATTAATGCGGGAAAAGAAAATATATTAAGTACTATTTTGAACATATAGTTAAATCTATAAAATTTGCCCATAATTTTTCTTGCTGAATGCTGCATCTCTTCAGAGGTTAAAGGGATGTCGGGCTCAAAAACCGGGAAGTTGCCGTCATAGTACTCCCAACCTATATTTTTGAGCGGGTATATGCGTTTGTCGCAATCAAGCCTGTTTCTAAGCCGTGTTCCAGGCAAAGGCACCGGGAGGAGTATCTGAACGGTGTCAATCTTTGCTTTATTGATAAACCGCTTGATAATTTTGACCCGTTCCTTTGCAGGCATTGCAAAATTGCTTTCGGGAGTATGAGGATAAGCGAATATGAACATACCGTGAACTAAAAAACCGAATTTATTGTATTGACGAGCTAGATATACCATCTCGTCCGGCTTTATTTTTTTGTTCATGGCTTTAAGTTCTTCTTCAATAGGAGATTCAAATCCTATCGCAACCCCTGTAACACCGGCCCATCGCATCGCCTTAAGAAGTTCGGAATCGCGAGCTTTATCCAATCTTATTTGAACTGTGAACTCAAGTCTCTTGCGGATGCGTTTTTGGTAATCTGTAACCATTTGAAGGAATCTCAAGGTTTCATTTCTTTCTTGGCCGAATAAGTCGTCCACTACAAAAAAATCATCTGCCGCTCTTGTCTCTACGAGCTGGCTTATATGATCCATAAATCTTTCAGGGGTAGCGCACCTGGGTTTGCCGCTTACTGTGCAGAATTCACAGTTCATGCCGCAGCCTCTGATCCGCTCTATAGGATAGACATCTATCTTTGCGTAACGAACCAGCGAAAAATCGGGAAGGGGGAGAGTGTCAAAATCAACCAAAGCTTCCCGTTCTGGTGTTTTAATTATTTTTTCGTTTTCCTTATAAACCAGGCCTTTTATATCTTTTAGTTGTTTATTTTTGACAAGAGCTTCAAGAAGTTCCTTTATCACAAGTTCACCTTCACCTCTCACAATATAATCAATATTTGAAGATAAAGCCTCTTGAAAATTATCCTCTATAAAATGTTGTCCTCCAGCTATAGTTATAACACCTTTTTCTTTATAGAATTTTGCTAGAGAGTATAGCCGCGAGATGGTGCTTGTAATGCCTCCATAAAATCCAACAATATCGGCAGGCCGTATTCGCTGTATAAATTCATGATCCGCGCCTCCAGAATGGCTTTTAGGACCGTGGTTTCTCAGATTATTTTCATCTATCACTTCAACATCCCACGGCTCTATTTTGTTGGCCACAGAAGCTATACTGACCGGTCCTAGAGCAGTGGTTTTGTTAGCTATAAATGAATAAATATTGAATGCAGGATAAGCAGGTATGATTATACGCATTCGATATCTTTTTTTCGATTTGTCAAGCATAGTTTTTCTCTCTTTTGTTAAATAATATGCACATAATATATATT
This sequence comes from bacterium, assembly GCA_043809745.1. Classification (GTDB taxonomy): domain Bacteria; phylum Elusimicrobiota; class JBDRMW01; order JBDRMW01; family JBDROU01; genus JBDROU01. The sequence continues at coordinate 16,862 of JBDROU010000057.1, forward strand.
TATGATCGAAATTTCAAGATTAAATTTATTTCCATTAGTTATATGAATAATTGAAGTCTGTGTTTTTTTAATTTTTAGCAGTTCAATTTAGTTTTAACAGTTCACCCCTTAGAGTTCAATTGGTGAATGAAAATATTCGTTCGTTTTGTATTTTAATTGTAGAAAATATTTATTATAATATTAGAAGCTGTTTTTATAATCAAATTTTAGTGGAGGGTATCATGAGAAGAGTTTTCAGTTATCTTGCTGTGATTTTTAGTTTGTGTATGTTAGCCGCAAATATAAATTGCAAGGAGGCTGCTATGGATCTGAAAGATGGTTTGTATGCTAAAATTGTTACAACAAAAGGCAATATTGTGTTGTTTTTAGAATTTGAGAAAGCTCCGTTAACAGTTACAAATTTTGTAGGTTTAGCTGAAGGGACAAAGGATTCTAATAAGGGGAAAGGTGTTAAGTTTTATGATGGGATAGTATTCCATAGGGTGATTCCTAACTTTATGATACAGACCGGGGATCCTCTTGGCAACGGAACCGGCGGGCCGGGATATAATTTTCCCGATGAAATTCATCCTTCACTTAAACACGATCGAGCAGGTATACTGTCAATGGCGAACGCAGGACCCGGTACTAATGGGAGTCAGATTTTTATAACTCATAAGGATACTCCATGGTTAGACGGCAAACATACCGTTTTTGGGCATGTAATTGATGGTCAGGATGTTGTAGATTCTATACAGCAGGGCGATAAAATAGAAACTGTTGATATAATAAGGAAAGGAAAAAAAGCAGAAGAGTTTAAAGCGGATCAGGAAAAATATGACAAACTTTTGAATGATATTAAAGGGAAAAATAAATCAGAATTGAGTGAAAAAATAAAAAAGCAAGAAAGCATTATAGAATCAAAATGGCCCAATGCGGTTAAAACAGCTTCAGGTTTGCAATATGTGGTTACAAAAAAAGGTATTAATACCGCAAAGCCAAAAAAGGGTGATAATGTGAAAGCTCACTATACAGGAAAGTTACTAGATGGAACGAAATTTGATAGTTCAGTAGACAGGGGTGTGCCTTTTGAATTCCCGGTAGGGACTGGCAGGGTTATAAAAGGATGGGATGAGGCATTTTTAGATATGACAAAAGGCGAAAAACGCACTCTTATTATACCTTCAGAACTTGGTTATGGAGAAAGGGGCGCTGGCAGGCTTATACCGCCTAACGCAACCCTAATATTTGATGTCGAACTGATTGATTTTTAATTAGAAAAATGGGAGGGAATCCCTTTTTAATCTAATAGAGAAATATGGAATTGTTGCGTTTAGGATTTGATCAGTGGTTTGAAAGTAAACAAGTTGAGAGTCCCATACAAGGATTAAAACCTGCCAGGGTATCTGCTGTAGACAAAGACAGCTTCCTTATTATAGGCGAATACGGTGAGATGCAGGCCCAGATTATGGGAAGGCTTCGTTTTGAAACCGAATCGAATATAGATTATCCTACTGTAGGTGATTGGGTTAATGTTGAGTATTATAATGATTATACCCTAGCGATTATATACAATATATTTCCTAGAAAAACACTGCTAAAGAGGAAATCAGCAGGTAAAAATATAGAATATCAGCTTATAGGCGCAAATATTGACATCGCATGTATAATGCAGTCTTTGGATGAGAATTTCAATATTCCGCGGCTGGATCGCTACCTGGTTGCAGTTAATGAAGCGCATATAATGCCTGTGATTCTTTACAGCAAATCCGACCTGATTCCAGCAGAGGAATGTGAAAAAAAAATATCAGAAGTCAAAGTTCATTACCCTAACTACCGTATAATTAAATTCAGTAATATTTCGCAGGAAGGTTTGGGTGAGGTTAAATCTTTGTTTCTCCCTGCCAAAACATATTGCATTATTGGTTCATCTGGCGTAGGTAAAACGACACTTTTAAACAAACTCATCGGTGCAGAAACCTTTGCCACCAGGGAAGTAAGAAAAAGCGATCATAAAGGGAAACATGCAACCGCCCGCCGCCAACTCATTATACTTAATAATCGCGCCATTTACATAGACACGCCCGGCATGAAGGAATTGGGGAATATATCTGTTGATTTTGGCATAAAAGAGACATTCCCGGATATTGTGCAGCTTTCAAAACAATGCCGCTTTGCTGATTGCACTCATTCGCACGAGCCGGAATGCGCTGTGCAAAAAGCCTTAGAATCCGGAGAACTTCAGTCAAAAAGGTTAAAGAATTATATAAAGTTATGCAAAGAAGCAGAATACAATACCCGTTCATATGTGGAAAAAAGAAAAAAAGATAAGGAATTTGGTAAATTTTGCAAATCAGTGATGAATGAAATAAAAAAGAAGAGATTATAATTTTTTGGTAAGCACTATTTCGAAGTGATCCTCATCCCGAAAAGCAGAGGTAATGGATGATGTGACATTGTTGAAGTTAAATCTGTTTTCTTTAAGAAATTTTGTCACTTTTTCGATCTGCAATTTTGCCAGAGGTTTGTTGTTCGATCTTATGTCGATATAACCGTCTGAATGTTCTGTTGACTTCATCTTGTAACATATTTTTTGGAGCTTTTTCTTTCCGGATGAAGTTAATTGCAGTCCTTGCTCATCAAAAATTGATATTGTTGTGAAACGTATGATTACTTTGGGCCCTGTATCAATTATGTATGAGTCTGCAACGAATGCCTCCTCCAAAAAGATTGTTTCCTTTAATTTTTTATCAGCTGCCTTAAAAACAAGCGAGTAATGCTCGCCTAGCTTTACTTTCCATTTACCTGTGCTGTCGTAGCCGTCCCATATAAATTTTTTGGGGGGGATTGATCTGCCGGACGAAGCAATAACCTGTTTCCCTTTGCTGTTTACAATTTGAAACTGCCAATTTTTATAATGAGCAGGATCATCAAGCTCATAAATGTAAATATAGTTTTCAGGAGGATACGGATATGTAGCAGCTGCAATAAGGTCTTTCCTGATATAGCTTTTTTCCATATAAGTGCCGTATTCATTATGCAGTTTGTCGGGTTGCAGGATCGGGTCATTTAATCTTGATTTTGTGTCGTATATAGTGCCCAAGACCTCCTTTGCCGGTATTTCAACGTCTAAAGGCATTTTTTCCTCAAGTTCAATATTTTTAATTTCAATAGAAAAAGTATTTGCGGATTCAGCAGATTTTTCAACAGTTATTGAAGCTTCATCAACTTCAGTCTTTACAGAATCTGTAGACTTATCAACGGTTGCAGCAGCTTCTTTTTCAGGGGATTTTAACGAATCGGTGGATTTCTCAATAGTTGCAGGCAGTGCCTCAGAATCAGTCTTTAATGATTCAGTAGATTTTTCTATTGCTTCAAGTGTTTTTGTCTCAGTAGTTTTATTGGTGTCGGAAGAAACTTCTAAATTTGCATTAACTTCTTCGACAGTTTTATTTTCCTTAATATCAGACTTATTTATAGGATCTTCAACCGCGATTACTGCAGATTCCGAGTCTTTTTTTGATTCATCTGTTGATGGTTTTGTGTTTTCTATTACTGGTTCAGTCATAAAAGTTTCAACTGCAGGGGCATCTGCTGACGGGGTATTGCCATTTTCGGTCGGCTCGCTTTTTATGGGTTCATTACTTAACATCTCTTTATTAGTTTCAGGTGTAGTGCCAGTTGATAGGGCATCTTTTGCTAAAGGCGTTTCTGTGGTAGGGGTTTCTACAGGAGTTGTATCCTCAGGAGTTGTTCTGGTCTTTGGGATAGATTTTATAGTTGGTGTTCTAATCAAAGGAGTTTCTTCTGGTTTAATTACTCCGCCGGTTTTAGGTGGTTTTTTGCTTTTTATAATGATCGGTTCATTTTGGCACAAAGCAATACTGCAGATTAGAAATGAATATATAATTACTGAATAAATTGAAATTAATAGTTTGTTTTTCACTGTGTATCCAGTCTATATCAAATTAATCTCAAACACTATAACTCCCATTTGTTCCTGCCACAGGAACTTCTTAGGTAAAGGAGTAAATGTCCATTTAAGTAAACTATCTGCTACAGATTTGTCTATAGAGTCATATCCTGAAGTTTTTTCTATTACAATATTATCCTTCACCTTGCCGTTTCCTAAAACAGTAATTCTGGCATGGACAAACAGTTTTTTTACTTTTATTTTATCGTCAAAAGGTATTTCCGGCATCTCGTATTTTTCAATGTCTCTGTTAATTAACTCCCCGATTATTTTTGCGCTGATCTTGTCGCTTGTGTGTATAACAGAAGGTTTTTCATCAGCTGTTGAACCTTGGGTTTTCACTGCCTCTACGGTAAAGTCTTTAGGCTTACTAGCAATATAGACCGGTTTGTCAATGATTGCCATAGTATCCGGTGTGTCATCGATATTAAACGCTATTTTTATTTCATTTGCTCGGTCGGGACCACCCGATTTTGGAAGCGGTTTTCCTAAGGCATCGGCAGTCTGAATCTCGAATGTTCCGCCGTCAACCTTACTGTTTAGAGTTGGAGTTTCTTTTAGCGCAGGCGACTCGGTCGCATCATTGCTTATAGGAATGTCTGCTAAAGTGTCCTTTAAGAAAGAATCAAGAAAACCTGTTTCGATGGGAGGAATGTCTGTAAAAACTTCTTCAGTAATGCCGAGGTTCCTAAAAAGATTTTCTCTTATGTCTCTAATATCTATTACGCTGGGTTGTGCGACATCTGCTTCCGGCGGTCTGGCCGCTTGGATTTCCTTTAGCCATTCTCTTATTCTTTTTGCTTCAGAACCTTCCAGGACGTCCACCTGGCTAGGCATAAATATCTCATCGCCTAACTGTTGCATGGGAGATCTGTTAAAAACTATAAAAAGAAACAGTATTAAATGTAATGTTATGGAAGCTAAAAACGATGTGGTAATCCTGAATGGCATAAAGTTTATCATAATGCATTATCACTCTTTAATATTTATGCTTTTAGGTTTCTGTTCAGCATCTTTTTTACTCTGTGTTGCGATCGCAATTCTTACTACTCCGTTTGCTTTTGCTGTTTCCAGGGCTTCTCTGACCCAATGATACGGTACTGATTTATCGGCTTTAATTACAAGTATTCTTGATATATCTAAGGCAATTCTTTTCCTTAAATGATCAGCCAACTGGCTGCGTTTTATCTCGCGGTCTTCTAAAGCCCATTTACCTGTCGATGATATGGTAAGCGTAATTTTATTTTCTTCTTTAACCTCTGATGATGCGGCTTCCGGCACATCGACCTTTATTTTGGATTCATTTAAGAACGGTGAGATTACCATTAAAATCAGCATTATGCAAAACGCGACATTGATCATAGGTATTATGTTGGATGAAATCTGATATTGTGTAATCTTTATTTTCTTTTGCATTATAATCTCCCGTGTTTCCTGCTACTAAAATTCTTTATTATGGCAGTGGTTTTAACAATGCAAGTCTTTCGGCGCCGGAAAGTTTAGCGATATCAAATACCCGCACAACATTGTCTAAAACAGTATTATCATCCGGCAAGACTATTACCAGTTTCTCTTTCATTTTTTCCAATTTAGATTTAATCTGTTCTGGCAGCTCGTCAGCAGTAGTTATTTTGCCGTTAAAATACAGACCTTTAGCGGTTATGCTTATCGCTATATAGTTATTCACTTCATCTTTGGCCTGTTGTTCGCTTTTCTCCGCTCTGGTTGAGTCTACGTTAAATCCGGACCAGATTATAGCAGGAAGGGTCATCAAAAAAATTACAATGAGCGTCATCGCCGCATCCGTGAGGGGGGTTAGCATTGGCTCATGAATGAGATTTTCTTTTAATCTGGGCATGGTTGAGGTCCTTTATCTTTTAGATTGTTTTATCCAGGTTGCTACCTCATCTTTTACAGTCTCAAGCCATGTAACCTCAACAGCGACAATTCTAACAGAATAGTTATAAGCTATCAGAGCAGGGACAGCTATCAAAATGCCTATGGCGGTTGTAACTAACGCGACTGCGACTCCCATTGCCACTACAGTTGATCCTCCTGAACTGGCTACAGCCATAGCCCTGAACGATCTGATTATCCCGTCAACAGTTCCGAACAATCCTAAAAGGGGTGCTATGCTTGAAATAGTCCCAAGTATGCCTAGATTTGATTCGAGTGCTATTTGGATTTTGGCTATCCATGCAATTAACACTTTGTTTAAATCTTCGGAAGGGAGTTTGGAATTTTCTAATGCGGTAGCGATTAACGAAGCAACAGGATGTTTTTGCTCCCGGCATTCCTCCAATATTTCCTTAGTTTCTCCTTCTAGAATTCTTGATTTGATGCCGTTTAACCAGGGGCCGATTTTTTTCTTTTTAAGTTTCCATTTAATATAAAACAACAATCTCTCAATTACAAACATAATCCCGACAACCGATGCTATCAGCAAGAACCACATCGCAATACTCTCATTAAATAGTTTTAGGATTTGAATACCGCCAAACATAAAATTCCTCCATTTCTAATATTCTAGCAATTTACTTACTTCTTTTTTTGTTTCTTTATTTCTAATTCTTTAATTTTCGAATCTATCTGATTTTTGACCTTTTTGTCGTCTATACTTTGCTGTATCTTCCTGAATACATCTATTACCTCGCTGTATTCCTCTTTCTCTTCCAGTATAGCTGCAAGCTCTATTAAACCCTTAAGCCTGAATGGATTATTATACGGTTTTAAGGTTTTTAATTCCCTGAAACTTTCTATTGCCTTATCCTTATTACCGGCTTTAAGGTAAGCGTCTGCGGACCTGTAAGCTAATTCCATGTTGTTTAATGTGCCATTAGGGCTTACAAGCTGGTAAGATTTAGCTGCTTCTTCGTATCTGCCCATTTCCTGCAGCATCCTTGCCACGTGATATAACGCATCATTTGATTCCGCAGTTCCTGGGAACTTTGAAGCGTACTCCCTGAATACCCTTATAGCATTGTTAACATCATTTATTCTGTAATAACCCAATGCAAGGTTGTATAACGAAAACTTT
>JBDROU010000058.1:0-15910 GCA_043809745.1 bacterium
CTTCCTATTTTTACCAAATTAGAAACTTCCGGTTTTATTAATATAAACATCCGTAGTCACAGACATTGTGGTAACAATGCTGCGGTACGTTGATGAATATATCTAAATATGAAAGAGCGAATTCATGGAAGTGTTAAACACAGACCTAAAACAAGATTGTTTTCTGATTATTATAATGTGAAAACAGTCATATATTCATTAACGTCGATTCATTTATAACTATTTAGAAGTGCTTCGAGTTTTTTGTGGTTTATTTCCCTTTTATATAAAGGCCTTTTGTCACTAGTATATAACGCTGAATTTTCTTCAAATGTAGTTTTTTCTTTGTTAATATAAAAAATTCCCAATGGAAGTTTTTCTTTTTCAATAGCTCTCTTGAAAGCCTCTACCCTATTTGCCGGATCATACCCTTCTTCGAGATAGTATGTGTTGTCTTTAAACCACTTGAAAGTATTTATCCTGTTGAATGTTATACAAGGCTGAAATATATCCACCAGAGCATACCCCTTATGAATAATAGCCTTTTTAACTATATCCACCGTTTGCTCTGCATCTCCTGAAAACGCTCTTGCAACAAAAGAAGCATCTTGAGCAACTGCAACAGCTATCGGATTAAAAGGCTCTAGAAATGAACCGTCTACTTGAACCGGTGTCTTAAAACCTTTCTGACTTGTCGGTGAAGCCTGGCCCTTAGTCAAGCCATAAACCATATTGTTGTGAACTATATTGGTTATATCTGGATTTTTCCTCATTGTATGTATAAAATGATTCCCGCCTTCCCCGTACATATCACCATCACCGCTTTCTGCAATGACAATGAGTTCAGGGTTGACCGCTTTAATAGCTACCGCCGGCGGGAGCGATCTTCCGTGCAGGCCATTAAACACATGGGACTTAAGGTAATGAGGCAACTTTGCTGCCTGACCTATGCCGGAAACCATCACAAGTTTTTTTTGATTAATTTCAAGTTCAGCTAAAGCGCGTTTAATTATACTAAGAATGCTAAAATCGCCGCACCCGGGACACCATGCTACATCTGCTTTCTCTACATCATATGTTTTTGGATCCACAAAACTTTACCTCCGCAAGATCGCTCAAAAATCTTTGAAATTAAATAAACTGCTTTAACTTTTCTGTTAATTCTTCAACAGAAAATGGGCTCCCGTTGTACTTCAGTATCTTATTATCAATTTCAACATTATTGTAAAGTTTTATCAGCTTAGCGAATTGTGCTGTTGCATTACCTTCAATTATTATAATCTTGCCAGCTTTTTTAAGATACTTATTTACATCTGGATGAATAGGATATACCTGCTTAAAATAAAGTATCGCAATATCTTCCCGATTTAGCTTTCCAACCGCTTCACGCAACGGCAAAACCGGGGTTCCCCAGCATATTATAAGCTTTGTGTAATCCTTGCTTCCGATCAATTCCGGAGCAATTATATCCTTTTTTATTGCATCTAATTTTTTAAGCCTCTTATCCACCATTTGTATCCGAATATCTAAATTTTCTGTAAGATGCCCTTCCTCATCATGCTCATCGCTGTCAACAACTACTAAACCATCGCCAAATCCCGGTATGCCGCGCGGGGATATGCCGTCATCTGTTAAACGAAACCGCTTATAAGAAGATTCTGTTTTAGTTATGAATCTTTTATCAGTTTGCTCATTGATATTAAATTTATCCACCGCGTAAAATGAATCCATAAGGAACTGATCGGTAAGAATAAAAACAGGGATTTGATATTTATCAGCCAGAGCAAAAGCCTTGTCAGTTAAATAAAAAGCATCTTCTATAGTCCCCGGAGAAAAAATTATTCTTGGGAATTCACCATGCCCGGCATATAAAACAAGCTCCATATCCGATTGTTCTGTTCTTGTTGGGAGTCCTGTGGCAGGTCCCGGCCTCTGAGCAACATGTATGACTATCGGCGTCTCAATCATACCTGCCAGGCTTACCCCTTCAGCCATAAGAGCAAACCCGCCTCCTGAAGTTGAAACAAGCGCCCTAGCTCCGGCAAATGAAGCGCCCAAACCCATATTTATACCGGATATTTCATCTTCAGCCTGGTCTACAAAAACGCCGAACTCGTGGGATTTCCCTGCAAGAAAAGTCAGCACACCTGTTGAAGGTGACATCGGATACGCGGATATAAAATTGCAGCCGCCCTTAAGAGCGCCCATAGAAACAGCTTCCGCACCATTGATCAGAACCTCATCTTTAATAACTGAATTTCTGCTAATTTCAAGTTTTATAAGGTTCGATTTCACAAAATCTTCTCCTATTAAATAACCTTTATTAACGGCTTGAATATTCTTTTGGATCAAATCATCTTTCTTCTTTGAGAAGTGTTTTCTTAAATATCCTTCAAGAATCGTTTTATCAACTTTAAGAAGCCCCGCAATCAAACCCACAGCAATCACATTAGAAAAAACAGGATTTCCGATCGATGTGGCAAGTTCAGAAAACGGGACATCCACCATATTGTAAGATGTTTTTATCTTGCCTTTTTCGCCGATTATTAAGGTTTTTTTTGAAATTCTTTTTTCCAGATGAGGAATAGCATCCTGATCAAGAGGTATAAGAAGGTCTATCCTGTCCACAAAAGCGGCTACCCTGTCAGATGAGACTCGTATTTGTGTGGAGTTGCTCCCTCCCCTAACGCGGGACATATATTCTTTGGTTGCAAAACAGAAAAAACCGTCAAGTTTAAGAACCCTGGTAAGTATGTACTCTATGGTTTGTATACCCTGACCTGCTTCACCGCAAAAAACCAGTGATAAATCATGAATAACATTTTCTGCATTCTTATTTACAACCATTAAACCTCGCAGTTATTAGATAGTTCTCTTAGAGATAAAACTCTTTCATTTTTACTAAGGGGTTATTCTTTATCTCGTTTGCAATTAATGGTGATAAACCGGGTTTTTTCAACTTAAAATACATATAATTCTTATAACCTTCTACACCCGGTTGATCAAAAGCATTGATATCTAATAATTCGCCTTCAAATGCTGTAGCCATCTCAAAAAAGAATAGCAACTCGCCCCAATGAAAAGGAGTAATCTTAGGCATAATAATGGTACAGTTTGGCCGTTTTTCCATTACCAGCGCCCATTCAGTAGCCTCCTGCGCCAACGAAAGCAGTTCAGAATATTTTTTACCGGAAAAAATGTCTTCTGACTTAGGCAATTTGATATCATTTTTGAATTTTTCCACCTTAATAAAAGTAACAACTTTATCATACTCGCCTTCAATATTATTCTGTTGTATTGAATGCAGATCATTCGTTCCTCTAGCGGGAACGGGAGTCCTTCCCACATTCACCACACGTGTTTTATCATTTATCCAACTAATAGAACCGTCGGAATCTATGTTTATTTTTCTACCATATTTTTTTCCTAAACTCTCGGCTAACAATTGAGAATACCAGTCCGCCGTAGATTTCAGCATCTCCGAAAATGGCATAAGTATCGAAATAGATTTATTTTTCTTTCTGTACATAATTGTATGCAAAACTGCATACATATAAGCCGGATTAGTATACAACGATCCCAAAGAACACCTTTTCTCCATAGCTCCTGCCCCGCTCAGTACCTCTTTTATACTGATACCAACTATTGCAAGGTGAAGCAATCCCATATTGAATTCAGAAAATCTGCCTCCAACACCTTTAAGAAGCGACAGATTCTTAAAACTCAATGTATCTTTTGACTGTTCAGCATCTATCCTCTTTCTTAATGTACCGGACTGGGGATCAGTTATAGCAAAAATCTGTCTTCCAAACTTTTTACCAACCCCCTTTTTTAGCCAGTTTTCAACCACCTCAAATGCCACTTTTGTTTCGGTAGTCTCACCTGACTTCGATATAACAATAACAAATGTCTTTTTTGGATTTAGTTTTTTTAGCAACACGCTTAAAGATTCAGGATCTAAATTGTTTCCTTCAAAATATATTTTAGGACGATTTTTATTAAATCCAGAAAATTCATTAAAATAGGGTGCGCATAATGCATCCTGCGCCGCTTTAAGACCTAAATATGATCCTCCTATGCCTAAGGATATCACGCTTTCATATTTAAATGCAATTTCTCTACCCAGATTTTGAATTTGATTGATATTCTTACCATCCTGATAAGGAAGCTTGACCCATTCAAGCCCGACATTCACCCTGTTAACAGGATTATCTATAACAGCCCTAAAATTTTCATGGGCCTTTTTAACAAGTTCATCCATCTCTTTAAGTTCAGACGGCTCCACACCATGTTCAGAACCAACATTTAAACTAAACATATTATTAAAATCAAATATCAACTGATCCATTAAAGATCTCCTTTCACATATTTACAACAAAAAGAAACTCTTTTTATGCAGCGTTTACTTATCAATTTTTTTTGGATTACATAAGTGATCAGCGCTGATGGCGGTACGCCCACAGCTGTTGCATATATATGCAAGCTCTTTTGCCTTGTCGCTGCACAGGTGTCTTTCATCCGGTATTAACGCTCCGCACCAATCGCATTTCTCATCATGGTATGTCTGGGGTATGCAAAGATGCCCGCCTTCTTTTACCGGCTCCTGACAAGTAGGACAGAACTCCTTGTTTTCTTCTTTACCCTTATCCTTTTTACTTTCAGCTTCAACAGCAACCTTTAGCTTAACCTGATATTCTTTGAAAGATCCGCTTCTGGCCGCACCGCGCTGCTCAACCACCTCAAAAAAATGCACTTTATTTCCGGATCCAATTAAATTATCTATTACTTCTTTAACCGCTTCTGAGAAACCGCTTTTTGAACTTCCAACAACCTCTATCATCTTAAACATAGCTAGCCTCCATTATTATTTAATTTACAGCCATTTTTTTAATTTTATATTTTAGCAAACCTGCAGGGACCTTTATTTCTATAACCTCATCTAATTTATGGTTCATCAATCCCCTTCCAACCGGGGAATTTATTGATATCTTCCCTTTGGAAAAATCCGATTCCAGCTCCGAAACCAGAGTATATACGGTTGTCTCCTTTGTGTTAATGTCTTCAAGCGTAACCGTAGTTCCGATCACAACCTCATCTTTTGGTATCTTTTTAGGATCAATCAACTGCGCCCTGCCCAGTTTGTTTTCCAAATCCGCGATCTTCATCTCATTCAAGCCCTGCTCTTCTTTTGCAGCGTCATATTCAGCATTTTCGCTAATATCACCCTGTTCCCTGGCTTCCCCTATAGCCCTTGAAAGATCCGGTCTTCGCTTTTTTAGCATTTCAAGTTCATTCTTCAGCTTATCATAACCTTCCCTGGTTAAGTAAATCTTTTCCATTAGAAACCTCACATTTCAGAACAACCGGTTGTCCTATAGCTATTTAAAAAAACTTATTGCATTGATATTGCATTATTCTAACAATATATTTCCTTACTTTGCAACAGAAAAAAAAGGACAGCTTCTTTTTAATAAATTTAAAGATTAAAAAGCCGCTGTCCTTTTGTATACCGCTTATCAGCCGACCATTACTGGTTCGGCTTTACCTTCTAAAACCGCTTCTGCTTCTTCGCGAAATGCATCCATTACATAAGGAATACCCGAAATCTTCGCAGCTTCCTCGCTTAATGACATTACATCTTTTCTGGAGATGCTCTTGATATTAAAGTTCCTGCTCCCAGCCATAAGCTGCTGCAAGCCCACTCTGAGCTTCTGAGAGTAGCTGTATATTCCAACCGCTCCGAGAGGAATATTTTTCATCTCATTGCCGTATTTTTCAGCAAGTTCATCATAACACACAAATATCTCCTGAGGAGTATTACCAAACTGAGATACAGTCTTTGGCAGATCCTTATTTTTCATCCAGTTACTTATATTCTTGCCTACCATACCCGGTATCATCAATGCTCTACCCATACACACAGACTTTACAAATGGAGCACCCATCGCAAGTACCTTAAATATATGATCCTCAGCGCTAAATCCTCCTGCTATAGCGATATCAGGTACACGCATCCCTTTTTGAGTAAGTTTCTGGCATATTTCATACGTCATAGCCTGCAGGTAAAAAGTAGGAACTCCCCACTCTTCCATCATACGCCAAGGGCTCATCCCGGTTCCGCCCGGCGCACCGTCAATGGTAAGTAAATCTATATGAGCTTGAGCGCTGAATTTAATTGCCATAGCCAGTTCTCTTAAAGGATACGCACCGGTCTTTAATGTTATTCTCTTGAAACCGAGATCTCTGAGTCTTTTCACTTCATTAAAAAAAGCTTCTTCGGTAACAAATCCCAGACGGGAATGCCGTTCAAATTCTTTGATAGCTCCGTCTTTAAAGGCCTTTTTAACGGATGAAATTGTCGGATCCGGTGTAACAACATAACCTCGTTTTTTAAGCTCAAGAGCCCTTTCCAGCGTATTAACCTTAATTTCCCCTCCAATACATTTTGCGCCCTGCCCCCATTTAAGTTCGATAGTATCTAAATTATGCTTCTTGCTTACATATTCTGCTACGCCTAACCGTGTATCCTCAACATTCATCTGCACCAATATTTCTCCATAACCGTCATGGTATCTTTTATAAGTCTCAATCCTTTTGTCCATATCCGGGGCTTTTTTTACTTTACCGTTGGAGTCCAACTCCAATTCAGGATCAATTCCGCACACATTCTCTCCGCAAACCAAGGTAACACCCGAGATAGCGGCGCCAACAGCAAAATGCTCCCAATTTTTTCTGGCGATTTCTGTAGAACCCAATGCCCCGGTAAACACGGGTATTTTCATTTTAACCTTCTTTTCCCATCCATATTCTGTTTCAGTATTGACATTTGGGAAAATAGCGGTATCAGAATTCCCTTCAACACCCTTAGGCAAACCCTTTGCTCCCATAGCATACCCCTGAATGTTAATGTGAGAATAATCCACCGGATAATCTTTGTCTCCGCCGGCAGTTATATCACCGAACGGCCCCGGATAAATCAGTTCACGACCCCTAAATGTCGCTTTGAAAATCTCACAGTTCCCGCGGCACCCATCAATACAGCGCGTACAGATACCGGAACCCTTTACTACATCTCTGGATCTGTTAGCTGTCTGAGTCACATCATTGGCATTTGGTCTTTGCAAATTCATTTAGCCCTCCCTTTATTTTTCACAATATGTAACGTATAATTAAAAAAAGACGTTCCGCACCCTTAAGAAGCGCAAGAACGCCATTGTTCAATTGCATTTACTGAAAAATTATTTGAAATTTAGTGCTAATATTTTACGATGATTTTTAAATCCTGTCAAGAAAAAAATAACAAAAATGGGGTTATACCTATACTGAGATCTCTCATACTCGGCCTGATATGCAGGTTAGTTTTAATAGCTTTCGTTCAACCGCAGAAGTTATTAACGAGGGATCTAATCTCCATTCCCAATTACCTTTAGCTGTAGAAGGTGTGTTAAGACGGTGCCTGCTGTCAAGACCGAGAACATCCTGCATCGGAATTATAACGGTATCTCCCACCGACAGCATCGCAAGCCTGATTAACTTCCAATTGATTTCAGATTCATCAACCTCTGCCCCAAGATACTTAAAGAGCCTTTTTCTGTCTTCTTTTGATAATTCCTCCTTGAACCATCCTTTAACCGTATTGTTGTCGTGCGTCCCTGTATAAACAACGCAGTTATTATTATAGTTGTGCGGTATATACATGCTGTCCGGCATATCCTTCCCAAAAGCAAACTGAAGAATCTTCATGCCTGGGAATCCCAATCTGCCCATGGCATCTTTTACCTGCTGGGTTATTACACCTAAATCTTCCGCTATTATAGGGAGAGCAGGGATTTCTTTTCTAAGCGTAAAAAACAAATCCTCCCCGTATGATTTTGAATATCTTCCTTTCATAGCGGTCCTTGCACCATAAGGTATTTCCCAATATGCTACTAATCCAATAAAATGGTCTACCCTTACATAATCAAACAAATTCAAATTATGCTTAACCCTTTCAATCCACCACGGATACCCTTTATCTTTAAGGTACTCCCAGTTATACACTGGATTATTCCATAATTGACCTGTACTGCTAAAATAATCTGGCGGCACACCGGCCACATATTTAGATTTTTTATCCGGACCAAGCTTAAAAATTTCCGAATGTGCCCATACATCCGCACTCTGATAGTCCACATAAATAGGCATATCTCCGATAAACTTTATATTTTTATCATTACAATACCGCTTAAGCTCGAAATACTGTTTGCAAAAAATGAACTGCTCAAATTTAATCTGCTCTATACTTTCAAACAAATCTTTTTTAGCTTCATTTAATGCCTGCTGTTCCCTATCTCGAATTGCATTGGTCCATTTATGCCATAAAATACCTCCAAATTTCTCATTTATTGCGATAAAGAGCGCATAATCATCTAGCCACCATTTATTCTTTTCATAGAATTTTACAGCTTCATTATTTTTCTTCCTTCCTTTATTAATAAGAAATGCCCTATTGAGAAGTTTGTTTTTGAGATCTATAACAGCTGCGTAAGCAACCCTCTCAACCGGAAATTGTTTCTCCTGTGTAAAATCATCTTTATTAAGCAGGCCGTCTTTATATAGTAATTCAGGGCTGATTAGCAACGGATTGCCCGCAAAGGCTGAATTGACACTGTAAGGAGAGTTGCCGCTGTATTGAGATGTAGGATTTATTGGAAGCACCTGCCAGAGGCTCTGCTTACTTCTAGCTAAAAAATCAGCAAACTTATATGCGCCTTCCCCTAAATCCCCTATACCGTAGGCAGAAGGAAGAGAAGTTATATGCAGCAGTAATCCACTTTTTCTATTCTTCAATCTTTTTTAGTTTCTTTCTTATTCAGTAGGCTCAGGCTTCATGCTAACAGCTTTATTGGTGTTTGGTTTAAGCGTGACCTCGACATCCTGACCTACAACAAAAAATCTATCCGCTCCAGGCCCCACCGCTATATTCCTGGACTTTCCTGTTTCACCATCCAATATTGCTACCTCGTTATTTTCCGCATCAATAGATAAAATCTTTCCCAATAGAATGTCACCCGAACTACCCTGTTGCTGTATGCCCTTATCAGCAGATTCCTTCTGATCCGTCACCTCAGAATCATTCTCCTCCGCCTCATCTTCATCTTCCATCGCCTCATACAAGGCCTGTATATCTTTAAGATCTTGCACGGTCATATCCTCAGATTCCTCTGAATCATCTAAATCATAATCGCCCTGCATAGACTCATCCGATTGACTCTGTGAAAAATCCTCATTACTCTTTGAACAACCCAGCGCACAAAGACTAATTACAAAAACAACAACTGCCAATTTCATAAACAAAACTTTCAACTCTTAATTCTCCTTATTTAGTTATTCTATTTTTCCAACAAAATATTGTATAATCAGTATATAAAATTAAATGGAATTAGTTAAGTGAAGAAATTTTTTTTTCCGGTTTTTGCGTCAGCTTTAATATTTGCTTTTGCAAATCTATCCGCCGCAGCCAGCCTGGTAAAAGCTGATGAACTATTCTTAAAGGACTCCTACCAGCAAGCGCTAAAGGAATATAAAGCTATTTTTGAAAGTTCTCGCGACAGCTCACCCGAAAGATGGAAAGCGCTGTTCAGGACATGCGAATCATTGGCCCATCTATACCGTTACGGTGAAGCGGCCCAGCTATTGCTTGACACGCAGCTGCCCGAGAATACTCTATTCAAAGCACGAATACTCATATTAAGAACCGAAATCTTCAGAAATTTCCTTCAACAGTATTCAGCGATTCAATCCCAAGACATAATAGATGATGACAATCAAAAAGATATTTTCAAACTTGCGCCTGATGAAATACGAAAAATTATTGAAAAAGATTACCTTAATCTTTGGGAGCTTCGCAATGATTTAATAAAGCTTAACCTGAAAAAGGAAGATTATTATATTAATATTAAAGAAGTAGATTTTGGAATGTATCCCACACTATTTGATTATCTAATACTGCACTGGACAAGGTACATTCTTGAGAAAAAAAGCAACATCGACAAAGATGAGCTTACCGACAAGCTGCTTGTCGGAGAGTTTAAAACCCCTCTTAATTTTGACGATACTCCGACATTAATAGCTGCAGAACTCATGGAAATCGCCGGCAGATTCAAAACCAATCACAGAATAGAAGCATCCGAACGATGGAAGATTGAAAGACTCCTTCTCGGCATCAACATGCTATACGGAAACAAAAAAGAGCTTATTAAAAAGCGGAATATAGCAAAAGAAATCCTGCTTAATTACTCCGATAATTTCAGAAAAAATGAGTCAAAGGCTCAGGCCGCTTACCAGGCCGCAAGACTAATGAATTTGAACGAGGATTTTGTTTCAGCGGTAGAACTTTGCAAAAAAATAAACGCCAACTTTTCAGGAACATTCGGCGCCAAACATTGCTACAAACTCAAGAACCAAATAGAGCTGCCTACCCTTGCACTGGAAGCCAAAGCAGCCGCCCCACCCGGCAAAGATTCATTAATTATAACATCCAGAAACCTTAAAAACATATTCTTCAGAACATATAAGATTGATCCTGAAAAACTCCAGAAGGAAAATCAAAAAGTTAATAAATATTCATACGGCTGGTCTCAAATACTCAGCTCGCCAGACCAGAAATGGCTGGAAGAATATATTGCCAGGATGAGGGTATTAAAATCTTGGAATATAGAAACAGATGACAAGGGTGATTATAAAATACTTACTTCAACAGTAACTCCGGAACAACTTACAGAAGGAATATATCTTATACTTGCTTGTGAAAATAATTCATTTAAGTTCGGAAGTTCTCTTATAAATGCCTGTTTCCTCAATATAACAAAGTTCGTGCTTGTATCAACCGTTGGCCCGACTGTCAAATCGCTCGATGCATATTACAGCAACATTGAAAAAAAAGATCCCAGAACAATAAACGACCAAATCTTCCGTTTTTACACTTTTGATTCAATTGAAGGAGAACCGTTGGAAGGTTGCTCTTTCAATTTATATACAAATAACAAATATGATGATTTTACAAAGATTATAACCAACGAAGATGGATTTACCTCATTTTCCCAAAGTATTAACACAGCTCCAAATTCAAGCAACTCTATAGTCATCGATCCTCTGGCGCAAAAAGGCAACTCATACTGCTTTCTTGCAAATGCGGTTCATTTTTCTTACTATCCGCCAAACCCGATACAGATTTTCATCCAAACAGACAGGCCGATATACAGACCGGGGCATAAGGTTCATGTAAAGGTAATAGCAACAAAGCGTGTTTCTAATGGTTACAGGGCGCTGTCTAATCAGGAGCTTACGCTGACCGCATCGGATCCAAATAATAAAGAATTTTTCAAGGAATCCTCCCAGCTTAACGATTTTGGAAGCGCAACTTTCTCATTTGAAATACCTCACGGAAGGCTTCTGGGCAATTATTCAATTGGAGTCAACTGTACCGACGGCAGATTCTCAAATAATGAAATTTCATATTTCTCAGTTGAGGAATATAAAAGGCCCGAATTCGAAATTTTGCTCAAGAAGTCTTCAGCAACCTGGGAATACAACATTCCTTCAACAGCAGACGGATCGGTAAAATACTATTTTGGCCAAGCCGTGCAAAATGCGGTGATCGATTACCGCATTAAGAGACAGCAGTTCATCCCATGGTTTTACAGATACTGGTACGGGGAGCATTACAATCCCAATATACAGGAAATCACTTCCGGAACAGTTAAATCAGATAATGATGGAAATTTTTCCATTCCTTTCACACCTGCCGCTGATACCGAAAGTGCATTCCAAAAAAATATTCCTGAAATATCCCAGTTTATAGTTGAAGTTGATGCAAGGGATTCTGGAGGCAGAAGTATACAATCGCAGGAAATTTATAAAGCCAGCAAAAGCGGTTTCTATTTTATAATAGAGCCTAAAAAAGGTTTTTTTCTAGAGAACGAAAAGGTAACTTTAGAAGCCAAGTATCTAACTGTAAATGACACACCCTTAAGCGGCAAAACCAGCTATAAAGTGTTTAGGCTGAAAAATACAGAAACAAAACCGTTAAGGGATAAACACCACCGCCGTTATGGAGGCCATTGGGGATGGATACCTCCTATCGATGTTCAACTAAAAGATATTCCGAACAGCGAATTGGTATCCAGAGGCAGTTTAGAACATGATGCTAACGGTATTGCGGCAATAGCAATTAAAAATCTTTCACACGGAACCTACAGAATCACACTTACAGCGGCAGATGAATCCGGTGAATCAGCAAAACAGGACACAATCTTCGTGGTAGCCAAAAATTCAAAAGTACCCGTACCGGTGCCCGCCGCAAGCGTTACGCTGGCAGAAAAAGACGAATATGAAGTCGGCGAAACTGCCAGATGTATAATCGGATCAGGTTTGGCGACAGGTATTTACGCATTGGAGATTTGGACAGGCGAACATTTTCTTGAAGGAAGACTCATAAATACAAAAAAGGCTGTGCAATTAATTGAACTCCCGATTACTGAAAAAATGAAAGGCGGCTTTACAATCCGCTGGTTCGGGGTGAAAGATTTAGAAACTCATCACGGTCAAACTTACATATCAGTTCCCTGGACGGATAAAAAGCTTGATATTAAACTCAATCCATTCAAGAAAAAAATTGAACCGGGCGAACAAATAACCTGGGGCATTCAAATAAATGATACTAATAAAACACCTCAACAAGCAGAAGCTTTAGTACTTATGTATGACAGATCTCTTGAGTATTATTCAAATCCTCAAGACTTCTGGTTAAACAATTTATATGCCCCAAAAGATCTTTACAGAACAGGTTCAGACTCAGTGTTTGACCCACAAATAACAAATATAAGAATCACTGAGGGAGTGCTTAATCAGCTTCTGCAGCTGTTCAGACAATCAATTAAAGAACCCCGTTTGCCCGGCTTAAGGTTTTGGAGGAGCTGGCCAGGCGGCTTAAGAGATCATACAAAAATGCTATTAGATGACGAAGCCGGCGCGGTAACTGATGAAATAACTGCTTTTGAGTATATTCAGCCAAGCGAAGATAAATTCGGCTCTATTAGACGAACAAAACAATTCCTACCTGCAGAATCAGGTGAAAAAATAACTACTGAAACTCCAAAAGAAGCAAAGTCCAGAAATATTTTCGCAGACACAGCTTTTTTCAGACCGTTTATAAGGACAGCTGAAAACGGCAAATCAACTTTTTCGTTCACAGCGCCTGAACAGCTAACAAGCTGGCACATTAAAGCATTCGCATTTACACCGGACATAAAGGAAGGTGTTCTAGTGGATGAAGCTATTACTCAGAAGGAGCTGATGGTAAGAGTAGACATACCCAGATTTTTCAGGGAAAAAGACATAGGCAGCATTGATATAATGGTTCATAATGAATCATCAAAAAAGCTTAACGGCGAACTATCATTAGAAATAAAAGAAAACAACCTGCTAATAAATGATAAGTTAAACCTTAAAAACACAAAAAGAAAATTCAGCATAAAACCGCACAGCCTGTCAACATTCAGCTGTAAATTGGAAATACCTGAAGGCGTAACTACGTATAAAATAATTGCCTCCGCAAAAACAAAGAAACTTTCGGATGCCGAAGAGAGAGTCCTCCCGATACTCCCTTCAAGACAAAGGCTTGTTAAGTCAAAAATTATAGCCTTGCAGGGCGATGAATCTGAAAAACTGGAAATAAAATTTAAGGATGATCCCACAAGGATCAACGAGTCCATCACCCTTCAAATAGAACCCCAGCTTGCATTAACCATACTGAACACCATACCCTTTTTGATTGAGTATCCTTATCAATGCGTGGAACAGATACTTAATAAATATGTCCCGCTTGAGATAATGAACCAAATTTACAAGGAATATCCTGTCATAAAAAAAGCTGTCAAAAAAATACCCGAAAGAAAAACCGAGACACCGGCCTGGGAAAAAGATGACCCAAACAGATTAATAAAACTGATGGAAACCCCCTGGATATGGCAGTCTGAAGGAAGGCCAACCAGCTGGCCGTTAACCGACATACTTGATCCAAAAATAGTAAACAAGCAGAAGGAAATAACACTAAAAAAACTGGAAGAAGCCCAGACAAGCGAAGGTGCATTTCCATGGTGGCCCGGCGGAGCTCCCGATTTATACATTACGCTTTACGTATTGGCCGGCTTTGCTGAAGTTTATTCATACGGCATACCAATTCCTGAAAAAATGGTCGAGAAAGCACTGTACTATGTTAATAAAGAAATACCGCTCAGACTTAAACCCGAGCCCAACTTTTTGGCTCTGGTGTCTTATGCGGCTTATATATTAACATCATTTCCTGAAGATGAATTTAACGGCTCAAAAATTGGTTTCAGGGCCGCCAACTCATGGGTAGTATTTCTGAATGAACACAAACATGCGCTTACCCCTCTGGGTAAAGCATATTTGGCATACACTTATCTAAGGTTAGGCAATAAAGAAAAAGCTGATGAACTGCTGGATATGGCCATGGACGGGGCCGTAGAAGACGAAACAGCTGGTGTTTACTGGACCCCTGAAAAATACTCCTGGATATGGTATTCTGATACGGTAGAAAAACATGCCTTTTTACTGAGAACGCTTCAGGAATTAAGGCCTGACGATAAACGCATAAAGGGTATGGTTCAGTGGCTGCTCTTTAACAGGAAAGGCAATGTCTGGAAATCAACAAAATCATCCGCAGCAGCCGTTTTTGCCCTGCTCAATTATTTAAATAAAACCGGAGCCTTATCAAGCGAGGAAGAATTTAACATCAACTGGGGCGGTAAGGTCAAAACGGTAATTGTTAAAGCTGACGACTGGCTGGAAAAACCTATCCGCTTCCAAAAAGAAGGTTTCGATGTAACCGATAGCTTAACCTCAGCCGCAATAAATAAAAAGGGCCCTGGATTTTCATTTGCAAGCCTTACATGGACTTATTCAACTGACGAACTGCCCGAATTATCTGAACCGGGAATGATTGAACTGCACAGAACAATCTTTAGACGCGTCAAGGAAGGTGACAAATACCGCCTCAAACCGGTAAAAATGAATGAAAAAGTCTATGTCGGCGATCAAATAGAGGTACATCTGAAAATAAATACCAGAAGCCAATTTGAATATATGCATTTAAAAGATCCCAAAGCATCTGGATTTGAATCAGAAACACTTCTAAGCGGCTGGAAATACGATTCACTTATACGCTACGAAGAACCCAGAGATTCTCTCACTAATTTCTTCATAAGCTGGTTATCTCATGGTGAATATATCTTAAAATACAGGCTTAAACCTACAAAACCCGGCACATACAGACTGCAAGCCGCAACACTTCAGTCTATGTACTCGCCCGATATGACAGCGCATAGTGCCGGACTCACAATAAGCGTAAATGTCAAAGAAAAAGAATAATTATTTCTTTTTTTGTTTCTTTATTTCTAATTCTTTAATTTTCGAATCTATCTGATTTTTGACCTTTTTGTCGTCTATACTTTGCTGTATCTTCCTGAATACATCTATTACCTCGCTGTATTCCTCTTTCTCTTCCAATATAGCTGCAAGCTCTATTAAACCCTTAAGCCTGAATGGATTATTATACGGTTTTAAGGTTTTTAATTCCCTGAAACTTTCTATTGCCTTATCCTTATTACCGGCCTTAAGGTAAGCGTCTGCGGACCTGTAAGTTAATTCCATCTTATTAACTGTGTCATTAGGACTTACAAGCTGGTAAGATTCAGCTGCTTCTTTGTATCTGCCTATTTCCTGCATTATCCTTGCCACGTGATATAACGCATCATTTGATTCCGCAGTTCCTGGGAACTTTGAAGCGTACTCCCTGAATACCCTTATAGCATTGTTAACATCATTTATTCTGTAATAACCCAATGCAAGGTTGTATAACGAAAACTTT
>JBDROU010000059.1:0-2655 GCA_043809745.1 bacterium
TTATTATTGAATATGGGATACTATAATTTGGGTTATTTAGTCTAATAAAATGACAAGTGGCATACTATGGGGGTAGTGCGAGAATGAATATGATAAAAAGATTAAAATGGCGTATAATACGCATTATGATAGAATATGCTAGGCGAATATGGGAGATATTTATTCCCCTTTCTGCTATTGGTATTCTTCAGATTCTAATTTTTTGGTTTGATTGTAGATGGTATCAGATTTTAATTCTGAGTTTATTTGTTATCGCTCTCTTGGTTGGCATTGTAGCATTTATTTTTGACTTTAAAATCACCCACAGAAAGGATTATCGGGATAAGCACCGTAAACCTAGAATTGGATGGCTATAGGGTATAATAATATGAATACTTTTTATCATGGAGATTGGAAAATGAGGGATAATAAAGTTGACGTAAAGTGTGGAAGTGGTAGAATGGGGGCATGGCTATTATTAAGAAACTATGGACATGGATGTCTCATGGTAACACAGTTTGGGGGATTCTAAACATGATACTCCCAAGCATAGGTGGCATTGGTGGTGGCTTTTTTACGTGGATTAATTCCCTATCATCTGCTGTGGTGTTCTTTGGAGTACTCGGTGGAATTGCGCTGGGGTTGTTTATTTCAAATGAAATATCAGGTCGGAGAATATATAAACGCATCGGGCAAGGAACTAGTAAGAAAAACTATAAGGATAAACCTTTGACACAAGTTATTGGGCAACAATATAAGAATGTTACAATCATTTTAGATTGGCATGAGTATATCAATTGTGAATTTACAAATTGCACTTTTAAATGGGATGTTGCTAGATTTAAGTTTCAAAATTGCAAAGTAAATAATGCCATACGATTTGAAACACAATCAAAAATTGTAGGGGTAACAGTTGATTTATTGAAAGTGCTACACTTGCTTGGAGAACAAGAATTTGCTGATAATTGGAAACAAGTTTCCGCTGATTATTTTAAGAAGGATTAGGCTAACTGAATAAAATGAACACTTTCTATCATGGAGATTGCCTATTCGTAATGAGGTATGATATTGCCCCAGAATCAGTTGACCTCATTTATCTTGACCCCCCATTCTTTACGGGTAAGATACAAAAAGGTAAGTGGCGTCCTGAAGCTATGGAAGTATCTTATGAAGATTCCAAACGCTTCTGGTCGGAAAAGGCCGATGTAATGCGGGAAAAAGCACCACAATGGCTACGGCATATAGCTATCAAGCGTCCTGATTTTGCCTCTTATTTATATTACATGATGGAGAGGCTTGAGGCTTGCCACAAGGTATTGAAAAAGACGGGTAGCATATACTTACACTGTGATTACAGAGCATCAAATTACCTGAAGATGGTTATGGATGAGATATTTGGATATGAAAATTTTCGGAATGAGATTATCTGGTATTATCACCGCTGGACAGCAATATCAGGTGACTTCCAAAGAATGCATGACACCATCTTGAGATATTCCAAGACACAAGATTATATGTTTCAGCAGTTATTCGAAGATTATCAAGAAACAACATTGAAATATCACAAATGGGAAGTTGATGAAAAGGGTAGAAGATATTATGTGAAGCGTGGGAGGAGTATAGAATCATACAGAGTATACTTGGATGAAAAAGGTGTAAAGCTTAGTGATGTTTGGGAACTCCCGCAGATTGGGCCGATAGCTAAAGAGCGGGTTGGTTACCCTACCCAGAAGCCTGAAGGGTTACTGACACGGATTATTAGAGCTTCAAGCAATGAAGGGGATTTAGTCCTTGACCCTTTTTGTGGTTGTGGTACGACTTCCATTGTAGCCTCAAAACTAAACCGCAAATTCATTGGTATAGATATTGACACCTCACCTAGAGAGAAAGGTCAGTTACCCACCGCTTTCTCAGTGACAAAAAATCGTAGCCATGAATTGTTTGAACAAGCAAGGTATGTTACGAGAGACCTTAGCGAAGTAGTAGAAATGGATGGGCGGGCGTTTGAGTTATGGGTAAACGAATTCTACAAAGCCACTAAACCGCAACCAGATAGGGGTGTGGACGGCATAACTCAAGATGGTACTCCAATCCAATCTAAAGTATACGAGATTAAATATGCTATATTAAGCCAATTTATAAATGATGCTAAATATCACTCTAAAGTTCCCAAACCAGTTAAGAGAATTTTGGCAGTCTCGCAAACAGGGTTTGATGATAGTGCTAGAAAGCTAAAGTTTGAAATAGAAACGGCCGAAGGTATAAAGGTAGACTTAAAGACGCCACATGAAATGCTGGAATTGCCAACCTTATAATTTGGCTATAAATAATGCCGTTTGGCACTTCACCAACCAAATGCAAATAAAACCAAGTAAAGAAAGTATTGACAAGAGGTAGAATAAGGGTTATAATTAAGATGGAGGTGAGAATATGGATAAATTAAGAAAATGCCCTGAATGCGGGGAATCATTGTCTGATTGTTGGACTGTTGGGAGAAAACTACAGCAAAGATGCGATTGTGGGTGGAAAGGACAGCCTAGAATACCTGAAATACAAGTGATTGAAGATACTAAAACAATATCGGTAAACCAATTCTCTGGATTTAACTATGAGATATTTGACAAGTATGGTCATATTACGACTTATTCAAGAAGTTATTATAACAAAATAGAAGCT
>JBDROU010000060.1:0-22797 GCA_043809745.1 bacterium
TCTGAGAAGCTCCCGCGACCCCTTCGGGGTCTTGGGGATCAGCTTCACTGTCTTGTGGTTTTAGCATGAACAACAACGGCACTATTCTCCATGTTATCTGAACTCCGTTTGGGTAACATTCTTTAATGAGTCAACGGGACCGTTTGTTTCCCATTTTATTATATAAATCATTTTTTTTGCCCGTTTTATAAAGCTCTCTATATTTTCGTGAGCGATCTTTGCGATTTTTAGGTGCTCAGAAAAAAAATCCGGAAATTTCGCCCGGCGTGTTTGAGCCGCAAAAAGTCGAAGACTTTTTGCGTGCGAGTTGTCGGACGACCGGATTTTTCGTCCATCGAGCACCGTAAATAAAATCGCGCAGGAGCGAACAAAAATATAGAGAGCTTTTTTACATTGAAGAAACTCCAGGATTTCAAACCCTTTTACTAATTATTGAAATAATTCTTTCACCTGCTTTGCCATCCCCAAAAGGATTCTTCCAGTTCTTTTTGGATTTCAGCATACTGCCTACAGCCGAACGAATCTTAACTGGATTTACTCCAGCCAAAATATTACTCCCAACCATTATCGTTTCGGGTCTTTCCGTATTATTTCTCAATGTTACACACGGAACTTTAAGCACGCATGTCTCTTCTTGAATGCCGCCTGAATCTGTCAAAACCAGCCTGGCATTGACCATTAATTTTAAGCAATCAAAATATCCTACTGGATTTACTACAGTTACTTCGTCCGGAACTTTTAAATTAAAAGCATCTAATCTCTTTTTAGTCCTTGGGTGCATAGGGTAGACTACCGGAATTTTGTATTTTTTTCCAACAGCAGATAATCCCTTAAAAATAGAAGAAAGCCTGCTTTTATTATCAACATTTTCTTCCCTGTGAGCTGTAACAAAGAAGTATTTATTCTTTTCTAGATTTAACAAATTAAAAATATCAGATTTTTTGCCGGCTAAATTCATATTCTGTTTTACAGCATCCACAATAGTATTCCCGGTAACAAATATCTTTCTTTTGGGGATCCCCTCTCCGATCAATATCGACTTTGCTTTTGCTGTAGGAGCAAACAAAAAATCGGAGCAGTGATCAGTCAAAATCCTGTTGATTTCCTCCGGCATTTCTCTGAAATATGACCTTAAACCCGCCTCAACATGACCGAGAGGTATATGAAGTCTCGAGGCTACTATTCCAGCCGCAAGAACCGTATTTGTATCACCCTCAGCTAAGACAATGCTCGGCTTTTCCTTTTTCAATATGCCTTCAATGCCAATCATCATCTTACCTATCTCTTCAGCATGTGTCCCTGAACCAACCCTTAAATTATATTTAGGACTCGGCAGTTCCAAATCTTTAAAAAATATATTATCTAACTCTTTTGAATAATGTTGATTGGTATGAAGAATAAAAAAACGCTTTCTTTCTTTTACACAAGCCCTGATAACCGGACTCATCTTTATGATCTCCGGCCTGGTCCCTAAAACAAAAGCAATATTCATGAAAATCCCCTCTCTTGTATTATTATTTTTCTCTCCATGGATAAAATTCATAATCCCTTACATTTGAGGCGATATTTTGTCTTCTCAAATAATCGGTTTTTAACTCCAAATTAAAAAGCAAATCTTCGCTCTCTCCCCTTCTTCTGTACAATACGGAAAATATAAAGCAGTGCAAATCTCTTACAACTTTGACTTCTCTTTCATAAAAATTAAACCTTTCATAATTTAGCCTATTTGGTCCTGTTGCCTTAAAACCAATTGTTCCGTTAATATACCATCTCTCAAATAATCTGCACCTTAAACTGCTTCTAAATACAGCATCACCCTTATCCCCTTTATTATAATTAGAGTTTATTTCGAATGAGTAAAGCTCCGATGGATAGATTGAAAAACCCAACTGTAAAGATCCCATATAATGATTAAACGGCTCATAAGTAGTTCTTCCAAACAGTTTCATCGAACTCTTTGATTTATATTCTATCTCTTCGCTTACAGGATCCATCTTTTCAACAATTGTTTTTACAACTTCTCCTCTGTTTCTATGTAAATCATAACCGGTCGAAGTCCTGGAAATCAGATTGTCGGTTGGCCTAAATAACAAATATGCGCTTAATTTATTCAACTCTATGCCTTTATCAATTTCAAGGATATCTTGCTTTGTAGTGTTCTGTTTCATCCGAACTCTATAACTGTGCCCTAAATCTAAATCTGCCATATAAGTCAATCTGTTTCTAAGATTTATGCCCGTAGTATACTTACCTATATATGCATCTTTTAAATCAACTTTCTTAACCCTGCCCTCCCAGTTTTCTGCCCAGCCAACAGAACTGGATAAAGTATTGTTGCGTGTGATCTTAATATCGTTGCTCATCTCTAACTGAGCGGCGGCTGCATTCCTATAAAAGTTATTCTGATCGTTAAATGTGCGCGTATAATAATTATTATAACTTAAATAAAGAGGAAGCTCAGAAATTCTTCTCCTGATTATGCTAAAATCAACTCGCGGAAAAACCAGGGAAGCAACCTCAAATTTCCCTTTCTCCTGGTTAAATGAATCCACTCTTTCTGCGCTAACACGCGTAGTCGCAAATTCAGTTTGGTGAGTTATTGCTACGCTGGAATCAAGCTCCTGCACAACCCGCTTATACGCATCCTTAAAATAATCGTTATTAAAAGTTGTATCACTCTGAAATTCAAGGTTTGCCTGACTGTATAGCGAAGGAGGCTTTTTTTTGCGCTTTTCTTCCTTCTTAATTATCTCTGCATCATCCGATTCAGCATAGCCTTCCTTTATTTCGGCTTCTTCAGATTCCCATAAAGGATACTGCTGCCAATGATTAAAACGCAGATTCCACCGCTCATCAACGGTTTTCAAATCACTATCCCTTTCTCTTATTGTATATCCGTAAAAACTCCCTTTTGCGTTTTTAGTATAATAATCAAATTCCAAGCCTTTTCCAGTTCCTTTTTCTTCATAATAATCAATCAGTACCTTTAAATACGTATTATCTGAAGTTGGATAACCTATCTCGGAAAGTATTTTTATACCTTCACTGTTGCTGTATCCTGGCCTAATACGTATATGCACCCTCCTGTCTTTCAGCGATCTGAAGAATATTGGGGTATAAAATATTGGCACATTATCCACTAAAAGAAAGGCATTTTTAATGACCATCCATTTCTTAAGTCTTATAGCAGCAGAGCGCCCATATATATAGTAATGCGGCGGGTTTTCTTCGCAACTGGTAAATTTCGATCTATATGCACGAATCTTATCTTTGCCGACTTTCTTAATTTCTTTACCAAAATATCTCCAATACTTTTCACTGCCTGATCCATCAGTAATTGTCCCTGTCTGTTCTTCCCAGTTAAATATGAGTTTTTTGCCTATTAATGTTGAATCCTTTTCTCGAAAAAGAATATTATCATATGCTTCCAAAACGTTCTTATCCAAAAATAAAATTATGCTCTCAGCAGTAATTGAAAGCTCTCCCTGTTCAAGTACCGCGCTTCCAACGGCAAAAAGCACATTGTCATCCTTGTGGTATTCCAGATGCTCAGCATTTATGGTTACAGGAGCATCATTTGATGAACTGGAGATATTGAAACTCTTAGCACCAACTCTTACTGCAAAACACAAAAAGATAACACCGCATAACACCACTTTACTACTCAAACGGAATTTAACTATTTGATTTATTAAAATATGAAGTTTATGCATCTGTTATAAATATAATGTAGCTTATAAAAGAGATTCCCAAAAACCTTATTTTGAAAAGACTTTCATAAAAGATAATAACTCGGCGTGCAATTTTATTTTCTAAATATAAGCAATCAAAACTGAGATCTATCAAAACTATCTTTCTAGAAGAGCTGCTCCAATAACTCCCAAATCGCGGTCATTTTTTGAAAAAATAACTCTTACTGCTTTTTGAGGCGACTTAAATGTCCTTTTTTTTATTTCTTTAATTAATGGTTTACAAAGTAAATCACCGGCTTTGGAAATCCCGCCTGACAAAACTATCATCTCCGGATTTAGAAGATTTATCAGACCTGCCAGAGCAATCCCCAAATTTTGTCCCATCTCAGCATAAATTTCCTGAGCAAGCTTATCTCCTTTTATTGCGGCCCGTTCTACAATCAGCGGAGTTACATTATTAAGACTGCCTTTTGTCATTTTTAGTATTTCAGTATCTTTTCTGAATCTGATCTTTTCTGCAACAATTTCAGGCAGATAAATCGCGCCTAAATAGCGCTCCAAACAACCGTTATTGCCGCATTTGCATTTCGGTCCGTCTGGATTAAATGTCATATGGCCTATCTCCCCAGCCGATCCGGTAGCACCGATATACAACTTCCTATTAATGATCAGTCCACCTCCAACTCCCGTTCCCAATGTTACCGCAATTAAATTATTTATCTTTTTTTTAGCTTCAATTACATATGCGCCCCAGGCCGCGGCGTTGGCATCATTGCTTACATTAACCGGACAAAATAACTTTTCTTCAAGAGCTTTTCGAATATGAACATTTTTCCATCCAAGATTTGGAGAATACCTGACAACGCCTGCATTTCCATCAACATCACCGGCAGCACCTACACCAACTTTCGAGAAATGAGAAATACCAGTTCGTTTTGTAATTGATTTTATACAATTAACAATATCCCTAATAATTATATCCGGACCCTTTTTAATCCGTGTCCTAATTATTTTTTTTCTGATTATACGTCCATGCTTATTTACTATGGCTACTTTAACAGTTGTGCCGCCTAAATCAACCCCTAGAAATGGCCCATCCTTCATTTTCTAACTCCTTTATCATTTCCCCGATTAAATAAAACGAACCGCAAAAAATAAATACATTATTATTTTTATTAGATCTAAATATTTCCGCAGCCGAATCTACAATCCTTGCATTAAAATTTGGCGAGATTCTTTTTATATATTCAAAAACTTCTTCCTGCCGCAAAGCTCTCGGTGAATTTATACCCTTAATTAGAATCTCATTTGCAAAGGGTAATATTATATTGATATTTTTCTTAAACTCCTTATCTTTCATAAAGTTCAAAATAAAGATTTTTTTATAATCCTTAAAGAACAATGAAACACTATCTGCCAAATTCATAATTGCCTGTGTATTATGGGCACCATCAAATACGCTTAAGTAACCTTTGCCGTTTTTTGAAACATTTACAACATCTGTTCTGCCGGATAAATAATCAGGCTTATTTTTTAATGCTTTCTCAATATTAAACTCATTTCCTAAAAGCAGCTCGCAGCTTGCAAGTGAAATAGGGACATTCTTTAGCGCTGCTTTATTTATACCCATCCAAACCAAATCCTGCGTTGATTGTCTAATCCCGCAATAATTAAATTTGTATGATCTCTCTTTTATTTGCGCGTATGCCTTCTTAATCCCAAATTCTTTTCCCAAAGAATATAATTTTGTCTTTTTCTGTCTTACTCTTAAATTTACAATCTTTCCGGCGCTTAAGGGCATACTGCCGATCACAACGGGACTGCCGCTTTTAATTATAGCACCTTTTTCAATAGCAATTTTTTTTATGCTATTCCCAAGATAATTTAAATGGTCTCGCGCGATGGTCGGGATAATTACTAATTCTGGTTTCTTAATAACATTTGTAGCGTCCAATCGTCCGCCAAGACCTGTCTCAAGCAAAACATATTCCGTCTTTTTTTCTAAAAAATACAAGAATGATACTGCCGTTAGAATCTCAAAATATGTTAAAGGCACGCCAAGTTTTCTTGATGCCAAAAATACTTTCATCCCATAATAATCCAAATCAGAGTCGTTAATGAGCTTATTACCAATCATAAATCTTTCGTTTATACTGTTAATGTGCGGTGAACTATATATCCCTACAGTATATCCGAAAGATTTTAACATCGACCCTAGAATAAAACAAATAGAGCCTTTTGCATTTGTCCCTGCTACATGTATGATTTTAAGTTTATCCTGCGGATTATCGAAATAGCTTAAAACACGCTTAATACGCTCTAACCCAAATACGATATTGGATTCATTCAAAGAACTTAAGACTTTTATAAAAGTTTTATTTGGCATTCAAAGAAAAAAACTGTAATAATCTCGCTAACACATCTCTTAAATCACTTCTTTTTACTATCATATCTATCATACCGTGCTTCATGCAAAATTCTGAAGACTGAAATCCTTCAGGAAGTTCAACTTTAATAGTCTGCTGAATGACCCTCGGCCCAGCAAACGCCACTAAAGCTCCCGGTTCAGCTATAATAATATCCCCGAGCATCGCGAAAGAAGCAGTAACCCCGCCGGATGTAGGGTGTGCAACCACAGATATATAAGGGAGTTTTTGTTTTTGATAATACCCAATAAGCGATGATGTTTTAGCCATCTGCATAAGAGAGAGTATACTCTCCTGCATCCTGGCGCCGCCGCTTGATGAGATTATTATTAAAGGCAGTTTTTTTGAAATTGCTCTCTCAATTAATAACGCAATTTTCTCGCCAACCACTGACCCCATGCTCCCGCCAAGAAAACCAAAATCCAACACACCCAAGGCAACCCTTAATTTCTTCATCCTGGCTTCACCAATTATAATGGCTTCCTGTAAACCGCTTTTCTTTGTGTTAATTGCGAGCCTGGTTTCATACGGCTGTAAATCAACAAACTTAAACGGATCTGTAGGAAGTAGATTCATCCCGAATTCGTTAAATGTCTCAGGATCAATAAGCTGCTTAATTCTTTCCCTTGCAGAAAGTATAAAATAATGACTGCATTTAGGACATACCCTTAAGTTCTCGTCAAGCTCTTTCTTAAAGATTATATCTTCGCATTTCTTGCACTTTTCCCATAATCCATCAGGAACACTCTTTTTCCCGTTAGGACTTCCTACTGGCATATTTCCTCCTTATTTCTTTAACACGACAACTCTGTAATTAAGCACTTTTAAATTTCTTTATTGTATCCACTACACTCCCTACCTGCGCGCCGCTCAACTCAGGATACATAGGTAAGGATAATATTTCCTGCGAAAACTGCTCGCTTACAGGGAAATCTCCTCTTTTATACCCTAAATGCGATAATGCCTTCTGCATATGTAATGGTATTGGATAATAAATTTTATTTGCGATGCCTTCTGCAGTTAAAAATCTGCTTAACGCATCTCTTTTACTCCCTGCCAGAAAACTGTAGTAATTCATGGATGATTGGGAATCGGTATTCCCTTTAAATGTAGTAAAACCCAATTTTTGCAGCTCGAAGTTGTATATTTTTGCTATATCCCTTCTTCTTGCATTCCACTCATCAATATATTTTAATTTCACCTTTAATACAGCCGCTTGCAGTGTATCAAGCCTGCTGTTATACCCGTTCATGATATGATTATATTGATCTTTACTGCCGTGATTTCGCAGCATCCTGACCCGTTCATTTACTGATGAGTCATTAGTAGCTATCATACCGCCGTCACCAAAAGCCCCGAGATTTTTGCCCGGAAAAAAGCTAAAGCAGCTCGCTTTTCCGAAAGAACCAACTTTTTTATTTTTATAAACAGCTCCAAAAGACTGCGCGCAATCTTCAACTATAAACAATTTATTTTCGTTTGCAATTTCTGCTATTTCATCCATATCTGCAGGCTGTCCAAACAGATGAACCGGCAAAATAGCTTTTGTTTTTTCAGTAACAGCTCCTTTTATCTTTTTCCAATCTAATAATGCATCCTCCACTTTAATATCAACAAAGACTGTTTTTCCTCCAATTCTTTGAATTGCTTCCGCGGTCGCGATAAAAGTAAATGGAGTAGTAACAACCTCATCACCTTCGCGTATCCCGCAGCTTTCAAGAGCAATTATTAACGCGTCAGTTCCCGAAGCAACCCCCGCACAGTAAGAAACCCCTAAATACTCTGCAACATCATTTTCTATTTCTCTAACATCTTTCCCGAGTATAAAGTCACTCCTGTTGATCACAGCTTCAATCGCTTTATTTATATCATTATTTATTGAATTATACTGTGCTTTTAAATCTATTAATGGTTGTTTCATTTTACATGCCTCTGCCGCATCAACAGATACTTCCACCTTGCCTGAAAAATAAATTAACTGCTGCTATCAAAAATCAACTTATTTCTTTTTCAGAAAATTCCAATTACCCTTATTATCCCAGAGCTTTCCTAAGGATCTTGGATAAATATATAGTTTTATTAATTATATTCTTTCCCTTATGGATAATATTTACAAATGCGGACCCAACAATTATTCCATCAACCAGATGCTTAATCTCGTTAACTTGTCTCGGTTCAGAAATTCCAATACCCAGAGCAAGAGGTTTTTCAGCGATTTTTTTAACACCATTAAGAAATTTAAACACCTCTCCAGGCAGGCTTTTTCTTGCGCCTGTAACTCCTGTTAAGGAGATGCAGTAAGTAAATCCCATCGAGGCATCCAATATTTTTTTCATTCTAAACTTAGAAGTAGTTGGACTCACAAATTGAATCAGATCCAATCCATTATTCTTTATTTTACTTATATAAGCTTTAGATTCTTCAAAACTCAAATCCGGAATTATTAACCCGTCAACTCCGGAAAAACTTGCCTTTTTAAGAAACGAATCCAGCGGGTAACAATCAATTGGATTCAAATAACTCATAAGAATAACAGGTATGTTGGTTTTCTTTCTTAAACCAAGCACAAATTTAAGTATTTTGTCTATAGTTACATTTCTTTCTAAAGCTTTCTGTGCAGCAAGCTGTATTGTTTTACCGTCAAGAATTGGGTCTGAGAAAGGAACACCTAATTCGATTATATCAACACCGGAAGCTTCTTGCCCTAGTATAATCCTCCCTGTTGTTTCAAATGAAGGATACCCCGCCATGGTATAAGCAATTAAAGCTTTTTTATTCTTTCTTTTTAATTCTAGAAATTTTTGTTGTATTCTGTTCATTATAATTTAATTTTCTCAATTACAGTATGAACATCCTTGTCGCCTCTTCCGGAAAGGCATAATAATATTATATCATCCTTATTGAAGCGTTTATAATTTTTCACCAGATAACCTAAAGCATGCGCTGGTTCCAAAGCAGGAAGTATACCCTCAGTTTCAGAAAGAATCCTAAAACCTTCCAAGGCATCTTTATCAGTTGCTGTCTTGTATTCAGCCCTCTTGGTATCCATCAAGAAAGAGTGTTCCGGGCCTACCCCCGGATAATCTAATCCGGCTGCAATTGAATAAGACGGGTATATCTGCCCAAACCTATCTTGCAAGACATAA
This sequence comes from bacterium, assembly GCA_043809745.1. Classification (GTDB taxonomy): domain Bacteria; phylum Elusimicrobiota; class JBDRMW01; order JBDRMW01; family JBDROU01; genus JBDROU01. The sequence goes on from JBDROU010000060.1 coordinate 9,265, forward strand.
CTCCTGGCGCCGTGCAATATACCCGGAGAACCCTTAACAAGTGTAGCTGAATGCTGGGCGGTAGAGACACCTAATCCGCCGGCTTCTACCCCGATTATCTTTATGTTTTTATCATTTAAGAATGGATAAAATAAACCTATAGCGTTTGAACCGCCGCCAACGCATGCAACCAGATATGTTGGGGGCCTGTTGGTTATCCCCGGCAGCTGTTTTTTGCATTCTCTACCGATTACGGACTGAAAATCTCTTACCATTACCGGATAAGGATGCGCGCTCATAACCGTACCTAAAACATAAAAAGTGTCCTTTATATTTGTCACCCAATCCCTGAAAGCCTCGTTTATGGAATCCTTAAGGGTCTTTGTCCCGGAATGGACTTCAAACACTCTTGCGCCTAACAATTTCATCCTGTCTACATTAAGCCTCTGTCTTTCAACATCTTCCGCTCCCATATACACATCACATTTAAGACCTAATAATCCGGCAGCTGTTGCTGTAGCAACACCGTGCTGTCCTGCGCCGGTTTCTGCAATAACCCTGCTCTTTCCCATGAATTTAGCCAATAGGACTTGTCCAAGCGTATTATTGATTTTGTGGGAACCTGTATGATTAAGATCCTCCCGTTTTAATAGAACTCTAGGACCTTTTAAATATTTTGCAAAATTTTTTGCCTCGTACAAAGGAGAGGGTCTGCCCACATAATTCTTGTAGAGATAAAAAATCTCTTTCTTAAACTTAGAATTAGCTTTCATTTTTTTGTAATTTTCTTCTAAATCAAGCAGAGCCTGCATCAGGGTTTCAGGAATAAACCTGCCGCCGAAACTTCCAAAATATCCTTTTTTATCAGGGAATTTATTATAATTTACATTCATATTTACTTTTTTATTTTTCATTATCCCAAATCTTTCGCTTTAATAATAAAATCCTTCATCTTCTCGTAATCCTTCTTTTTTGGTGTTCTCTCGACTCCGGAAGCGACATCAACCCCATAAGGAGCAACCTTATCTATAGCTTCTTCTATATTTTCAGGATTTAATCCGCCGCTCAAAAAGAAAGGAACCCCTAACTCCTTCACAGTCAAGGCGATGTCCCAATTAAAAACATCCCCCGTACCTCCGGGCACACCCTCCTTAAAAGCATCCAGCAATATAAAATCCGCGAACGGAGAATAATGTTTAACCTCTTCTATACTCATTTCGTCTCTAACCCTGATAGCTTTAAATACTTCTACTCCATCTTTCTTGAGTTCCTCTATATAAGAATCATCCTCACTGCCGTGAAGCTGTACGGTTTTAAGAGCGGACTCCTTAAGCACCTTCTTAACAACCACCATGTCCTCATCAACAAATACCCCAATAGCTTTGACAAATGGCGGGATTTTTGACAATATATCCTTAGCCATTTTATTTGATATTTTTCTTGGGCTGCCTTTATAAAAATTCAAACCGATATAATTTGCTCCCAGATTAGCAGCCCATAAGGCATCCTCTACATTTGTAATACCGCAGACTTTTATTTTTAGCATGGCAATCTTAAAGTTAGTTCCTTAACCTTTCTTTTAATATCCTTGCTTTTAAGCAAACTTTCTCCAACTAAAAAGCAGTTAATCCCGATACTCTTTAATCTTTTTATATCGCCGCTGTTTCTTATGCCGCTCTCGCTTATAACAATTGTTTTTTTCTTTATATGTTTCGCCAAATTAACAGACTTATTCAAGTCAATCTTCAATGTTGCCAGATCTCTGTTGTTAACACCAATAATTTTTGCATTAATCGATAATGCCTTGCTCAAATCATTTTCGTCATGGACCTCAACAAGCGAATCCAGCCCCAGCCCGTCAGCACATCTTTTCAGAAATAAAAGTTTCTTTAACGGGAGAATACGCGCAATTAAAAGTATTGCATCTGCCCCAAAAACAGCGGATTCATACACCTGATATTCGTCAATAATAAAATCCTTCCTTAACACGCAGCATTTAACATTTCTTTTTATATCCTTTAGTGTATCCAGACTTCCTAAAAAAAACTTTTCTTCCGTCAAAACTGAGATTGCACTTACGCCGCTTTTTTTATATATTTTCGCCAATGCAATTGGATCAAACTTATTTTTTATAACTCCCCTGGACGGCGAAGCCTTTTTTATTTCCGCTATCAAGTGAATCCTGTCTTTCTTATTAAGTGCTCTTTGCAAAAAAAACTTTTTTTTGCGCGCTTTATTCTTTAATTCATCTAACGTTATTCTATTCCGGGATTCCTCTACTGACAGCTTTTTTTCTTTAATAATCCTTTTCAGTATATTCATAACTTCATTTTCTCAACTACAGATAATGCAGATCCAGAGTCGATCGACTTCTTAGCCTTTTCTATAGCATCCTCCCAAGACACATCCTCACCCTTTGCTTTCGAAGCAAGCAGGATTATAGCGCCGGCATTCATCAAAACCATATCCCGATAAGGGCCTTTTTTGCCTTTAAGCACCTCAAGCGCTATAGAGCAATTCTCTTCTTTTGATCCGCCTGCGATATCCTTCTTATTAACTCTCTTAAAACCAAACTGCTCCGGTTTAATTGTATAGGTTTTAATACTGCCTTCATTTGATTCCGCGATAAATGTTTCACCGGTAAGTGTAATTTCGTCAAAACCGGACCCATGAACCACCATACCCTGCTTAATCCCAAGTTTAGATAAAACATTTGCTAACTTCTCCACAAGCTCCTGATTAAACACGCCTATCAGTTGAACATTTGCTCTGGCAGGATTTACTAAAGGCCCGAGTATATTAAAAATCGTTCTGATGCCGAGTTCTTTTCTTACCGGCATTGCAAATTTCATCGCAGGATGCAGTTTGGGAGCAAAAAGAAAAGCGAATCCTTTTTCTTTAAGGTTCTGCTCCATCTTTTCTACAGAAACCTCGATTGGAATTCCCAGCGCTTCAAGCAAATCAGCAGATCCGCATTTTGATGAGATTGACTTGTTACCATGTTTTGCAACCGTAAATCCCGCGCCTGCAACAACAAATGCGCATACAGTAGAAACATTAAAACTCCCCTGTCCATCGCCTCCGGTTCCGCACGTATCAACAACAACCGCATTTTCAACTTTTATTCTTATTGCCGCTTCCCTCATAGCTTGCGCAGAACCGGCAATCTCATCAATAGTCTCACCCTTCATCCTTAAACCAACCAAAAATGCCGCAATCTGCGTATTAGAGGCGCCGCCAGCCATAATTTCGCTCATCACAGAAAATGCTTCCTCTCTTGTTAGTGAAACTCCTTCAACAACCTTTTTTATAGCGCCTTGTATCATAGCTTTGCACCTTTTCTTTAATTACTTTTTTATAAGTTTATAATGAACAAAGAAATTCTTTAACAGCCTCATACCTTCTACAGTTAACAACGACTCCGGATGGAATTGAACGCCCTCGATCATCTTTTCCTTATTTCTTACTCCCATTATTTCATTCCTGTGAGTCCATGCGCTAACCTCAAAATCTTGAGATAAGGTTTTCTGATCGATAAGCAGTGAGTGATATCTGGTTGCTAAAAACGGATTCTTTAGTCCTTTATAAATAGTTTTGCCGTCATGATATATATACGATGTTTTTCCATGAACGATGCGTTCCGCTCTTATTATTGAAGCGCCGAAAGCATATCCTATGCACTGATGACCTAAACAAACTCCTAAAATTGGTATCTTCCCTGCAAATACTTTTATTAATTCATTGCATATGCCGGACTCTTTCGGGGTTTTTGGGCCCGGGGAGATTACCAATGCTTTTGGTTTTAAGGCTAAAGCTTGAGGAACGGTTATATCATCATTTCTTTTAACACTCACCTTACTGCTGATCTGCGAGAGATACTGCACAAGATTGTAAACAAAAGAATCATAATTGTCTATTACGAGAATCATGTCAACCCCTTCTGAGCTAATTCAATGGCTTTGAATAACCCCTGCGCTTTATTTCTAGTCTCCTGATATTCTTTCTCAGGCACAGAATCAGCTACAATCCCGGCCCCCGCCTGCACATATGCTACATTATTCTTAATGAGTATTGTCCTTATTGTTATAGCCATATCCATATTACCTTCAAAAGAAAAGTATCCTAAAGCTCCTGCATAAGGACCTCTCTTTGTCTTTTCTAACTCTCCTATAATTTCCATTGCCCTTATTTTGGGAGCTCCTGATACAGTCCCTGCGGGAAACGCTGACTGAAATAAATCCTTTGCAGTAGCTGTGCTTTTTATCTTTGCTTTAACCTGCGAAACAATATGCATCACATGAGAATACTTTTCAATAACCTTAAATTCCGGCACCGATACAGAACCGATTTCTGCAACCTTACCTAAATCATTCCTTCCCAAATCAACCAGCATTACATGTTCGGCAAGCTCTTTTGGGTCATCCAGCAACTCACGTCCTAACAATTCATCTTCTTTTTCAGTTTTACCTCTCGGCCTTGTACCGGCAATCGGCCGGGTCTCAATTAAATTATCCTCTTTCCTAACCAATACCTCCGGTGAGGATCCAACAATATTAAAATCATCGCACTTCAAATAATATAAATACGGAGAAGGATTAACCACCCTCAATGCCCTGTATATATCAAACGGATGAACCGTAATGCGGGAAGAAAATCTTTGAGAAAGAACTATCTGTATGCAATCCCCCGCTAATATATACTCTTTGGCTTTTTTAACGGCACTCTTAAACTCCGATCGTGTTACATTAGATTTTATTTCCAATCTGCTACTTTTAGCTTTTGCAATCCTTGCTTGCGGCTTTGCAAAACACCCTTTAATCCTCTGTTCAATCGACTCTATCTCTTTAATCCCGCGCTTATACAGTGAAAGCAATTTATCTTTCCCTTTAATCTCAACAGCAACAACAATCAGCAGCCTGTGCTTAAGATGATCGAATATAAGCAGCCTGTTGCTCAGCATAAACACCATCTCCGGCAGTTTAAGCTCATCCGGCAGTTTATCCTTAATATCTTCGAAGTATTTTACAACATCATAATTAACGTAGCCAACCATACCGCCCCAAAATCGCGGCAGTTCTTTTAAGTGAACCGGTTTGTATTGAGTTAAAAAAGACTGCAGACTTTGAATAGGATTTTTTGTTGCAAATTCCTTTACTTGCTTACCCTTAGAAAACACTCTTACAACACCCTTATCTACCTTAAACATCTTATCAGGATCAAAAGACAGGAATGAATAACGAGCCCAGTGTTCTCCTCCTTCTAAGCTCTCAAGCAGATATGAATATTTTTCGCTTAAAGCCAATCGTCTGAACAAGGATACCGGGGTATCCTCATCCGCAAACACCTCCTTATACAGAGGAATAATATTCCCTTTTTTTGATAACCGCTTAAACTCATTAAAACTTGGTGCTGCTTTAATCATATTGAATAATCCTTTAATGACCTTCTTTAGAAATCTCTACTTAGAATAAACTTTCTTCGGATCAAACACCTTCTTGCCCGTTATTTTAACTTTACTTCCAGCAATTTTATTAAAAAAACAACTCCTGTAGCCGGTATGACAGGCGGCTCCTCCAATTTGCTCTACCTCTATTAGAAGAACGTCCGCATCACAATCGGTCCATATGCTTTTAACCATCTGACAGTTCCCGGATTTTTCTCCTTTAATCCAAAGTGTATTCCTGCTTCTGCTGAAAAAGCAAACTTTTTTTTCATCCAGTGTTTTTTTAAGTGCTTCTTTATTCATATAGGCAAGCATTAATACATCTTTCTTTTTATAATCCTGTATAATCGCAGGTATTAATCCTTTGCTATCGAACTTAAACATTTTCATTATGTTCATAACCTTACCTCTACCCCTTTTCGTCTAAGATATTTTTTTAAGTCATTAATTTTTAGCTCCTGAAAGTGAAACAACGAAGCAGCCAATAATCCTGTGGCTTCGCAATTAAACGCCGCATCGAAAAAATGCTCTTTTTTCCCGGCACCTCCGGAAGCAATCACAGGAACAGACACCGCGCTGCTTACAGCTTTAAGAAGCTCAACATCGTATCCTATTTTTGTACCGTCACGGTCCATACTGGTTAACAGTATCTCACCAGCGCCAAGTCCTACAACCTTCTTTGCCCACTTCAGCGCATCTATGCCTGTAGGTTTTCTTCCTCCGTATATATAAACCTCAAAAGATAATTCACCTTTCGAGTTAAACCTCCTTTTTGCGTCTATTGCTGAAACAATGCACTGACTCCCGAATCTCCTGGATGCTTCTTTTATAATAGAAGGCCTCTTAACAGCAGCGGTATTTATTGATACCTTATCCGCGCCAGCTTTTAACAACAACTCTATATCCCGCAAACTCTCAATTCCACCGCCGACTGTTAACGGTATAAACACCTTTTCAGCTGTTCTTGCGACCAAATCAATCATAGTCTTTCTTTTTTCATGACTGGCGGTTATATCTAAAAAAACAACCTCGTCCGCGCCTTCTCTATCATAGCGTTCCGCAACAGAAACCGGATCACCGGCATCACGCAGATTCTTAAACTTTGTGCCCTTAACCACTCTTCCCTTGGCACAATCTAAACATGGTATTATTCTAACGCTTAACATTATTGCTTTCTATAATCTCTATTGCTCTATCTATCTTGATATCATTGGTATACAGCGCCCTTCCAATAATAACCCCTGTGATTTTATCAGATTTTATCAATCTTATTTTCTCTAAATCCTCATAAGTGCTTACACCACCGCTTATAATTATATTCAGTTGCAGCTCATCTGCAAACTTTTGCACGCTTTCAATATTTGGCCCTTTTAACATCCCGTCTTTCTCTACATCGGTATAAAGTATCTCTTCCAGACCCATTCCTTTTAACTGCCGGGCTAATTCCAGCACAGTTATATCGGTTACATCCTTCCAACCGCTTATAGCGACCTTTTCTTTAAGAGCATCAATAGCAACAATAATTTTCTTAGGATATTTTGCTATTGCTTCTTTTAGGAAATCCGGATTATTAATCGCAACGGTTCCTAACACGCAGTAATCAACCCCCATGCCAAACACCGCATCAAGCACATCAAAATCCCTTATCCCGCCGCCGAACTCAATTTTTATAGAAAGCTTTGTTCTTATCTTCTCAAGAATATCCAGATTCTGAGGGGACCCGGTAAATGCCCCATCCAGATCTACGACATGGATTCTCTTTGCGCCTTGCGACTGCCAAAGCTTTGCAATAAAGAGCGGATCATGCGAGTATACTATCTCATTCTCAATCTTGCCCTGTGTTAATCTAACGCAGTTGCCGGCGCGAATATCAATAGCAGGTATTACAAGCATTTCTTCCCCTAATAATTAATAGAAACAAAATTCTTTAAAATCTCCATGCCCTTCGAACTGCTCTTCTCAGGATGGAATTGTATGCCAAAAACATTATCCTTTTGTATCGAGGCTGCAAACTGCAAGCCATATTTAACCCAGGAAGTAATCAGCGCATCATCCGTTGGATCACAATAATAAGAGTGTACAAAATAAAGATGCACTTTATTAGGGATACCCTTAAATAAAAAACCTCTTTTTATTATTTCAATTGTGTTCCATCCCATATGAGGTATCCTTATACACTTACCCTTAGATTGAAGAGGTTTAACATCGCCTTTAATTATGCCTAAGCCTTTATTTTTCCCGTCTTCAGAACTCATTTCAAAAAGAAGCTGGTATCCTAAACATATACCCAAACAAGGAACCCCGGCAGCAATTTGCTGTTTAATTACTTCAACTAATCCCAATCTTCTAAGGCTGCTCATTCCCGCTTTGAAGGCTCCTACTCCGGGTAATATTATTTTTTTGCTTTTAAGAATATCTTTATTTTTTGAAGTAACAACAGCGGTCCCGCCAATTCTTTCAATGGCTTTTGCGACACTCCTTAAATTACCCATGCCATAGTCTATTACTGCAATCATAAAGCTCCCTTAGTAGAAGGCAGCGAGCCATCCTTCTTATTCATTGAAACTGCCTGTTTGAAAGCAACTGCCAACGCCTTAAAAACGGATTCTGATATGTGATGGTTGCTTCTGCCGTAATATGCAATAATGTGAAGAGTTAGCTTTCCGCTATATGAGAAAGCCCTGAAAAAGTCTTCAATAAGGTCATAATCGAATTTTTCCCGATACATTTTTTTAAACTTCACCTTAAATTCAAGATAAGGTCTGCCTGAAAGATCCACATACGCTCCGGATAAAGACTCATCCATAGGAATACGCGCTTCTCCGTAACGATTTATGCCTTTTTTATTTCCAATGGCTTTTAACAAAGCTTCACCAAAAGTTATACCAATATCCTCAACCAGATGATGATCATCAATTTCTGTATCTCCTTGGCTTTTGACATTCAAATCCACACCGGAATGCTTTGAAAACAGCTCCAGCATATGATCAATAAAAGAGATTGAGGTAGATATGGAATATCGCCCCTTTCCATCCAGATCAACTCCTATGCTCACCTTTGTTTCTTTTGTGATCCTTCTTACCTTTGCTTTCCTATGTTTCATTGTTTACCCTCACCTTGATAGATTTAGCATGATACTTCATACCTTCAACAATCGCAATCTGTGAAGCAAACTTGGACTCAGCCTTAAATGATTTCTTATCATACTCAATCAAATTGATTTTTTTATAAAAATCAGTTACTGATAATCCGGAACTGAATCTGGCCGAACCGCCTGTTGGCAGCACATGCGACGGCCCAGCGATATAGTCACCCATAGCCACAGGCGTAAAAGGCCCTAAAAACACAGCCCCGGCAGATGTAATTGACTTAGCCAGATTATGCGCGTTCTTACACATTATCTCTAAATGCTCAGGGGCAATTATATTTGCCTTTACAGCAGCCTCTTTAGGATTCCTGACTTTTATAAATCTTATTCTCTTAATGTAATCCTTCCCCACGCTTTTCTTTATATTATTTTCTACGGACCTTTGCCAGTATATTACCCAAGCAGCTGCATCAACATCATGCTCCAACTGCGCTAACAGATCATTTACAACAAAATCTATATTAGTTTTTGAATCGGCAATTATTACAACTTCGCTCGGCCCGGCGAGCATATCGATGCCGACATCCCCAAAAACTTTTCTTTTTGCTTCAGTCACAAACTTATTTCCGGGGCCCACAATCTTATCAACCTTCGGAATTCTCTTTGTCCCGTAAGCAACGGCAGCTATGGCAGCCGGACCGCCCACTCTATAAATTTCATCAACTCCGGAAAGAAAAGCGGCCGAGAGTATTTCCGGCGTGATTTTTTTAGGCGGTGTAACCATTATAATCTTTTTTACCCCAGCCACCTTAGCAGGTATTGCGCTCATTAAAACAGTCGAAGGATATGGGAACTTCCCGCCCGGGACATATACAGCAACTCTTTCCAAAGGGATCAGCCTCTGACTGAGAGTCTTCCCCTTATCCAGCTTCTTCCAATCTAATTTAAGCAATGATTTTTCCTTCTTGTAAAAATCAACTATGTTATTTCTCGCAACCAGTATTGCTTCAAATGCGTTGGGTGCTGTTTTTTTAACGCCTTCCAATATCTCTTTATTTGTGATTTTAAATTCTTCAGGTGACAATCTAATCTTATCAAACTTTAATAAATATTCGGCCAGAGCCTTGTCCCCAAATCTTTTTATGCGTCCAATTATTTTTTCTACTTGTCTTTCTATTGACACCATATTATCCCTCTGAAATATTTATCCTGTTACCCTTCTTATGTTGCCGCCCAATTTTCTTAACTTTTTATGTAAATCTTCATATCCCCTATCCAGATGATATATTCTCATTACGCGGGTTTCTCCTCTTGCAGATAGGCCTGCCAGTACTAGTGCAGCCCCGGCCCTCAAATCTGAAACCATAACGGGCGCGCCGGAAAGTTCCTTAACACCTTTCACATTTACCGTACTACCTCTGATTATTAATTTAGCGCCCATACGGGCTAATTCGGCCGCATGCACGAACCTGTTTTCGAAAACATTCTCAGTTATAGAGCAGCTCCCATCAGCCACGCTCATTAAAGCCATCCATTGAGCCTGTACATCCGTAGGAAAACCCGGGTAAGGTTGAGTCTCAATCGAAACCGATTTTATCCTATTTGTGCACTTAATTTTTATCTGAGAATCGCGTGAAGTATCCACTTTAACACCCGATTCTTTCAGCTTTTGTATAACCTGTCTCAAATGAGCAGCATTTGTATTTTCAAGGATTATTGATCCTTTTGTTATTGCCCCTGCAATTAAAAAAGTTGCTGTTTCTATCCTGTCAGGTATTACGGTATGATCCGTTCCGTAAAGCTGTTTTCTGCCTTTAACGGTAATTATTTTATTTCCCGCTCCGATAATCCTCACTCCCATTTTATTCAGGAACTCTGCTAAATCCACAACCTCGGGTTCCTGAGCCGCATTTTCAATTACAGTAGTTCCTTCAAGTAAGCTTGCTGCCATTAAAATATTTTCAGTAGCGCCGACGCTGGGATAATCAAATATGACTCTATTGGGAGAAAGCTTCTGCGCGGCAATATTCACATAGCCTTTTTTTATTTCAATTGCTGCGCCCAACTGTTCAAATGCCTTTAAATGAATATCAAGCGGCCTTGATCCAATAGCGCATCCACCGGGTAATGAAACCTGCGCTTTTAGTCCCCTGACTAGTAAAGGTCCCGAAACGAGAAATGAAGCCCTCATCTTGTTGACTAAACGGTATGGCGCAAGAAATCTACTCACCTTACTAGGCAGTACATTCACCACATTTTGTTTGCGAATTATTTTTTTGCCTAAACTTTCAACAAGCGAGCAAATACTTCTTATGTCAGCTAGATCCGGAATATTGCGCAATGTGCACTTCTCATCCGTAAGCAGAGTAGCTATAATTATAGGAAGCGCCGCATTCTTAGATCCGGAGATCTTTACCCTTCCTTTTAATCTCTTTGCGCCATTTATCAAATATTTATCCATATATTATGCTAATCTTGTGTACTAACTAAAATTTCTGCAGACAGCAACCCTTTCAATACTTTGAATATCCTTTAGAAACATAATCTCAGTAAAACCTTCATTTTTCAAAAGATTGTAAACACCCGCTCTTTGATTAAAACCTATCTCGAATAATAAATATCCGCCGCATACAAGGTGAATTTTAGCGCCTGATATAAGTGATCTTATAACATCCAACCCATCACTGCCGCCCGATAATGCGCATACGGGCTCGTTTAAGACTTCAGCCTGCAACTCCCCGAAATCCCTATTAGGAACATAAGGGGGGTTAGAAAGGATTATATCAAATTTTAAGTCTTTTTTGAAACTTCCAAACACATCTGTATTTACCAGACTGATACTATTTGCCTCTCCGCAATTTTTTGCATTAACTTTTGCAATATTTAATGCTTCCAAACTAATGTCAGTAGCAAAATAATCGGCATTTTTTATGAATTCAGAAACGCTAATAATAATATTGCCGCATCCAGTGCCTATATCTATTATCTTTAGTCTTCTGTCCTTGAATACTGAAGCTATCTCCCTAACCATATCAACAATTAGCTCTGTTTCGGGCCTCGGTATAAGAGTAGACTTATTTACTGCAAATCTCATATTATAGAAGTCCTTGTATCCGAGAATATACGCAAGCGGCACACCGCTCATCCGCTCCTCCACTTTGGTTAAGTACTCTTTTTCATCTTCCTGTGACACAAAATTCTCAGAACCGGTATACAATTCAGTTTTATCAATACCTAATACTCCAGCTAAAAGCGCTTCGGATTCACTCCCGATCCCCGCCTTATCCATTAAATCCGCGCCTTTTTGATTTAGCTGGCTAATTTTCATTGCACTCATGCTCTGCCTGATGTAATTTCTCTATAAATTTGTCAAGTTCACCATCTAGAATCGAATCAAGATTATGAACTGTTAAGTTAACTCGATGATCCGTAACTCTGTTTTGAGGAAAGTTGTATGTTCTAATCTTCTCACTCCTATCACCTGTACCGACCTGTTTCTTCCTGTTTGATGATATATCGTCTTGTTGTTCAGATACAGCCTTATCTAATAATTTTGACCTAAGAACCATCATTGCTTTTTGTTTATTTCTAAGCTGGGAACGTTCATCCTGACATTGCACCACAATGCCGGTTGGCATATGTGTTATCCTCACGGCAGAATATGTAGTATTGACTGACTGCCCTCCTTTCCCGGATGAACAGAATGTATCCAGCCTGATCTCTTCGGGTTTTATCTCTATGTCAATCTCATCAGCTTCAGGCAGAACAGCAACTGTTACAGCAGAAGTATGAATCCTACCACTGGCCTCAGTAACAGGAACCCTTTGCACCCTGTGAACCCCTCTTTCATATTTTAAATGTTTGTATACAAAGCTGCCTTCAATAGAAAAGATCACCTCTTTAAAACCTTTCAAGCCCGTCTGGTTAGCGCTGATAATATCCGCCTTCCAATTCTTTCTTTCTACAAATCGCGTATACATCCTGAATAAATCACCTGCAAAAAGCGCCGCTTCTTCCCCGCCTGTCCCGGCTCGTATTTCCATTATTACATTCTTATTATCGTTCTTATCCCCGGGTGTAAAAAAAACCTTGATCTCACTTATCAATGCTTTGGTTTTTTCAAGCATTTCACTCTTTTCAGACTGCGCATAAACAGCTAAATCCTTATCATTACCTTTAATAATATCATCTAAATTATTAATGTCTCTTTCAAGTTTCTTAAGTTCCTTTGCCTTCATTACAGCATTTTCAAGATCAGCGTGCTCCTTAGCTATTTTTTGGTAATTATCCTTATCTTTGATTATTTCGGGATCAGCGAGCTTTAATTCAAGCTCGTTAAATTTATCTATAAAAGAATCTATTTTTTTTCTAAACGCACCCATAATTGTAAGCTGTATTGCCGATATTTGTATCTATTTAAAAGATAAATAGGCAGAAGAAATAAATTTTCTTCTGCCTATTAACCAATATTTTTAACTATTTGCCCTTTTTCTCTTTTTCTTTTACAACTTTCTTCTTTATTGGAGCGGTAGAGAGCATTTTTTTGAATGCCTTATCTTTATCGACTGCTTTTTTAGCTTTTTTCTTCTCTCTAACTATAGTTTTTCCGTCCGTAGCCTTGAATTTCTTTTTGAATCTCTCAACCCTTCCGGCAGTATCTACTAATTTCTGATCACCGGTAAAGAAAGGATGGCAGGCAGAACAAATCTCTAATTTCATCTCATGCAGCGTTGATCTTGTTACAAATGTGTTTCCGCATGCGCATTTTACTGCACAGCTATCATATTTTGGATGGATCCCCTGTTTCATATTTGACTCCTTTTATAAAAAATATTCTATAACATATCAAAATCCAACCTATAAGTCAACAAAAAATACAGTTGCGAATTGCCTCACATTAAATGTTACCGAGGCATGGTAAAAAAACATATCGTTGACTCATAAATAATGTTACCCTAAGATTTACACTAAAGGGGGTAATATTATGGGCCCAAAATCAAAAAAATATTATCTAGAAGCCATT
>JBDROU010000061.1:0-60351 GCA_043809745.1 bacterium
CATGACAAACAGCGAGAGCAACATATGGATAAGCACAGCACCGGCGCTTCAAAACGGACTTCAGTATTTGGTAAAGATGAAGGCTACAGATGTAGCAGGCAATGTGGAGGATCTGGATTCAGGAAATCAGTTTACATACGATACATCGGCTCCAATCAGCTATATTCAAAGTCCCGATGAAAGTTATATTAAGGAGTTAACGATTATTTCCGGAACATCAACTGATAATAAGAGCTTAAACAAAGTGCAGATAGCAATTATTGATGAGAGTAATAACTACTGGCGCGGTTCGGTTGGCGGCGGCGGATTTCAGCCGGGTGAACATTGGAGAGATGTCTCAAATCTTAATCCGTGGAGTTATCCGGGTTCCACGGGCGATGAGCTTCCGGCCTGGGCTAACGAGACTTATATTGTTAAATCAAGGGCTATAGATAATGCTCAGAATACTGAATCTCCGCCGCAAAGCAAAGAATTTGCTTTTGATGATCAATCACCTTTAATAGGTATTATAGATCCGAATGCTGCCAGAGAATCTTCGCTGCCGACAATATCAGGTACAGCTAGCGAACAGGGATCGAGCGGTTTTGAAAATGTTGAAATAAGAGTAAAGAATAATAATGTCGGTAAATTCTGGGATGGATCGGGTTATAATATTCAGGATATATATCCTAATAGAGAATCAGCATGGTTTGTGGTAAGCTCCTCACCTCAGTGGACCAACTGGTATTCAACCTTTACCTGGGCATCTAATACACCATACAGAGTAGATGCCAGAGCGCTTGATAAAGCCGGAAATTATACCGTCACTTTTGACTCTTATACATTCATTTATGATGTTACACCGCCTGAATCCGGTGTAGAGTTACCTGTAAATGGCAACTATGTAAACTCATTGCCTACAGTTTCGGGAACTTCTGCAGACACATTTGGAGGGACGATAAGTTTAGTTGAAGTTGCTATAAAGCGTTTTTCGGATGGTTATTTCTTTGACGGCAATGATTTCAACAGTTCAAGCATACTTTTTGTTAATCCGACCGGCCAAAATCCCTGGACATATGTGAATGCGACACTTGATACCAGGCTTGTATCGGGCTCATCTTATTATATAACTTGCCAGGCTACCGATGATGCGGGCAACCTGGAAAATCCTTATCATCAAAGAGCCTCGACATTTACTTTTGATAACACAAAGCCGACGAGTTACATACAGGTGCCAAGCCAGGTTAACTACAATTCAATCGATACCATAAGCGGGACGGCTTCTGATTCACATACAGGGCTTTCTGAGGTGTATGTTTCAATATACGACGAAACGGCAGGCGCATGGTTTGATGAAAGCGGTTATGATTTTACGAGCGGAACTGAATTATTTTTCGCGGCAACAGGAACAAATACATGGGCATACACCGAACATAGTGTCGCTATGATTACTGCCAAATCGGGTCATTTCTTTGTAGTAAAATCAAGCTGCGTGGATAACTCAAATAATTATCAGGTTGATATATCAACTTACAGGTTTAGATTTGATTCCGTTGCTCCTACAGGTAAAATATTAAATCCTGCACATTTATCGCTCAAGAATTCTCTAACAACTATATCAGGTACTGCAAACGATGCCGCGGCAGGATTAAACCATATTGATATAAAGATTATTGACACCACGGCCGAACCTGATACGTACTGGAATGGAATGGATTTAACACCACATTCAACTAATGTGGTAACCGCGCCTGGATTAGCAAACTGGAATTATTCTAATTTGCCTGTATGGCAGAATAATAATGGCTACACAGTTGTTATTCAGGCGGTAGACAATATTAATAATTATCAGCTGCCAAAGGAAACGCATACATTTACCTATGATGCTGAAGCGCCTACAACAACTGTAATCCTGCCTTTAGAGGGTGTGGGCTATAATTCAACTACAAATCCGCTTAATACAATCTCAGGTACAGCTTATGACCAGACAGCGGGTGTTACTCAAGTAGATTTATCTATTAGAATACTAGGAGGCCTTTATTGGGACGGCGACGGATTCGATTCGGGTTCGGAGATTTTCTTTGAATCAACCGGTACAACCCAGTGGTATTATAACTCACCTGAATGGGTCTCGGGTGAAAATTACATAATCCGCACAAAGGGAAAGGATTCTCTGGATAATGTGCAGGGTGAACCATATCCTGAAAGGCACTTCAGTGTAGATAACATAGGGCCTACTACAAGTGTTGTTATACCTGAGGATTCGGGCAGTTATACAGTATTACCCACCATTAGCGGGACATCTACAGATGATGCTTCAGGGACACAGAGCGTCAGTATAAGGATTTATAATTATGACTTACTAAAATACTGGGATACTAACAGCTGGATAGATGAGTCAACCTGGGTTGTATGCAGCGCCACAAATCCGTGGATATTTACCTCAGTTCCTGATCCATGGCCGTCAGGAGATACTTATTATGTAAATTCGCGCGGTATGGATTGGGCGGATAACTACGAAACAAATTTTGAAACTAATACTTTTGTTATGGACAATATACCCGCTGTTGGGTATATAATAATTCCTGAACAGGATGCTGGATATAACGCATTGCCTACAATAACAGGTACAGCCTCTGATGATTTTAGCGGAGTTGGTGATGTAAATATAGTTATTCGGGATTTAAGTGATGGCGGGAAGTATTGGAATGGAGCAACCTGGCAGGTTCCGGTTGCTTCACAGGATGTTGTGGGAGTGGATAACTGGAAGTATACTGCTGTCGTGAACTATCAAAGCGGACATGAGTATCTTGTTTTAGCTCAAGCCGAGGACGAGGCGGGAAATAAACAGCAGTCATTTACAGCAGGAATTAGTTCTATCTCTTTTTATTTTGACAATCAACCTCCTCAATCAAGAGCATTCCTTCCGGAAGATGCCGGCAATTATGACCATATTACAACAATTTCCGGAACGGCGCTTGATGATTATGTAGGTGTAGATTATGTCAAGATAAAAATTTCATATCTTCAAAGCGGAGATACATACTACTGGACAGGAACGGAATTCGATTCAACGACTGTAACTGAACTGAATACAGAAGGAGCGGAGGATTGGTATTATACGGATGACTATATATCGGCCGCCTGGACAAGCGGTATTATATATAAGGTTGAGTCCAAAGCCTGGGATCTCGGCAGTAATGAGGAAACTTCCTGGAAAGCAAATAATTTCCTGTTTGATACTGAAGATGCCATATTTGCCGTATTAAAGCCTGAAGCCGGTCAGTATTACGGTTCAAACAAACTTTTAGCGACTATTTCAGGAACTGCGAATGATCCGTTATCGGGAGTTGAAAAGGTAAGTATAAGAATTAAAAATAGTATTGATAATCTATATTGGAACGGAGACGACTGGATAGGCGTGTCTACCTGGGTTGTGGCGACAAGCACCAAGAATTGGCATTATGACAGTCCTGACTGGGTTGATGATAAGGTTTATTATGTGTATGTGAATGTGCTTGATTTGTCGGGCAATTTAAGCGAAAATACAACTACATCATTTACTTACGATGATTATAAACCCGAATCGCATATATTGAATCCAATGATGGCTTTTCACAAAGCTGGAACAATTTCAACAATTTCCGGTACCTCTGAGGATATAGGTTCTAATAAATCCGGATTAGATAAAAGCCAGATTGCTATAAGACAGGGAGGCAACTACTGGAACGGAACGGTGTTTACACCTTCAGGTAGCGAGTTGTGGCAGGATTGCAACGGAGGGACCGCGGCCGATTGGTATTATACGGGTTCTACGCCAACCTGGGTAAACGGAACTACATACGAAATAAAATCCAGGGCCATAGATATAGCTCAAAACGATGAGGTGGATATAGGATCATTTACTTTTGTGTATGATAACTCTTATCCGACAGTATCGTTACTTGAACCGGATAGTGCTCGAGAAAAAGCGCTTCCGACTATATCGGGAACTGCCAGCGATAACTCGCCGGGCCAGATAAAGCAGGTCAATATAAGAATTAAAGGTGATTCCGGATTCTATTGGGATGAGGTAAGTAGAGATTGGGTTATTGCTGATAAGAACAACGCCTGGTTTGTTGTTTACAGCAGCCCTGAATGGAATAACTGGTATTCAACATTTACGTGGGACAACGGGTCCTCTTATGAGATCAATGCCCGCGTTGTTGATAAGGCATTGAATTATTCTGTTATCTATGATACACAGACCTTTATTTATGATACGCAGGAACCCCAATCATGGGTTCTTATTCCTTCTTCCGGCAGTTATGTAAAAGGAGTTCAGACTATTTCCGGGACCGCCGCGGATGCGTACGGAGGTGTAATTACAGAAGTTAGAACTGCGGTTAAAGATCTGGGACTTGGGTTTTGGTGGGGCGGAAGCAGTTTTAATTCAGGGACCACATCGTACATGATAGCTACCGGCGCGGAAGACTGGCAGTTTGTTTTCGCTCCGGCAGCAAAGATGACCGATCAGATGACTTCCGGAAACACGTATTATGTGATAAGCAAAGCGTTTGATGACGCCGATAATCAAGAGACAGTCGCGCCTTCAAGGGCTTCTATATTTACGTTCGATGAACTTCCTCCTGTTTCGGAGGTAACAATCCCTTCAACAACATACAGTAAATCAATGCCTACACTTTCCGGTACTGTAGAGGATGCTACATCACCTGTAGACTATATTGAGATTTCTATACGGAGGAATGGAGACAGTTACTGGTGGGATGGGGATGATACGGGTGTATGGGTAGACAGCCCTTCTGCCGTTTATGTTCATCATTCCAGTTTTACAGGTAATGTATGGACCTATGATGTCCCGGGAACAGGTAATTTAATTTGGAACCACAATTATATTTACACAATAAAGTCCAGAGGTTATGATTTACCCGGGAACATGGAGAATGCTCCAGTTAAGGGCGGCACCCAGTTCACTTATGATGTTGTCAAGCCGACCAGCGTTGTTACGCGGCCTGTTGATAACGGGTATTATAACGATACTACCAACACTCTGCTCACTATATCCGGTACAGCAAACGATTCACCGTCAGGTATAAAGTCGGTTAGATTTTCAATACGTGAAAATGCAGGACCATGGTGGAAGGAGAGCTCTTCTACGTTCAGCGCTGTAAGCGAAGAATTTATGCCTATGATTAATCAGGGCGGCGGTGTTTGGGTAAGCACAGCGCCACCGATTCAAAATGGTTATCAGTATTTTGTCAGGATGCAGGCGGTTGACAACGCAGGGAATGTGGAGGATTTAGGAGATGGAAGCGAGTTTACTTATGATACAACAGAACCGGACAGTTATATTAAATTCCCATCTGCGGCAGGGTATAACAGCCTTATAACTATAAGCGGTACCGCAACTGATAATATGGGTGTGTCAAAGACCTGGCTCAGCGTAAGGGATGTCGGCGGGAATTGGTATGATCCTGATACGGGCGATTTTACAGATGAGATAGAGACATTTTTTGAATCCAGCGGTACGGCAACGAGCTGGTATTATGCTAATATCCCGTGGGTGAATGAACATAATTATTTGATCTTAAGCAAAGCTCAGGATGTTGCAAACAATACAGAAACCTCGCTTCACAGCAGGCAATTCTGGTTTGATAATGAAGCGCCGAGTTGCGAAATTGAATTTCCAGTATCAGCATATCCCTCAAGTATAAGTTCAATATCGGGAACTGCGGTAGATTCGTTCGGCGGGGTAAGAGATGTTTGGATATCCATACAGCAGACGCCGCCTTCAGGCAACTACTGGGATGGAGGCGGTTTTGGAGCTACAACACAATATTTCAATCTGTGCGCCGGAACAGACAGCTGGCGCTACGATGGGTTCAGCGGCTGGAGCACCAATGAGGAATACAGAATACGCATAAAAGCGTCGGATGTTGTTTTTAACTGGAGCGCCATAAGTTCCACAAAAACATTCATTTTTGATGATCAAAAACCGATAAGCGGAATAACTTTGCCCGAACATAACAGTTACTACAAAAGCAGCACTATCGCAACCATAAGCGGTACATCTGATGATTCAATTTCCGGTGTGAGCAATGTAAAAGTAGGAATATTGAATAAAGGCACCGGATTATGGTGGGACGGGGCTAACTTTGCGAACTCAGAGAAGCTGTTCGTCAATGTTCATGGGGGCACGGATACGTGGTATTATGATATTAATGAAAGCAAATTTCAGATGAATACTCAGTATCTGGTCCAAAGCTATGCCTTGGATAACGCTGACCCTAATAATTCGGAGCTGGATGAGGCCAGCTTTGCGGTCAGTGTGGATTCAGTTGTATTTACATTCGATATAGGTAATCCTACAACTACCATCACCTTGCCTCAAAATGATGAGTATATTAATGAAACGTTAACGCAGATAACCGGTACGGCTCAAGATGCGCCGGCGGGTATTGCTCAGGTGGAGATATCCATATGCGAAGAAGGAGGGCCATGGTGGAACGGGTCAACATTCAGTGCAGTAAGCGAACAGTTCCATAACGTAACAACAACTACTTTGCCTACAAACTGGAGTTGCGGCGGTATCACATTCCAGCATGGTTATGCATATAGATCAAGAACCAGGGGTACCGATAAAGCAGGAAACGTGGAGGTATTGGGATCCAGCATAACATTTACTTATGATGTGGTTAAGCCTACAAGCGTGGTTACGAGGCCTGTGCCGAGTGGATACTATAATGATTATAATAATTTAATAACAACAATTTCAGGAACAGCTGTGGATTCACCTGCCGGTTTAGCGGTTGTTCAATTTTCTATCAGAGAGGCAGGCGGTAACTGGTGGGAAGAGAGCGAATCCACATTCAGCGCTACTTCCGAAGAGTTCCTGGGTATGATTAACAGTGAGAGCAATATTTGGATAAGCACAGCCCCGCCGCTGCAGGACGGCTATCAGTATTTGGTGAAGATGAGGGCAACCGATAACGCTGGGAACGTAGAGGACTTGGACAGCGGGACGCAATTTACTTATGATACAGAAAAACCTGTTTCTTATATTCAACTGCCTTTGAATAATAAAGGATATAACAGCCTTCCCACTGTTTCCGGTACGGCATATGATGCTTCAAGCCTTTATGAGACCAGGATAGCGGTTCAGGAAGTAGGGGGCAGTTGGTTCAAACCGGGGTCCGGATTTACAGAGGCCAGTATATACTTCTTCCAGTCAAGCGGGACCGCGGCAAACTGGAAGTATGAGGGAATTCCATTTGAAAATGCGAAGAGGTACATCATAAAAACAAAAGCCATAGACAGTTCCGGATTAGAAGAAACCGTCGGTTCAGGCAATTTCTTCTATTTTGATACTCAGGATCCATCTTCTGTAATCATATATCCTGAGGATGGCGAGGTTTACGGTGTCGGACTGGCTACTATATCCGGTACCGCTAATGATAATGATTCATTGGTTGATGCGGTATATGTATCAATAAGAGAGGTCGGCGGAAATTATTTTAACGGTTCGGGATTCGTTGCGGTCACTGAATATTTTAATATTGTTTCTTCAACCGCGAACTGGACTTATACGGATGCTGACCTATCCTTCGGGACCAACAAACAGTATCAAATAAGATCAATGGCGGTTGATAGGGCAGGAAACGATGAAACCCCGTCTTCGGGAATAGCTTTCTATTATGATGCTACCAAGCCTACTTCCGGTATTATGGTGCCGGTAAACGGCGGGTACTACAAAACTCTAACAAACTTAACCGGAACATCGGATGATGCAACCGCTGGTGTATACATGGTAGAGGTGGCTATATTAAATAAATCAACCAGTAAATGGTGGAACGGCTCAACGTTCGGGTCCGATAATCCGTTGTTTATAGCTGCCGCCTCAACAGACCCGTGGAATAAGAGCTTTATTGACAGCAACTGGGATACGGGTGTGCAGTATCTGGTGCAGTCCAAAGCGACAGACAACTCTGATCCTCAAAATGTTGAAAGCAGTTTTTCGCTCGGTGTTGACTCCAATGTGTTTACCTTTGATGATGAGGATCCGTTAACTTATGTGTTAAAGCCTTTTCATGGAGCGGTACTGAATGTATTAGATACTATTTCCGGCACCGCTTACGATGATATATCAGGTATAAGTAATGTGCAGATAGCAATTGAAAACTTGAATTCAGGCAAATGGTGGAATCAGGGTGGTTCAAGCTTTAGTTCGGTAGGGATGAACTTATATAATATGACCCTTCTTGGCGGGGCCACATGGTTTTATTCCGCAACTGTTGTATATGAAACGCAGACGGATTACCGCGTGTATATGAAAGGCATTGATAATGCTACACAGGAACAAACGGTTTTGAGTTCATCAACTTTTACATACGATATCACAGAACCAAATACAGGTATAACTAATCCCGCCAACGGCGCAAAGATCAAGACACTCGCGAACATCTCTGGGACTTCAAATGATACCTATGGCGTTATTGGGGTAAGCGTATCAATAAGGGAAGCAGGCGGGCCATGGTGGGATCAGGGGTTCTCCACATTTAATTCCCCGTCAGAAATATATTATTCTGCTACCAATGTTAATCCGTGGTTCTGGGCTTCGCCGGCATTGATAAGCGGTAAGTCTTATCAAATACAATCTAAAGCATTTGATACCGCTTCTAATGAAGAAACCACACCGGCGAATATATCGTTTACTTTTGATAATACCGAACCTAATTCTGAGGTGGTATATCCTTCTCAAAACAGCTTTTTTAAGAGTCTGACTATGATTACCGGTACCGCAAATGACGGCACTACACAAATAACGAAAGTAGAGGTATCTGTTGAAAGAATATCAGACGGCTATTACTGGAATGGATTTGTATGGATCGCGGGGCCGACACCCACCTACATTTCACAGGGAGCAACCTATGTGGCTGGGGTATGGACTTTAAGTTCGCAGATAGGCTTCACTACGGATAATACTGAGTATCAGATTAAGTGCAGGGCAACTGATGAAGCGAATAATGTAGAAACCGCTATAGGTGCCGGTCATAAGATGACTTATGATATTACGCCTCCGGTTGTACAGCTGCAAAAACCTCTGGACTCTCAGCTGTATAAAGAGCTGCCTACGATTTCAGGCACCGCGGATGATCCCAATTTATATGCTTCGGGATTGAGCGGGGTTGCTGTGAGGATTAAGGATATATCCGAAAACCAGTACTGGGACGGAGACAGTTTTGTCGATCCGATACCAGATGATGAGATTTGGAATGTTGCGGCCGGGACGGACAGCTGGATGTATACAGATGTTCCAACCCCTTGGAGCAATAAGCAGTATCAGGTTAATGTGAAAGTAACGGATGTTCCTGGTAATGTTTCTGTTTTGTATGCAACTTCAACATTCATATTTGACTCTCAAAAACCGGTTTCCTACACCACCGCGCCCGCCAATGGAGCTTCTGTTAATAGCCTGCAGACAATTTCCGGGACGGCTTATGATGAAAATGACATATCAATCATAAAGGTCAGAATACACAGGTTGGGTAATGATGATTACTGGGATGGTACGGGCTGGAGCGCAAGCTCTGATAACTGGAGGAATGCTGAAGGCAGCGGGGGAGGTGTTGTTGATTGGACTTATACAAATACGAAGTTTCAGGACGGCGCTCCGAGTTATGCGTGGGAAAGCGGCAAGAATTATGAAATAATATCCAAGGCGCTGGATGAAGCCAATAACAGCCAGGTGAATTTTTCAACCGTGACGTTTAAGTTTGATAATGACCCTCCGATTTCCGGCATTAAGGCTCCGGCTGATAACGGTACGCATTCAGTTGTTAAGCCTCTGGCGACACTCAGCGGCACTTCAACAGATGCCCATACAGATGTCGGATCTGTTAATCTTTCGATTCTGGAAATTGAAACGGGTAATTTCTTTAACGGGGCATCATTCTTAAATGGAACGACTGTTTATTTTGTAGCTGCGGGAACGGATAACTGGACATATTCTGATCCGGATCTTTCATTTACCCATCCAAGGCATTACAAAGTGAGGGTTTATGCGGAAGATATAGTAGGAAATGCGGAAGGTTTAGACAGCGGCAATACATTTATTTACGATATACAAAAACCGCTTTCAGAAATTACAACTCCTTTAACTAATGATATACTTGAAAATCCGAATTATATCACAGGAACGGCAAGCGATGCCCATTCCGGCGTTCAGAAGGTTCAGATTTCTATAAGAATAGATTACATTCCTCTGGGCACCAATACCGGTGAGGATAGATTCTTTGATCCGGATACCTGGGATCCTGTATCAGAGTCATCGTTTTCATCTGTGGCGGAGATGTGGCTTGACACCGATGGGACATCCAGCTGGGATTACGGCACAACTGATATATGGATCTCTGGATTCAAATACTGGGTTCGGTCCAAGGCCATAGATCAAGGTAATAATGTGGAAGATAATGCTGATATAGGTAACGGGAATAATTTTACGGTTACATTAGCCTGCACGCATCTGGCCTGTTCCGGGGTTAGTTCGCCGCATACAGCCGGTACGTTGACGACCGTAACTGTTGATGCGCTGGATAAAAATGAAGATAGAGCTCTCAGCTACGATGGTACGGTGTTCTTTGATATAGACAATAATTCCGGGCCGGAAACACCGGGAGACGGGTTGCCTGATAATTACACATTTGTTGAGGGACATCCGGGATATCATGTATTTTCAAATGAGGTGCAGTTGAGAAAAGCGGCAAACAGAAGTCTAAGGGTAAGGGATTTATCGGATCCCGGTGAATCCATAATATTAAGCGGGGTTCAATCCCCAATAGTTGTTAATGCTGATGTTGCGGTAGATCTTCAGGTGTTAGCCCAGGGAGAAATCCCTCAGCCGGGCAAAACTACCGCGCCGGTTGGAAAAAGCAGCACCCCGGACGCGCAAACCGCAGGTGAGATATTCCCGGTTACAGTAAACTGTGTAGATCAATATTATAATATCAATAATTCTTCGGAACCTACAGTCAGCGTTACCACATCGGATCCGTTTGACACTGATCCGGGAGATGTCGCTCTTTTAGGCGGATCAAATACTGTGAATGTGACAATGTACAGAGGCGGCGGGAATGAAACTGTAACCGCATATCTGAAACCTTCATCTCAGGATACTTCGGCAAATATCCCCATAGAGGCAAACACAGCTCAGAAATTCCAGATAATTATGCCAGGTGAAACGGCTGTTCCTGGATCGAGCACGGGAAAAACCGGGACTCCAACAGATCAGCAGGTTGGGGTGGCTATTACAATCACTGTTAACGCATGCGACCAGTGGTTCAACTTAAATACAACCGTAAATCCTGAAGTCACTTTAGCAACAAGCGACAATTTCGATTCTGAGCCGTCACCTAAAAATCTTACCAGCGGCTCCACGACATTTAATTTAACATTACTTACAGCGTCTACCCATACGGTGACAGCCTCAGGCGGATATACCCAATATGTCACACCGGATCCGGTATCGGTTGATCCATCAGATCCGACTCAGCTGCAGGTAATCGTTCCCGGAGAAACCGCTGTGCCCGGCTCTTCCACCGGCAAGACAGGTTCACCGGCACAGTTGTTTGCAGGCACAACTTACCAGATAACGGTAAATCTGGTGGATTACAGGTATAATGTGGTTGGTTCTACATCTCCCATGCCGGTGGTTTCAGTAACTACGAGCGATTCGAATGATGATGAACCGATGCCGGCAGGTTTGGGAGCAGGCACAGGTACAAGAGAGTTCGGTGTTAATATGATAACTGCGGGCAACAGAAGCATAACCGCTACAGATACCACCACAGGAAAAAATCCTGATACGGTCAACAATATACCCGTGACATACGGTCAGGCTAAAAAACTGCAGTTATTGGTGCCAGACCAAACCGCCGATCCGGGGACTCCGACAGGGAAAGCCGGGTCTATTGTGAGTCAAACAGCAGGCACTGCTTTTACTGTAACCGTAAATGCGACTGATAATTACTGGAACAAAGTTTCTACAGATACGAGAATAGTAGAGATAGACACATCAGATTCTTTTGATAGCGAACCGGCTGCGGTTGCGCTCGGGACTTACGGTATAGGCGGGCAAATAACCTTTAACGTGATATTAAAGACCGCTCAGGCTGCGGATATAACGGCTAAAGATATTGATGTTGTTGTGCCGCAGTTATCTTCTCAAACAGTTAATATAGCTGATGTGCAGGTGAATGAACCTACCAAGCTGCAAGTTCTGCTGCCTGGGGAGACGGCTGTTCCAGGTTCATCCACAGGCCAGTCCGGAACGCCGAACACTCTGCAGGCAGGAACCAATTATACTATAACGGTAAATGTTACCGATAATAATTTTAACAAGGTTCTTGAATCCGGAGCTACAGTTCAGATAACAACAACTGATCAGTACGATACAGAACCTTCAACGAATACATTAACGGACGGTACAAGAACATTTACAATCAACCTGCATACGGCTTCCACCCAAACCCTTACAGCCACGCATATGGGAGGAGGATATATAGAGGATGTATCATCTGAGTACACGGTAATACCGGATGACTTAACAAGATTGCAGATACTTCTGCCGGGTGAAACCGCAATTCCAGGAAAGACTGCGGTTCCTTCAGGAAAAACGGGAACCCCATCAGCCAGAACCGCAGGAGAGCAGTTTGCGGTGACGGTGAACGCTACCGATGATTATTTTAATTTAATAACCTCAACAGAACCTTATATATCAGTTACAACAACGGATGAATTCGATTCGGAGCCCTCATCCCAGCAGCTGCAGAGCGGAACAACAACATTTAATGTTACATTAGTTACAGCAGGCACTAAACAGTTAACTGCTACAGACGGACCAGGCGGGCTGATAAACAATACAAGTCCGAATGTTACGGTTAATCCAAATGCCGCGTATAAACTTCAACTAATACTGCCCGGAGAAACGGCTGTTCCAGGTTCTTCTACCGGCAAGGACGGTACTCCTGCCGCGCAGACAGCGGGCGCAAATTTTACGGTTACGGTAAATCTTGTGGATGACAACTGGAACCCTGTTAATGCTCCGTCTGGCGGTGTGAACCTAAGTATGACCACTACCGATCCAAACGATGACAATGATCCGAATACATTCAGTCTTCCGGAAAGCCAAAGCCAGGTGACCAGGAATCATGATTTGGTTACTGCGACAACAAACGGCTGGGAACTTACTGTTGAGGATGTGGATGAAAACTATCTTGAAGACACTTCACCATCAGTTAATGTGGATCCTAACACAGGCTCTGATTTGTATTTATTATTGCTTTTACCCGGAGAAACCTCAAATCCGGGAACCGGTACAGGTAAATCAGGAACACCTTCTCAGCAAACTGCTGGAGCTCAATTCTCGATGACAGTGCACAGCTGCGATTTAAAATACAACATCATAGATGATAATCCGCTGGTAAATATTAACACAAATAGTCCTTTTGCTTCCAGCGTTACGCCGGCTACATTAAATCAGGGTACAGGGGTATTTAGTATTACGCTTGTTAAAGCGGCTACTTCTACAATCATTACCGGGGATGATACACCGCCGTCTTCCCAGCTGGGATTAGATTATGATTCATATGACAGCCCTGAATTTACAATAAAAACATCAAGTCAAACAAAACTGCAGGTTTTACTGCCTGGTGAAACCGCGCTTCCCGGTTCCTCAACCGGGAAGGATGGAACACCTGATGTTCAGACTGCCGGGGAATCTTTCATTGTTACAGTAAACGGGACAGATAATTATTTTAATAAGATAAGCACCGCACAGGCTTCGGTGCGTATTGATACAGATGATCCGTTTGATACTGAATCGGCAGATCAGTCTCTGGTATCCGGTTCAACATACTTTATGGTAACGCTTGTAACAAACGGGGATCACGGTATTACCGTTACTGATATTGACGGTGAACCGCTTGCCCCGCAGACTTCTCCGGATATTACAGTGGAAGCAAACAGCGCTGTGAAACTGCATCTGCTTGTCCCGGGGGAGACAGCGGTACCGGGATCATCTACAGGGAAATCCGGATCCCCAACTGCCAGAACGGCCGGTGTTAAGTTCAAGGTCACGGTTCAGGGTGTGGATGATAACTTTAATTTAGATGCCTCTGCAGCGGGAACCATACATATGGTTACAGATGATGAATATGACAGCGAGCCTTCAAATCAGCCGCTAATTGGCGGGACAACCACATTTGATGTGACATTTCGAACAGCCGGCAGCAGGCAGATACAAGTAACAGATTTGGATGGTTCACCTCTTTCAGCAGCAACTGTTTTGAGCATTAATACAAATCCTAATACCGGTATTAAATTGCAGGTCCTTGTGCCTGATCAAACGCATAAGCCCGGTAAATCGCCTTATACCGGTAATACAGGAGGGTATGAAAGCTCTATTTCCAGCAGAACCGCCGGTAGTGAGTTTACGGTTACGGTGATGGTGACAGACACTTATTGGAACCTGGTAATCAGCACTCAGACGATAACGCTTACCACATCGGATCCAAATGATATTGAACCCAGCCCGCAGCCTTTAGTTTCAGGCTCAACAACCTTTTCGGTTACCGTGCTTACTGCAACCGATACACTAAAAATAACGGCTACAGATAATGATCCAGCTTTGCCAACTTACTCTTTGTATACTACTCAAAATATTCCAGTAGATCCTAACGAACCGACAAAATTAAGACTGCTTGTTCCGGATCAAGTAAGATATCCCGGGACTATTGGAGGCAAGACTGGCAGTATTGCCAATCAGACTGCCGGTCAGGCTTTCGGTGTAACTATAGACGCAACCGATGATTACGGGAATTTAACTTCAGCCGCTCCAACGGTTACTGTTACCACTGATGATGAATATGATTCTCCGGATCCCCGCTCGGTACCGCTTATAAACGGGACGTCTACATTCTCAATGATCCTTAACACGGCTAAAGATACAAATATTTTGGCTGAAGATAGTGACGGGGAACTTCCAGATTTAAATCAGCAGGATGTGGATTTAACTATTGATGCGGATAGTGATGAGTATAGACTGCAGATACTTGTGCCCGGTGAAACCGCGGTTCCCGGTTCCGCAACAGGGAAGTCCGGGACGCCTACGCAGAGGATAGCCGGTGAATCATTCCTTGCTACTGTTAAAGCTGTAGACAACAGATACAATGTAGTTGAAAATCACAGCCCTTCAGTTGCACTTACAACAACCGATCCCAATGATTCGGGCGATCCTTACGGGACATCGCTTCCTGCCGCCGGCTGGACAACAATAAATGTCACTGTGGTAACCGCTTCCACATTTACGGCAACGGTTGATGATGACGGGGAGGGAGATGATTATATACCTGATACCTCTCCGCAGGTTTCTGTAATTCCTAATAATATCGATCGGCTGCAGGTGCTGCTGCCCGGAGAAACGGCTTCGCCGGGGAAACCTCCGTATGCGGATAATACAGGAGGAAAGAACGGAACACCGAATCTTCAGGTATCTAACTCAAGCTTTACGGTAACTGTCAGGGCAACGGATGCGTACTGGAATTTGGTATCTACCGCAAGTACAAATGTAACACTAACTACCGATGATGATTTTGATACTCCAACTCAGCAGGTAGACACGCTTTCATCAGGCAAGAAAACTTTTGAACTTACGCTTGTAACGGCAGGAACATCAACTGTAACCGCGGCAGGAGGAGGGCTTTCGCAGGGATTAAGCGAAGAAGTAACCGTAGATCACGGCGTACCGACCCGCATACAAATATTAGTACCCGGCGAAACCGCTGTTCCGGGTTCAACTGCAGGCAAATACGGAACAGTTTCACAGCAGGTAGCCGGCTCCACATTTACAGTTACGGTAAATCTAACAGACCAAAGATTTAACCTGGTTGATTCAGGATATTCGATGCCTCAGGTATATCTGACTACAAATGACCTTTATGATTCGCATCCGGCCACATCAACGCTTACTAGCGGCACAAAAACCTATAACATAAATCTGCGCACCTATAACATGAGTCCCGGCTGGTACATAACCGCTACGGATGTCAATCCTGGAACTTATACCGCTCAGGTATCATCAGCGGTGCCGGTTACTTTTGGCAGCCCTTACAGGATACAGGTGCTTATGCCTGGAGAAACAGCCGTGCCTGGAAGCGCAACGGGAAAAAGCGGTTCACCTACGGATAGGATGGCAGGTGTTGCTTTTAGCGTTACGGTTAGGCTGGTAGATAAGGATTATAATATGGTAACCTCGCCTGGAGGTGTTATGCCCACGGTGGATATAATAACATCAACCGATGATTTTGATATTGATCCGTCCAATAAACAGTTGGAATCAGGTACTACCTATTACACCCTTACTTTAGTTACAGCAAAATCTGATCATCAGATTGATGTGGAAACGGTAGGGTCACCTAATTATATAAATGATGCAACTCCTTTATTTAATGTGTTTCCTAATGATGATATCACGCCTACACAGAGAAGGCTTCAAGTATTACTTCCGGGTGAGACCGCCGTTCCGGGATCTTCTACAGGAAAGGACGGAACGCCGGATAATCAGACCGCAGGCACTCCGTTTACAATTACAGTAAATGCCTGTGATAACTGGTACAATATTAATCCAGACTTTAATCCTGAAGCAACGCTTGATACAACAGATCTCTACGATACAGAACCTAATAATAAAACCCTTTCATCGGGTACAACAACTTTCAGTTTAACTCTGATAACAGCATCAACACAGACTGTTTATCTGGCAGCCGCGGCGGGCGGATATCTAACTGATACCAGTGAGGAGGTTGCAGTAGACGCGGCAAATGGGCAGAAACTGCTTGTATTTTTACCGGGACAGACTTATGTTCCGGGTTATATCGGGGGTTCGGGTAAATCGGGTTCTGTGAATAATCAAACCGCGGGCGTGTCATTTAATGCAACAGTAAGGGCTGTGGATAATTATTATAATATTGTAAATGATGGATCCATAATCGAAATTGACACATCCGACGCTTTCGATACCGAACCGAACAATCAGGCTCTGCAGTCAGGCACTACTGTTTTTGCGCTGGTATTCAGGACAGCTTCCTCAAATTCATCTGTGGGCGCGAAAGACACAGAAGTTCCTGAATTAAGTTCTCAAACGGTAAGCGGATTAAACATACAGACAAATGAAGCGACCCGGCTTCAGATTTTATTGCCGAGTGAGACAGCTGTGCCAGGTTCAACTACGGGCAAGTCAGGAGTGCCCAGTACCAGATCTGCCGGTCAGGTGTTTACGGTTACTGTTAATTTGACGGATGATTATTATAATCTTGTGGCTCTGAATGAACCGGATGTGGAGATTGATACAAGCGATCCAAATGATTCTGAGCCATCTAATAAAATTCTTAATAACGGAACTACGACTTTTGCGATAACATTATTTACCGCGACTACCGGACAAACTATAACGGCAATTGATGATGATGGTGTCGGCGAGACTTATATTACTGATATAAGCCCTGAATTTGATGTAAATCCGAGCACGGCTACAAAACTGCTTATAATCGCTCCGGGAGAAACAGCAACTCCGGGTATTAATCCCGGGAAATCCGGTTCGCCAGTTAATCAAACGGCTGGCGCTCAGTTTGAGATTACAGTAAATGCGTGCGATAATAAATGGAACCTTGCCGTTTCTACCGCTACTATTAACATTACGACAACCGATCCCAATGATACCCATCCTACTTCAGCAGCGTTAGTCGGCGGCGAAAAAGTATTTTTAATTACACTTCTGACTGCAAATACCACTTCCGGATGGGATATTACCGCTCAGGATGCGGGCGGGACTCTAAATTCAGCGCAGATAAATTCTTTAATTACAACAGCTAATACATGTACGAGATTACTAATGGCGGTGCCTAACCAGACATTTAATCCCGGAACATTAACAGGTTTACAGGGCAGTATCAGCTCGAGTTTTGTTGTAGGATCAACATTTACGGTTACAGTACGCGCTACCGATGATTGGTGGAACATTGTGCCGTCGTCCAATCCTATGGTGTATGTAAAAACTACAGATCCTTTTGATGTACATCCGGACACTGTTAGCTTATCTTCAGGTGAACATATATATGACATAAACTTCCATACGGTTGGTGCCTGGGATGTAACAGCTTCCACTGATGACGCAAACCCGATTGATCAGTATACCAGGGATGATATAGATGTTGTGGTTGGATCAGCTGTTAAGCTGCAGGTTTTGGTAGCCGGTGAGACGGCTGTACCGGGTTCGTCAACAGGAAAATCCGGAACGCCTGATTTACAGACATCGAATCAGAATTTCAATGTTACTGTTAATGTTGTTGATCAATATTTTAACCGTAATCAGCTGGCTAACGCGCAGGTCCATTTAGTTTCAAATGATCCATTCTTTCTGCCTCCAACTAATAAAGCAACTTCAAATGGACAAACTGTATTTTCTAATGTGGTTATGATAACAGCTAACCAATCTCCCGGCTGGGTTGTGACCGTTTCTACCACAGCGGGCGGCAATTATGCTCCAGATAATTCTGCGCCTGTTCCAGTACAACCCGGTGCGGCTGTAAAGCTTCTGGTGCTTGCTCCCGGCGAAACGGCTGTGTCCGGTTCAGCAGCGGGCAAGACAGGTACACCATCAGGTAAGGTAGCCGGTGTTTCATTTCCGGTTACGGTGAATGCGTCTGATATAAATTATAACTTGGTTTCTTCTGCCGGAGATGAGATCTCTATAACAACAAATGACAGCTTTGATGTGCATCCTGCCACGCATAATCTAACTAACGGGACAACTACTTTTAATATTACGCTTGTGACCGCAAAGACTAGTGTGGTTACAGCCAGCGCCAGCGGTTTGACCAGCGGTAATAGCGGCAATATAGTTGTAGGCTATAACACACCGTATAAACTGCAGGTGATTCTGCCTGGTGAAACAGCTGTGCCCGGAAGCTCAACCGGTAAAACTGGGACGCCTTCGGCAAGGACTGCGGGCATTCCATTTAATGTAACTCTTAATTCGGTAGATCAATGGTGGAATGTGACTAATGGTTCATCTACAATTACTGTGACATCGGATGATCCTTTCGATGCGGGCGATCCGTATGATGTGGATCTGGATAACGGCTCGGAAGAATTCAGCTGGAATTTGGTCACGGCAAATCTATCACCCGGATGGAATTTAACAGCGGAGGATAACGACGCGACAGCGCCAAATCATTTCTCAATCGTTTCGGCTTCTGTTACAGTAAACCCCGGCAGCGCGTCAAAACTGCAAGCATTAATGCCTGGTGAAACATCTGTGCCCGGAAGTTCTACAGGCAAAAACGGTTCTCCCTCCGATCAAACCGCGGGAGTATCATTTGAAGTAACTGTTAATGCGTGTGATGCTACCTGGAATATAGATACAACAGAAAATAGCGTTGTGTCTATACAAACCACGGATGGGTTCTACACACCGCCATCAAATCAGATTTTACAAAGCGGAACCACCACTTTCATGTTAACATTAATAACCGCGGCTACTCACCAGATTACCGTGCAGGATACGGATGCCCCGCTTCTAACACAAATGAAAACTCCCGAGTTCAATCTTGTACCGGATAACGCGACCAAGCTGCAGGTGCTGCTGCCAGGCGAGACTGCTGTGCCGGGTTCTGCTACAGGGAAAACAGGTACGCCGTCAACGCAAAACACGGACAACAACTTCGTAGTTACAGTGAATGCTGTCGACGATTATTTTAATGTAGATACCACAGAGGTGTCTCAGGTAAGGTTAGACACATCCGATCCTTACGATGTGCATCCAGCTACCAGGTCGTTGACTGCCGGCACCACGACATTCTCTATAAATATATATACCGCTAGCCAGACATATGTCACAGGTGTTGACACCGAGCTGCCTTACATAGCTTCCAGCGATTCAGTGAATTTTAATGTTAATCCCGGTGCAATGAACAGACTGCAGGTTTTGCTGCCTAACCAGATTCCTGTGCCCGGTTCTCCAACAGGGAAATCCGGCACGCCGGTTGATCAGATGGTTGACAGTGAATTTAATTTAACGGTAAGGGTTACAGATTCACACTGGAATAAAGTTTCTCAAGGTGTGATGCCAAATGTGACTGTTTTAACAAGCGATCCATTTAACAGCCGCTGTTCATTCCCGTTGGGGAATCCTTTACCTCTTGTGGCAGGAACAAGGCAGTTCAGCGCGGTAATGGTTACGGCTTCCACCGCAACTATCACCGCAAACGGAACTTACACACCAGGAATATCAAGTGAATTTACGTTAACTGCCTCAACAGCCACCAAACTTCAGGTGCTCCTTCCGGGAGAAACCGCAGTTCCCGGATCTTCAACAGGCAAAACAGGCACCCCAAATAATCAGACCGCAGGGACCGCTTTTATTGTAACGGTAAACGGTGTGGATGATCAGTTTAATATAAATACCAGCGCGGCCGCTGAAGTGGAAATTACTACCACAGATAGTTTCGATACAGAACCTGCCGCTAAAGATTTAACAAACGGCACAACGACATTTTCTTTAGCTTTTGTCAGCAAGAATATCAATCACTATGTTTATGCCAACGATATAGATGGTGATAGTTTAACGGCATCGACATCTACAGTGCTTAATGTGGAAGCGCGCCATGCGATTAAATTACAGGTGATTGTGCCGGGAGAGACAGCTGTTCCGGGTTCTACTACCGGAAAAAATGGAACACCAAATCAATTTACCGCCGGTGTCCAGTTTACTGTTACTGTAAATACTGTGGATGAATATTACAATGTAAATTCCACAGAGACCGCGACAGTTCATCTGGTTACTACCGATCCGTTTGATACGGAACCCGTGAATAAAGCTGTTGTTGGAAGCGATACTATGCTTGTTACCTTACTGAGGGCTGCAACAGCTGCGATAACACTAACAGATGTTGATGCATATCCGCTTGCCAGCGATTCAAGTCCAGAGCTGACGGTAAACCCGGAGAGTACGGCAAAGAAACTGCAACTTCTTGTGCCTGGAGAAACAGCTGTCCCAGGATCAACAACCGGGAAGGTCGGTACACCAACAACAAGAACAGCCGGGCAAGCATTCACCGCCACAGTTAAAGGTGTGGATACATACTGGAATGTTGTGCCTACTGAGGGCAGTATAATTCACTTAACTACCACTGATGAATTCGACAGCCCTGTAGCGGATAAATCATTAATAAACGGCACTACATATTTCAGCGTTACATTGATTACGGCAGCGACTGCTCAAATAACCGTTACAGATATTGATGCCCCGCTTATGACGCAATCTGTAAGTCCGAATATCAATGTAGAATCAGGCGATGCGGTAAAACTTCAGATATTGCTGCCCGGTGAGACAGCGGTCCCCGGGAGTTCTGCAGGTAAAACAGGGACACCCATTGATCAAAATACGGATGACAGCTTTACAATAACTGTAAATGCGGTTGATGCTTATTTTAACCTGGATACCGATGATGTGTCCTATATTGGAATACAGACATCCGATATATATGATGTAGATCCGGATTCAAAGACGCTTATCAGCGGCAGTGTAACATTTGATAATGTTCATATTTATACGGCGACTGATACATATGTTACCGCCAAAGATTCTGGATTTAGTTTGGAAATTGGTACGTCAGCTGTTTTTGGCGTAGATGTTGGCTCAAGAACAAAACTTCAGGTTTTACTGCCGGGTGAGTTAAATGAGGCTGGAAGCTCAACAGGGAAATCCGGTACGCCTGATGCCCAGACGGCGGGCACAGAGTTTAATGTTACGGTTAATCTCACTGATAGTCACTGGAACGTAACTCCGACTACCACAAGTGTATCCGTTTCAATGACCAGTACCGATCTGCATGATGCGCAATGT
This sequence comes from bacterium, assembly GCA_043809745.1. Classification (GTDB taxonomy): domain Bacteria; phylum Elusimicrobiota; class JBDRMW01; order JBDRMW01; family JBDROU01; genus JBDROU01. The sequence continues at coordinate 21,938 of JBDROU010000061.1, forward strand.
ACATACTCGCTGAACAGAGTGATGAGTTTATTCTCTTCTGGCACGAGAACGTGGGGTGTGACACTGCTTACAGTTTCAACCGGGACAGTCTTTACAGCTGATACTGGTGTTTATACTGACGGGGTATCTACAAATGTTGTGGTTAGCCCCGGCAGTCCGACAAAGCTGTTGGTTGTAGCTGATGGAGAGGTGTTAGAGCAGGGAAAAACTCAAGCGCCGTACGGCCGGGCCAATACACCTGTTTCTCAAACTGCTGGGACAGCTTTTAACTTCAGTGTTTATGCCACAGATAATAATTATAATCATGTTACAGGTGTAAGTCAGAGCGCAATTAATATAACTACCAGCGACACGACGGATGTTGACCCTGGGAACGTGGAGATGGTCGGCGGTGTGTTGGTTAGTACCGCGACCGTTAGGGTTGCTCAAGGCACCACGATTTTAGCGATTGATAATGATGCTGAATTGCCTGCTCTGCAGCAGCACGAATCAACCTCATTCTCTATAAATCCGAGCACCCCCAGTCATTTACAAATACTTGCTCCAGGTGAAGTCAGCCAGCCCGGAACTATACCCGGCAGAAGCGGAAGCCCAACGAACCGTACAGCCGGAATATCTTTCACTGTGACTGTAAACGCTGTGGATGGATACTGGAATGTTACAGATTCAACTCCTTTGATAAGTGTTGTTACAGGCGACCCGAATGATACAAATCCAACTATGGCTAGAATTTCCGGCAGCCAGACTTTCGGATGCACTATGATTACGGCTTCAACTTTTACGATTACAGCTGCCGATATTGATGGTGAGGCTCCAACATTAACCTCGCATGAAACTCAAGAGATTCGGGTTTTGCCGGGAGTTGCTACTAAGCTTCATGTGGTTGTTCCCGGAGAAACGATAGCCGGAGGCACTCCTACGGGCAAATCAGGTTCACCGACACAAAGAACAGCAGGCCAGGCATTTGCTATTACAGCGGCAATCACTGATGTATATTTTAATCCAAAGCCTAACGCTGCGGTGGATATACGCGCAAGTAGTCCGCTTGATCCATTTGATTATGAGCCTTCGACAAGAGCTGTTAATACTACCACCGGTTTGGAGATGTTTACATTTACATTGATGAAAAATAGCACCAGTCATTATATCAGAGTTGAAGATGCTGATATCGTATGGCCGCCTTATCCTTTAGCGGATTCTTCGATATTTGAGGTAAAACCCGGTAATCCTGAAGGGCTGCAGATTCTTTTGCCAGGAGAGACTGCTGTTCCGGGCAGCGGGACATTCCCATTTGGAGGGAAATCTGGAAGTACAGAGGATCATGTTGCAGGAGAATCGTTCATTGTTACCGTTAATCTGGTTGATCACTACTTTAATAGGGTAAGTTTAGGATCCATGCCTGGTATAACTATTGATTCCAACGATCAGTTCGCAGTAGAACCTGATACGCAGTCACTTGTTTTGGGATCACAGAATTTCTATGTGACATTAAAAACTGCCGCCACATCGCATATATTAACAGCAAACGACATCGATGAGGTTTACTCATCAATATTAAGCGATCAGTTTACGGTAAATGCCAGTACCGCAACACGCTTGCTTGTGTTATTACCGGGGGAGACTGCTATTCCCGGGTCATCAACAGGTAAAATGGGGACTCCCTCCAATTCATTAGCTAACGTTCAAGTAATTGCAACTGTGAACCTCTGTGACGATTACTTTAATCCTGTTGAAAGTGGTGCTACGATGCCTCAGGTGGACTTAACAACCTGGGATCCTCTGGATACAGAGCCGGATCCAAATCTGCTATTCAGCGGAACAAATATATTCTCGCTTAAGCCGCTTTCAAGTTCTACAACCTGGAAAGTAGTTGCAACGGATATAAATCCGGGGACATATCAATCCAGTACAAGTACAGCAAAGGTGGTGTATCCTACTAATATTCATCATTTGCACATTGTTGATTATCCTTCACAAGCGACCGCAGGGGCACCAATAAGCTTTAAGTTGCAGTCTCATGATCAATACCATAACTTATTATCAACGGGGCCCAACTTATATACTTACCATGTTAATTTTGAAGCGGAAACATTTGGTAATCCGGTCCAGAATCCGGAACTTCCAAGTGAGTATCAGTTTACGGCGCTTGATGCTGGGGAGCATACATTTACTAATCTTACACAGTTAAAGAGGGCCGGGGATAGATGGGTAAAAGCATATCAATCCAATCCACTCTTTGCTGCAATTTCTTCCGAAAGAGCTGGATACTCAACTCAACCAACCATAACTATTACGGCGGGAAGCGCAGGCAAGTTTATAGTATATCCGGATACGCCGGTTGAGGTGCCGGCTGGCGCTCAAGGAAGCCCCGGCAAACGCCAAATAACAGCGGAACTCGCGGATGGATTTGATAATGTTATTAAGAGTTCAGGTATAGTTGTGGATCTTTCTGTGGTCAACGTATATGGAAGTACGGGAACCATAAATGAAGAGATACCCGGAATTCCTCCAACTTATGTCGAGGTTTCTACAGCTGAAACAGATGTTAACGGCAGAATAGGGGAAGATCCGGCAATTTACTATTTTATTTCTACAAAAGCAAGTGATTATGCACAGATACAGGTCTCTACTGCCACTATAACGAATAATTCTGCTAGAATGACTACAACCGGCGGCGCGCCTGACGGATTGTACTTCTCTCAGGCTCCCGCGGAAACAATAGCAGGTATAGAAACTACAGAATTTATTGTTGCAAGGAGAGACTATTTTGGAAATGATACCAAACAAGGAGATACAATTATCAACTTCAACTCTAGCTCATCAGGCTTGAATAAAGCATTTAGGGCCGGTGGTATGGATATAGGATCATTAATTATATTTAATGGATCCTACAGTAAGAATTTCTCGTATTATGATACTTACTCCAGCACACCTTCGGGAGAGGATGATAGAACCGGTAGCTGGGTTATACAAGCATACAATAGCGCCCTATCAGAGGATGCTACAGCTTATCTTGTAGTTAATCCTGATGCTACACAAAAGGTAGCTTTTGATAATGATCAGAGAGAGTTAATTGCAGGTCGGTTGGTAGATTCCGGTGGTATTGTACGTAATTTTGAAATTGAACTGCAAGATGTACATGGGAATCCAACAATTATTGATGCGACCATCCCGGTTGATCTTACAACAAATGCTGATGGGAGTTTTGCTAATGATGTTGTATTAATCTCAACAGCGCCCGGCGGACCATCATTTGATTTTAATAACGGAAACTACTCCTTCTCAGTTGCATCTAATCCATTTATCCCTACAAGTACCGTGTACGTTACGACTGATACTTATGCGACAACATTTTACTATATCGACAAAAAAGCAAGTAATTCTTATCAAGTAACTAAACCAACTCTTACCGCTACTGAAAATGCCGGCAGGGCCTGGGGGCCGGGAGCACAAAGTGTAGATGTGCAACCGAACTATGCAATTAAGCTTGGCATTGACCAGTCATCACCTACAGGGCTTGAAGCGGGTACAACCAGTCAGATATTTACATTTATGATAAAAGATAGATATGATAATCCAACTCCTGTTATTCTTTCTTATACAGGCGGGGCAGGCAGCTTAGATTTCACGCTCCGTAGTACTTCATCAGGGAGTTACAAATTTGCCTCTCCTCACAGCACATCCACCTATTCAGATGGTGATGGATTTGCAACCATTGCTTTAGGTAAATCTACTACAACCTTCTTCTATTACGATGTTAAGGAAGGAACACATACGATTGAGATAGCATGTCCTTCAAATCCTGGATGGTTAAAAGAAACGAGGGATATTTATGTAAGTCCGACTGATCCGACAAAACTTGAGTTTATTAGTGATCCTCAACGATTGATTGCCGGAACAACTTCACAGTTAATGATCTTACAGGCTAGGGATAAATATAATAATCCAGCTAAGTTAACTGCTGTTTTAGGCCCGCAAAGTTTGAAAGTGATAGGGAGTTCAGATAGAGAGTATTACTCTATTGATGGTTATAACTTTATTCAGAATAGTATTCAATTTACAATGCCTTATGATCCAAATGTTAATTACTCATCTGCTTCATTCTATTACAGAGATGAAGCTGCCGGAAATAATTCAATAACTGTAGAAAATTTGTCAGATCCATCCTGGGTTGATGCGATACAGATAAGTACCATTACAAATACTGATGCTCATCATCTGGAGATAGCTCATCCCCTGGAAGCTGATATCAACGCTAATGTAACTATCACTGTCAGCGCGTATGATACTTATGGAAATCTTTGTACCGGGGATCCGATTAACGGAAAGTATTATACCGGCAGGACAAGTTATACTTTTGAAGCTACATTATCCACTGAGACAGCTATATTCCTGAATCCCGGCAATTGGGATGTATGGACTGAGGCGGATCAAGGTGTTAATATGTTCGACTTTATAGATACTACTGTGCAGACTGTTAAGTTTTATGCTGTTGATGCAGTTGCTCCTTCAATTATGTCTCCAAATCCAACTGATTTGGAGATGCATCTAAGAGGCGCATGGCTCAGCAGAAAGAACGGCTTTGATAATCCCTTGAATATTTATCAGGGGCAGGGAATTTTGGAAGAGATTGAGAAGAGATCCCCGGCCGCAATTGAATGCATCTCTTTGCAGAGCAACAGCACCAGCGCTAACTGGAATCAATTAACGATTTCCAGGGTGTCGAGCTCAACTTTAACATCTGGCTACATTGTTGAAGCCGGGCTGTATAAGAATGTTAACTTGAATGATATATTCGAAGATCCGGAATACGGCGGGGTTGATGAATTTATATCCTCAACCACTTTTAGCGGTGATACCGCGGTATTTAATTTCCCGGGGAATGAACAGGTTATATCAGCTACAGCGCAGGAGTATTTCATTACAGTCAGAGTTTCGGTAGACGAGAGCGTTATCGGGAAGACTTTCGGAGTTGGTATTTACAATGTCGGGAACCTTCAACCTCTGTCAGTGGCTCAAAACAATTTTCCTCTGGAAGGGGTTCCGTCTATGGTATTATCAAGCCCCGCCAAAATTGTTGTTACGCCAATTGAAATAATGATTACCTATCTTACGAGCGACGTAGATATTGCGGATACATTTCTGCCGGTTTCCACAACTGACGGCTTCTCGTTAAATAACAATGTAATAATTGATCAAGAGGTGATTACTTATAATAATAACCCCAGCTCCAGTTCGCTTAATCTGGGCACCACAAGCTTAATAAGAGGAATTGACGGTACTGACCCGGCATTCCATGTTGCTGGTTCATCAGTTTCGATCTATGCAGCCCAGGGTCAAAGATATGTTCCTGTAATTAAATTATTAATGGAGACTACAAAGTTCAGCATTAAATGGGATAAACTGCGAGTACAAAGAACAGGTTCAATTTACTGCCTGGATTCAGATATAGAAGAGGTATACGTTTATAAGGATGTAAACGGTACAGGCGCGTTTGAAACAGGTGATGAAAGGGTTAGTTTAATTGATGAACAATACTATTTTGGGAAAGACGGCGAAGTAAGAAAGGTGCTGATAGATCTTGAAGACAGAGGTGCCGATAAAACATATCAAACGATAACTACCACGCCCCAAATCTATTTTGTTGTTTATAAGATAAACAGCAACGCAAATTATACTTATGAACAGGATGGGAGCACTACTTCAGTTACCTTTGGAGCAAAATTTGTTGAAGATGATTTTATAGTTATAGAACCAGGCGGAATATCAAATACAAATTTTCCGCCAGGGGTAGGCATACAATCAGTAAAGAATGATATTTATCCAACGAGGGATGCTCTTGTTATTAACAGCGGCGCGCAGGGCGGCGGCAGCGGGCCAGTATCCACAGTTGTGCAGGGTGAGATAAATGTCCCTGTAGAGAAGCTTGTTATGAGCGCTGGTTCAAACGGTGTAATCTGGCAGAGCATAAGAGTGGATTTTTACGGTAACGGTGAACCAACGAATGCTGCAAGGATAAACATTTATAAAGATACAAATAACGACGGACTTTTTAATATAGCAAACGATACATTGCTTACCTCTACTACAGATGTATTTAACAGCTCCGGTACTGCATGGATCAAGGTATGCGAACCTGATAGAAAGAGCGAGGAGCCAGATAAACAGGGAGTATACTTAACTCAAAATGAATTCCGCGCTTTCTTTATAACTTACGACATAGATTATTACGCCGGGGCAGGTTCTGATGCCAATCTTGTTGGCTTAATTATCAATAATACAAGTTATTTTACCGTTGGAGGATTTGATTATATAGACGGAGGCTCGGTATTGAGCCCTATGTGGTCTCTTATAAGCAATACGGACGAGTATGCTGATCAGGTGACCTGCACGCCTGAAGTCTTGGTGGCAAATGAATTGGTGCAGGGTACGTTAAATGCCCCTATAGCCCGTATTAATATGGATACAAACCATTCTCAGGCATTCTTTGAAGGATTAAGGATTGTAAGCACCGGTACCATACCTAATGATATGCTTGATAATTTTATTGACAGTATAAAACTCTACAGAGATGATGGTGACACTAATTTTGAACCTCTGTCGGGAGATATATTGGTAACCTCAGGCGCATTTGATGGAGCCGGTGTGTATAATATGAGCATGAATGAAATTGTTGATACAAACAGCAGAAATTATTTTATAAGTTTTGATATAGACAATTTTGCTCCAATCGAAGATCCACAAGGTTTGCCATATACTGTTGGATTAAGTATCGATACAACTTTCTATTTTGATCTAGGATCATCTCCGCATCAGGATTATATGTCAACCAGCAATATACCATTTTTTACGCCGTTTGATACTTCAACTACAACGCCAAAGGCTATAGTTGTTGTTAAACAGCAAAATGTACAAGTACAGGTGGTTGATAAGACTTATGCCACATTGGCGTCTGATATTTCTGCTGTTGATGACGTAATTTCAGTAGATGATAACCGGACATTCCCCGATCCAACAGAGGGTGATCCGGTTAGGATCAGCATAGGGAATGAAATTATTGAGTATACTTCAAAACCTGATGATCAAACTTTAGGGGGCTGCACCAGAGGGGTATTAAAGAGTGAAGCGGCACCACATACTTCAGGATCAAAGGTAACGTTGGTTGCGACCCAGGGGCTTCAGGATTTCGTGATGTTAAAAATCCGCGCTCAATCAGATGATTATCCGGTGCGTTTATTATCGTACAGATGCAAGAGGAATGATTTCTTCTCGCTGGATACAGATAATAATGATGTAGACGCTGTGCAATTCTGGGTGGATAATGTGCCAATAGGGACATTCGGGGTTGAGGATACGCTTGCCGGGACAGGTGTATTCGGGAATGATGGATTAAGGTACTGCAAGATTAATTTCAGCGAGGTTGTCAATATAAAACCCGGCACACAGGGCGGGAGCGATTATTGGGTTACATTTGACATCGCTTCTTCGGCCGCTAATGATGATAATCCGGATTTAAATCAGTATATAAATCTCGGTTTTGATAATATAGGAAGTGCATTCGGGGTATCAGACAGGCATCTGTTGACGGACAATACGCCCGGTACTTTAACAGGTTGGAAAACAGGATATCCAAAAGTAAAACCCACGGTAGATTTTCTTGTTGTTGAAAATTTGACCAGTAAAATAGACCCAACCAAGTTAATTCAGGGGAAGGACAAACTTCTAATTTTAAGCTTTGATCTTAAGGTTGCCTCAATAACCCCAAGAGCCGTTAAATGGGAGAAAGTATGCGTGCAGAGAAAGGGCAGCGCTGCGATAGGAGAGGTTGTAAGAAATCTTTACATCTATTATGATGCAAACGGTTCCGGTGACCTGGAACTTGAAGGTGACACTCCCGATTTCCCCGTTAATACTGGATCTGCTTTCGGTTCGAATGAGTATTTATGGTTATCAAAACGCGTAGGTATAGCAAATGTTGAACAGGCTATGGAGATTAAACCTGCGCCGAAGACTTTCTTTATAGTGGCTGATATCCTGGATAATGCTCCAATAAATGAGACATTTTCCCTGGCAATTTCCACAGGAATCGTTCCGGGTACCTCAGATTATTTCTTTACCATGGCTGAACCGGATGTGCTTGATGAGGATTCATACGCTCATTTTGAATCTGATCTGGCTGTCATTCTCGAATATGAGGATGTGGTTTATGTTAATCCGCCGAAGGATCCAGACGGGAAATCGCTGTCCATGGACCAATCAAAATTCTTGACTTCCACGCCCATTTATCAGGGTGACACTAACGTGAAGATGCTTGGTTTTTCAATGATGGTTGATCAATCCGATGCTTATTGGACGCAGCTGATAGTAAGTTTCAGAAGCTCTCAGGGAGAAAGCGATGCTGTAAAATCTGTTAAGATTTACCGCGATGATGGTGATGGGACCTTTGAATCAGCCGAGGATACTTTGATATCGGGTGATCTTGATTGGGTGTTCTTCGGAAGGACGGTTACTATTATACTGCCTGAGTCAGAGGTCATTCAGAAAAAATCTAAGAATTTCTGGGTTGTATATGATATAAGCCCTACCGCTAAAGCAAATAATTTTGTAGGTATGTATCTGGATCCTGCAAGCGCTTTCAGAATGTCTACAGACGCGGAAACGGAATCAATAACTGTTTCGCTTTCCGAAGGAATGGAGGAGTTTATCTCAACTCAGCTTCAGGTAATGCCTATAAGAGTGTCATATGTAAGCCTGGAAAGCTTTGTGAATGATCCCGAATTTACAATTGAAAGGATGATTGATCCGACCTGTAATGCCGGCGATACCAATAAATTCATTTATGGTTTTGGTATACGGCCTAACGTAAATAATATTACGCTTGATGATCTGGCGGTTTATCAGACGGGGACAATAAGATCAAGTATTCCCGGTCAGCCGGGCGCCGGCAACGGTGATATAGCTAAGATTACGGTTTATATGTCTTCAAATGTTGTTAATAACGGCTTAGTTACGAGGGATGCATTCGGTGATTATAATCTTGTATGCAGCAGTACAGTTGTTGGGTACACATTGTTTGATACGCATCTTAGCCCACCTTTATATAGTTTGGGACACGACGGTATAGGTTATATTGATCTAAACGCAACAATCTCAGCTGATACTACAACATTCTTCTTTATTACGGTTGATCTAGGTGAATGGAACTACGACAGGTATGGTTCCGGCCAGGTGACTTATACAACTAATAATCATAGAGTTGGATTGAACGTAGCGTTTATTAATGCTGAAGGCGGCAGTTATTATTTGACATTAGATCCTCCGTCAGCAATTTATGAAAAAGGTACTGATGGGCTTGTTGCTTCCGCTGACAGAATGATTGCCATAAGAGAAATAGGTACTCCCAGAGCTCCTATAGTAAACTGTCCGGAATGGTGGAATCACCCAGATGAACTGGAAACCAGCTGGTCGCCTCATCCGGATGATTCGTATGTTAAAGGTGATTATGCGGTCTCTAAAATAGTTCCGCCTGATGATCTGCTTCTGATTGACACCTGGGAGATGACTGAAGTTTCATGGCAGGATAACGGCATAGAGCTGGAGGCTGTGGTAAGGGATCTGCTGCTTGAACATAATACCACTTATTACTTCGCAGTTAAGATGTATAAGGATGAAGATACTTACGGCGATATCGGATATGCTCCAATCAAAATTGATTTGACGCCGCCTTCTGCACCAGGAAAGCCTACTCCATCTACATTAAAATCCGGTCCAAGCGAAACCGGCGGATTCTATATAGGCTGGGGGCAGGCGGGTGATCAAGAATCAGGCATAGAATATTATGAGTTGCAGGAAAGAGTGGACAATAATCCTGTATGGAGTATAGTATCTAGTTCGATTACTAAGGTACAAGAGGCTATAACAAAAAGACCATTAGGTCATTTCTATTATTACAGGGTCAGAGCAAGAAATAAAGCCGGTTCTTGGGGCGAATGGTCTGCTGGTTCGGAAGGTGCTTCAACAGGGTTGCCTCAGGAAGTAATATCAGAGGTGATGAATTATCCAAATCCAGTGGATACAAGAAAACCCGGTTTGGAAGGTAAAACGCACATTACATATATATTGAGTGAAAATGCTGAGGTTAATATAAATATGTATGATCTGCTGGGGTATAAGGTTTTGGAATGGCATTATAGTTCGGGACAGGAAGGTGGAAAGGCAGGTTCCAATGTAATTCTGTGGGATGGAACTAATGAGGCAGGTGATAAAGTAGCAAAAGGCGGTTATATATGCCGCATAGAAGTAAAATCCTCAAAGGGTACCAAGGTCATATTAAGGAAGATAGGAATTATTCATTAGACGTCTTAATAGACACTATACAGTCATTTATAACAAAATATGGTAGTTAATGGTAAAATATAGCATATAAATTGACAAAATAACCCTTGACAAATGAGGTTTCTGGGGTTAAACTTATAGCGAAGCCAATTTACATTATTTAACCGGTTATGATGTGAGTTGCAGCAGTTTGCTGAATGTTCTTTAAAGTAGCATATGTTTTACCGATAATGGCAAACTCCGAGTAATCGGAGGACGCAAAGCCACGGGGCCCAAACTACCCTTCTGATGTGTGGGTAGAATGGCTAGCCGGGTTACCGAAGTAGTTATAACACTCTTCTTTGAGAAGTGTTTTCGAAGAGAGATGCGGCTGTACATGTGGAGTATCGTATGCACAGTTACGCTATGTTTCTTACGGTAATCTAACTAGCCGAAATGTCCTTAAAAAAGGATGATTCGGTTTTTTTATTACCAAAAGAAACAAGGGTTATATACAAACATAGGAGGAGTATATGTTCCTCTCTAGAGTATTAATGAAAGTTGTAGCTGCATCTCTAATTATAATACTTGCTGCATTAGTACTTTACAGCCTGCCGCAAGAAAAAATCGCCAGTTTCTTCAGTTATCCAAATCCATTTGATTCCCGCAAACAATCTGCAAAAATCTACTATTATCTGAACACTAATTCACATGTGAGTATGAAGATATATGACGCATTTGGAATGCTCGTAAAGGAGTATAGCTTTAATGAAGGAACCGGAAGTGGAAGCAAGGGATGGAACAAGGTTATCTGGGACGGTGAAAATGAAAACGGTGATAAGGTTGGTAAAGGCGGGTACATCTGTTACCTTGAGACAGAATCTGGAGGGCAGTTATCCAAATCGTACCATAAGATCGGGGTGATTCACTAATATGAGATCGCACAAAACATCAGCATCAATTTATATGATTTTAAGAACAGCATATGCTGCAGCGCTTTGTGCATTTTTATTTTTTACACCGCCATTACTTTTGGCCAAAGGAACCGGAGGTCAGCCCGGCCAATTTCTTTCCTGGGGAGCGGGTGCTAGATCTTTAGCTATGGGTAAAGCGTTTTTAGCTGTTTCGGATGATGCCTCAGCAACATACTGGAATCCAGCCGGACTTACACAATTAGACAGAAAAGAGATAATGGCGTTACACGCCATATTATTCGCGGACACATCCTATAGTTTTCTCTCATATGTACATCCGACAGCAACCCTGGGCGTTTTTGGATGTAATTTTACAAGGCTTTTTTCAGGAGGATTCGAAAAAATTCAAATTAAGATTGACCCCGCGTCTCAAGATATTGTAGAGTTAAATAAAATGGGGACTTTTGATAATGTTCAACAAGCATTAACGTTGGCATACGGAAAAGATATACTTGATGTGCTGTCTCTAGGGGTAGCAACAAAGTTTATACAAAATACTTTGGATACATCTTCAAATAGTTTTTTTGCTTTAGACACATCGCTTATGATAAAAGAACCATTGCCTAACTATAAGTTTGCGCTGTCGTTTCAGAATCTTTTAGCCCAGACAATGGGTGATTCTGATGATAAACTTCCGATTAATTTCAGGATCGGAAACTCATACAGAGCGCTGAAGGATAAACTCTTGTTAGCGCTGGATATCGATAAGAGTATGAAAGCGAATATGGGTTGGCATGTGGGTATTGAATATTGGCTAATTAAATTTGCTGCCATAAGGCTGGGATTTGAAGGGGAATCCGGTATAAGGGAAACCGCAGCCGGGTTCGGCCTTAAATACAGGGATTATGGATTTGATTATGCTTTTGCGCTGCATGAACTCGGTATGTCCAGCAGGATTTCGGGCAGCTGGAGGTTTGGCAAATCTGTAAAAGAAAGCAAGATGAATGAAGTTCGCTTACATATACAAAAAGGATTTGATGCATTTATAAAGGGCAACTATCTTATTGCTGTTAGCGAACTCACGCAGGCGCTAGATATTGATCCAACAAATAATGATGTTAAAGAGATGGCAAGCAGGCTGCAAAGCGTAATAAGTTATATACCAAGCGCAGCCGGTGAAACCGATGAGATAAAGTTAATTCGCAAAGGGGTTTCTTCATATGTTAATGGGGACAATCGCACCGCTTTGAATGCGCTTCGTTATGCGTACAATAAGAATCCAAGCAATGAGAAGCTTCTTTATATGTTGAACAAGATCGAAGCCAATCTCGGAGAATCCAAGACTGAGAAACCAAGGGTTAGTATCGCAGGATTTACATTGGTCGATCAAAAGATATATGATGCCAGGCAGGCTATGTATGAAGGCAAGTATGATCAAGCTCTTAAGAGATGCCAGGAAGTATTGGATATTGAGCCTAATAATGTGACCTCGCTTGAGCTAATGGGTAGCGCGTTCTTCTTGATTGATCAGAAAGATAAGGCGCGCGCAATCTGGGAAAGGGCTCTTGAGATAGATCCCAATAACAAAGTAATACCGGAGTTCTTGAAACAGATAAAATAATGTTGTAGGTTTTAAAAAATAGGGGCAGGGGGAGATCATTCATAGCAAAATCCTCCTATTAAAGTCATGAATGGTAAATTTTTAGAGCGGTTTCTTTTAATATTCTATCTGTCTTTAAGTTTTCCTCTTTTAGCATCCAGCGTAAAATCAGCTGCGACTGCAGATACTACTTTTATTGAACAACAAACTAAAATACAGAATGATATGGAAGTGAGAATCAAAAAAATCCTCGATCATATTTTAGGAAAAAATAAATCAGAAGTAATTGTGAGTGTTGAATTAGAAGTGAAGAGTGAAGTTACAGAGCAAGAAGCTTCTACCGGGCAGAGACAGCAAACCTCCCGTTTCACAAATGATTCATTTATACTGCCGGGACTCCCCAATCCAAAATCGGTAACGGGTGGTGATAGGCCAACAGAGGAGTCTACGGCTAAATCACAGAAAGGCGCTCTGACCTATAGATATTTTCTTGATATAAAAAAAATGACGATTACGGTTCTTTATGATAAACGCATAGCCCGAAGCCTTGTGACGAGGGTTGAAAATGCAATTCGAGATTCTCTTAAATTAAAGGATACAGACACGCTGGATTTTGTAAAGGCTGAATTTTCCAATCCTTGGTCAGGTTGGATGGAGTTACTCTCTCCTTTACGATTACTGCTAATAGTATTAACTTTGACGTTTCTATTTTTTTTGTTTGGACCTGTAGCGAGTTTTCTTAAGAATTTGGTCCGTACTTTAAGGGATAGAGGCGGGACAGAGGTAAGCGTTGACTCAAAATTTGAAAACGCGCCAGGTGAAAATGGTGAAGAAAAAGCAGGCGGGGCAGGCGGCGCCTTATCACAGGCTGAGCTTGAGAAAAAAGAAGAGGAGGAAAAAAGATATAAGCCGTTTCGGTTTATTAATGAGGAAAACTTAAAAAGATTAATATATCTGCTCAGAAAAGAATCCCCGGAAATTATAGCTCTTGTAATCAGTTATTTAAAACCTGAATTAGTAAAGGAAATACTTACCAGTTTGCCGGCTGAACAACAGGCTCAAGTTGCTCTGAATATGGCAACTATCAGGCAGATGACCCAGGATCAAGTAATAAAAATTGACAGCACCATAAAAGAGCGTATTGATTTTCTTGTTGGAGGATTAGATAGTTTGTTGAAAGTTTTAGATGAGGTAGATTATCACAGCAGAGAGAACATATTGAATTACTTAAAGATGGAGAAACCTCAATTATACGAAAAAGTGAAAAAAGCGACTATCTCATTTGATGATATTCCAAATTTTCCAAATCAATCATTGCAGATAATTTTAAGAGAGTTGAAAACGGAGAGTTTGGCTAAAGCTTTAAGGGGTGCTTCACGGGAGATTACAGATAAAGTATTTACTAACATGTCTACGGGAGCGGTTAGTTTGCTTAAAGAAGAAATAGAGTATGGAAGAGCTCTTACAGATGATCAGATTGAGGATGAGAGAAGAAAAATAATTGAAGTAATTAAGAATTTAGAGCGGGATGGGAAGATTGCCATTCGGGATAGGCAGTTAAACAATCTGTTGGAAGGTGAAGAGGAGATTCCAGGTTCAATCTGGGAAGGCATTGCCGGTGAAGCAGTGGTGCCTTCATCAAGCAATCCGGAGTTCCCAAGCTATTTCCAGGCAGGGGTAGATGCATACCAGAACAGACAATTTGAGGAAGCTATACAGTATTTTAATTATTGTCTGCAAATCAATCCGGATTCCTGGGAGACGTATCAGTATCTTGGTACGGTATATTATGAATTAGGCTATACAGATCAGGCATTTGAGGCATTTCAAGCGGCACTACAAATAAATCCAAATGACGAAAACCTCCAGAGCTGGGTTTCATCGCTAGGGGTAAGACCCTGAGATTGAAAAACCCGTTTCTAACATAACCGGGAGTTTCCCCAGAATTTTAATGCATCTGCTGCTTTTATAGGGACTTTGCCAAGTTAAAAAATGAAATGGGGAAACTTCATTAACATAACATATTATATTATTTAGATTTAATAGTTTTAGGTATTGCTAAAGTTAGGTAAAATTTGGTAAAATACGTACTGTAGTTGCTAATAAATGAAGTGAGCCGAGGAATGCCGTATTTATTACGGTTATTCCTCTTTTTTTTAAGAACAATAACTTTAGATGGAGGATTAATGGCAGATTTTAATAAGAAGCTTAAGAAATGGCTGAAAAATGAGGATGATAACAGCAAGAACGAAAAAGAGATGCCGGAGAAGATTGCAGAGAGCTATATAGAAAACATAGAAGAAGTTGCTGACGCCAAGGAAAAGGTAGAGGAGGAGATGAAGGTTTTAGAGAGAAAGATACTAAGCGAACGTGAGAATTGGATCCGGCGAAACAAGGAAAAAGAAGAAGAAAGGATTTCACTTGAAGCGCAATTAGAATTAATTGAAAAGAGGGCGCTTGCTGATCGACAAAAACGCGAGATGGAACTGCGTCTTTATGAGGAAGAGGCTGTAAAGGAACTAAAGTGTTTGGAAAAGCAGCTTGCCTCGGAGACAGAACAGTGGACTAAAAGATTAGAGGATAAAGAGCACGAACTGAAAGATGAGTCCAATAAGAAGATGCTTATTGAAGCTCAACATAAACTTGAAGAGGAAAGAATACGCAATGAGTACAGGCAGGAAATTGAAACACATAGAAAAGAATTAGAATCGCAGGAACGGCAGCTGCTTGAACAAAGGGCAACCTCATTGCAGAGATTGAAGCAATCCGATGAGATTAATATACAGTTGCGCACCCAGCTTTCTCTTAGAATAGCTCAACTAAAAGCCGAGTGGGACGAACGAGAAGCCAGCGTAAAAAAGTCTTCAGAAGAGCTAGAGAACAAACAAAAAGAATTAGCAAAAGTGCTTGAAAGTAAAACGAAATCTTGGGCGCAGCAGTTAAGATTAAAAGAAACAGAAATAAGCTCCCTGAAAACAGCCATTGACCAAAAGAAAATGACCTTGTTAAGGGAAGAAGAGGAGATTGCAAAAAAACTATTTGCAGAAAAGCAAAAAGTGTGTGATCGAATAGAGCTGTTAAGGAAGAGCATAATTGATGAGAATATAAAATGGGAAGAGATTTTGAAAATACGGGAAGAAGAATACAATCAGATAAAACTAAAACTAATGCTTGAGGAAACACAGGAAAAATCTGATTGGGAGAAAAGAAAGGCAGAGATTGCGGGTCTTGTCAATAAGTCAAAAAAGAAGCTGGAGTTTTTAGAGCAAAAGATAAGAGAGGAAGAGGATAGATTTAGGATAGAGGTACAGAAAAAAGAAGAAGCTTTTGAAACCTTAAAGATTCAAGGGACATTGCAGGTTCAAGAGTTGGAAAATCAGCTTCAGAATAAACTTGAATCTCAGCATTCCGAAAAGATTAAGTTAGAGAATAAAATATCGGATATGCAGAAGGAAATAGGTCAAAATAAAATTTACTGGGACAGCCAGATTACACTAAAAGATAACGAGATAAATGAATTTAAGAATAATCTTCAGCAATCTGTAGAAGAAAGCAGAAAGGAAAGGGAAGCAAATCTTAAAAATCTTGAATACGAAAAAGAAAAATCTGTTGCGCGCGTTAAAGAACTTGAAGATGAACTTCTGCAAGAGAAGGTGCGGTGGGATAAAAAAGTCGAAGAGAAGGATAAACAAATATCCGATTTAGAGCACTTATTCAGAGAAGAGCAGCTTAAAACTGAAAAAAAGCTGGAACAACTTGAAAAGGATTTCAATAAGAAAAACAAGCCATTGTTTAATCAGCTTGAAAGCATTCGAAATGAGATTTCTTTAATGCAGGAAAGATCGAAAATAATAGTAGAAGAAAAAGAAAATTGGGCCAGCTCGTTTAAGCTGCGAAGCGAACGTCAGGAATCAGCCAGGATAGCCCGATTTGAAGAACAAAAAAATACATTAGAATTAGATAAAAAAAATCTCGAGCAGCGCAGTCAGCAATTGTTGACGCAAGTTAAAGAGGGGATTGGTCATTATCAGAATTTAATAAAAGAAAGGGAAATTCAAATATATCAACTGCGCGAAAATGTAAAATCTACGCAAGAAAAAAACGAGAAGATAGTTGAGGATCTTATAAATGATCTTAAAAAAAGAAAGAAAGATTTCGAGATAGATATATCGAAACAAAATGTGCAGTTGGAAGAGGAAAATAAAAAATTTGATGAACTTATTGTAGTCAAAGAAAAGGAAAGGCATGATCTGGAAGATGAGCTTAATCAAAAGATAAAAGAACTCCAGGCAAAGCAGCAGCAGATGGAATCAGTCTGGGAGCGTGAAAAAAATGATATAGAGAAGCATATAGCAGAATTAGAGAATGAGCGCATTGAGACTGCTAAGGAGTGGCAATCTAAATTATATGAAAAAGAAAACCAGATAAGGGAATTAACGGATCAACTCAGCAACGGAAATTTGCAATATCAAAAACAGATAGCGGCTGAAAGAACCACTTATGAACAAGAGATAAAACCACTTGAAGCAGAAGAAAAACGATTGAAAGAGGTTCTTGCAAGCCAGCGTGGTGATTGGGAAAGCAGAATTAAAATTTTAGAACAGAAGATTCATCTTGCAGTATCTGAAAAACGCGCTCAGGAAAAAATATGTTCTAAAATATTATCAGATTTAGAAAAACAAGTTGAAAATGAAAAAGACAGACTAGATGTGCAGCTCCAAAATCTTATTAAAGAGAAGGCGAAACTTTCAAAAGAAAATCAATCATTTTTAAGTGCAAAAAATAATGAATTAAATGCCAAGAAGGAGGAATTAGAGCAAAAACGCGAAGAATTTAAAGAGGATTTTGAAATATTAGTTAAGGAGCATAAAGAGTTGTTGGAAGAGTTAAAACGGTCAAATGTTAAACTTACAAAGGATTTAGAGGAAGCGCAAAAGCACTGGCCCGAGGCCGTCAGGAAAAAACAGCAGAATCTTACTGAAATACAAAATGAAATCTCTTTAATAGAAGAGCAAGGCCAGCGTGAGCAAATAGAATATGATAGAAATATCCAATCAATTCAGTCTGCGTACAGCATAAAACTGACTCAAGAAAAGCAGGAGTTAGAGCTTATCCGTAAAGAGAGCGAGGAAAAGGCGGTATATTTTGATAATGAGCTAAAGAAGATTGAAGAGGATTATCAACAAAGTCAGCAAGAAATAGAAAATAAAATTGAAAAAGAGAGAAGATTGTTTTCTGACCATAAATCGGAATTGGAGAAAGCCAGAGAAGAGCTGCTAATAAGAGTTAAAGATGAGGAAACCCGAGGCAAGACAGAAGTCGATAAAAGAGAGAACCAGATAAGAGACTTTAAGGAGCTATTTAACAAAAAACGAGATGATTGGGATGAAAGGAGCTTAAAGAATAGGAATTATCTAGATGGGGAGAGGAAGAAGTATATAGAAGAAGAGCAAAAGTTAAAGGATATGATTGTTCAAGAAGAACAGAGTGCAAGAAAATTGCTGAAACAGAAAGAAGATGATACGCATCAATTAAAGCTGTCATGCGAAGATAGATTGGCGCAATTAAGGATGGCCTTAGATGAAAGAAAAAGGGATTGGAGATCGGTTATAAAGCAGCTGCAAACTGACTTAACTGAGCAAAAGGATTTTTGGGTTAAACAAAAAGAATTGTGGGCCGGCAAGATACAAGAAAAAGAGCAAATACTGCATTCTATCAAGGAAAGCTTTTCGCAGTGGGAGACTAAAAAGGTCGAAAGTGAGGAAAGGCAAAGAGAAGAATTTGAAAAAGAGATAACTAGGTTGAAAGAGGATATAAATACGCTGGAGTTGAAAACTGAGAAGCAAAAGAATTATGCTTTGGAGCAGCTAAGCTTAAAAGAAAAGGAATTAGAGAATATACAAAGGGAATACAACGAGAAAGAGAATCAATTAAGGCAAGAGCATGGCGATATGGAGAAATCATTTGTAAAAGAGAAAGAGCAACTGGTAGCAGAAATTCAATCTTTGGATGATAAACTTAAAGAAGTTGGAGAGACTCGAAACATTAAACTTAAAGCGATTGAAAGCGAGATAAATAGAGCCAACCTTGCGCTTAATGAAAAAAGAACACAAATTGAGTTGGAACTGAAGAAAAAGGATAGAGAATTTTCAAAATTAAAGATTCAATTTGAAGCAAAGAAAAGAGATATGGAAAAAGAGGTTGCAGCTGTAACAGGCAGGCTCAACTTCCAGGTGCAATTGAAGGATGAAGAATTGAATACTATTAAGATGCGTATAAACCTGCGTAAAGAACGATTGATATCTGAATGGAAGAGAAGAGAGGAGTCTTTAACCGGTATCATAGATAAATTAAAATCTGATTTAGAACATTCCTCGAATTTACATCAATCAGCGAGGAATGAACTCACTAAAGGTTATATTGTTAAAGAGAGGGAGTTGGCGTTGCTTAAGGATGAATTAACAGTTCTTAACGAGCAATTCGAGAGAGAGCGTGAACAGTATCAGGAAAATTATGAAAAGTTCAAAATTGATAATTTATCAGGAACTGAAAAAGAACAATTTAGAAAAGAACTTGCGGTAAAAAATTTGGAAGTTGAGAATAAGCTCAAGCAAGGTGAGCTGAATGAGTTGAATAATGAGTTGTTAAGTCTTGAAAAAGATATGAACTATGAACAAAATAAATCAAAAGAGATATTGAGGCTGGCTTTTGATAAAACAGAAAAGCTAAGGAAGGAATTTAGCAAAGAGTTTGATTCTTCAGTTTCTAAAAGGCTTCTTGTCTCTCCAGCAAAAAGAAATTTCGAAAATGGAATAAAATCATATCAACAGGGATTATACGAGGAAGCCATAGCTTTATTTCAGAGGGCTTTGGATTTAAACGGAGATATTGTTGGTATACATCAATACATAGCATTGGCTTATCTCCATTTGGGGGATTTTAATAAAGCTATTCAGTACGGTGAAAGGGCTTTATTGCATAACCCGAATGATGAGGTGCTTTGCAGTTGGTTGGATGAGTTGAAGAGAAGAGATAAATAAAATTTTTATCTTTGAAAAAGAGTTGTTTGTTAATATAATATAAGACATATTATTAAAACACTATAATGGGGGACTTAAGTGACTGAAGAGAAAAGAAATTTACCAAAGCCGCCGCTTCCATCTGGGTTAGGTGTAGGCATACCTAATCAGCCTTCGGGCATACCAAAAACGCAATTCCCATCAGGAGCTGCTCAGGGTGTTCCGGCGCCTCCGGGCATACCTAAGGGAGCACCTTTGCAAAAGAGCGCTTCTGGAACATCCAGAGGAATACCGATGAGACCCCCAATGATGGGTGTAACCACTACCGAGGATGTTAGGGATGTTGAACTTGCCAGAAGAATCAATGATATGGAACGCAAATCAGATGAGATCTCCGAAAGTAAGAATATGCTGGAAAACCAGATAAAGGATCTAGAAGAAAAACTGCAGCAAGAAAAGGAAAAAGTGTTACTCGCGTCACTTAGATCCAAAGAAGAAGCCGCGCTTGCGACAAAAGTGGAGATTGCATTAAAGGAGATGCAGGAGCGCTTAAGAAGGGATAGACAGACCCAGGAACTGGATGATTCGCGAAGAAAAGCTGAAGAGCGTATAAAAGAATTAGAACAGAAGCTGGTTGAGGAGAGAGAGACATGGATGCAGACGTTAAAGGATCAACTAGGGCAGAAGGATATGCATGATAATGATATTGAGGACTATCTTGCGCAACGTGTCGGTGAATTGGAAGAACAATGGCAAGAAGAAAAAGAGGCTATTCTTTATCAACTGAAAGAGAAGGAAGAGCTGCTTATTAAACAGCAGCAGGAGTATCTGCTCAAAGAAGAACAGCTGAAAAAACACTATGAGTCAGAGATGCATCAGCTTAATATTAAGTCTAACAAGCAAAATGATGAACTGCAGAATGGCATAAAACAATTAATAGATGAAAAGCAAAAAATCGCGATCCAATTAGAAGAGGATGAAAAAGCTCTTATTAATGTGAGGGCGCAGATTTCGTTAATCCAGTCGCAGTCCAGGTTAGAGAAAGATAAAACAATAAGTGAATGGCAGCTGAGATTTGAAGGAGAAGAAAGAAAGCATCAGGAGTTGAAGCAAAAGAATATTAGAATCGAAGAAGAGCTTAAAACGCTTCAAAAAAGATTTGATGAATTGGCTAATCAGAATCAGCTTCAAATTACATCTTCTCAAAACCAGGTATATATAGTTAAGCAAGAGTTCGAACAGCAGCGGGATGAAATATTAAAGAAGCATAACGAAGAGAAAGAAGTATGGAAGCAATCGTTGCTTGAACTCGAAAACAAGATTGTTAAAGAGAAAGAAGCTTGGGAGCGAGAGTTGGAGTCTTACAGAAGGGCTTGGTTGAGAGAGAGAGAAGCGCTGCTCAATGAGAGGGAGCAGCTTATTAGAAAGAGTAATAATGTTGATGAGCTTCTAAAGAATCAAAGAGAAGAAATGGAGAAAAAAGTCAATGAAGCTAGGACTCAGATGGTTATACGTAAATCCGAAACTGAGAAAGATAATATTAATAGAATTGATGAGATAAAAAACGAGTTTAAGCTGCTGGAAAAAAAATACTGGGATGAAAGGGATATACTTGCTGAGGCTCTGAGTACAAAAGAGAAGGAAATTGAATCACTGGCAAAAAGGTTGAACGAAACGCAGGCGCTTTTTAACAACAATCGTGAAAGATATGAGAATGAGTATAAAAATCTCGAGACAAAATATTGGGAAGAGAAAGAAAATTCTACATTGCGTCTAAGTGAGAAAGACGATGAAATTACTCAGTTAAAAAGACAGATGTCTCAGCAAGGGATTGAATTAAAGAAAAAGATGGAGCATGAGTATCAGCTCTTGGTAGATAGGATGGAAAGGGAGAAGACTGAATGGAGTAATAAGGTCTTATTAGAGTTCGAGCAGAGTTCACTTGACAAAGTTGAAAGAATGCAGTTTGAGTTAAGGAGTGTTAGAGAAGCGTTGTTGACTGAGCTTAATGAATTTGAGAAGAGAATGGCTGAAGATAGCCATAAATGGGAGAGTCTATTAAAAGATAAAGAAAAAGAGATAGCGGTACTTAAAACAGAACTAAACGGCGTCTATCAGGAAAAGGTCCATAGAGAATCAATGTATAGAGGGGTTGCTCAGGACAATTCCGGATTAAGAGCAAGATTGGAAAGCATCCAGCAGGCACTGCAAATTAAAGAGAATGAATTAGAGCGTTTTCGGACTGACATATTTCACACTGAACTCCATAAATTAAAAACTGAGATGGAACTAAAATTTCAGCAGGAGAGAACTCATTGGGAAACAGTTGTGAGGCAGAAAGAGAATGATTTAATGCAGATGTCAATGCGTATCAAGAATGAAGAGGCTGCAAAAAGCAAGAATACTGATGAGTTAAGCAAGAGATTCCAGGATGAATTAAGCATATTAGAATCACGTTTCCAGAGACAGATTGATGATCAAAGAATAAACGTTGTGCGCAAAATTTGGAGATACCTAAACAGAACTGTTCTAATAATTAATTTTGGGCCATACAGATGGTTCAGAAAAAAACGTAATTGGGAATGAGACAAAATATTACTCAGTTAAGACATAGGTTGTCCGCTAAATTAGTTGATCTTGAAACGCGACTATCACAAAAAGAAGGTGAGATCAAGAGGCAGCTGGCTGTACTGCATAAAAATTATGACACGATCCGTTTAGAAGAAACTTTAGAGGAAACTGAAAACCGTGAAAAAGAAGAAAAAGATGTTGCTCAAGAAAAAATATTGAAGGCTCAAGAACTCAGAGATAAAAAATTATTCGATTATTTCAGCAGTTTTCAGGAAGAATATAAGAGTCAGGTCAATAAGCTGCAGCAAGGTTTAGCTGAATCTCTAAATAGAGAATCAAAATTAGCGTCAGTCCTAGAAAAGTTGGAAGATGACATTAAGAAAGAACATGTTGAGGTTAACGAGGCGGATAATAATCCTGAATCAAGAGTGGAAAAACTGGAAGAACAACAAAAAAAAATGAATTTTAATCTTGATTCATTAAAGGAACAGCTTAAAGAAAAAGAGAATAACCTGAAAGATTTGGTGAGAAGCACCTCAGGATTTCTTGATTCAGCTCTTAAACAGGAGCAATCAAGAATAACCGGACTGGCTGATAAGACAGCGCGTGTCCTGGTTGAAAAAAAAGAGTATGAGATAAAGTTGAAAGCATTAGCTGAGGAGTATGCCGAACTCAAGAACGAGTTTGATAGAAATAAGAAATCATTAGTAGAAGCAGTTGAAGAAAATAAATCCTTAAAAGAACGGATTGCCGGCAAAAAAATTGAGGGGATATCGTCCTTAGTTCAGCCTAATGAGCAGGAATCTGATCTTTCAGAGCATATAGCAAGGTTGAGGGATGTTCTTGAAGAGAAAGGGGATGACATAGAATCAGTAGGTACTCAAGTATCTGAGAGCGAGATCTTAACAAGCAGGGATAATAAAGATATATTTCCTGAGCCGTTAAAGGAAATGGGAGAATTAAAAGAAAAGAAGGAGAAGCAAGAAAAGGTTATAGTTAACGAGTTAAAAGAAGATGAAGTAAAAACATATGAAGAACGCGTAGCCAAAGAAAGTATAGCTGTAATAAATAAATTTGTTGGCTGGTTGGGAGAGCCGGCGGTTGATGTTGAACCGGATGACGAAGCTGAGAATACAAGTTCTAAAGATAAGTAGTTTGACAAAAATCACTAAATGTGATTAAATGAGTTTCATTTAAATTCGACTGAAAAGGAGATTCCTATGATTAAGAATTTTGCAAAACCATTAATTGTATCGTTTTTTTTAATCATCTGTTTAAGTTTGGCAGTAAATGCCGAACTGCCATCTCAGGAAATAGATAAAACGGTTATAAGTGATTTGAAGAGCAAAGATGTGTCCGTAAGAAGAATGGCTGTTGAAAAGCTCGGAAACATTAATAATAATGATTCGCTAAAATATCTAACAAAGGCTCTTACTGACGACGAATTTGTTGTTCGTATGTCTGCGGTCAACTCTTTGGCTAAACTAAAAAACAAGGAAGCAATAAATGCACTAGGCGAAGTTTTATTGAATGATAAAGAATCACAGGTTAGACATAACGCGATTTTAGCTCTGCAAAGGATTGGAGACAAAGCGGCTGCTCCATTTGTGCTAAAAGCTCTTGAAGATAAATATGATGGTGTTCGTTATCAAGCTCCAATTGCCCTTGGATTAATTAAAGCAGATAATGCTGTTGATGTGCTGAACGGTCTAGTTGATAATGAAGACAAAAATATGAGTAAGCAGGTAATTATCGGGTTAAGTTTCTTTAGAGATGAAAAATCTGCGCCGTTTGTTGAGAAAGCGCTTACAGATGAAAACGTTAAAGTGAAGGAGGCTGCATGTAATACACTCCAAAAGCTAAACAGCAGATCATCTATACCTAAAATAAAGCCTCTCTTAATGGATGAAAATGAAATTGTAAAACTTGCAGCGGCGGAAGCTTTAGCCGGTATGGAAGATAGAAGCGGGCTTGATGCATGCCTTAGTTTACTAAAAAGCAATAATGATTCAGTAAAAGAGCGCGCGTTGCGTCTTTTAGGGCTGGTAGGAGACCAAAGCCATGTTCCGCTAATTAAAAAGTATGAATCTGATGAAAAACTTGAAAGCTCAGCGAAAATTGCTTTGGATAGGCTATCAGGAAGATTCCCGAAAGAACAAAAGAAAAAATAGTTGTAATTCATGAAAAAACATTTATTAATTATAATATCGTTTTTGTTATTGGCTGCATTTTCAAAGTCAGAAGCTAATCAAGCAATAAGTTTAATTGATGTCCCGACTGCTGATGCAATTGATAGTTACGGGTATGACGTTTCTTTTCGTTTTTATACAAATGGCGGAATTATCGGGAGGGCGAGCTTCGGAGTGCTTCAAAGAGTCAATATAGGGTTTGCCTGGGATTTTGATAAGTTCATTGGTTCTGACAGTATTGATGTTCAAGAGCCAACATTAAACGTAAAATTAAGAATTTTTGACGGCCAGTTGTTTTTACCTGCGTTAGCATTAGGATATGACGGTCAGGGCTATGCTTACAGCAAGGTATTAGATGAATATCTGCATAGAGAAAAAGGTGTATATATTGCTGCATCTAAGGAAATATTTTTTCCTGGTTTGGAATATCATTTAGGTGGTAATGTTTACGATTTTAAAAAAGATGAGGTTTTTGGTTTTGCAGGTTTGGCGTTTTATTTAATTGAAACGTTTGCAATATTGGCCGAGTATGATAATATTCGTTTAAGGGAAAAAAATAGGTTTAATGCAGGCATACGCTTATTTTTGTCGCCGACAATTTCTGTTGATTTAGCTGCTCGCGATATTGCTGCGCCCGGAAGAGATGAGGAAAGAATAGTACGCATAAATTACATGGGATCTTTTTGAGCTGTCTGTCTCAGTATATAAAGTATATAAAAAACTAAGTAAAAATTATTGTTGATGGAGCTTTTATGGCGGATAAAATGTCAGGTTTGGATTTCGAAATGCCTATACTGGAATTGGAATCAAGGATTCAGGAACTTCAAAAACTTTCCAATTCAGAAGGTATAGATTTTAAAGAAGAGATATCAACATTAGAGGAAAAATGCGAAAAGCTTAAAAAAGAAACTTACGGATCGCTAACTTCCTGGCAGAAAGTTCTACTGGCCCGCCATCCTAAAAGGCCATATGGTTCTGATTACATAGATCTAATCTTTAATGAGTTTACAGAAATTCACGGTGATAGGGCATTTGCTGATGATGGGTCGTTAATAACGGGATTTGCCTATTTAGATAATTATAAGGTTATGATAGTAGCTCATCAAAAAGGAAGGAATATACAGGAATCAATGATGAGGAATTTTGGGATGCCTCATCCGGAAGGGTATCGTAAGGCTCTTAGGGTTATGAAGTTGGCAGAGAAGTTCGGTTTTCCTGTAATTAGTTTTATTGATACACCCGGAGCATATCCGGGAATTGGTGCTGAAGAACGGGGGCAGGCTAACGCGATAGCAGAAAATTTGAGAGAAATGGCTTTGCTTAAGGTCCCTACTATAAGCATTGTCATAGGGGAAGGTGGATCCGGAGGTGCTTTGGCTATCGGTGTTACTGATAAAATACTTATGCTTGAAAACTCATATTATTCCGTAATTAGTCCGGAAGGTTGCGCGGCAATTTTGTTTAGAGATTCAAGCAAGGCGCCGGAAGCTTCAAAGGCCCTTAAGATAACTGCAGACGACTTGCTGAAAATTGGGATTATTGATGAGGTTGTGAAAGAACCTGACGGTGGGGCCCATAGGGATTACATAAATACTGCTCAATCAATAAAAGAGGTTTTTTTACGCTATTTAAATGAACTTACAGCATTGCCGCTGAATAGTTTACTAAAGAAAAGATTGGAAAAGTATAGAAATATTGGGGCTTATAAGACGGAGAGTAAACCAAAAAAAGCAAATAAAACTCAAGAAAAATAGAAAGGCAGGGATGCGGTTATGAAAAAAGTCGGTATTCTTACAGGTGGCGGTGATTGCCCGGGTTTAAATCCGGCTATTAGAGGGGCTAGCTTGAAAGCGATTGATCTAGGTTATGAAGTAATTGGGATTTTAGAAGGGTGGAGAGGGCTTTTAGAATTAAAAACAAGAAAAATAAATGTTGATGATGTATTTGAGATAATTAACAGAGGTGGAACAATTTTAGGCACATCAAGAACAAACCCGATTAAGATGGAGAATGGTATAAAAAAGTGTATGGAAAATATTAAAAAATTGGGTTTAGATGGACTTATTGCTATGGGTGGAGATGATACATTGGGAGTTGCTTCTAAGCTATATGAAGCTGAAAAGGTTCCCGTTGTAGGGGTTCCAAAAACTATGGATAACGATTTAATGGCTACAGACTATACATTTGGATTTGATACCGCAGTGACAATTGCCGTAGATGCAGCAGAGCGTTTAAAGGATACCGGTCGTTCTCACAGGAGGATAATGGTTCTTGAGGTTATGGGCAGACATGCTGGTTGGGTAGCGCTCTTTACTGGAATAGCTTCAGCAGCTGATTGGATATTGGTTCCGGAAGAAGAGCCGAAAATTGATGATATGTGCAAACATCTAATTGAGGTACATGCAAAAAAGGATTATGCGCTGGTTGTTGTATCTGAAGGTGTAAAGCTGCCTGATCAACAGATTGGCAACGAGGAGTTGGATCAGTTCGGACATATGATATTAAAAGGTAGAGCAATCGGTGATAGACTTGCTAAAACAATTGAGAAACAGGCCGGTATTGAAACCAGAATTGCCGTAATTGGCCATATTCAAAGAGGCGGAGCTCCTACTTTATTTGATAGGATTCTAGGCAGCAGGGTGGGGTATAAGGCGATGGAGCTGATTGCTGAAGAAAAATTTGGGAATATGGTTGCCTTAAAGGGAGATGCGATTGTGCCGGTAAGTTTAAAAGATGCCACAAAGCAATTGAAGACTGTATCGCAAGATTGGTTGAATTTTGCAAAAGTATTTTTTAAGTGAGATTTAAGGAATCTCTTCTTTTATGTCATTCTTATATATTTTAGCACTCAATGCAGTTTTTTTATTGATTATTACAATAATTGCATTCTTAAATGCTAGAAGATCAAAATTAATCCTTGATGTATTTTTTGTCTGCGTATGCGGTTTTTTCTGGGGTATCAGCTTAAGTCTTATTTTCCTTTCTGCGTCAAACATAGGGTTAAGTGTATGGAGCCGTATACACAATGGTTTTTTTATTATATTAGCTGCAGTAATCCTCAATTTTATATTAGGTTTTACTGATGAAAAAGAATATTTAAAGAAAATAATTGTTGGGATCTGTGTAGTTGCTGGATTGCTTTTGCTGTACAACTTCTCACCATTTTATGTACCAAAACTTCAATATGTAAGAGTAGCGTCAGCAAGTTCCAATCATCCTTTCTATATCATACTAAGCATTTTCCATTTAAGCGTTATAATATTTGCGATTAGCAGACTGATATTATTTCGATTTAGGAATCCGGAAAAGCTGCGTATTCCAATTAATTACATCATTGTTGGGATATTCATTGCTATTCTAATTATTGTTAATCAGAATCTGTGGATGAGCGGCATAATCTCAGTACCCTGGCTTTCGAGCTTAATGTTCCTAAGTTATTTTCTAATGTTATATGCTGTTATGAGACGAGAGCTGCCAGGCATGGAAGGAGTTGAGATATCAATTATTGTTAATGTAGTGATCGGTATAACTCTTACCGGATTTTTGTACTTCATAATTCTACTTATGGAGGTTTGGGTAATTGATGAGATTGATTGGCGGGTAATCCTGCCTATTTTTTTAGGGAGCTTTCTGCTTCTTTTATTCTTAACCCCATTAAAAGACAAGGTTGAAAGGATTGTGCACAGCCTGTTTTATCCAGAAATCGATAAGCAAAAGAAAGTCTCATTGGATTTCAGTAAAGAAATTGTAAGAATTATGAATAGACAGGACCTGTTTAATTATATGATTAACACAACGGGCTTCTTGCTTTTTATAAAAAAAGCGGCAATATATGTTTTAAACAACGATGTTCAAAAATTTATGCCCGACACAATGGTGGGAATTAAAAATCCAGATAAATTAAAGCTTAAAAAGCAGAGTAATTTTATTCGTTATTTAGAGAAAAGAAAAAATTATGTTTTCTGGGAAAAGATTAATGAAGATTATAGATTAATTCGGATTAAGGAGGAACTTGAGGAATCGGCTTCGGAAGGAATTACTTTATGGTATCCTCTTATTTCCAGAGGAATGATACTTGCCATATTTGGAGTAGGCCCCAAGATGACTGGTGATTATTTTTCTTCTAAGGACATGGAAATGCTCTCGAATCTTATATCAGGAGCGACAATAGCATTAGAGAATATTGAGTTGTATGAATTAACTCAGAAACTTAGAGAACTTGACGAAATGAAAAAGGATTTTGTTTCAAATGTTACTCATGAATTAAAAAGTCCGTTAACAGCTATTCAAAGTTGTGTTGATTATCTTTTAAAGAAAAGGGCAGGAGAGTTATCACGCGGACAGATGGATTACCTTGTTATTATACAGAATAATGCGGCGCGTTTAACTAGGTTCATAAGCGCGTTGTTGGATATCGCAAGGATTGAGTCAGCAAAACTGGATCTTTATTTCGAGGAAACAAATTTAACTACTATTGCTCAGGAAATTGTCATGCTTTTTAGTCCTTATGCTAATGAAAAAGGCATTGAGATTCATTTAATATCACAACCTGATTTGCCGTTCATAAGTGTTGATCAAGACAAAATAAAGCAAATACTTACCAACCTTTTAAGCAACTCAATAAAATTTACAGATTATGGGGAAATTTTGCTGCGGATAGAAGAAGAGAGCCAGTATATTAGAATGGAAGTCTCTGATAATGGGGTTGGTATACCCAAGGAGGCCTTAGATAAACTGTTTAACAAGTTTTATCAAGTTCGTGAAACGCATAGATTAAAGCATTATGGAGGCACCGGTTTAGGTTTGGCAATTGTTAAGGGCATAGTTGAAGCGCACGGAGGAAGTATAGGAGTTGAAAGTGAACAGGGCAAAGGGAGCACATTTATAATAAAGTTGCCTAAATTAAGGGGACACGCTGCTTAAATTAAGCCTCCCAGATCTCGAATATTGAAACAATAATAGATTAATTGTAAAATAGAGTGCCTATAACTCAATAAATTAATTAAGATTATGAAGCTAAAAAATATTGTTGTTTATTATAATCCGGAAAAACGTAAGCTCATTTCTGCTTTAAATAAGGTAAAGATGATTCTGAGTAAAAGAAAGGCTAATTTTGGTATCGTCTCATCTCATAGTGATTATAATAAAAAATGTGATATCGCACTGTCTCTTGGCGGGGATGGTACAATGTTGAGGGTCGCCCAAAAAACTATATTCCAGGGGGTTCCTTTATTAGGGATAAATCTTGGTACATTAGGATTTTTAGCAGAGATTGATTATCATAAGCTTGAGGAATCTATCGATGCCATTATACAGAACAAGATTAAGATCCAAGAAAGGATGGTATTGGATGTAAGCATTATTCCTAAGAATCACGGTGCAAAGACAGTAAAAAAACACGTGGCTTTAAATGACTGTGTTATCAAATTAGCGGTTGAATCCAGAGTAATATCTATTACAGCTTATGTAAATGAGCTTTTTTTAACGACATATATAGGTGACGGTGTTATAGTCGCAACACCAACCGGATCAACAGCTTATTCACTAGCTGCTCAGGGACCGATTGTACAGCCAGATATGGACCTTTTTATAATGACTCCTATATGTCCTCATTCGTTAACTCAACGTCCTCTAATTATTGATAACTCCTCAAAAATCAAGTTGCATGTAGATGATAGTGAAAGAGATCATGTTATTAAGCTGTCTATTGACGGGCAGATGGATTTTGAACTTTACAGCGGGGATACCGTATTCATTCAGAAATCACGTCATAAATTCCTTTTAGCTACTCCTCTGGATAAAAATTACTTCCAAATACTTAGAAAGAAGCTTAATTGGGGAGCAGGGAAGCTTGTGGGCTGAAAAATTAATTACATAAGAAAAAAGTACAATCTAATAGTTATTCTATATGCTTGAGCAACTAAACATAACAAATTTTGCTTTAATCGAAAATCTCATTTTAAGATTTTCTCCAAAATTCACAGTTTTGACAGGCGAAACAGGTGCGGGTAAATCCATACTTATAGAAGCTCTGGGTCTAATTCTTGGGGACAGGGCAAGTCCCGGTATGATTAGAACGGGTGCTGATAGTTGTGAGATAAATGGCATTTTTGAGCTTTCTAAATTTAGTTTTAAAAATATTAAAGAGAAACTGGATGGTATGGGCATCATGATTGGAGGAGAAGAACCATTAATCATAAGGAGAGTTATTGAGACTTCGGGCCGCAGCAGAGCATATGTTAATGATCATCCTGTAAACCTGGCTACTTTGTATTCATTGGGAGAAAATCTTGTGGATATACATGGACAAAATGAACATCAGACATTAATAAAAACTGCTCACCAACGTGCTATGCTGGATGAATTTGCCGGCAATAATAAACTCATCGAGGACTATCAAAGCTGTCATTCTAAAGTGAAAGAATTAAAAATGAAACTTGAGAAATTAGCCATTAGTGATCAGGAGAAGAATCAGAAACTGGAGATTTATTCATATCAACTTAACGAGATTGAGCAGGCTCAAATTAAATTTGGAGAAGAAGAAGAAATTGAGAGGTTGCTGCCCCAATTAAAAAACAAGGATAAGATTGAAACATATACAGAACAATCTTGTGAGATGCTTTATGAAGGCGATGGAGCTGTACTTGAAAAATTGAGAGGAATTCAGAAATCAGTAGAGCAGCTGAGAGAATTAGGAGCTGATATTAAGGATGTTGAAGATAATCTAGAAAAAGCCCAGTTTCATATTGAAGAGATTTTTCAATCTTTAAGAGAGTATAGAAATGGGCTAGATTCAAATCAATATGAGCTAAATTATCTTCTTGAGAGACAGGAAGTATTAAATGTGCTGAAAAGAAAGTATGGATCAGATACCAGGCAAATTCTTGAATATGCAGAAAATTTGAAACAGAAAATACAAAGTTTAGAGTATAATGAAGAAAACAAAAAGGAAGAGGAAGCAAAGCTGAAAGTTTTAACTAAGGAATTGGAAACAATGGCGAAAAAACTTACTGCGTCAAGAAAAACAACAGGCAGACAATTATCTTCCTCAATTGAAAAAGAACTTAAGGATTTAGGATTAGAAAAATCAAAAATAGACATAAGGGTTGAGCAAATAAAGGACGAGTTTGGAAATTTAAAGTTTAGTGATTTTGGAACGGATAAAGTTGAAATTTATATATCGCCAAATCCAGGGGAGGATATGAAACCGTTGCGTGAGGTAGCCTCTGGAGGAGAAATTTCGCGTATAATGTTGGGGATTAGGAAAGTCCTTACTGAAAAGGATCAAATTTCAACACTTGTATATGACGAGATTGATAATGGAATAGGTGGAAGTATGGGTTATGCTGTTGGTGACAAACTTGCCCAGGTTTCGAAAAAGCATCAGGTAATTTGCATAACGCATCTGCCCCAACTGGCTGCCTGTGCTGACCAGCATATATTTGTCGGGAAGCAGATTGTGGATAATAGAACCATGACCTCTGCCAAAGCATTAAACAAAAATGAAAGATTAGAAGAGATCGCGCGTATGTTGGACGGGGATGAGGTATCCCCTATTAGTATAAAGCATGCTCGCGAGATGCTTGTTACTTCACAGAAAGGTTGAATAGATGCCTAAGATAATAATTGATGAAAATAGATGTAAGGGTTGTCAGCTGTGTATTATTGAATGCCCTAATGATTGTATTGAGATGTCATTAGATTTGAATCCTTCCGGACATCATACTGCGAAGTTAAAGCATGGTGCCAGATGCAATGGCTGCGGCCTGTGCTTTCAGATTTGTCCAGATTGTTGCATTGAAGTGTATAAATAATACTTTATTTATTATTGTTGGGGGGTAGATTTGTGAGAAGTTTTGTTTACTTCAAAGAGATTAAATCAAATGATTTAGGTGCGCTAAAAAATGGATTGAAACAACTTCTTAAAGATGCTCCGTTTTTTGAGAAAACTAGAAAAAAAGAGTTAATCCCGATCAAGTTAACTTTTGGCGAAAAAGGAAATAAAGGTTATCCTAATCCCTCTTTGGTTAAGGTTATCGTTGATAAGATTAAGGCTAATGGCGCTAAACCTTTTCTTACGGATTCAAATGTTTTGTATCATGGGGCTAGAACTAATGCTGTGGACCATATCAACATGGCCTATGAGCATGGCTTCCTCCCAAATGTATGCGGGGCCCCTATAATAATTGCCGATGGAATATTCAGCGAAAACTCTAAAGAGATCCCTGTTGATGGTAAGGCCCTATCCAGTATAAAGGTTCCTGCAAGTATATTATCAATTGATAGTATTATAGGATTAGCTCATTTTACAGGTCATATGTTAACGGGTTTTGGGGGAGCTATTAAAAATATAGGAATGGGGCTGGCAAATAGAGCTGGCAAACAGGTTCAGCATTCCAGTGTTAAACCCAAAATATATCCAAGTAAATGTGTATACTGCAAAAAATGTGTAGAGGTGTGCCCTGTTAATGCAATTGATGAGAAAAATCAAAAGGCAGAGATTGATCAAGCTAAATGTATAGGATGTGCCGACTGCATAGCTGCATGCAGGTTTTCTGCAGTTGAGATAAATTGGGCGGTTGATGTAGAAAAACTAGAAGAACGTATGGTTGAATACGCATATGGTATACTTAAGAGGATTAAAAATAGCTTTTTTATTAACATACTGACACTGATTACAAAAGAATGTGACTGTCTCGAAACTGGCACCGAACGGATTGTTGAGGATATTGGAATTGTAGCTTCAACTGACGCGGTAGCATTGGATAAAGCGAGTCTGGATTTAGTGCTTGAAAGAACCAAAACGGATATATTTAAGGAAGCACATCCGAACTCTGATTATAAGAGGCAGCTGACATATGGCGCTCAGATTGGATTGGGTAATTTGGAATATGATTTGATAAAGTTGCAGCACTAAAATAAAGTTATATGAAAGCACCCCAATTTGAAGTAGTAGACTTAAGAAAAATTAACACATCAGACTCATCATTTTTATTAGATTTTCCTGTGATAATAGATAAAGCAATCAAAAAGTTTCAAGGCATTATTGCTTTTGCGCCAGTATTTCTTTTTAAAAGAAATGATAATAAATATACTCTAATTTGCGGATCAAAGCAGTTTTTTTCACTTAAAAGTACCAACAAAAAACGTATTAATGCGCTGGTGTTTAAATCTCGTGATTTCTCAAAAAAAGAAGTATTAATGTTTGCATTGTATAAAAAATTGGAAAATGGTTTATTAAATGATATTGAGAAATCTTTAGTGTTGGATAAGCTTAAAAGAATAGCAAATCTTAAACGTAATGAGATTTTCAATCAGTTTCTGCCAATTTTAGGATTAGAGCAAAGTGAATATGTTTTTAAGGAGTATGAGTTGCTAATGAATCTAGAAGATCCAATAAAAAATCATGTTGCTAATGGCATGCTGCCATTTAGAGTGGGGATTCTGTTAGCTAAAACGGAGAAGGAGGATAGAATAAACATATTCAAAATAATCTCAAAATTTAAGTTAGGATATAGTAAATCAATAGAAATAATAGAATTATTGGAAGTAATATCAAGAAAGGAGAATAAGCCGATTTCCAAGATTATTCAGGAGAATAATCTAAAAAAATTGATTAGTAATAAAAAGGATGGCTTGGCGGATTACAAGTCCTTAAAACAGTATCTATTTGGAAGAGCAAATCCAATTACTTATAGGTATAACCAGAATTTTAAGAACATACTAAAAGAATTAAAGCTGCCTCAAAATGTAAAATTAGAGCGCTCACCTTGGTTCGAGACAAATCAAATCAATCTTATTATGAACTTTCAGAACAAGCAGCAGCTAGCGAACAGTATTCAGCAACTCTCAGACAGGTTAAAAGCAGATTGTTTTAATAAATTATGTAACATGAAGTTAAATGATGAAAATTAGAACTGTTTATATTGAAAAGAGTATAAAAAATAAATCTCTTTTAAATATAATATGTTCTAAACTCTCTAAGGTAAAAAAAGTATTTATAAATAATCCTAAAGATGTCGGATCAAATAAATCTGTTTCTCCATTTTTAATCAAAGATTCACTAATACTTGCTGAACAAAAGGGGCCTTTTATACTTAGGTGTCCCTGCAGTCCAAATCAAATTCCTTGCGGTTATTGGATTATTGATTGGGGTATGGGGTGTCCTTATAAGTGCAGTTACTGTTATTTGAATTACTATCAAAATTGCAGAGGTATACTTGTATATGTAAATATAAATAGATGTTTCGTAGAATTAGAGGAATTTTTATCAAAGCAAAAACAAATTGTTAGGATAGGTACAGGGGAATTTATTGATTCACTTGCTTTGGAAGGTGTAGTGCCAGTTGCAAAACGATTTGTTGAATATTTTGCTAAAAAAGACAATGCTGTACTTGAGCTGAAAACTAAGAGTACTTGCATTGAACATCTGTTAAAATTAAAGCATAAAAAGAGAACCGTAATCTCCTGGTCTGTTAATACGAAACACGTCGCAAAAATAGAAGAAATTGGTGCCCCCAGCGTAGTTGCTCGTATAAATGCAGCAAAAAAAGCTCAGTCAGCCGGTTATCCAATCGGTTTTCACTTCGATCCAATTTGCTATTATCAAGGGTGGGAGAATGATTACAAAGATCTTGTGGATCAAATATTTAAGAAAATCACTCCCGAGTCAGTTGAATGGATAAGCTTGGGGACATTGCGTTTTAATCCAGCTCTGAAAAATATATTAAGAGATCATTATCCCAATCAAAGACTTTTGTTAGGTGAGCTTATCGTCGGACAAGATGGCAAGATGAGATATGTAAGGCCTCTTAGAGTTAAGATTTATAATACTGTAGCGGATTACCTGTTAAAATATATTCCAAGATCAAAGCTGTATCTGTGCATGGAATCACCGGAAATATGGCAAGACTGGGGTCAGACCTCAACTATTGACAATAGGTATTTTATCACTGATTGACTGTCAATAGTTGAGGTCTGACCCCCACGTTTTTCCAATTGAATTAGAGCAGTAAAAATTGCTAACATTTAGTAATTAAAATATATAAGGGGAAATTATGATTAATAATTTATCTATAAAAGTTGCGCCCAGTCTGCTTGCATGTGATTTTTCGAATGTACGCGAGGAAATAAAAAAAGTCGAAGATTTAGAAGTTGATTTTCTGCATCTTGATATTATGGATGGTCATTTCGTTCCTAATATTAGTTTCGGTCCTCCTGTTATTGAAAAGATAAGAAAGGTTACAAAGCTTAAACTTGAGGCCCATTTAATGATTGAGCTTCCGGGAATGTATATTGAGGAATTTATTAACGCTGGAGTTAATATGATAACTGTACATGCTGAATGCTACTCATCCAAAGTGTTTGATGTAAAAAAGATTAAAGAAGAGCCCAGATGGACAGAAGATATAATAGTGGAGAAGTTGCTGAATGATTTAAAGAGAATTAAGGTCCTTGGGGCTGAATCAATTGTTTGCTTGAATCCAAAAACGCCTGTATGTATAAAAGGTATACTTAATGAAACTGACAAATTGCTTGTTATGAGTGTTAATCCTGGGTTCGGCGGACAGAGCTTTATGCCGGAGATCTTACCCAAGATAAAAGAATTAAGAAGTATGTATGATAGAGATATAATTGTAGACGGCGGTATTAATGATGCTACAGGTAAGCTGTGTAAGGATGCCGGGGCCAATGTGCTTGTAGCTGGCACTTATATATTCGGCGCAAAGGATATTAAAAAGGCTGTTGAACTGCTTAGAAAGTAGAGAAAAGGGGTCTGACCCCAATCGAACATTGGATATTAAAAGTAGGTTATTATCAGTAGCTGTTGAAGCTGCACGTTCCGCAGGTAATATTATTAGTAAGGGTTTAAATAAACGAAAGTTTGTAAAGTTTAAGGGCAGAATTGATCCTGTAACGCATATAGATACCAAGTGTGAGGGTACTATAGTTAAAATTATAAAAGGTAATTTTCCGGATCATACTATTATTTCTGAAGAAATAGGTATAATTAAAAAAAAATCGGATTATTCCTGGTTTATTGATCCTCTAGACGGCACAGTAAATTATTCACATGGATTCCCAAGCTTTTGTGTATGTATAGGTGTAGTTTTTAAGGGTCGGGTCGTAGTTGGTGTAATATATGACCCGAACAAGAATGAGTTGTTCACCGCAGTTGAAGGCAGGGGAGCATATATAAATGGACGTAGGATGATGGTTTCTAAAATAAGCGATCTTGAGAAAGCTTTGGTTGCCACTGGTTTCGCATATAACATAAAGGAAGCAAGAAATAAAAACTTTAGATCATTTTCAAGAGCTGCTCTTCATTGTCAGGGGGTTAGAAGGGCTGGTTCCGCGGGACTTGATCTGGCTTACGTGGCATGCGGGAGATTGGATGGATTTTGGGAGTATAACCTTCAATCATGGGATGTAGCAGCCGGTTCATTAATGGTTACTGAAGCAGGGGGCTGTGTTAGTAATATAAAAGATAAAAAATTGGATTTATTCTCAAAGCAGATAATTGCCACAAATAAACATATCTACAAAGACTTTATTTCAATATTAGCGGGATCAAATCACAATAGTTAGCGCATCTGAAAATTTTCTTTTGATTCACTTAATAAGCATCATTTTTAAACTGTCAATCTGTAAACGACGTTTTTTGTTATTTTTTAAGTCTTTTTATGTCTTTGATATCAGAACTTCTTTGAAAGTATTCCTTTAACTTCACTAAATCAATTTTTGATATGAAATATGCTGCAACATTTCTAAATTCTCCTACCACTTTCCGAGAGTATGCATCATCAAATAATATACCTTCCTGGCTGTTAAAAATATCAATTCTATTTGGTTCTTCGCCGATAAAGAAAATTTCTTTTTTCCCTAATAGATCATCCTTATTAATTTTCAGCCCGCAGAATTCTTTTATAGCAGCAGCACATTTTTCTGCATTATCTTCTGTATTCTTAATCCAAACATCAAAGTCTTTAGTTTCACGAGCAATTTTTGTGTGAAAAATAACAGAATATGCTCCAATTACTAAATACTCAACATTATTCTTGTTTAATAGTTCAATAAAATCCCTATAATCATTCTCTACTTGCTTTTCTTTTGCCATAAATTTTCCTATTAATTTCATCTGGCTCTTCAACACCAAAGAAAACTCTTCTGGACCTTCTTATATGATAAAGAGTATTTAGAGCAGCATCGAAATTCTGTTCAACATTCATAGATTCAAGTTCATCATATGAACATTTACCATAAACAACTTTTTTTCCGTTATTGTTAAAATAATTTAATAACATCAATGTCCTCTAATTAACCAAAATATTTGCATAAATATTATATAATATCTGCTAATGTGTAGTAAATGTAATTATGAAATAAAATCTTTGCTGATCTGCGCAATATTATAATATAGGGAGAATAATTAGATTTTTTATCTGTCAATCTGTAAACAACGTCCCATATCCCAAATAAATTGCCTCAACTATCAACAATAGCGTCCCATACTGGTACTCCAAGAAATTGCCCAAGTGTGGCTGCATCTTGTCGAATACTAACAGGACATGGGGACCAGGACATGGGGACGTAGTTAGACAATACGATATTGACAAGACTGGTAACAAATGATAACATTTTCACATGCCAAGGCAAGGAAGAATAGATGTAGAAAGCGGGATATACCATGTAATACAACGAGGTATAGAGCGCCGAGAAATATTTAAAGGCGATACGGATCGTGAAGAGTTTCTTCGTAGGTTTGCTGATAATTTAAAAGAAACTGGACACAAGTGCTATGGTTGGG
>JBDROU010000062.1:0-3118 GCA_043809745.1 bacterium
ACCAAACCATCAGCATTAATATCAACAAGCTGGGTACCTCCATCTCTTAGGTCTCCATCGGGAATTTGCCAACTATAATCATATATCCAATTGCTGCCATTATTAATATAAGTTTTTTTATTGGTTCCGTAACCAATTACAAAATCAGGCAGGCCATCACCGTTGACATCTGCAAGTTGAGTTGACGCATTATTAAAATTTCCATCAGGCATATTCCATGAGATGTCATGACTCCAACCCACAGCTTGATAACCATTGTGGATATAAGCATCCTTTGCGCTGGGCGAATCGCCTTCAGCTTTTAGTATATCAAGATGACCATCGCTGTTGACATCGCAAAAAACCACTCCTGTATAATGAACGGGGTCAGGCCACTGACCATCATCGTCATAAGTATAACTAATTCTCATCAGGCTTGGCATGAGCCAAGAATCATCACGTATCCAAGAATTAACTTGCTTATCACTTAAATAAGAATAATACGTATTATCAATACTCATAGTATCATGTGCCCTAATTAAATCTAACCAACCATCAGCATTAATATCAACAATTCTCATGCCTGAATCACAAACAATACCTCCACGATTAAATATGTTAAGCAATTTACTTGAAGTATCAACTTGAGTCCATGTTTTATTAGGGAAATTATTGAAAAAAATGTATTTATGCACAGGCCCTGAATTATGATACTCGTAACCTCTGGTTATATCTGTTAAACCGTCTAAATTCATATCATAGAAACGAATGCCTTGATCATTTCGATAGGAAGTTACAAACTTAGCTAGATCGGGAATAACCCAACCTGGATCCTGTTGCCAACCGGGCTGAGTTTCTTGATATTGAAACGTTATCGGTGGTAATGAAGTAGAGTCAAAACTTGTATCATCGAGTCCGTGCTGGACAACAGAGACCAAAAGTAAACGTTTTGTGCTGGGGCTCTGCTGGTAAGAAAGCATATACTTTCTAATGCGCGAGCCGTTTTGCTTTACGGTGATCGTTGAAAGTAATTTATTTGTTTTGATTATAAAGTTTGAACGATAACTAAAAAAGAAATCATCTCTACTATCGATATAATCAAAATCTACCTGGAATGCCGGATCTAAGCTTGGAGCACCGTCAAATCCTGTATAGTTAATTGTATCGGGATATATCTGCCCCCCATCCTTAATATAGGTAAGAGTCATATAATTACCTAAAGTGTCTTGGACTTTATCTAGGCACCACTTGAACACATTTGATCCACTATCCTGCTGTGAAGCGACGGTCTGTCCAAAATAATAAGTTATGCCGGATTTGTCTTTAACTGTCCAAAAATAACCGTCAAACGTAAATCTCATAAAAGCCTCTTCTATCTTGGCGCGGTATTCATTACCTCCAATGCTAACTAATTCTACAGTGGAGCCGCCGGATTTAAAAATAAAAGTATCTTGAGAATTATACTTTGGAACACCATTCTTTGTGGAGCGCTCAATTGAGCCTAAATCTAATAACCAACCCACTCCCAATATTCCATTCCCAGATTGAGAAGAATAATTTAAGGCAATATTTGGCTGAATTCCTTTTCTGCCAGAGGGTACGGATATGGGAACAGAATAAGTTAATGCACCAGTGAATAAACTGGGTTGAAGGTTTTGAAAAGCATTAGAGTTAAATCCTGTAGGATTACTCTGAGATTGTGATTCTTCGCCAGCCGAAGCTAAAGCAGCCACGGCCCCTTCTTCAGATGGGGGCGCCAGCTGTGATTCACCTTCCCCGCTTTCGCTAGAATCAATTTCAGCAATAGCGCCCTCAGATTGCACTATATTATTTTCTACTGCCTCTTGATCTTGGGCAAAGACAATTGCGGCATCCCTTAGGGTGAATACGCACAGATGGAAAAATACTAGAAATACGCAAATCAATCTGTAAATTATTTTATATTTATAACTCATGCCTTAACCTCAAACCCTTTCTTATCTAGGGATGAAAACCTATTTTTGGCTTCTGTTTAATTGAAGGCTGTAATAATTGTCTAATTGCTTCGAAAATAATTCTTATCTTATCATCGTGCTTTGCGTATTTACTTTCTAATGCTTGAATTTTGACTGCCAAATATTTATGATCATAAGCAAATCTTCTTAATTTACAGCATAGGAAAGTATAAAAATTCTTTAGCTGCTAGAAAATTTTCCTATGCAGCAAAAAAGCTATGACGAACGAAGTGAGGAATTTTCTTGACAAATGCACGCATAATCAAGATATTGACACTTATCGCCCTTTCACTGTTTAATACGCTGGAAAGCATAGCCACGCCTTGCTCAGTAAAAACCCCTGGTAATTGATAAGAATATTTCAAACTTTTAAGGTGGTCACAATTTGTTACCACATTTTTCTTTTCTAATTTGGCCAATTTAAACATAAAATCTCTAGGGAACCTCTTTTCATTCCTTTTTACTGCTTGATTCAAAACTTTGGTAGAAACTCCATAAAGTCTAGCTAAATCCCTATCTAGCATTACGTTTTTACCTCTTACCACTAAGATTTTAGGTACGATTATGTCTAGGGGGGTCTTTGTTTTCATTTTTAAATAAATTAAATATTACAAGTTTCTTTATTCTGGTTGCGGGGTTCTTCTAAATATAAATATATTTACATTCCTTGAATCTGTACTGCCATAAATATCTCTAGCCTCAATAGTAATTGCTTTAAATCCTATATCTCCATTTTGTGTCTGCCAAGAATAAGTATTTTGCGAAGTCCAATCTTGAACGATTGCCCCATCAACTAAATAGCGATATTCCCAGGCAGAGCTTCCTTGCGCTTGGACTGCTATCTTGATAATATTTCCCGCAGGGAATGTGGAATTATTTGCCGGTAACAGAGAAACAATTCCTGGTCCTTGAGGTAAAACA
Source organism: bacterium (assembly GCA_043809745.1). Classification (GTDB taxonomy): domain Bacteria; phylum Elusimicrobiota; class JBDRMW01; order JBDRMW01; family JBDROU01; genus JBDROU01. The sequence continues at coordinate 2,895 of JBDROU010000062.1, forward strand.
GTAATGCCGTCAGAAAAACCAATCTCAGACCATAGATTATGTGAATTTTTCGCTTTTACATTAAAATAATATGCTTGACCTGTCGTAAGAGAAAGGCCTCCTGATATCATCTCAGTAGCAAGCCCTACAGATGTCCAATCGACTACATCGTCTAAACCAACAGCGGTTCCTATGCTGTATTGAAATTCAGCAATCCCGCTTTCAGGATCACCAGAGCTCCAAGT
>JBDROU010000063.1:0-16966 GCA_043809745.1 bacterium
CCCAACAAGTTGCTTGAGTTTACTCAGCTCGGTGTTGGGCGAGAAAACCTTGCTCCCATACTAATTTTAACTTTTGATTACTATATTTGCAACGAGAACTATATTGACTGTCCATATTTATTTTATTCTCGCCCAACATCGACATCAGCGGCCCCGTATAAAGCTATTTTACACCATTACGCTCGTTTAAACCAGAGGTGAAGGGCTTGCCCCGTGGCGACCTCGAAGAGGGCGCTATACGGGGTCCGCTGGATGAAGTGGTTATGAGTTTTTTATTTTTCTTCGATGTATTTTACCAATCTCTCAACCAAATATTCATTATACGGTAAAATGCCAACCCATCTATCTACAAGCGTATGAGCAATAGTAGGCGACTCATCGTTAGGGAATCTAAACTTTCCAACTTTCCCTTTTAAAAAGACCACATACTCCTTATTTTTTTCTATCGGTATAATTTCCTTTTTATTTTTGTAATTAAATCTATTAAAATAAAATGTACCTTCCCAGTCTTTTCTCATATTTCCTTTAATAGGTTGTATTATTTTATATTTTGCCCACCAATTCTCAACGCCACTTTCATCGCTTCCGCCTCCCTGAATATCAATAATTAGGACATGCAAGACAAAATCCGATTTATTTTTTATGAGCGAGAGCATCGCATCTTGCGCATAGGCCGTTATAGATAAACCCATTATTACTAAAACAAACCAAATTATTTTTTTATTTATTATTTTTCTCATAACAATTAATAGACGCAGTGCTTTATTATTTGCTAAACCGCTTCTCTAGTTAAATGATATAACTAGACTATTGATATTGTCAAGAATAAGTTATTAGAATGCTATGATATTTGCGTATATGATATAAAATACAATAATATACGTATGTTATATATGTATGGGAAATTGGAAATGGAATAAAGGAATATGCTGTCAGAAATGCTCCCAGAATTTCAAAGTTATTAAAGAGATTTGCGAAAAAGATTTGACGGTTGACAGATTTGCAAGTGTAGTAAAAAGTGAATCATTGCCAAAAGTAGGACCTGCTGGTGTTTAGTAAAATGCAATAAATTATTTTAATCTGAGTATTATGAATTTAGTAGTTGACAGTAAGCTATTTAATTTTCTAGAATCTCAAACAAGAGTTTTTTAAGTTTAATTAAGGTATATTTATAATCCCGCCTTTCAAAGTATCGCATAAATAGCATTAATCAGTTTGGTAATTGATGCTTTTGAAGAGTTAAGAGTAGGGTTTATTTTTATTTAAGATTGTGAAATGTTTCACAATCAATATGGAAGGCCGCAGAGAACTTATTATTTACTGTTAATTATGGACAGATATTACGTAGAAAAAGAAAGTTTAAATAATTTTATTAAGGCTCTTTTGGGAGAGTATGATATATTCGGTCCTGTAGAAGCTGAAGGCGATCTGTATTTTAAGAAGATTACAGATTTGGATGTGCCGAATATAATTTGGGACAGGTTCCGTACAGTTGAACCTGTGAAAAGTTTTGTAAATCCATTTTTAGAAGCTGTGGTGTCTAATAAAGAACCTGAAATTAAGAAAACCATTATTCTTGGCATAAGAAACTGTGATTTAGTAGGATTTGATTTATTAGATAAAATTTTTGAAGATACCTTGTTTACGGATCCTTTTTATAAGAAAAGAAGAGAAGAAACTGTCTTCATAGGCGCGGATTGCACTGATATAAGGAGAAGCTGTTTCTGCAATATATGGGGTATTTCTGCATTTCCGGAAAAGACTTTTGATTTATCGGTTGGAAGCATTAATGGGGGTTTTGTTTTAGAGGTAGCAACGCAAACTGCGCGTTCTCTGCTGGTTAAAGGAAATCTAACTACCAGTACAGCTACTGAAACGCATCTTAATGACCGCCAGTCTGTGCGCAATAAGGTGCAGGAAAAGTTAAGAGAACAGAATAAAGAGTATCACTTTTTTACAAATACGGAAGTGACAACTGATGACAGATTGAAGCTTATTAAAGGAAAGCAGAAATCGCCTGTTTGGGATGAACACAGTAAAACTTGTGTTACTTGCGGCGGATGCACGCAGGTATGCCCTACATGCCACTGTTTTCTTCTGGTAGATATAAAGGGCGATGAGTTCCTTAAGGACAGATATTGGGATTCCTGCCAGTATACCGCATACGGGCGTGTTGCAGGCGGGGCAAATCCCAGAGCGAAGATATCAGAGAGATTAGCTAACAGATATTTCTGTAAGCTTGAAAACAGGCCGCAGAGCTTTGATGGGGTATACGGGTGTACCGGATGCGGAAGATGTATAGAAGGCTGCCAGGGTAAAATAGATATCAGAAAAGTGCTAAAGGATATAAGTAAGAGCTCAATTACTTAAAATAATTATGCAAAAAAACATTTATAAACCGATTAAAGCGAAACTGGAAAAAATAATTGATGAAACTTCTAATATCAAGACATTTGTGCTGAAGCCTGAAGAAAAGTTTTCATTTGCCACCGGACAATTTGTGGAACTCGATTTGCCGGGTTTCGGCGAGGCGCCGTTTACACCTTCTTCGTCACCGTTAGATACAAAAAGTCTGGAAATAACTATAATGAAGACTGGAAGAGTTACCTCTAAGCTGCATCAACTCCAAGGTAATGGTGAGGTTGTTGGCATAAGGGGGCCTTATGGCAAGGGGTATCCGCTTGAAAATATGTACGGAAAAGAATTACTGATATTAGGCGGCGGTGTGGGTCTTGCACCATTAAGATCTTTGATATACGCTCTGCTTGCCCAGAAGGATAAATTTAAAAAAATAATATTGTGTTACGGCGCCAGAACGCCTCAGGATATTGTGTATAAGGATTTGCTTAAGGAATGGAAAAAAACAAAAGAGCTTGAGATACACCAGAGTATCGATAAACCGGCCGATGGATGGTCTGATACCGTAGGTGTTGTTACCGTTCTTCTTAAGAACCTTAAAGTGGATGTTAAAAATTCCTGCGCAATTGTGTGCGGACCGCCAATAATGATGAAGTTTGGGACATTGGAACTGCTAAAAATGAAATATCCCGAGGATCAGATATATCTTTCTATGGAAAAAAATATGTCATGCGGGTTTGGGAAATGCGGGCATTGTCAGATGGGAAAGTATTTTGTATGTAAAGACGGTCCTGTGTTTACTTACGATATGATTAAAGATGTATATAATATGTGGGATTAGCTTAACATATGAAGAAACTATTTATAGATTTGGAGAAATGTTACAAGTGCAAGAAGTGTGAAGCTTTTTGCAGTTATATTGAGCATCCGAATAACCGCGGTATAGTGAGGTTGCTTGAACTTTGTTCAAATTATTTAATCTGCAGAAGATGCGAGGATTCTCCATGTGAGAAGGCATGCCCACAGGAAGCTCTGGAGAAACAGCCTAACGGGGTGCTCAAGCGCTATTTAATGCGCTGTACGAGCTGCAAGAGTTGTACGGTTGCATGTCCGTTCGGGTGCAACTATTTAGAAACCGTCCCTTATAAAGCTTCCGGATGCGATTACTGTATCAATAGAATAAATGAAGGTGAAAAGCCTGTCTGTGTAAAGAGCTGTAATGAAAAAGCGCTTGATTATCTGGATATAGAAGAAGATCCATCTAAAGATATATATGTGCTTAATGATAACCTGGCTGTTCATGCAGTAGTTTGGAATAAACAGTTGTTTAAGAAGGAAGCGCTTAAATAAAGATTATGAAACTAATTTTTAATTTTTTCATTTTCCCGGGATTTTTGTTCAGCGCAGGTGTCGGCCTGCTTGCATCCTATATCGACAGAAAGGTTACCGCCAGGGTTCAGTACAGGCAGGGGCCTCCTGTGCTTCAGCCTGTTTATGATATTATAAAGCTTTTCGGCAAAGAGCTGATCGTCCCATATAATGTTTCTGTGCCGATGTTCTTAGCAGCGCCATTATTGGGTTTGGTGAGTTTAGTTATGGTCTCCACTCTTTTGGGGAATGTTGTTATGTCACCCAAAGTAACATTTTTGGGAGATTTAATTGTGGTAATTTACCTTTTAACAGTTCCTTCATTAGCAATAATTCTTGGCGGTTTTACTTCAGCCAATCCTCTGGCAAGTTTGGGTGCCGGCAGGGAGATAAAATTAATATTAGCTTATGAACTGCCGTTCATACTGGCGATTATCGTTCCTATTATAAAGTCCGGCGGGAATATTCAGTTAGGCGCGATACTGAGCGCTCAAGCAGCAAATGGTATTTTCTTTTTAAGCTGGTCTGGTTTTTTGGCTTTTGTGGTTGCGCTCTTATGTATTCAGGCTAAATTAGGGCTGGTTCCTTTTGATATGGCGGAGGCAGAGACTGAAATAATGGGCGGGGCATTAATTGAATATTCCGGTCCAGCGCTGGGTATTTATAAATTAACAAAAGCGATTGCCTTATTTGTGCTGCCGTTATTTTTAATAGTAGTTTTTTTAGGAGGGGTTGCTGGCACGACTTGGGGTATTGTTAACGGTATATTAAAGTATGTGGGTATTCTTGTTGCAATAACTCTTATAAGAAATACTAATCCGAGGGTAAGGGCTGATCAGGCACTTAGATTTTTCTGGGGTCCGATGACGGTTATTAGCGTAATAGCGGTTGTATTGGCCCTTTTAGGATTGTAATTATGGATATTAAAACAAACAGTTTATTAAAATCAATATATGTGTTCCATTTAGCGGCAAGTCCGTGCAATAATTGCGACATAGAAATTCTAGACTGCCTTACCCCAAAATATGATTTGGAACGCTTCGGAGTTCAGTTGGTTGGCAGTATAAGGCATGCAGATGCAATTTTAGTGTCAGGAGTTGTTAATAGAAAGGTGCTGCCTATTGTAAAGGAAGTTTACGAACAGGCGCCGAAACCTGTTTTTGTTATCGCTTTTGGCGCTTGCGGGTGTTCTATGGGGATGTTTCAAGATTCTTACAACACGGTCGGCCCGGTTGATAAAGTAATCCCCGTAAATGCGTACATTCCCGGATGTCCTCCCAGACCGGAAGCAATAATAGACGGATTAGTTAAACTTATAGCGGCAGTGAAAAAGGGGAAAAAATGATAGACCATATTATAAGCGAACTGAATAATAAACTTGGGCTTATGATTAAGAGTTTATTTAAGAAGAATGACAGGCGTTTATATATAGATATCAGCAAAGAAGATATAGTCAAAGCCTCAAGGATTCTCTATGGAGATTTTAAGGCCAGATTTTCGATTATGACCGGCATAGATACATTTAAAGGGATTGAACTGCTTTATCACTTCTCATTAGACCATCAGGGCGGGGTGTTTGTTACTTTGCGGGTGCTTTTGGAGGATAAGAAAAAACCCGAGATAGAATCACTTACTTCGGTGTTTCTTGCTTCTAATTGGATAGAACGCGAAGTTCACGAATTATTGGGTGTTAACTTTATTAATCATCCTAATTTGGAGCATTTATTATTAACTAATGACTGGCCTGAGGGTGTGTATCCGCTCAGGAAAGAATATGTATCAGAAAAGGGGCTTCCGGAAAATGAGTAAGAAAATAATTCCTATAGGGCCTTATCATCCGCTTCAAGAAGAGCCGGAATTTTTTAAGCTTCATGTTGAAGGGGAGAAGGTTGTTGATATAGATATCGAGATAGGCTACAACCACCGCGGCATCGAAAAACTGTCTGAAACTAAAACGTATGAGCAGTCTATTTTTCTTGTAGAACGTATCTGCGGTATATGTTCCACATCGCATCCTTTTGCATGCGTTAACGCATTGGAAGATTTAGCCGGAATTGAGATTCCTGAAAGGACCAAGTATATCAGGACTATTATAGGTGAGCTCGAAAGGATCCACTCGCATTATCTGTGGCTGGGATTAGCCGGCCATTTCCTGGGTTATAATACTGTGTGGATGTGGTCCTGGAAATACAGGGAGCCTATACTCGATATACTTGAAGAAATTTCCGGCAACAGAAATCACTACAGCATGATGAAAGTCGGAGGAGTGCGCAGGGATATTACTGCTGAGCAGATACCTTTTATTGATAAAATGTTAAATGAGATAGTTAAAGCAAACGATATGTTTAAGGGCGCTGTAATGGATGATCCCGTAATTCATGCTCGTACAAAGGGAATTGGTGTGCTCCCTAAAGAGGATGCCATAAGTTATGGCGCGCTTGGGCCGACATCGCGCGCAAGCGGGCTACCGGCAGATGTAAGAAAAGATGATCCTTATGCCGCATATGATATGGTTGACTGGGATGTTTGTGTGACGCAAAGCGGGGATGTTTTTGGCAAAGCTGTAGTTCGTGTTTTGGAAGTATATGAAAGCGTTAAAATTATCAGGCAGTGCCTTCAAAAGCTTAAAACCTGTTCGTCAACATATGACTTGAAAGTTAAGGATATCCCACCGGGTGATGGTATAGGCAGGCATGAAGCGCCCAGGGGTGAGGTATTTCACTATTTCCGTTCGGACGGAACCAACAGGCCTGTGCGTCACAAGGTAAGAGCGCCCAGTTTTATGAATGTCGCGACTAATAAAACAACTGTTATCGGAGGAACAGTAAGTGACGCGACTATAATACTGGCTGCTGTTGATCCATGTTATTGCTGTACTGAGAGAGTTTTGGTTGTGGATAAAGAATCAGGCAAGAAATTATATAACGGCAGAGATTTAGTTAGATTATCTCAGGAAAAAACAGAGAGATTGAAAAAAGGATTTAGTTTATGAGCATGTTTTCTAACCTATTAATTCTTTCTATAGCGGTCCCTTTTGCAGCCGGATTGCTTTGTCTGTTATTGCCTGGTAATATCAAGCAAATGCGCGGATTTGTTGCGGTTGTAGCAGCGGCAGCTTCATTGATTATAAACATGAAAATATTCGTTTTGAAGCCATTAACATATTCTTTCGGTAAGAGTGTGCTTCTGAATGCTGATGTGTTAGCATCTCTAATTTTGATCGCTCTTCCGTTTTTTGCTTTGGCAGCTTTAATATTTGCGTTTGGTTTTTTTAAAGGTGTTAAACTTCCTTCAATAAATTATTACCCTTATCTTCTGATGACATTAGGAGCATCTGTCGGCGCGGTATTATCGAATAATTTAATATTGCTTTTGATATTTTGGGGCTTTTTAGGACTTACGCTGTACCTTATGATAGATAAGGGCGATGAAGATTCCGCAAAAGCGGCAAAAAAAAGCTTTATTATAGTTGGAGGTACGGATAGCCTGCTGATTCTTGGGGTGGCCATAATTTATTTTGTCAGCGGCAGTTTTGATATGAACAAGATAAATTTAAATTTTTCTGTATTGTTATCCGTTATAGCTTATCTTTGCATAATGTCAGCCGCATTTGCTAAGGCAGGCGCTATCCCTTTTCATACTTGGATACCGGATGCGGCTCAGAAAGCTCCTGTCCCTACAGTTATGTATCTGCCAGCTTCGCTTGATAAATTGCTGGGAATTTATTTAATAGCCCGTTGTTCATTGGATCTGTTTAAGATGAGTAATGGCATGAATACCTTCTTAATGTGTATCGGAGCGCTTACAATAATTACTGCTGTTATGATGGCTTTAATACAACACGATCTTAAAGCTTTATTAGGTTATCATGCTGTTTCACAGGTAGGGTATATGATACTTGGAATCGGAACCGGCAGTGTTATCGGTATCGCAGGCGGTATTTTCCATATGGTTAATAATGCTGTTTATAAATCTGCGTTATTTTTGACCAGCGGTGTCGTTGAAAAACAGGCCGGGACAACTGATTTGGACAAACTTGGCGGGCTGGCAAAGAGTATGCCAATCAGCTTTTTAGTTTGTATTATTGCCGTTATGTCGATTTCCGGGGTGCCTCCGTTTAACGGATTTTTTAGTAAATGGATGGTTTATCAAGGTTTAGTCGAGGTTGGCAAGGATGCTAAGGGTTTTGGGGATATGTTATGGGTGGTATGGCTTGTGCTTGCGATGTTCGGTTCAGCGCTAACCCTGGCCAGTTTTTTAAAAGTGCTGCATGCTGTATTCTTGGGCAGGGATTCGGGATTGGGAAAGATTAAAGAAGCATCGTCTTTGATGCTTATACCGATGGTGGTTCTGGCCCTCTTGTGTGTTTCGCTTGGAATTGGCGCTAATAAATTTTTGAATACTTTTATATTCCCGGCGCTGCCGGCAGGATCCTATATCGGTTTCTGGTCGCCGACGGTTGCAACGGTACTTATTATTGCAGGATTGGTTTTAGGGTTCATTTTATATTTATTCGGCAACATTAAGAATATAAGAAGGGATTCAGCTTATTACGGGGGCGAGAAGTTATCCATTGACGAAAGAATAACCGGTACAGATTTTTACAACAGTATTCGCGAATATCCGATAATAAATCGTATATATAAAATGGCTGAAGCTAAACTGTTTGATATTTATGATCAGGGAAAAACTTGGATTTTTTCTGTGGGCAAGGTTTTTCAAAGACTTCACAGCGGGATAATACATAATTATGTTTCATGGTGTTTGCTGGGAATATTATTAATGATTATTTATAAGTTATTGCAAAAATGATTGAACTTTATATTATACTTATATTCATGATTATCGGTTCGCTTGCGGCAATAATGCTGCAGGGTCTGTTATCATCCGTTATTTCATTAGGTGCTGTTGGACTTGCCCTTTCTGTGGCATTTCTTATTCTGCAGGCGCCTGACCTGGCTATCGCGCAGTTGGTTGTGGAAATTATTGTGGTTGTTATATTAATACGAGCTACTGTAAGAAGGGACGATACCACATTAGTTGGCACCAAGGAATGGATTCCGGGTATAATCGGTGTGGTTTTTTCAGTGGTGTTTTTGTTTGTCGCTTATTTGGCCATTAAGGAATTACCCAGTTTCGGTGATCCCATTATGAGGGTATCTGAAAACTATTTAATAAAAGGCCTTCAGGCAACCGGAGCCGCGAATCTGGTTACAGCGGTGTTGCTTGATTTCAGGGCATTTGACACCTTAGGAGAAGCCACTATTCTTTTTTGCGCCGTGATAGGTGTACTGGCTGTTGTAAGAAGGGTCGGACGAAAAAAAATAAACGAAAAAATAGATGAGGAATTGTAAATGGTAGATGAAGAGCTGGAACGAAGGCATCAAAGAAGGGAACTTGGACCCGGCAACCCAAAAGTAGGAATGACGGTTATAGTCAAGACTATAACACGGCTCACTGTCAGTTTGATTGCTTTATTCGGTATCTATATTGTTGTTAACGGGCACCTCACCCCGGGCGGCGGATTTGCCGGCGGGGTAATTATTGCTCTGTCTTTTATTCATCTTGTGCTGGCGTACGGCAGGGAAGAAGCATTAAAAGTTTTCCCTAAAAAAGCTATCTCGATAATTGAAAGCATTGGCGCGCTTTCATTCCTAGCTATAGCATTATTAGGTTTTACCGGCGGTTATTTCTTTTTAAATTTTCTCCATAAAGGAGAACCTTTTAGTTTATTCAGCGCGGGCATAATACCTTTGGCAAATTGCGCTATTGCCTTAAAAGTTGGGGCTGGGTTGTTTGCGATTTTTGTTGTTTTAGTTGGTTTTAAAATGAACAGGAGAAGCGATAAGTAATGTTATATCTACTTACTCTGTTACTTTTTTGTATAGGGTTGTATGCGGTCCTGGTTAAGAAGAACATAATCAAGATTATAATTGGCATCGGTATAATGGAATATTCTGTAAACCTTCTTTTCGTGCTGGTCGGGTTTAAGGAAGGTGCAACTGTGCCGATATTAAGCAAGGGTGTAAAATTTCTGAAGATGGTGGATCCTTTGCCCCAGGCGCTGATACTGACGGCAATAGTTATCGGGCTTGCTGTTACAGCGTTGATGGTTGCTGTTGCTATCAGGATTTATGAAAAGTATGGGACGTTTGATATGACTAAGATTAGGAGGCTTAGAGGTTGAATCTGATACCGCTTTTTGTTGCTATCCCTTTGTTCGGTGCTTTTCTTCTGCCTCTTGCAGGAAAGAGCAATAAAATAATTGAAAGAGCTATTTCATTAGCTGTTTCACTGTTTCTTGTTATTGCTTCAATTTACAGCTTGTTCTTGGTGCAGGGAAGTCAAGCTTTGGTGTATAAGTTCGGGAATTGGATTCCTCCAATCGGAATTTGTTTTGTTTTGGACGGGCTTTCTGCTTTTATGCTTATAACTGTGAATATAGTAGCTTTTACCGCTATGCTCTACTCAGTTAATTATATTGAGAAGTTTTCGGCTTCATGGAAATATTTTACACTATATCTTTTGATGACAGCTGGTTTGAACGGTGTTGTTTTAACCGGAGATTTATTCAATTTATTTGTTTTTATGGAGCTTACGGCTGTCGCTTGTTATGCGTTAGTTGCTTTTGGTTGTGAACATGAAGAGCTGGAAGCAGCATTTAAATATATGGTACTCGGCACCATAGCGTCGTTATTTATTTTAATAGGAATAGTTTTTATATACAGCTATACCTCTAGTTTGAATATGGCGGATATATCACGCGAGTTGGCTCTGAAGCAATCAGTGCATCTTAATCTGCTAGTTATGGTTCTTTTTATTATGGGGTTTGGATTAAAAGCGGCTCTGGTGCCATTCCATTCCTGGCTGCCGGATGCCCATCCATCAGCTCCGGCACCTGTATCTGCGATGCTATCGGGTGTTGTTATTAAAGCGTTGGGTGTATATGTGCTGGTCAGGCTGATCTTTAACGTATTGGGTAATATTGATCAGACAAAAGAGATACTGATGATGTTGGGCGCTTTATCAATGGTGGTAGGGGTAATACTGGCCGTTGTTCAATGGGATTTTAAGCGGCTTTTGGCATATCATAGCATAAGCCAGATTGGTTATGTTGTACTGGGATTTGGTTTGGCAACCCCACTTGGAATATTAGGCGGGCTTTTTCATTTAATAAATCATGCGGCATTCAAATCACTGCTTTTCTTAAATGCCGGTGCAGTTGAATATAATACAAACACGCGTCAGTTGGAAGAGATGGGGGGATTAAAACAAGTAATGCCTGTAACAAGCTCGACTTCGCTGGTTGCTTCTATGTCGATTGCTGGTGTGCCGCCGTTTAACGGATTCTGGAGCAAGCTTATTATAATAATAGCTGCGGTAGAAGCTCAGAGGTATGTATACGCTTCTATAGCAGTAATTGTTAGCATTATAACCCTGATATCATTTGCAAAAGTACAGCGTTACTGCTTTTACGGAGCGTTAAAGGAGAAATGGGAAAAGGTAAAGGAAGTTCCGGTATTTATGGCTAGCGCAATGATAATACTTGCTGTATTATGCGTGATAATGGGAGGCATGTTAATTCCTTCTGTGAAAGGTATAGTCTTTGATCCAGCGATTGCTGTGATCTCACAGGGCATCGGGTACGGGAATGCTGTTTTAGGGAGCTTGAAATGAAAAGCAGAATTTTGCTATTTATAATAGCTGTTGGTATTTGGATACTGCTCACCTGTTCTGTAAGCTGGCAGTATCTTGTAGTAGGTTTGGCTGCTGCGTTTCTGGTTGCATGGCTTAGCGGCGGGCTTTTTACAAAGAATCCCTGGAAGTTCAAGGGCATAAAAAGATATTTTATTTTCTTATTCCAGTATTGCCCGCTGTTCTTATGGGAAGCTACAAAAGCCAATATAGATGTTGCTTACAGGGTATCGCATCCGATGCTTCCTATAAAGCCGGGTATTGTTAAAGTAAAAACTGCGTTGCTGAGCGATACGGGAATTACATTTTTAGCAAACTCTATCACTTTAACTCCGGGAACTCTTACAGTAGATGTAGATAGGGCTAATGGATTTCTATACATACATTGGATTAACGTTAAAGATCAGGACATAGAAGGGGCTACTAAACGAATAGTATTAAGGTTTGAAGGATTGCTAAAGGAAATATTCGAATGAAATATTTATTGTATGGTATTTGCGTTGCAGGTATTGCAGTTTTAACGGTTATGGATATTATGGTTGAGATGTCGTTGTTCCATAGATTTTTGTTCCCGCTTTTATTTTGCGCTTTATTATGTCTTATAAGGATTATTCTTGGGCCAACAGCACCGGACCGCACAGTTGCTATTGATATTTTGGGGATTGTTATTATAGGGCTGTGCGCCATTTTAGCTGTAATAACAGGAAGAAGCTTTTTTATGGATATAGCAATAGCTTGGGCGTTGCAGAGCTTTATAGCTGTGCTTGCCTTGGCTAAGTATCTTGAGGGGAGAACTTTTGATGCCTGAAATTATGTATAAAATAGGAATTATTGTTATCGTAATAGGTATTGCATTTGATGTTTTTGGATGTATCGGATTAATAAGGCTTCCAGATGTGTACAATAGGCTTCAGGCAGCAACAAAGTGCGTTACCTTTGGCACCTGCGGCATATTATTCGGTGTGCTCTTAATGTCCGGATTTAATGCAACCGGTATAAAAGCTATACTTACCATTATATTCATTTTGCTTACAGCGCCTGTTGCGGCTCATGCTATAGCCAGAGGTGCTCGCATATTTGGCGTGAAATTAGCGGATCAAACAGTATGCGATGCTTATGAAACCGAAGATCTGCAGAAAAATCAGGAATAACGGCAGAAACTTTAAGGATTTAATATGAAATATCCAAAATTGAGAGAGTTAAAAGAAGCTGTAAAAGCTTTGATTAAAGGTCCATATACTTCAGGCTATCCCTATAAACCGCATAAGGCAAAATGGGGTTATAGAGGCAGGCCCACGCCGAATGACGACTATTGTATAGGTTGTGAAGCATGTGCCAGGGTTTGCCCCGCTTATGCTATAAAGATAGTTGATGAGGGTAAGAACAGGAAGATTTTGAGATTATATGATGTATGCAATTTCTGCGGTCAATGCCAGTATTGGTGCACGACAAAAAAAGGCGTTGAACTGACACCGGAATATGAGCTTGCTACAACCAATCGAAAAGAGGCTTTTGCTGAGCAGAATTTTGAAATGATCTTATGCCAGCATTGCGGTGAAAAAATAGCCACAAAACAGCACCTTCACTGGATATTTCAGAAATTGGGGTCTTTTTCTTACGGGAATCCTACGTTATTATTGAATGAGCAATTGAATTCACTTCCTGAAACAGAAATATCCCCTGAAATAGAGCAGGGTAAACAACGCGCTGAATTTTTTGCGATTCTCTGCCCGAAATGCCGCCACCAAGCATATATTTATGACGAATACGAAAAATAATTCGTCAGATTTTTCTAATTAACACTTCAAATAAATATAATATAATAATATATCTAGTATTAGATAAATTATGAGTAGAATTTTATTCCTGCTTCTAGCTTTAGTTGTATTTTGCGGAGACCTGTATTCGCAGATAAATATAAATTTTATTAGTGTGGGGTATGGTGACTGCTGTTTCATAGAAGAAATTTCAGAACCGAATATAAATATATTAGTTGATGCTGGCCATAAACATAATTTTAAGAAAATCAAAAAATATCTTAAAGGAAAAAACATTAAAAACATCGATTATGTATTTATTACGCATCCGCACGAAAATCATTACGGATCTCTGTCTGAGATTATAAAGTCTTTTGAAGTCAAAAAATTATATTGGAATGGAGATGCCCGCAACAGGAGTCTCGAGGAATCAGAATTTTTAAGATTTCTAGAAAAAACAGAAAATAACGGAAAGTCGGCTATGATATTGTATTCGGGTGATGTCTTGGATTTAAGTGATGATCTTAAACTGGAAGTATTGAATCCAGATATTATTGAAGGAAGTGTTAATGATGCAGCTCTTGTGCTTAAAATGTATTATAAGAAAATAGGGTTTATTATTGCATCAGATATTGGTCCAAATGCACAAAGGAGAATACATAAATCGTTGGGGAATCAGGCAAAGTATAAGCTGGATACTCAAATTATGACATACCCTCATCACGGGGATTGCCTGATTGAAGAGTGGCAGGATTGTTTAAGATCATTAAAGTATTTAATAATTCAGACCGGCCCGAATGTATACGGGAATATCCCGAGTCTTAAAGGATTAAAAATTAATCCTATAGTTTTGCGCACTGATGCAGACGGCGATATTGTGCTGGAAAGCGACGGAGAAAATGTCTGGCTTAGAAAGTAAAAAAAGATATTCATATTGGTTTGCTGCATTAGGTGTTTTGTTTTTTATATATATGACACTAGGTATTTCAAGGCCGGTGTTAAATTATTTGATAGAAAGAAATTTAAGAGGTCTGGTAGTTTTTGTCTTGCTGGGAGCATTTTTTGCGTGCATCGTTTACTCAGTAATTAAGTATAATTTATTAACAAAAAGGAATTGGCCGTTTTTTGCTATAATTGCGGTTGCGTACGGAGTTTCACTTAATAAATTTACCGTTCAGCCCGAGGAAAAAATACATTTTGTCGAATATGGGATACTGGCTTTCCTATTGTACAGAGCACTGAAGATAGACATAAAGAATAAGATAATATTGTGCATATCAAGTCTAGTGTTAATATTTATGTTTGGATTGGGAGATGAGTTAATTCAAAAAGTCTTGCCGAACAGGTATTATGATATCAGGGATGTATATCTCAATTTTGTATCAGGCGCGCTGGTAATAAGCATGATGGCGTTCATAGTAGATGTAAAAAGAAATCAAATTGCTAAAAATATATAAATATATGTTTAACTTGAATCTGGATTATAATAAGAAGATATGCATAATCGGGGTCGGAAATGAGCTGCGCGGTGATGACGGCATAGGGCCACTTTTAATAAAGGCTTTGGTGCAAAGCGGTAAACCAGAACCTTGAAAAGCAATATATTTCTTATCAATGCTTCCGTTGCTCCAGAAAATATCTTAGGCAAACTTATATCATTAAAACCCGAAATATTAATAATAGTAGATGCAAAGAGGTCTCAAGGAAAACAGCCTGGCGAAATATCAATTGTCGATCCTGCCGATTTGGACGAGAGTTATATTTCAACGCATGGCATACCGCTTAGGATGCTGATAGAGACAGTTGCAGGATCTACAAGCGCAGATGTGTTTATAATCGGTATTGAAGTGGATAATAGTACAATATCCGATAAACTTTCAACAGCGGCACAAAAAAGCTTGGACGATCTAACAAATTATTTCAACGGTAAAATCTACAATGCCATTAATTGAACCCATTATAAGGCCTCCGGCCGAAGCAAATAGTTTTCTCCTGCAGGTAACCACAGGTTGTTCCGCTAACGAGTGCAGTTTTTGCGGGGCATATATGGAAAAACCTTTCAAAATTAAAGCTGTCGAAGAAATAATGAATGATATAAGAAAAACTTCTTTTTTGTATCCCGATACAAGACGCGTATTTTTGCTGGACGGCGATGCGTTGGCGGTAAATAATGAAAAACTGCTGCCCGTATTAAGGGAACTCAATAAGAGTTTTATGAATCTTGCCAGAATTTCAACTTATGCTAACGGATATAATATAACCAAAAGAAGCGATAAGGAGTTAAAAGAATTAGCCGAGTTAAGACTAAGCCTGATTTATATAGGTCTGGAGAGCGGCAGTCAGTTGGTATTAAGCAATTGTAATAAACCATCAACTTCAGAAGAGATGATTCAAGCAGTCAAAAGGGCGGCTGATGCGAATATAAAATCTTCTGTTATCGTGCTTCTGGGATTAGGCGGAAAAAAGTATTCAAAAATTCATGTAATGGGTACTATAAAAGCTCTTAATAAGATGCAGCCCAGATACCTGTCATTTCTTTCAGTAATGTTAATACCGGGCACCAGATTGTATGAAGACGAGAGAAAAGGAATTTTTGAGGAGCTGGAGCCTATGGAATTATTGGATGAGATGTATAATATTATAGAAGGGCTGGAACTAGAAAAAACAATATTTCGCAGCGATCATGCCTCAAATTTCCTGCCTCTGAAAGGGCGGTTTCCGCAGGATAAACAGATGCTTTTAGATGTTTTAGGATCTGCTATTAAGGGCAAAACTAGATTGCGCCCGGAATTTTTAAGAGGTTTATGATGACATCTTTCAAAAATTCACATTTTCGCTTCAAGTACCACTTTTTGAGCGATCTCATGATAAATACTCGATTATTAAAATTCTTTGCGTATTTTATTTTAGTTGTAGGAATTTCATGTCCTGCATTAGATTGTGCTGATGAACTTATGTTATTTAGTAACAAAATAATACTGCTGGATCCAGGGCATGGAGTTAAAAATGAAAAAGGGATTATAATAAACAAAGGGATGAAAGCTAACGGCATAAATGAACAGGATATTATTATAGATATTGCTGAGCTTTTAGGTAAGCGGCTGGAATCTTCGGGATTTAAGGTTTATTATACAAGGAATAGGGAAAATTTCTGGAGAGTGAATAATGATATAGACGAGGATAATTATGATAGAGCTCAGCAGGCTAACGTGTTAAATGCGGATGCCTTTATCAAAATACACCTTGATTGGAATAGAAAAAAATCAGTCAGCGGCACAAGAACTTATTATCTTAAAAGAAACAGTAAGGAACTGGCCGAGAATATCCAGAAGTACCTTGTAAAATCTACAGAGTTAAAAGACAAGGGGATATGCCAGGAATGGTTTAAAGGTCTTGAAGAGGTAAATATGCCGGCCGCATTAGTTGAAGTATGCTTTATATCAAACCCGAACGAAGCCAGACTGCTTAGAGATGTTGAATTTTTGGAAAAAGTTTCCGACGGTATATATCTTGGCATACTAAAAACTATAATATCGAAAGACAATCCCTGACATCACGTACCCGTGGTTCGGCGGGAAAACTTAGACGGAAAAGATCGAAATCACAGCGCTATGGTGCTTTTTTAGGGATCTCAGGAATTTCTCCCCCCTGATGTTCCCCCGAAAAAGTGGACATGGAGTTAAGAGACTTTTAAGACTTGTTCAAACATGATCTGTTCAAACGCCTCGGGGCTTTTATAACCTAACAAAGAATGACGTCTTTGTCTATTATAAAATATCTCGATGTAC
>JBDROU010000064.1:0-5150 GCA_043809745.1 bacterium
ATCCGAACGATGCGGTGTTTTACCAATAATTCGAGTTGTGACCGTATCTTTTATGCATTGGCCGATCGTTTTAATAAGAATCCATGGCGGTTGCCTGGTTTTGTCCCAAATCGAAAGTCAGCAGAGATCTTGACATAATGTGACCATATATTCTATTGAAATATATCACTAAAAATACTATAATTTTCAACCAAAATCATTAAGATCAATAACTTGTTCAAAAACTCGATTGAGAGTGAAATTTAAGCGTTTTGTCGCGATATTTTAAAGCGGATGATAATGCTTGAGTGAAATTCTTGGTGGCAAGCGCAAATTGTGGAGTCAGACTCGCCTTATTTCTTTTGATTAGAAGCCTGAAATAGTTTAACAGACGCACCATACGACAGTATATTCTGCAAGATTTTTAATATATAAGTAGTCTTAATTTAGAATATTGATACTAACAATAATATTCGCTGAACATAGCGAAGTTATTATAGTTTGAATCACATTTTAGAAACAGCAAATTAAAGTAAATAGACTTACATCACTTAAAAATTAAAAAGGATGCGTCATGAACAGTAAATTATTAATAAGGACAGCTGGAATTCTGATTATTTTAATCATACCGACAGTTGTTTGCTCCAATGAACTGGATGAGGCTATAACGAGATTAAAAAACAAAGATCAACGCCGGATCGCAGCACAAGAGATTGAACGTATCGGCGAGCCTGCCCTTAAAAGGCTGACAAAAGAGGCATTAAACAAAGAAAATCATGATGACGAACGCGTATCTGCTTTAATATTAATGGGAAAAATACGAAGTAAATCAAAACAAATGCATAGCAGGAATGTTTTACAAGTGAGGGGAGCATCTACTGCAAGGACTCCAGTGCAAGATGACACGGAATATGTTCTTAGTGATATTGTTAGAAAGGACAGTAACAGCCGAATTAGAGAGGCTGCGGCTATTGGGCTGGGCCATATCGGGGCATTGAGCACAAAACAGAAACTTAAAGAAGCCATGGATGACAGATCAGTAAATGTAAGAATGCGAGCAGTATGGGCTTTAGGAAAGATGGGGGATAGCTCGGGAAAAGACCTTGCCCTGAAAACCATAAAAGAAAAGGATGTGACTGGAAAATTGCTGGCTATGGAAGCACTTGAGTCAATTGGAGACAGCTCGGTAATACCTGAGCTGGAGAAAAATCTTACATCAGAAGATGTATGGACAAGAATATATTCAAAACTGACTATTAAGAAAGTTCAGCTCTCAGGACTTGAGGGGCAGGGGAAGTTAACATATCTTAAAGAAGCGCTGAGCGACAAACAGTTTGAAGTCAACGAATGGAGTGCACAGGAACTAGGAAAAGAAATATTAAATAAGACCGCTGAAAAAGCAGGCGCACTGGAAATATTAAAAGAAGCCGCAAAAAACAAAAAAACAGCAGGAAGTTACGCGGCAGACAAAATATTAACGAAATTAACGAACTCGGGGGAAATACCTTCCGAACGGACTGAGTAATCTAAGAAAGCTATACCAACTATTATAAAGGAGAATTAAATGGCAAGAAGAATTTTAAGTATCACAGTATGTTTAACAATGTTGGCGACGGCTTCATTATTTGCCTTTGAAAAACGCATGACAACAGGCAAGGGGAAATTTAGTGTTGGTATTGAAGGAGAGTATTCAAATACTCCTTTGAAACTTGACTCAAATCCGACATATTATGAATCAAATACTGTGATTGATCATTCGGAGCATACTGTAACAACTACCGAGTACCATACTGATTATTTCCGTGAACGGTATACTGAGATAAATGATAGTTACCCAGATTTTACAAAAATGTATATCATTGACAGGGATTGGACAGATATAGAACAAAGGACAAAACTTGTTTTTTTAAACGCAGCATATGGAATATTCAATTTTCTGGATGGATATGTAAAAATAGGAGTTGAGAATACTCGAATAGTATATTACGAGAATGTGAATGAGTTTAGTGCATATGCGAATGGTAGCTGGTCTCAGTATATTGACACCGACTACATAGGACATGAGAATTATCCCACAAGTTTTGCCTGGGGACTCGGGTTCAAGGGAAAGTTATATGGCAATGAGCAAGGGCTGTATATCGGTGCAGATGCAAATGTAACCAGGATGCATAGCGAATGGGAATTTATATCTGGTAATTATATTAATGCAAACAACCTTTTTTCAGGTGTATGGTACGAGAGTAAAGACTTGAGTACCCACGAAATAATCCGTCTCCAGTATGATGCGCAGTTAATAGGTGGATATGCCACAGGAAGATTTTTTCCATATGCCGGGGCAGGATACATACACTCCAAGATAGAAATGGAAGACAGATATTTTTCTGAAAATGTTTTATATGATGATGGGACGTTAGACACAACAGAATATGTAGTTAAAGAAACAAAAGCCACGCTTCGCTCTGTAAAGAATATCAGCGGGGTTGTAGGATGCGAATATCAGTTTGCCGAGAATGCCAGCATAGATATATCCTGTAAGTATTACGGGGGGTACTCCATAAATATAGGAATACAACTTGGATTTTAATTTTAACTAGCTGCATAAAACAAGAAATTTATGTTTATTTTAAGCGGTGGATTTAGGTTATTAAATTGGCGAAGCGGAAAGTTTTGAACAATGTAATGTTTATAAATAATGCAGAATAATATTTTTGCAAAATATCTTCAATATTAAAGAAATTAAATAGCGGCAGGAAAAATATTAATAAAATTAGCGAACTCGGTAGAAATACATTCTACTTGATCGAGTAAGTGAAGGAAATTATAACAACTATTATAAAGGAGAATTAAATGGCAAGAAGAATTCTAAGTCTGACTGTATGTTTAACAATGATGGCAACGGCTTCATTGTTTGCCTTTGAAAAACGCATGACAACAGGCAAGGGGAAGTTTAGTGTTGGTATTGAAGGAGAGTACTCAAATACTCCTTTGAAACTTGACTCAAACCCGACATATTATGAGAAAACTATCGTGATTGATCATTCGGAGAATGCTGTGACAATTATCGAGCACCAGAGTGATTATTTCCGTGAACGGTATACTGAGATAAATGAGAGTTTTCCGGATTTTACAAGAACATATATTATTGATAGGGATTGGACAGACATTGAACAAAGGACACAACTTGTTTTTCTAAATGCAACATACGGAATATCCGATTTTTTGGATGGATATGTAAAAATAGGAGTTGATAATACACGGCTAATTTATGACGAGTATGAGAATGAGTTTACTGCATATGCGAATGGTAGCTGGGAGCATGACCTTTACATCTCCCATTTTGGACATGAGAATTATCCAAGCAGTTTTGCCTGGGGACTCGGGTTCAAGGGAAAGTTATATGGTAATAAGCAAGGGCTTTATATCGGCGCGGATGCAAATATAACCAGTATGCATAGCGAATGGGAATTTTTATCTTATAATTCCAGCAGCAGAAATAGCAATGGCACATGGTACGAGAATAAAGGATCGACTATTTATGAAATAACACGCCTCCAGTATGATGCGCAGTTAATAGGAGGATATGCCAAAGGGAGATACTTCCCATATGCCGGTGCAGGATACATACACTCAAAGATAGAAATGGAAAACAGATATTCATCTGAATATAAAAGTTATATTAATGGATTGCTATATACAACAGGAAATTATGTCGACGAAACAAAAGCCACACTTCGCCATGCAAAGAATATCAGCGGGATTATAGGGTGTGAATATCAGTTTGCCAAGAATGCCAGCATCGATGTCTCATGTAAGTATTACGGGGGAT
This sequence comes from bacterium, assembly GCA_043809745.1. GTDB lineage: Bacteria > Elusimicrobiota > JBDRMW01 > JBDRMW01 > JBDROU01 > JBDROU01. The sequence continues at coordinate 3,806 of JBDROU010000064.1, forward strand.
ATTCTTTTAATATCGGGTCGAAATTTTCATTTTAACATGCAAGAATAATTTTATGAAAAAACTACTACTTTGTATTGCTTTATTACTTGCTGCCCCCAAAGTTGGGTTTACTAAGGGTTTTAGTTTTCAGTATCGATTGTTAAGAAATTATTTGGATCTTACCCCTTTAAATAGATATGCCTTTGAGAGAGGATTTTCGTCATTTGATTTCGGCAATATGCAAAATAACGGAAGTGGAGTGGCATTTTCATTTTTAATTAATAATAAATTGGCAGCAGGTATTTATATTGATGGTGTTATGACTCCTCAAAACAGTAAAGCAAGTAAAACGTATACAGACAGTAATAATGTGCTTTACGATGGTGGGGTTGATACTATTGATGCAACTATATATTGGATCGGCCTGTTTATAGAGCGACGACTGCATAAGAATGAATCTTGGGAAACCTCGATTGATGCAGGCGTAGGTCTTGGAGGTGCAGGTATTACGATGACTGAACGTATATATACTGAATTTATCGATGTGATAACTGATGATGTGGAAACATCAATTAGCACAAGTAACTATATGCTTCATATCGGTATTAAAGCAAAATATAAATATTTTAAATGGGGAAAAATAGGATTGGGATGCGAATATGATTATGTGCCTGATACTGAATGGAAGGTAAAATATAGTTACTCAAATTATCCATCAAATTACTCTGTTCCAATACCAGATAAACTGAATTTAAACAAGTATAGCTTTTATATAAGTCTCGAATTTGGTGGAGGATCTTCATTTTAATGAGAATACATAGTTTATTAAAAATTACTAATACATCATTTTTTATCAGTTTAATTATTTTATTCCCATATTCAGCTAACTGCTGGCAGTTATTTACTACAATGCCCGCTGTAGAAGGTGTTGTTACCGACGCTGATACAGGCAAACCAATCGAAAACGCCTGGATAACTTACATATATGAGAAACGCTTTCTAATTGGACACCCTGGTGGAACATCAACAAAAGTACTAAAGAGTGGCGGTATCTTAACTGATGAAAATGGTCGATATTATATACCTATATTCAAAAGTAAACATATTCTTAGCTATTCTATAGGTATTAACATAGCTGTAATTCATCCTCTATATGATAGCTTGATGATTGGATATGTTTATATTTATGACCGTGAAATTAAGAAATATGTTGTAAGAAAAGGGCAATTATTGACAACTGCATAAGTAATGTCCTATTTAGGGCATAAAAAAAGAGGGGTCGCATAAAGAAACGATCGTAAAAGACGGGGCTTGCCTTTTATCCTGGTTGAATGGTATCGTGCGGTAGCCGATAGTGTCTGTAAAT
>JBDROU010000065.1:0-2016 GCA_043809745.1 bacterium
CCGAAGTGACCGGAAACCTCTGGCTAAAGCCACGAAAGAGGCATGAAACGGGTACTTCGTGCTGCGGCACTCAGAAAACTAAAGGATAACGCATGAAACTAAAATATTTCAGTGGATTTTCGGGTAGGTGGCTTTGACCATGGACAGTGTGCGAGTCAATGGGTAAAATTATACATAATAAATATAACTTGATTATAAAGCCAGGGCGATAAAAAGAAAGTGATAACATGAAAATAGGAAGAAATGATATTTGCCCGTGTGGATCCGGGAAAAAATATAAAAAATGCTGCTTAGCGAAAACAAAGCCGTCTATTAATTACGCAGAGGAATTAAATAAAATCGCTGAAGAGAGTTTCGGCGATATGATTGTAAAGGAAAAATGCGACAAATGCGGCGAGATCATGACGATTTATGAATATCAGGAAGGCTTCGGGACAGAGGCAGGGATCAATAAAAAACTTTGCCTTAAATGTGCTGAGTTTTTAGACTTCGATGTCAAAAATGCGTTATTTCTGGGAGATTAAATAAATAATATGGACATAACCCTATGCGGGCTTATGCGAGCCTTCAGGATGCGATATAGGGCACGATCTATAGGGTAGGGGGGATAGATGTATGCCATATTTTTCGTTACGGAATTATTGAGTTAATATCCCGTAACGGAGTAACCAAATTAACCATTTAGTAACCAAAAGGTAACAGCCAGTAACCAAAATGCCCGTAAAGTAACCGTCAGTATGGTATGGTACGGGTATGGTATGGGTTGTTTGTTGGCTTCTGTTGTTCCTTTCCTTTATTTTTCTTTTTTTTTTAAATTTTTTTAAGATTTCATAAAAACGTCAAATTTGAACTATGGAACCGAGCGCAACCCATACGGCTACCATGCTCCTATTGAAAATGTGGGGGGCGGTTATGGTAAATATACAACCGGCACTCGACAATTCAAGGAAGATTTTGTTTCTATCGCATGGGTAACTGAGCAATTCGCGCAAACTCTGGATTCCGGAGCTAAGAGCCGTGAAGTCCCGAAAATCAAAGACACTAAAAAATGGTGGGCTATGATGGCGCCAAAAATGCTCAGAAGGCAGAAGGAAGAACCGGAAGTTAGTACAGTTATCACATTCCCGAAACCTGTTATCAAGACCGAAATGATAAAAATGGATGATGCACATATCAAACATTATCAGCATTGGTTAGACAATTTTGCTACATGGTTCAAGGCACAGTTAAGCATGGAAAAAAAAGGTGATCATAAAATAGATCAAATGGTGATCCTGGCGCATCTTACGAAATTGCAGTTCGCTTCAACTATTCCGCAATCTCCCAAGACAGAAATTGAAGATATTCCATGGGAGTTCGGTATGACGGAAAAACAAAGCAGGGTATTAGAACTGGTTGAGGAAGCGGTATCTAATGATGAGAAAATAATTGTATTCAGTGAACGACCTGAATTTCAACGATATATGCAGAAAGTATTATCAGAGCGGGGCATCAAGGCGCATCTGTTCATAGGCTCGCAGGGGATTAAAGAGCGCAATATCCTTCTTGATGATTTCAAGTATAATGGTGTTCCGGTCTTGCTGGCTACTACGACCTGCGGAGAGGAGGGTTTGAACATTCATCAAGCGAACGTAGTCATTCTGGCTGACACCAGCTGGACACCTTCAAAACAAATGCAGGCTTGGAGCCGGATTTTAAGACCACAGCAAAAGAAGATCCCACGAATATACCTGTTACGGCATATCGGAACCATTGATGAATATATGCAACAGCTTATGGATGCTAAAAGTGAGGCGATAGGTGAGGGTATTGATTATCAGGAAGCTGCCGAGTTCGACCCTGAGAAGTGGTTATCTTACCGGGATTTTACTATGAAAATGTTAAAAGAGTGTGGATATTTATGAATGTCAGATTTGGTAAAACTACTATTGATGTCAAAGGATGTTATAAATGTGGTACGTATTGGAGTTCAGGTTGGCACGTCTATAAAGTGATTCCAGTGCATTTTGGAAATAC
>JBDROU010000066.1:0-2907 GCA_043809745.1 bacterium
CCGTATTTTTTGGCTAAAGCATATGCAGAAAATGAACTTTCTTTAATAAATTGTCTTATAGCCAAAGTCGTGGTAGCATTCTTATGTGAACTTGTTTGCATACATCAAGATTATACACCTTAACGTATCGTTAGTCAACAGGTAGTGTCTAACTATATAAGCAGGATGGTAAAAATGGAAATACACAGGATTGTTCTCCGTAGCGATAGCGAAGAGGGAGAAGTTGTAGGGAGATAAAGAAGAAAACGGGGCGGTATCTCCATTTTCTCTTAAATTATGAAGTATCTAGGACAAAAATATTTTGCACATTCAGAAAATCGTCAAGGAAAAAAACATGTTTCATAATTCTGAATATATTGCTCATCGAAGAGAAAAAGACGGAGAAATACAAAGTCTGGTTGATCACCTTAAGGGAGTTTCAGAGAAAACAGGGGAGTTCGCTTCAAAAATCGGGATGAAAGAGCAAGGTGAGTTGATTGGGCTTTTACATGATATTGGAAAAGCAAGTCAGGAATTTGAGCAATACATTAAATCGGCTGTTGGTCTTATCAATTCTGATGAAGATGATTATGTTGATGCGGTTGGGTTAAAAGGGAAAGTCGATCATTCTACCGCCGGCACACAACTGATTTATCAAAATCTTGCTGATAAAGGAAAAGAATCATTGTTTGTTGCACAGATTTTATCGCTTTGTATTGCATCACATCATTCGGGATTATTAGACTGTATTTCGCCTAAAGGCATAGATATGTATTCCAAACGTATGGTTAAAACAGAAGAAAAATCACACATCAATGAGGTGCTCGATAAGATTAGCAACGAAGAGAAAGTAAAAATAATAACCTTGTTGCAATCGGAAGAATTTTTGCAAAATGTTATGAATCGATTCAAGGCATTGAGAACCCCACTTGATTCTCAAGAAACGCTGTCTTTTAAGTGTGGACTGATGCTGCGGTTTCTTTACAGTTGCCTTATTGATGCTGACCGATTGGATACAGCTGATTTTGAAATACCGAGTGCAGCAAAACTGCGAAATTATGGCAATTATGTGGATTGGCCTGTCTTGATAAGCAGGTTGAATGAAAAATTAGCCGATTTCAAATCAGAAGGTATTAACACCATACGACAAAAAATATCACAGGCGTGCTACGATTTTTCTGAAAAACCAAAAGGATTATATCAACTAACTGTCCCAACCGGTGGCGGGAAAACATTTTCCAGCCTGCGATTTGCTTTGCACCATGCGGATAAGCACAAGATGGATAGAATTATCTATGTGTTGCCCTATACCACTATTATTGATCAGAACGCCGATGAGATACGCAAAGTTTTAGAAGAAAAAGGCAAGAATGGCAAATATCTTAATCGTGTTGTATTGGAACACCACTCTAATCTACTGCCAGATAAAGAGACAGCAAGACAAAAGGTGCTTTCTGAAAATTGGGATGCACCTGTTGTGTTGACGACCAATGTGCAGGTTTTGGAAGCTTTATTTGGTTCTGGGACAAGAGGTGCACGGAGAATGCATCAGCTTGCGAATACGGTGCTTATTTTTGATGAGGTCCAAACGCTACCGGTAAAATGTGTGCAGTTATTCAATGTGGCTGTAAATTTTTTGGTGAATAATTGTGGCTCAACAATTATACTTTGTACGGCAACTCAGCCGCTTTTGGATAAAATCGAACCTAAGTCAAGAGCATTGTCTATCACCGCAGAACAGCAAATGGTTCCCAATGCGAAACAGTTATTCGAGGAGTTAAAACGCGTTGAGGTTTATGACAAAACAAAGGTTGGTGGCTGGAGTAACGATGAAATAAAAGAGCTTGCAGAAGAACAAGTCATTAAATCAAGCAGTGTTCTGGTGGTTGTGAATACAAAACCATCAGCCCGTGAAATTTATCAACAATGTAAACAGATCAACAATATTGAAACATATCATTTAAGCACTCATATGTGTCCATCTCACCGCATGGCAATACTGGATAAGGTTAAAACCTGTTTGCATGGTAAAAAACCAGTTATTTGTGTCAGCACTCAACTTATTGAGGCGGGTGTTGACATTTCTTTTGGTTTAGTCATTCGCTTTTTGGCAGGGCTTGATTCTATTGTTCAGGCATCGGGGCGATGTAATCGCCATAACGAACAATATCCGTTGCTGGGCAAGGTCTACATAATTAACCCAGCGGAAGAAAATATAGAGAGGCTTGCGGATATCAGAATAGGCAAAGAGAAGTCTGAGCGATTATTGGATGAATTCAAAGACAATCCGGAAAGATTTGGAAATGATATTTTAAGCCCAGAGGCAATGGAGCAGTATTATCAGTATTATTTTTATCAACGAGCAAATGAGATGGATTATCCTGTCAACTCCAAATCAGCTGTGGGGCAGGCGGATAACTTATTCAATTTGCTTTCAGTAAATAAGGTTTCTGTGGAAGAGTATAATCGCATTAATAAAAAAACACCGGAAATACCATTGAGGCAAGCATTTATGTCTGCGGCTAAATCTTTTGAAGTAATCGACACAGTAGCCAGAGGCATCGTTGTGCCGTATGGGAAAGAAGGGAAAGAGTTTATCAATAAACTTTGTTCCGTTTACGAATTGGAAAGGCAATATAAATTGATCCGACAGGCTCAACGATACTCGGTAAATGTGTTCTCAAATGTATTGAAAAAATTGCAGGAGCAACAGGCTGTTTATGAAGTACAGGAAGGCTCAGGGATTTTGTATCTTGATGAACAGTATTATAGCAATGAATTTGGGTTAAGTGGCTGTCCGACAACCTCTGACTTTTTATCGTCAGTAATATCGTCGGGAAGCATTTGATATTTCAGAAAAAATTGGTATAATATCTCCTGACGGCAAAAACAATAAGCCGCGACGATAAATTCAGCCTGCCTACCGTC
>JBDROU010000067.1:0-74079 GCA_043809745.1 bacterium
ATCCGAACGATGCGGTGTTTTACCAATAATTCGAGTTGTGACCGTATCTTTTATGCATTGGCCGATCGTTTTAATAAGAATCCATGGCGGTTGCCTGGTTTTGTCCCAAATCGAAAGTCAGCAGAGATCTTGACATAATGAGTTGTAAAATTATTTCATAAGATTAAAAAGAGATAATAACGAATAGATACTAATGAATATTGAAGATTGAGCTTGAGTACAGGTGCAATGTCACAATGTCAGGGCCTGACCCCGACGGGTTCGCCGCGGAGGCTTTTTATTTCTTTTATTATAAGTGGGATAATTTCGTAAAGGTCGCCTTCAATTGCAAATGTGGCGATTTTCATCATTGGGGCATCCGGATTTGTGTTTATTGCAATAATTACATCTGATGATCCCATTCCAACCAAATGCTGTATGGCTCCCGAAATACCGCATGCAAAATAAACCTTTGGAGCTACAGTTCTGCCTGTTTGTCCTACTTGATGCGAATACGGTATCCAGCCCGCATCAACCGCCGCTCTTGATGAACCTACGGCTCCATTAAGTGTTTCTGCTAATTGTTCAATCAGCTTAAAACCTTCCGGATTGCCTAACCCTCTGCCGCCTGAGCAAATTATATCTGCTTCGGCCAGATTTACCTTTGCGGTTAAGTCTTTAACGAATTCAAGGAACTTTGTTCTGTTTTTTACATGCTTTGTGTCAATTTTCTTGATTTTTATCTCTCCCTTCCTGGTAATATCTCTGGAGGAAGGTTTGAAAACTTTATGTCTTACAGTAGCCATCTGCGGCCTGTGGTTCTCTGTAACAATAGTAGCCATTATATTGCCGCCGAACGCGGGTCTTGTTTGCAGCAGGTTGCCTGTTTGAGTATCTATATCTAAACCGGTACAATCAGCTGTTAAACCGGTGCCTATTTTCGCAGCTACCCTGGAAGCAAAGGAACGTCCGATATTTGTTGCCCCCATAATGACTATTTCCGGTTTTTCTTCTTTAATCAGATGCGCAAGTATCTCTGAATAAGGGTCGTCCTGAAACTCAACGACAATTTTATCATCAAAAACATATACTATATCAGCTCCATAATATATTAACTCCTGAGCTTTATCTGTTATATTATGCCCTAAAAGTATCGCGGCTACCTTTTGGTTTCTCTTATCCGCCAACTTCCTGGCTTCGCTTAAAAGCTCATAGGTTACAGTTGAGATAACACCGTGCCTTTGCTCGGCATATACCCATGTATTTTTGTAATGAGATTTGTCTAAATCAACTATAGTAAAATCTTCTTTTATAAGCTCGATTGCATCGAATTTACAGGCATCCACACAAGCCCCGCAGAGTGTACACTTGTCAAAGTCAATTACAGCAAGTTTCTGTTTTTTGGGATGATCTGGCCGATCAACCATAGCAATTGCTCCAAAGTTGCACGCTCCTATACAGAGTTTACAACCTATACACTTTTCATTGAGTACTTTAATATCACTTGACATAATCTTTTACCTTACAATATTTTTAATTCTTTCATCTTGGCGACCAATTCATTGGCCATCTCTTCCGGCTTACCCTTCAATGTCACACCGCCGGATCTGTGCGGAGGGTTGAATATTTTTTTAACTACCGTCGGAGAACCCTTTAAACCGATTTGCTTCTCATCTAAATCCAAATCATCTTTAGTCCATTTCGGTATTTGAGCTTTCTTAGCCATCAGGGTTCCTCTTAAAGAAGGGAGCCTAGGTTCATTGATCTCTTTTACAACTGTAATCAACGCTGGAACAGGCATTTCGATAATATCATATCCATCTTCCATCATGCGTTCGATCTTAATATTTTCGTCATTAAATTCTTCTATTTTCTTCACATATGCAACATGCGGTATATCAAGTTTTTCAGCGATACCCGGGCCTACCTGAGCTGTATCACCGTCTGTTGCCTGTTTCCCGCATATAATCAGACTATAATCACTTATTTTCTTTATCGCTTGCGATAACGTATATGATGTAGCCAGCGTATCCGCACCGGCAAAAGCTCTATCCGAAATTAATATACCTTGATCTGCCCCCCTGGCAAGACAATCCCTTAATATGGATTCTGCTTGAGGAGGCCCCATTGTAATGATTACAACTTTTACGCTGCTATTTTTTTCTTTAAGACGTATTGCTTCCTCCACAGCGTATTCATCAAAAGGATTGATTATTGCTTCCACACCTTCCCTCTTAAGGGTATTTGTGGTTGGATCAATTTGGACATCTGTTGTAGCCGGCACCTGCTTTACGCAAACTATTACATTCACCGCATAAACTCCTTGCGAGACCTATTTACTTTGACTTCTCTCTAGCTTTTTCTTTTATTAATGCTAATGCGATCTCATTTCTTTGTATCTGGTTAGTCCCTTCGTATATCTGGGTTATTTTAGCGTCTCTCATCATTTTTTCTACCGGATATTCTCTCATATAACCGTAACCGCCGCATATCTGAACAGCATCGGTAGTAACCCTCATTGCCACATCTGATGCAAAAAGCTTTGACATCGCTGACTCTTTTGTGTGTCTTATATCAGGGTTTGCATCTATATCCCTGGCGGTTTGATATACAAGCGCTCTGGCAGCTTCTACTTCAGTTGCCATGTCGGCTAACATATGCTGTATAGCCTGCAGTGACGTAATCGGAGCTCCAAACTGTATTCTGGTGCGGGCATAGCTTAAAGCCTCATCCAGCGCACCCGCAGCAATACCTAACGCCTGGGCAGCAACCCCCGGCCTGGAAACATCAAGCGTTTTCATAGCCACAATGAATCCCTGGCCTTCTTTCCCGAGCAGATTTGATTTAGGAATTTTGCAGTTCTGGAATATCAGCTCCCTAGTGGATGATGATCGGATTCCCATCTTCTTTTCTTTTTTGCCAAATGTAAAACCCGGTGTATCCTTTTCTACTATAAATGCACTTGCGCCTCTGCTGCCCTTGGATTTATCGGTCATCGCAATGACCGTGTAAACCTCCGCCTCACCCGCATTCGTTATAAAACATTTCGTGCCGTTTAATATATAATGGTCTCCATCCTTTTTTGCTGTTGTCTTTGTGGCGCCCGCATCGCTACCTGCATCGGGTTCTGTTAATCCGAAAGCGGCAAGTTTTTTTCCTTTGGCTATATCCGGCAGATATTTCTTTTTTTGTTCTTCCGTAGCGAACAGCAATATCGGGAATGTTCCTAAAGCGGTGGCAGCCAGCGAAAGTGATATGCCGCCGTCCACTTTGCATAGTTCCTCAACAGCTAATACCAGTTCAAACACACCCCCGCCAAAACCACCGTACTCCTGAGGTATATAAAGTCCGCAAAGATCCGCTTTTGAGAGTTCCTCAACAATAGGCCATGGAAACTCCTCGGCTTCGTCGTAATGCTCTCTTACCGGTTTTATTTTAGTCTGAGCTACCTGACGAGCAATATCAACAATAGCCATTTGTTCTTCTGATAAAAAGTAATTCATCCTTCCTCCATTAAATATTTATCTAAAAATACTTCATCGCCTGTTTCGCGGCATTCTGTTCAGCTTCTTTTTTATTCCTTCCATCACCCGAACCAAACCTCTTTTTCTTTACCCATACATCTACTGAAAACGTCTTGTTATGATCAGGTCCGGTTTCCTTGGTGATACGGTAATCTGGGATAACCTGGTATTTTTTTTGTACGTTTTCCTGTAGCCTGCTCTTAAAATCTGTTTCAATTATTCTTCGTTTGACGCTTACCTTGCTAAGTATAAACTTTCTAGCTTTTTCATATCCTCTATCAAGGTAAATGGCTCCAATGATTGCTTCCAAGGCATTTCCCAATATTGAATCCCTGGCCCTTCCTCCGCTCTGCTCCTCACCTTGGCTTAAGTATATGAACTCACCGAGATTCAGCTCCTTTGCCCAATGATATAATGCAACCCTGGAAACCAGTTGTGATTTTAGTCTGGATAGTTTTCCTTCATTATCAAGCGGATATCTGTGGTATAAATGATCTGCCATTACGGCAGAAAGTATACTGTCTCCGAGAAATTCCAACCGTTCATTATACTCCTTTTTTCCCTTCTCTACCGCATGCGATTTATGAGTTAAAGCGAGTTCCAGAATTTTTATATTGTAAAACTTGTAATTGATAGTTTTTTCAAGGACCGCGAGTTTACTTTGCATATCTTTTTACCACAAGAACTGCATTATGTCCGCCAAATCCTAGCGAATTTGAAAGTATGTTACTTATCCTTACCTGTCTTGCTGTATTCGGCACATAATCCAGATCGCACTCTGGATCTGCTTCTTCATAATTGATTGTGGGATGTATTACATCATGTTCCATGCATAAGATACTGGCTATTAGCTCCGCACCGCCTGCTGCGCCAAGCAGATGACCGATCATTGATTTTGTAGAAGATATAGGTATTTTTTTTGCCCTTTCCCCAAAAACTTTCTTTATTGCCGAAGTTTCAATTTTGTCGTTCAATTGAGTAGAAGTACCATGTGCATTAATATAGTCTATCTTATCAGCACTTATTTTTGCATCATCCATAGCAAGTTGCATCGCCTTGCTGGCGGATTTATAATCCGGGCTGGGAGCTGTTATATGATAAGCATCATCTGTAGCGCCAAAGCCTGCTAATTCAGCATAAATCTTTGCGCCTCTTTTTAGGGCATGATCAAGTTTCTCAAGCACTATAATCCCTGAACCCTCACCCATTACAAACCCATCTCTGTTGCGGTCAAATGGCCTGCTGGCCTTTTTAGGTTCATCATTGCGGGTTGAGAGCGCTCTAATACTGCAAAACCCACCGAATCCCAAAGGTGTAATTGCAGCCTCCGTGCCTCCAGCTATCATTATGTCAGCATCACCATACCTCATTATTCTGAGCGCATCTCCTATTGCATGATTTGCGGTAGCGCACGCGCTCGAAACAGCATAATTTGGCCCTGTAATACCGCAACTGATTGCAATTTCTGCAGATGCTATATTATTAATAAGCATCGGTATAAGAAACGGGGATATCCTTTTTGGCCCCTTTGACAAAAGAACCTTGTGCTCCGCTTCAATTGTTGGCAATCCGCCAATACCTGAACCAACAATGACCCCGCATCTCTCTACATTCTCTTTATTAAAGTCCAATCCAGAATCCTCTACCGCCATTTTAGCCGCTGCTAACGCGAACTGGCTAAACTTATCCATTCTTCTGATCTTTTTCTTATCAATGAATTTTTCTGGAAGAAAATCCCTTACTTCTGAATCAATATGAGATGTAAATTCAGTTGGATCAAAATGGCTTATTAGGTCAACGCCGGATACACCATTACACAAACTTTCATAATATTTCTCTTTTGTAGAACCAATAGGAGATACTATTCCCAAACCGGTTATTACAATACGAACATTATTACAATCCATATTTGATCCTTAGTAATGAATTAAAAAGTGCTTAAACTATTCTAAAGGTAAAATTTAATTAAACCTTTTTGCTATGAGCTTTTATATAGTCTATAGCAGACCCAACAGTTTGAATTTTCTCAGCTTCTTCGTCTGGTATCTCTATATCAAATTCCTCCTCTAGAGCCATTACTAATTCCACTGTGTCTAAAGAATCGGCTCCTAAATCGTTAATAAACTGAGCTTGAGGCACAACCTCTGAAGCATCTACCCCTAATTGCTCAACAATAATACTCTTAACCCTCGTTTCTACGTCTGCCATCTTAAGCCTCCTTGTGTTATGTTATTTAATATAGGAATTCTACATATACATTCCGCCGTTTACAGCAACCACTTGTCCTGTAATATAACTAGCTTCATCACTTGAAAGAAACGCAACCGCATTAGCTATATCCATCGGTTCACCTAAACACTGTAAAGGTATCTGTTCACTAAGTTTCTGCTTAACTTCCTCAGACAGCACCTCTGTCATTCTCGTTCTAATAAAGCCCGGCGCAACCGCATTAACAGTTATTTTTCTTGAAGCAAACTCCCTTGCGCACGTTTTTGTTAAAGCAATTAAACCGCCTTTTGATGCTGAGTAATTTGCCTGGCCTGCATTCCCCATCTGGCCGACAACTGATGCTATGTTTACTATTCTGCCGCTTTCCCTTTTCATCATTGGTCTTACACAAGCCTTTATGCAGTTAAAAGACCCTTTAAGGTTCACAGCTAAAACCTTATCCCAGGCGTCTTCCTTCATTCTAATTAAAAGATCATCTTTTGTAATTCCGGCATTGTTTATTAATATATCAATTCTTCCCCATTTGTCAAGAATTTTTTTTACTAGTTCCGCAACCTGATCAAAATTAGTAACATCTAGTGAAGAAGATAATACTTCCACTTTGAATTTATCAATTATTTCCGAAGCTGTTTTGTCAGCTAATTCATTATCGATATCAGCTATAACGATGTTACAGCCGTCTCTCGCTAATCTTTCAGCGCAGGTTAATCCTATACCCTGGGCCGATCCGGTTACTAGAGCAACTTTACCTGTTAAACTCATTACTATTCCTCCATTAAAATTATATTCTAATTTATGCCAAAACCTTTAATTTGTTTAATCTTTCACAGCTATCTATATTTACGGTTTTTATATCTGGAACAATCTTTCTGTTCAATCCTGTTAGTACTTTACCTGGACCTATCTCATAAAACATCCGGACACCAAAATCTTTAATTTTTTTTATTGAATCTACCCATTGAATTGAATTATTTATTTGAAATGTCAGATCTTCTTGAATGGCTGTTTTTTCATTTCTAATCTCACCCTTATAATTAGTAACTACGGGGATTTTAGGAGAAATAAATGGCACTTTATATACAGAATCTTTAAAACTCTTGTATGCCTCATCCATAAGTGATGAGTGGAATGGACCGGATACATTAAGCTCTATGGCACGCTTTATGCCAAACTCTTTTGCACGAGAAACCAAACGCGAAATTGCATTCTTAGATCCAGCAACTACGGTTTGATCTTGAGTATTAAAATTTACAGCCTCCAATACTTCTCCTTCTGACAATTCCTTACATACTTCTTCTACCTTTGATCTGTCTGCTCCAATAATCGCTGCCATACTTCCAGGATTATTTCTTGAAGCTTGTTCAATACATTCACCTCTGATCTTAACAAGCCCCAAACCATCTTCAAAACTAAAAACACCAGCAGCAAACAACGCTGAATATTCACCCAAACTATGCCCTGCAGTGATATCAGGTTTTATTCCCTTTAATTCAAGGGATTTATATATTATTGCATTGATTAAATAGATAGCTGGCTGGGTTACCCGGGTTTGCTTCAACTCTTCTTCAGGACCGTTAAAAATTATATTTTGGATATCAAATCCTAATATCTTGTTAGCTTTTACAAAATATTCCTTCGCTAAAGGAAGTAAATCATAAAAATCTCTTCCCATTCCAACATACTGCGACCCTTGCCCTGGAAATATAAACGCTATTTTACTCATAGATTACATAACCTGTTTATTCTAAAAACAAATTTCTTACCATTCAATAATTGAAGCTGCCCAAGTAAGCCCGGCGCCAAAAGCAACCAATTCAACAAGGTCACCTTCCTTAAGCAACCCGGAACGGTTTGCTTCATCCAGCCCAATAACAGTTGTAGCCGCTGAGACATTGCCATATTTATGTATATTTAAAAATACCTTGTTCATTGGTATCTTCATTCTCTTTGCCAAAGCCTCGATTATTCTTATGTTAGCTTGATGAGGAATAACTAATGATAGATCATCACATTTTTTCTGCGCCATCTCCAAAGCCAAACGCGCCGAATCCAGCATTCTTTGAACTGCAAGCTTAAACACCTCATTTCCTTCCATTTTTATAAAATTTAGTTTATTTTTTATTATCTCTTTTGTAATCGGGAATCTGGAACCGCCACCAGGTATTTTTAGTATGTCCTTATATCTACCGTCTGAACCTAAATAAACAGATAATATATTAGAACTGGTTTTTTGCTTCTGCAGTACTACAGCACCTGCACCATCACCAAATAACACACAGGTATTCCTATCATTCCAATCTGTTATTTTCGAAAGAGTTTCTGCTCCAATTAATAGAATAGTCTTGTAACTGGAATTCTCTATAAAACTCTTCGCTATCGATAGTCCATATATGAAACCGCTGCATGCGGCAGAAATATCAAAAGCTGCTGCATTTTTAGCTCCCAAGGCCTCCTGTACGAAGCATGCTGTTGACGGAAACATCATATCAGGGGTGATAGTTGCCACCATAATTAGGTCAATATCCTCTGGCTTTATGTTGGCCTGTTCAAGCGCTGCTTTAGACGCGCCGATTGCCAAATCAGATGTAGCGGTCTTATCATCGGCTATCCTTCTTTCTTTTATGCCGGTTCGGCTCACTATCCATTCATCAGAAGTATCAACCATTCTTTCCAGATCAGCGTTGGTCAATATCTTATCAGGCAAACAGGATCCAGTCCCAATTATTTTTATTCCCCATTTTTCAGCCATTTGTTGCCAGCACCTCTGCTTCAGTTTCTTCAACTTTAAGTTTACCAATTTTTTCAACTATCATTTCATTTAATCTATTTTTTACAAATTCGCCAGAAACCCTAATTGCATTTTTTATGGCAGTTGAATTTGATTTCCCATGACAAATTATACATACTCCATTTGCCCCAACAAGGGGTGCACCGCCATATTCAGCATAATCAATCTTTTTTTTAATATCCTTAAGAGCACCTCTTAAAAATAATGCGCTAAGCTGTCTAATAAAGCTCTTTTTAATCTCATTTTTTGCAATTCTAGTAAATACATGCGCGAAACCCTCACTCAACTTCAAAACAACATTTCCAACAAATCCGTCACATACAACAACATCTGCAAGACCTTTGAATATATCTCCACCTTCAATATTTCCAATAAAATTTAAATCAGAGCTTTTTAACAGTTCATAAGCTTCTATAGTTGTTTCATCACCTTTCCCTTCTTCTTTACCTACGGAGAGCAAACCAACTTTTGGGTTCTTCATTTTCAATTCAACTTCAGCAAGACTGCTTCCCATAACAGCAAATTGAAGTAGATGCCTTGGTTTACATGAAACATTTGCGCCCACATCAATCATTATACAATTACCCGTTTCATTAGGTACAACCGTAGCAATTGCAGGCCTTGATACACCTTGCAAACGTTTTAGGTTTATCATGGCGGATGTCATAATAGCGCCTGAATTACCGGCAGAAATTACCGCTTCAGCCTCCCGATCAACTACCAGCTTCATAGCAACCATTATAGAAGCATCCCGCTTCTGTCTGCACGCCTGAGCCGGAGATTCATTCATCCCAATATTTTCCGTACAATGCTTAATATTTATTAAATTTTTGTCGTATTCATATTGATCCAAATATTTGTAAATAACATTTTCATCGCCAACTAGAATAATTTCTGATCCAAACTCCTTTGAAGCTTCTATAGCGCCTTCAATATTAATCCTGGGCGCATTATCACCACCCATAGCATCTAAAGCAATCTTCATTTTTTATTTTGCTCCTTGGGTTTGCTGCTCTTGCTTTTTCTTTTTTACTTTTTTCGGAAGAACTAACACACCGTTATAAAAACCGCAGAAAGGGCATATCTTGTGAGGTAGTTTTACTTCATGACATTGAGGACATTCGTTGTAATTCACTACCGTAACCTTCCAATGAGCGCGCCTCATATCTCTTCTTGATCTACTATGTTTTCTTTTTGGATTTGCCATAATATTTTGTTCCTTTTTATTTTATTTTGATACTTTTCAGTTTTTCAAATGCGTGAATCTGATTGAAGTCTGTTCTGCAATTGCATTTTACTCTATTGCGATTATTCCCGCATAAAGAGCATAATCCTCCACAATCCGATTTGCATAAGGGATTGATAGGCATTGCTAGAACTATACCTGAATGCAGCTCATCACTTATATCAACTTCTTTTTCTTTGGCCCAATTAAATTTTTGAACAATATTAACAGGAACATCAATCCTGTTTTCAAAAAAATCCAAACACCTGCTGCAATTGCTTGGCATATCTACAGAGATCTTCCCGCTAATAGATATATCATCATCGATTTTGGTTATTAACAAATTATAACTTATAGGTTTCGAAATTTTAAATTCATTTGGTTGACAACTTTTTTCACCGCTTATATTAACAGAACCTTCTTGCAAGATTCTCTCAAGATCTATATTAAATTTCATATTTTTAATCTTATAAAAATGAATACTAATTATTAATAACTCAAATTTGAAAAGTTAGTATATACATATTTTTTATTTTTGTCAAGCTTATTGAATTCAAAATATAGACAAGCGTTTTGAATCAATAGATTATAGTTAATTTACAATATAATTTAAACTACTAATATTTTTTAGACTGCCTTTTGCTATAGTTATATATATTAGCAATACTTATGCTGTCCAGACCGTTTTGACTCTATCAATGCAGAATAAATCCTATCAATTGCCGTGACCATATTTTCAATAAAAAAGCTTTCATTTAAAGTTGATTTTGCTTCTTTTCCGAGACGAATTCTTTCTTCACTGCTTTTTAATAAAAAGCTTACTTTTTCCGCCATCAAATTTATATTCTTCACAGGTATTAGAAATCCGTTATTCCCGCTTTTAATTATATCCCTTGTCCCGTCTACATCATACACTACAGATGGTTTTTCCATATACATAGCTTCAACCAGGGCACGTGGAAGTCCTTCCCAAAGTGAGGTAAGAACAAATATATCTGATTGTTGAACTATTTTCTGAGCATCTCTCCTCCAACCAATAAGCAAGCATGAATCACCCAATTCATATCTTTTGACAGCATTCTCTACTTCCGTTCTTAGCTCCCCATCACCGATTAAAATAAATTTTACATCTTCAAAGTGATAATCATATTTTATAATCTTTGCCAGCATTACAAAATCAACTGGATTTTTCTGTGGCTTTAAGCAGCTTACATTAGCAACAATCCTTTCATTTTTATATAACGGAATCAAATTTTGGACATCACTCTTAGTATAATGTTGTTTTAAGCGCCTTATCCCGCTGTGTATTGCTGTAACTTTCTCTTTTTTAGCGATGTTAAACTTAATCAGAGTTCTAACATTATCTTCAGCAACGGTAATTAGATGCGTTGTTATTTTTGAACTTAACTTCTCAACAAATATAAGGATATTTCTGTAAAACATATTCTGGTATTTGTTAAATCCGAAACCGTGATATGTATGAATTATAATTGGAACACCAGAAAAATAAGCAGCCCATCGGCCCAATATCCCAGCTTTTGACGAATGGGTATGAACTATATCAGGTTTTAACTTTTTAATCAGCGCATATAACTTTGTGAAAGCTATTAAATCATTTATAGGACTTATTTTGCGAACTAAATTTTTTAAAAAATAAGTTTCGTATTTATTTGATTTCTTAGCTTCCAGATCTAATATACCCCCCTCCCCTGTTATTAATATTTTTTCGTAGCGGTCATGCTCTAATGCTTCGAGGGTGTATAAGGTATTATCCTGTGCTCCGCCTAATTCAAGCTTTGTTATAATATGAATGCATTTAACTTTCATTTTCTACTGTGCAGTTTTGCGGCTAGTTTTTGACCGTCGAGGATTGCTTCTTCCATGAATGAGTATTTCCAATCACCATATCTGCCTATGGAATGTATGGAATTTTTATTAAGGAACTCTTTTACACGCTTTAAGGCCTTCTCTCTTTTATTATCGTGTATAACATATGCGTATTGCATGGGCATGTGCTGCAGCGCAATTATTTTATCGTCTTTAGCAATAATATTCAAGCGGTTAAGGTCCATTATTGCCTTTGAGAATAATCTGTTTAAGTTAGCTTTCTCATTTGGATTGGTAGCTATCTCTATATAAAACGCAGCGCAATCCTCTGGCACCGAGCTGCGCGAAATATTATGTATGAAGCCAACCCTGTGAAAAATGAACTCGGGTTCAGGAAAATATATCCAATGCCTGTTAATTGCATCTCTTTTCCTTATGCCTATATTTAAACATTGCACTGAACGCCATCGAAAAGAATTTTTTATATCGTTTAATTCTTCAGGAAAGGGTTCTAAATTCTTCAATAGTTCAGGTATAGGCATGGTTGAAATTAACTGTTCATACTCTATTAATAACTTAGAATTCAACTCTACCCTTTTTTCCTTCCAAAATATTCTTCCAACATTAGAGTTGAGATGCAAATTTCGAATCCGTTGAGCAAATGCATTTGGCAGTGCTTGTATACCGCCTGTTTTAGGATAATAGAATTTAGAGTTATAACCAAAATCCGCAACCTGATACTCGAACGCTCCAGAAACTATCTGATTAATCTTTGGTTTTGGGATAAACCATTCGCACCATTCCGACGTCATCTCTTCTAATTCCACCCCGAAAAGTTTTGTATTATATGGGATGAAAAAATGTTTTGCAAAACCACTTCCAAAATAATTGTTTATCCATTCCTTAAAATTTGTTGCTTTCTTTTTATGCTTGTTGCATTGAGCAGATATTAGACCATATAAACAATCTTTGACTACATCTATTGGCAGTCCAAAAAGATTCGCTTGAAAAGGAAACGGCACATATTTACCTTTATAATATACAAATGCCTGCCTGTAATGCTCATTGATATTGTTTTTCAGCATGCCGGCAACAAGGCTTTTTATCTCTTTATTATGCAGGTGCAGTAGATGCCCTGAAAAATCAAAATTAAAGCCTTTCCAAGGAAGTGTACGACATAACCCGCCAACTGTTTTTTCTTTCTCAAGTATTGTATAATTATCTTTTAGATGATAAGCGCATGATAAACCACTTAACCCAGCTCCCACTATTAAAATATTTTCTTTTTTTGAAATCAGCATTTTTTTACTCTATCCGTAATTTCAATAAGTATTTTGTTCCAAAAATAAAAAAAGTAATCACAATTGAATATATGATTAATGACCCGATCTGATTCACTTTTGTGCTTACAAACGCGCAAATTGATAATAAAATCGAGACTAATAACGAAATAATCAATACCTTTAATCTTGACATTCCAAGAAACTCCATTCTTAATGCAAAATGATCCTTGCTGCCTAGAAATGGAGACTTTCCTTTACTAATCCTCAAAAAGCTTACTAATATAGTGTCATATAATGGTAATGCTAAAATTAAAATTGGCGCAAAAATAGCAATATTATTGATACTTGTATATGAAGTCCCTAAAGAAAGAGCACAGAGTATAAATCCTATAAGCAAACTGCCTGTATCCCCAAGAAATATTTTATATTTCTTTGAAAGATTATATGGAATAAATCCCAAACAAGCACCGCATAATATAATTGCTGTGAAGTTAACATACAACTCTTCAGTAGGCAGAGAAATAAATAGAAACGCACAGGACGCAATAATTGCGATACCACTCGACAAACCGTCAACCACATCAACTATGTTAAAAGCATTTGTTATTCCAACAATCCAAATAAAAGTAAATATCCAGCCCATATATTCAGGTGCTATAAATTTAATTTTTATGCCAAAATATATGAGTATAAATGCAGCCACGAATTGAAATATAAACTTAATTTTGAAATTTATCCCCTTTAGATGGAGATCATCAATTAATCCCAACAGAACTATCAAAAGGCTGCCGAATAAAATACCCCTTAATGATCTCAAAGTCCCTGTAGGAAAATTAGTGAATAAACGAAGTAAAACCATACTTAAGATTATTGAAAACCATATAGCTAAACCTCCTAAATATGGGACAGGATTCTTATGTGTTTTTATTTTATTTAACGGATGATCAAAAATATTAAATTTTAGAGCAATCTTGCGCATAATTGGTGTTATAATCACAGAAAAAATCAGCGCACATAGAAATATTAGCCCATAAAGCGTATATATCTTCATATTATATAATTTTATAAATTTTATGCTGTTTTTACAAGCAAAGAGATGAAAGCTAGTTCAAAAGGCAGGATTTAAGATTAGTTGCTTCAGATTTTATAAAAAGCCACCTCGTTATTCTCAAAAATAATGTCAAACAAAGCAATTGAATTAGTCCAGTTAATTCTTCCATGATCTGTAAATGACATTATTTTATATGATTCATCCAAACGTTTCGCTTCTCTTTTATTATAAAGTAAATGCGTAAAGCCTTTATTTTTTAACACATTTATAAGTTCTAAATGGTCCCCTGATTCATTAGCCCATGACACCAGCCTTTCGGGTGCAAAGACAAAACTCAACTCATAAGGGATTTCACAATAAAAACCTCTCTGATCACCCAAGATATATATTTTCTCATTTTTTGATAAATTATTGTTTATAAACTCGCATATTGCGTAAAATCCGCCAATCTTGCGACGGAGATATTCATCCCTATGCTCAACACCTAAGGCAACATTAATTGGTTCAACTTGTTGATTTATTATGGTTAATAGAAATATATTTGAAACACTAAATATGGTCACCATCCCGATTAGCAAAAACCTGACTACTGCTCTGCCGGATTTAAACATGTTATATATGCCTAGTGATATTACGAATGCAACAAGTGGTAAAACTACAACCAAAAATCTAAGCACCTGTCCGGTTGAAAACCAAATGGTTAAATGCAAAACAAGATATGCCAATAGAAACTTCAGCATATAGTTTAATTTCCTAACAAAGAATATTGTCGGTAATGCAAGTATAAATAATGGCCAACCAATCCCACCCAATACATCCGCGCCACCGGCAAAAGGAATAATATTTTTAATAATGTTAAATGGCAAAAGTAAGAATTCTTTTATGAAACTGCCTTTGACTCCATATGAAACGAGCTGTCTGAAATAGCCTTCTGCTGTTTGAACCGTCCACTGCATTTCACCCCAACCCAAATATTTGTAAAAAAATGGGAAAAAAGGATTCCCAAAGTAAACAGTATTTTTTATCAGCCAGGGCAATGATAAAATTATTACTGGGAGATTAAAGATTAGCAGTAATGTTAGGTACTTTCTTATATTTTCTTTCTTAATAATTACCACTTCCGCTAGTAAAAGCACATTGATACATACAGGGGTAATCACCCCAAAATATTTTGATCCGAATGATAATCCCCCTAATATACCTGAAACCAGCAGAAAGCCATGTTTTCTGTTCTCGAGCCAAGCTAAAAAAGATAAAACCGAACCAACCATGAAAATACTTAATCCCGGCTCAACATAACAGCTGGAAAACAAAAGTATTACAGAAGGGAATGATGAAAATAGAAATAGAGTAAAAAAACTTCCAGTAATACTTAAATGCCGTCTACTTAGATTAAAAATTAATGCCAGCAATGATAAAAAAAATGAGAAACTTATCAACCGCGCGATATCTGTGTTTCCTAATGCCAACGCGGCTGTAAAAAGCATCTCAATATTCTGAGGGAAAGCGGAATACAAATTATTAGGAATATGGAATATCTTATTGTATTGAAGATATATCTTTGGGATAGCCAGGTGATATACTAATGAGTCATAATATGTTGGAGGAGCAAAGCAAGTAAGAAAAATTATTATGGTTGCAGCTGCTAAGGGTACGATAAAAATTACAATCTTTGAGTCAGCAGCAAAATTGAAGTTAAATACTCCCGCTGATTTATATTCCTTTGCAGCTAAAACTATTCCAACAGAAATATATATCCATATGAAAATTGGGTATAGTATATTTAATATACCTAAAGTAAAAACAAAATAGATTAGCAATCCCAATCCAAGCAAATATGAATAAATCATGCTTTCAATACTGCTGGGCCAATCAATTTTTATTAGATTCCCCAATCTTCTACCATAAGCCCAGCTGCTGATTATTAAGATAATTGTTAACATTAAATGATATAATTTAGCCAGTGATTCTGCGACAGGATAATACAAGAAGAAGAAAGATCCTAAATAAATTACGGCTATCCAATATAATGATAAAAAGAAGTTCTTGCTTGGTGTAAATTTCATACAGCTTAAAGTTTTATAATTTTACTAGAAGAAAAACCTTTCGTTGCGTTTTTAGAATCAAAAATAATTCTGGAATACTTAATAATGTTTTTGTAATCAAAACTCGAATGATTTGTAGCTATCACAACACAATCCTGAGATGCTAGCAAAGTTGGGGTTATTTTAACTGAACAAAGGGATTTATTGCCAATGCAAATTCTCTTAACATACGGATCAGAATAAGACAAACTTGCTTTCTTATTTAAGAGTATTGAAATAACATCCAATGCAGGCGATTCCCTTGTGTCAGACACATCTTTCTTATATGCGACCCCTAAAACTAATATTTTTGAATTCCTTATTGGTTTTTTAAAATCATTTAATATTGCCTGTATTTTTGATACTACATATTCAGGCATATGAGAATTTATTTCACCTGCCAGCTCAATAAAGCGCGAAAAGAAGTTAAGGGTTTTTAATTTCCAGGACAGATAGTGAATATCTAGCGGTATACAGTGCCCGCCAATACCTGGCCCTGGATAAAAAGGTAAAAAACCGAAAGGTTTTGTACTTGCAGCTTCTATAATTTCAAAAGTATCCAGCCTCAATTTATCGCACATTAAAGCAACCTCATTTACCAGTCCTATATTCACTGCCCTAAAGGTATTTTCCAGCAGTTTAACCATTTCCGCAGCCTGTGTAGATGAAACAGGTATTACTGTATCAACGATCTGCATGTAAAGCTTTTGGGCCAATTGAGTGCATCTTTTTGTTATACCTCCTACAACTTTTGGCGTATTTCTTATTTTATACTTCTTGTTGCCCGGATCTACTCTCTCAGGAGAAAATGCAAGATTAAAATCTGTTCCTACACGTAATCCCTTTTTTGCTAGTAAAGGCAGCACTATTTCCTGCGTAGTGCCTGGATAGGTTGTACTCTCAAGAATAACCAGCTGATCTTTATGCAAATACCGCGCTACCTCTGTAATCGACGAAAGTATATATGATATATCCGGATCCTTTGATTTTCTTAAAGGTGTCGGGACACATACAACCACTACATCTTGTGATTTGAGTATACTAAAATCGGTAGTACTAATAAATTTTTTATTCGCTATAAAAGGTCGAAGTAAAAAATCAGGGATATCCTCTATATAAGATTTGCCTTTGTTAAGAAACTTTACTTTTTCATTATCTACATCAATACCATATACAGCAAATCCTGCCCCGGCAAATTCTACAGCCAGCGGCAATCCTACATAACCAAGCCCAACTATGGCCAGCCGCGCTTTTTTGGTTTTAATTTTTTCATCAAGCATTTTTTATATTCTACATCCAAAAAAAGCTAAAGTAAACAAGCTTAATACGCTGCGATTATTTATCAACTAAATATTTTCCATATATATTCTCAATTGCCTGCAACATCGATTCAATTGAAAAGCTTTCAGCTAATTTTCTGCCATTTTCCCCTAAAATCAATCTTTTGCCTTGTGAATAAGACAGCTCTATAATCCTGTCTACAAATGAATTAATATCACCTAATTTAATAAGATACCCGTTTTCCTTGTCTTTAACCACCTCTTTAATACCCCCAACATCATTGGCTATTATTGGTCTGCCTGCTGCTAAGGATTCAAGACAAACTTGAGGAAAACTTTCTTCTAAAGACGGCATTATACACAAATCAATTGCATTAAATACTCTGGGAAGGTCGTATCTCCATCCGGCGAATACTACCTGTTTGTCGCATTTATATTTAGCTATTTTACTTTTTAGATATTTTTCCAACGGCCCTCTACCTACAATTAAATATTTTATTCTCTGATTTTTCTCTAAAGAAATTTTTATAATATCAGGGAGATATATAATCCCCTTATCCTTATGAATCCTTCCTATGTATCCTAAAACAATATCATCCTTTTCAAATTTAAATTCCGATCTTATATCATCCGTATTTTGATAATACTTAAAATCAATGCCGTTATGAACTACAAAGACTCTATCTGATTCAAATCCCTCTCGTGAAACTACAAGATCTTTAACAAATTTTGAGTTTGCTATAACACAGTCAGTAAATTTCAACGAGAAAGCATCGACAAAAGTCAGTATCTTATTCTTATAGAACTCCATTGATTGCTGCGAAGAAAATACAACAATATTATTTTTGCTG
Organism: bacterium; assembly: GCA_043809745.1. GTDB lineage: Bacteria > Elusimicrobiota > JBDRMW01 > JBDRMW01 > JBDROU01 > JBDROU01. The sequence goes on from JBDROU010000067.1 coordinate 18,122, forward strand.
AATTTACTCAGAATTCTCCCGAAAATATTGGCTCTGTACAAATGGGTATGCAAAAGATCCGGAACAAAACTCCTGATGAAATAAATAAGTCTAAAAAATCCTTTAATTCCGGAAAAATCGTACACGCTTATCCCTAATTTACGCAGCTCTACACCTACAGGACCGAATTCTTTTAGAAAACCTATAACCACATCATACTTACCCGATTGATACTTGACTAAGTTAAAAAGGAATTTTTCCGTACCGCCAATATTTAGGCTTGTAATCAAGTGTAATATTTTTTTTCTGTCCATATTTAATTAATTACTCTATCTTGACGGTTATCCACAAATATATTATGCCACAGTTCAAGACACAGCAATGTCCAGAGCTGATTCCCGTGATCGCTTATTTTATTTTGATGATCTTCAATTAACTTTATCACATACTTTTTCTCAAAATATCCGCGCTGCAATGCTTTTTGACTGAGCAGTATTTCTCGAATATATCCTGTTAAATCACCGCGGAACCATTCATCAACTGGTATGCCGAAACCTGCTTTTTTACGGTTTAAGATCTTTGAAGGCAAAATATATTTAAATGCATTTTTTAAGATTATTTTTGAATTACAATAATTCAATTTCATTTTATCTGGTATTGCTGCCGCTAACTCTACAAATTCGTGATCCAGAAAGGGTGATCTTCCTTCCAGGGAATTTGCCATACAGGCTATATCCATTTTAACTAAGAGATTCTCCGGCAGATATATCAACATATCAGTAAAAAGAGCCTTATCTACATTAGTATCCGCTGCTGCATTGTTAAATACATCCTCTAAATACAAAACATCTTTTATATAAACAGTATTTCTCATTTCTTTGGAATATAGATATCCCTTGTATTTGCTGTCAAAACGAGTATGCCAGGAAGCGTTTCTTTTTGCCGGGGAGCTATATAACCCATCCATAAACCTTTGTAAGTACTTACTTTTAGCGCTGTTTTTAGGGCACAGGTGTTTTAACAGGCTCTTTAATCTATTATTAAGCAGAGTCCCGCTGCCAATTTGATTTGGACTGATAAATTTTAATAATAATTCTGATATTTTAAGCGCTCGATATCTTAAATAACCGGCAAAATTCTCATCCCCCCCATCTCCATTTAGCACAACTTTTACATGTTTTTGTGTTTGCTGGGCTACAAAATAAGATGGCAAAGCTGATGAATCCGCAAATGGCTGATCATAGTACGATAAAACCTTAGGCAAAACTCCTATACTAAATGGTTTAACCGTTGCTTCATGATGATCAGTATCAAAATGTTCCGAAATCCTTTTTGCAAAAGGTAATTCCGAGAACTTCATTCCTTCAAATCCAATTGAAAATGTTTTAACTCTTCCGCTGGAGATTTTGCTCATTAATCCAACTATAATTGAAGAATCGATCCCTCCTGACAAAAAAGCCCCCAAAGGAACGTCGCTCACTAGTCTTAGCCTGACCGATTCAGTCAGTTTATCGACTAATAGTTTTTTGTAATCTTCAGAAGAACAGTTTAGCTTTTTTTTGAAATCAAGACTCCAGTATCGTTCGCTTTTCATCTTCCCCTTCATATCATATAAAACAAAATGCGCAGGTCTGACGCTTTTAATTGATTTGTATACTGTTTTTGGCCCTGGGATGTATTGATATGATAAATAGTCATCAATTGATTCGAAGTCAATATCTCTATCTATGCCGGGGTATTCGGTAACAGATTTTATCTCTGAAGCGAATATTAGGCTGCCATTTTTTATTGAGTAGTATAACGGTTTTTTTCCTAAACGATCCCTGGCAAGCATAATAACTTTTTTTCTTCTATCCCATAAAGCAAATGCAAACATGCCTCTTAACTTTTTAACGAATTCGACACCGAATTCCTCATACAAATGCAGTAATACTTCAGTATCTGATTTTGTTTTAAATTTATGTTTTTTCTCCAACCATTTCCTTAATTCTAGAAAATTGTATATCTCTCCATTATATACCACCCAAATACTATTATCTTCATTGCTCATTGGTTGATTGCCGGTATCAAGATCTATAACTGATAACCTTCTATGGCCAAAAGCAATCCCTTGGTCTATGAATATTCCTTCACCATCCGGGCCCCTATGACGCAGAATTCCCATCATCGATCTAATTATATTTTCTTCAACAATAACATTATTTGGACTAAAAATACCGCAAATTCCACACATTTCTCATTCTTCCATATTTTTCTTGTTTAATTGATTCCACTTAAATTGGTTCGACATCAATGAAGGAAATCCAAACAAGGCAATAAATATTACTTGAAAAGCATGAAGAGTCAAAACAAAACTTACTGCATTGTTCTGCTCAACACCCAACAATAGCAGCGCTGTTTTCCCAGCATACTCATATGTACCAACATATCCAGGGGCAAAAGGGATCATGACACCAATACCCAATGCCGCAACTATAAATATTGTTTGCGGGAAGCTGATCTTAAAACCAAATGCGTTCACCAATATAAATGCCAGGACAATTTCACACAACCATATTATACTGCTAACAGATATTATTGCTATAAACCTCTTAAAAGACGTAACAATTTCTAATCCATTTATAAAATTTTGCAATATTTCATCAATTTTATTTTTTCTTTTTTCGCTTACAGGAATACATGAAATTATATTTTTGAATTTATTTCTAAACTTAACTGATATAATTATGAATGTTAACAGAAGAAATATAAATACTATAACCGCATAAATCCCGTTAATAACAAATTTCGGCATTTCAACGATACTGAAAGAAATCACTAAAATAGCTAAAAATAAGATTCCATCACTCGTTCTTTCGATAACTATACTGGCAAGTGATGTGCTCTTTGAAATCTTATTTTGAGAACCTAACACAACAGCTCTGTATAACTCACCGGCTCTCATAGGCAATACGTTATTTATAAAAAATCCAGCCATCAAATATGTAAAGAGCGCTTTTATATTAATAGTTTTTATTTTACTTATTATAATCTTCCATCTTAATGCTCTTAATGTATATGTAATGAGATAAACTAGAAACATTAATAATAAATAATAATAATTTACTTTTGTAAGTGAATTAACGACAGAATTAAAGTCTAATCCCCTAAAAGTAAGATATAGGAATCCTGAACTTAAGGCAAGACCAATTAGGAGTTTTGTAACGATTTTTTCATTCTCCTTAATTTTAGTATTAGCACAATGTAGCGCTTTATAGTTTGTAGTATTTTGATTTTACTTTTGCCGATCTTATTCATATATTTAAGTTCTAATGGTATTTCGCTGACAACCGGATTTAACATCGATAATTTTATGATTATTTCTGCCATTACAGAAAATCCTGTTTCTTCCGCTAATTTAAGATTTAATTTATTTTTATATAAAAGAATGATTTTTCCCGAATATGCACGATATCCAGATGAATAATCTCTTAATGGTCGATGCGGGAATAATATGCGCAAAAGATTATTTGCGCATAGACTTAACAGCTTTCTATAAAACTTTACACCTGTTTCTTTCCCTCCATCGCAATATCTTGAAGCAACAACAATATCCGATCCATTACGTATTTCTTCAAGCATCACCGGAATTAACTCTAAAGGATGGGTATTATCGGCGTCCAATGTAATAATAACATCCCCATTTTGCAATGTTTTGCCAATATTGCTAAACCCTGTACTTATTGCTTTTCCCAACCCTAGGTTCTTTTCATGCCTAATCAGGTTTATTGGAAGTTTTTCTTGATACTTTTTTACTATTTTAACTGTGGAATCAGTTGAACCATCATCAACCAACACAATTTTATGACTATTTTTATCAAAACCTACTCTAATATATGAATCAAATAATTCAACCAGCGATTTTTCCTCATTATACACCGGCAGCAAGATATAGTTCATAATTTCATGTATACTTAAATAATTTTTGCGGCATATTCAATATATTATTTTACAAACATTATGGGCAAATGTCTTCTTTAATGTTATTGTTATTATCCTATCCTCTTTCTGCAGCATTTATTTTATTCATATACTTATCTGCTAAATTTTTATCATATGATGTTATAGTTCTCTCATAACCAGATTTTGGAGGCAATTGCCCGAATGTTTTATAATCATCCATTAACTTCTCTAACACCCGAACAGCCTCTTTATTTAATCCCAATTTGTTGAAGCACATGCCAATATAGAATCTGCTTTCAAAATAATTTGGCTCCTTACAAACAGCATTATTGAACATTCTCATACTGGACAAATAATCTCCTTTATTAAAGTACATCTTCCCAAGCAAATTTGGAAAAAAAGGATCGGTTGGAAATAAGCGCATGTCATCAATCAAAAGATTCTCTGCTTCTTTAAAATAATCAATCAAATCCATATTCTCACTTTTCTGTTTTGATAAATTATAGGTTAATTTAGCCAACAATAATCGAATACTGTTGTCATAAGGACTGCATTTAAATGCTTCCTTTACATTATGAAAGTTGCGGAGAATGCTGATGTTATTCTCAATTCCTTTCATGTACATATTTAAATGATGTTCTTCATCGTAAGGATTTATTCTCTGCGCAGCGTCATATCTTCCATATTTTGAATAAATATCGCTTGCGACAATTCGAAATGCCGGCAGCAGTAATATAGAAAACAAAATTACGATAATCAGAGGCTTTTTAACGCTAATACTGCCTACGCTTAATCTGCTTATTATATATGCCACAGGAACCGCAGCGAATATGAGCAGTGTTGTATGATACACAACAAAATTAAACGACATATGTATTGTGTAAGTTATAATTAAAAATCCCGAAATGATTGAATTACTAAAGCTGATGCTGTTTCTGCTAAATGAATCTTCCTTTACTATTTTTATGGAGTTATAAATTAGTTTTATTAAAGCCCAAAGAAGTGCTGTAAGACAAAGAACTCCAAATTCTACTCCTATCTGCAAAAAGTCATTATGTGCAAACCTGCCATAATGAGAATAATTGAACATACTTACATTATCCGCTATTTTGTTCATTTCATATGCATAACCGAAATTCCATAATCCAACACCTGAAAACGGCTGAAAAGCAGCTGCTTTAATTGCAATCATCCATATTAGCAACCTTCCATAACTTCGTGAACCAATTTTAGTAATTGACTGCGGTAAAAAAATAAATAATATAGCGCAAATCAAAATAAATATTAAAGCTTTTCTAAAGCCATACTTAATATATATTACTATCGATGCTAATACGAACAAAGATATATACAGCGTTCTGGAGTTTATAAGAAATGAAGCAAAAAGAAGAATTAATATTAAAGGCAACAACTGCAAAAAATACTTAAGTTTTATCTTATTCAAAATCACTCTTACAACTAATATCACCAAAGCAATATTGTTCAGCAATCCGGAGTAGTTTGGATTTCCTTCTAAAAAGCTAAATCTACAACGAAAAGACACCCAATCATAAGCAAGTATCAAAAACAATGAATTGATGATTGCTAAAGCAACAATAACATTAAACAAAAATGAGTAATCATTTTCATTATAGTTATTAAGCAAATATAGTATTAAAATAAAAAAAAGCAGAAATCTGTAAACGTTTTCAACGGAATTATTTAAGTTTATTGTAAAAATCAAACTGATTATATAAAATAACGCGAACGTTAAAATAAATGCTAAAAAATATTTATTTAGCGCAAATTTCCGATTTTCTTTTGAACCTATTATTTTAATCAAAGTAAAAATAATCAGAATTATAATAAGAATCACTGTTTGCCATAATTCCTTTGACCCATAAAAAAGGAATGAAAGCAAAAATATAATTACAACTGGGTTAAAATATTTGTTAGGAATTAAATCTACCATTGATCAAATAAAAAGACTATTTTCAGGGAGGTTAACTTAAGCGATCCCAATTTATAATCTAACTATTACTTATGCAGGTAATTAAAGATCCCAGCATCTTAAATTCTATCTTAAGCATAATAACTTTGGATATACCATCAAAATTTATATCAATAACCAGTTATTTTGAAGTTCTTACACTTATAAAGCCGTATAATTTTATCGCTAAAAATATCAAAAGAAAAACTATCCCTGCATTTAAGAATATCTCGTGATATTTATACATTTTACTTCCTGCACTAACATAACTCTTAATCATTAGCCCTGCTATCAGCATTATAAAACCTACAAAAGATAATATATAATCAACAAACATTTTGACCAGAATGTTACCGCCGGAACCTTCAGTCCTATTTGAATCAGGAATAGACACAATTGATATAATATTTATTTTTTGCAGGAATTTTTTGTAAATCTCATTTTCAGGATTATTCTTTAGTAATTCTTTGTATTCTTCAGCAAGTTCGTTTATTAGGCCTGCTTTTAAAGCAAGATCCAGCTTTGCATCATGAAACTTCTGATTACTAGGTTCGAATTCAGTGGCTTTCCTCAAGTTTTCCATACTTAGGACATAAAATCCATGGCTGTTATTAATCTTTCCATGTATTTGATATGCCTTTGCCAAAGCGAAATAGAACGATGAATTAGTGCTATCTTTAGAAATAGCCCTCTTGAATTCAAAAATGGCATCAGCAACAGAACCTTTATGGAGTAGGGATTCCCCTTTTCTAAAATGATCTTTCGAATCTTTTATTAAATTTGATTTTTGTGAGATTTGAGATGAATAAACTTCTTCTGCATTTAAATCACCATTTTCTTCTGATAAAGACATATATGGCCTTTATTCAATCAAAATCTTTGGCGTAATGAAGACTAGTAATTCTGTTCTTTCTTTTAATGTGGATTTATTCTTAAATAGATAACCTAGAATAGGTAAATCCCCGAAAAATGGCACTTTTGATTCGTCTTTTGTTTCTTGTTCTCTAATTAAACCGCCAATAACCAAAGTTTCCCTGTTTTTAACTATAACGGTAGTTTCAGCTTTTCTTTGAGCGATTGACGGACCAGCTGAAGTCATTGAACGAAGGCTGCTTACCTCTGGCAGTATTGCGAGTGTAATCCTATTATCAGCATTTATTGTTGGTGTGACTTCCAATTTAATGCCAACACTGGCAAAAACTGTTTCGCTAGTAACAACACCCTGCTCGCTTGTTACCTGAGTATAAGGTATCTGGTCTGTTACCTCGATCTTAGCCATCTTATTGTTTACTGTAGCAATTTTTGGGTTTGACAATATTTTAGCTCTGCCTTCTTTCATTAGAGCATTTAACTGCGCGCTTACAAATAAATCATCATTTATATAACCAACTTGCAGGCCTGTATCACTAGAACCAGGAAGATTAACACCTGTTCCGGGCCCAAGAGTACTATTTGGAGCTATTGGTGTAATCCCATGAGCGGCTACAACCCCCCCGGGTGTAAGAGCTTTTGTACCCATAAGCACATTACCATCTGAATCTACTGTCTGTCCTATTAATATATCATCTCCTATATAATCCCCGTTTGAGTTAAATTGCTGAACACCCATTGACCCTGACCAAGAGATTCCTAAATTGAGTGAATCTTCGGTACTTACTTCAATCAGCTTTGCCTCTATCAAAACTTGTTTGGGTTTGGTATCCAGCTGAGTTGTCAGCCTTTCTATTGATGTTAATCCCTCGGGTGTATCAGTAACTATTAAAGAATTTGTCCTTGCATCTATCTCTATTGCGCCTTTTCTGCCTTCCGCTTGTCTAACGGCATCCAGATTCGTTTTAACGGCATCTGCATTAGCATAGTTTAAGCTTACAACCTTTGTAAAAGTTGCCGCTTTGGCGCGTTCTTCAGTGAGAGTTTGCGGTTTAAGTACGCGTAAAATATTCCCGCCAACTTGCTGTATAACTAACCCTTTAAGGCTAAGTATAGTTTCGAATGCTTCATTAAACGGCACATCTTCTAAATGTATTGTAAGCGATCCGGTAACATCGTCACCATAAATCATATTCGTCCCGCTTTTTGCGGAAAGCAATCTTAAAACATCCCTTATATCTGCCTGGTTGAAGTCAAGACTTACCTTTTCTTTCGGCAGTTTATCTATAAGAGGAATATCTTGTTTCTTTCTAACTATCTTTCCAGACCTACTATTAAGAGAAGGTTTACTGCTAGCAGATTTTTTGGGCGCTTTAGACGCTACCGCAGCGCCTTCGATATCATCATCGATTGCGCTTTTTCCAGTTTCGTACTGAGCATTGCCGTTAAATAACACCTGCAGCGTATTATCACTCTCTATGAATTCACCCTTAAAATCCTTATTCAAGTAAAACGTTATTCTGACGACAGGTTTCGGCCTCAACTTATACTGGCTTACCGCAATTTTCTTAATAATACCGTTATTCACATTCTGGCTTTTATACTCATAAATATTCAAACAATCCTTGAAATCAATGACCAGCATTTTGTCGGATGCTGATTCTGAGTATTTTGGAATTTCATCGAATGCCAAAACAACAGCATTTTCATTCAATATAACATCCCTAAATTCGGACGCTGATTTAGCATTCACAACACCCGGGAAACAATAAACTAATTGTCCCGCTAAAACAAAAATCATAAAACGTAAAATTTTATTTAACATTTCTTTTCAACCCCCTCATCCATTAAGGAAAAAAATTCAGCAAATTCTCCGCACTTATATATATTTTTCATAATCACGATCCCAGTAATTAAATTATCTTTACTCATAAAGTTTTATCTCCCTCGTATCACCGTCTTCTGTTTCAATAACTACACTTTCATCTTTGCATACACCGGCTACACCAGGTATTACCCTTCCTTTAAGGTCTATCAATTTCATATTCTTAAGGAAGTACGTATTGCCTGCAGTATCTACCAGCAATGCAATAGTTTTTTTATCCTCTTTAATGAACCCCTTAAATTGCAGTGAGGCAGGATCGATCCCAACATCGTAATTATCTTTCTGAACTATTACTATGTTAGACTGATCAAGCGGAATAAACGGGTCCTGAAACTTAATTCCTTCGTATACAAATCTCTTTATCTCTTGCTTTGGAGGTAATGTTAGCGACGGCAAATCAACATTTGACTTTTTATTTAAATCATACTTTGGCCTAGGCGGTATCTGCGTGCAAGATGAAACTACTAAACCCGCTGAAATTAAAAAGACTATGGTTCTGGCTCTAAATAGCATATATAATCCTACTGCAGCATAAATGTAACAACTTGCAGGGTGCAAGCAACCGTATCGCCTGAACCTTCCTTTATCGAACTGTCCCTTATAGCTAGATCTCTTGAGGATATTATCCTTTCAGTTTGATTAATCGTATTAATAAAGTGCGCAACTGAATGATAACTACCCGCGAGCTCAATCCCGTACACGAGTTCTGTATAATACTGTTTAACATCCGGTTTTAACGGCTGAAAACTCTTAATTATAACACCATTTGATTGCGAAACTTCAGTCAAATATCTTATTAAGCTAGCCACTTCTTCTTTACTTGGCAACTGTTTTTCGGATTCCCCTAATTCCAATCTAAGTATTTCAATTTTTCTTACTAAGAGTTCCTCCTGTCCTACCCTACTGCTCAGCTCCTCGATTTTGGAGTACACTTCTTTTAACTTACCAACTTTTTCGCCAACTTCCTTGTTAAGAGGCATATATACAAAGTAAAAAAAAGCAAAAATGCCACCAATTATAATAAATACACCCGCAATTAAATTTTGTTGTTCTTTACCGATTGCCATTTAAACCTTCTTGTAAATTAATCTTAAAGTGAAGCTATAAGTTATCCTGTTCTCAAGAATTGTTGTGCTTATCCTTCCAAGTTCATTTACATTAAAACGATTTGATTCGTCGAGAGTGGTTAACCAATCCGCTATAGAAAATGCCGAAAATGCTTTTGCGGTAACATCAAAAGCTACTGAATTATCAGGATTTGTTTTTGTTGTTATATTTTGAACCCATATTTTTCCGGGCAGCAGTGAAACAAAATCATACATAAAAACAGAGTATAGCAATCGATTTTCAATTAAGCTTGATATAACACCTTTGCGTTTTTCTAATAAACCTTGATCAGTTTTAAGTTTTTTAATTTTTTCATCCAGCATCTGAAAGCTCTTCAAATCTTTTTCTGCCAGCTGTAATTCTGTATCGAGCCTTTTATCTGTTATAAATTTCGAAGCGTACAGAGCAAACAAAGCTCCGATAACTACAGCAGCTGCAACTATGGCTATTAAAATCAAATCACCTTTTGACTCTTCCTGCTGAACCTCTAAAGGTATAAGGTTAATTTTTATCATATTATGCTATCCCCGGATTTTCTTGTAGCTAAACCTAAAGCAATTACGAAACTAGAAGCGATGTCGCTCGGAATTTTGTCCGCACCCCTTATTCTCAAGAAAGGGTTTAATGCTTCAACCGGCATTTTCAACTCTTGAGAAAAGAAGTTGCTAATATTCTTTAACTTTGAAGTCCCTCCGCAAAGCAAAATTCTATTGATTGTTTTATCAGAACCCTGCGATAAATAAAAATCCAACGATCTCTGAACTTCAGAAATTATGTCTTTTAGCACCGGAAACATTATATTTGATATCTGTATTGATTCTTTATTATCCTCTGACAACGCCCTGTCTTTATCTTCAACTGTTACTAATATACCATACTTCTTCTTTAAATCTTCTGCTTCCTGAAAAGAGCATTGAAGGTTTTTTTGCAGCACCTTTGTTATGGAATTCCCGGAAATGAAAACATCCCTAACCACCCTTGAAATCCCATTTTCTATAATCGTCATATTAGTTACGCTTGCTCCGATATTGACTATTAACACTGTTTCCGGCAAATTTGAGTCGTGAATGCATTCATAAGCGCTTTCCAGCGCAAAAGAATCCACGTCAACTACTGAAGGTTTTAATCCAACAGATTTCAAAATATTTATTTTAGAATAAATAAAATCACTCTTAGCGGCCACAAGCACCGTTTCCATCTTTTTTTGTCCTTCATCAATTACATCATTTAGTATATGGAAACTGATATTCACATCCCTTATATCAAATGGTATATAAGGCTCGGCTTCAAACTGAATTGATAATTTTAGGTCTTGAGGCGATAGTTTGGGAAATTTAACATATCTGACTATTACAGAATTTCCTGATATTGAAGTAGCAACCTTTTTATTAGCTAAAGCGTGTTCTTTGACTATCTGCTTTAATGTTTTAATGACTTCTTCTTTCCTGCTCTCTGTAGAAACTTCTTGAGATCCATTAGAACCTATAGTTTCTATCCCCCATTTTTGAACCGAATACTTACCAGGAGAACCCTTTAGGAAAAGGAACTTTATTGTAGAAGAACCTATATCTACACCCACAAGCTCTTTGGCTCTTAAAAAAGAGAGATTCAGATTTTTTAAATTAAAACCTTTCGCATCACTTGCCATAAAAACTCAATACAAGACAAATCTTATTTAACTGCTTAATTTTAGAATAATTCATTTATTAAAAGTTGTCAAGAAAAAAACCGAGAAAACATTAGAATAATCATTCTAATGAATCTCGGCTTTTATCGCTTCTATCTTAATTCTAACGAATTAAGCTTATTTGTCAAGGGATAAATTTCTGCAACAAATTCACAACTTAAATTGAACTGGAGAAGTATAGCTTTCTTTATATAATCTATTCAGCAAATTAACGATATTATCTCTCGATTCCTCAGAAAATGGTTTTTTGTCCAATTCTAGAAGCGTATTCTTTATTGTAAACTGCACTTTTTCCCTGAAGTTATCATCACTGATTAACCGCGTTTTTAATGAGTTAACAAACTCATTAAGGGCCCAAGAAAGCTCCTTGAATTCATCATTTTCTCTCAAAGCAAATATTTTTGTTAAGTCGGATTCATTTGCCATAGTTATTATATCTTTAGACAACCTATACATCGGCCCTGCAATCCTATGAGTAAAGTATATAGATAGTAATATAACCACAAATATAAAGCTTAGAATCTTTATCCAAAAAAATGTCAAATCATGAAACAATTTTTCTTTTATTCCAGAGGTAAGTTCAAAATATGGGACATAGAATTTCAAAGAATGAAACATATCATATGCAAAGAAAGTCAAAAAAAACAGCACAACCATAACTAATATCATCGCATATTTTAGCTGAAAGCGCCTATTGATTAATATACGCCTCCTATTATGCAGAGATATATTATTCATATCTCCTCCTTTTTCACGAATTTCAATTAATAACAGCTGCTAATACCAAATGATTATACCTAATAAATTTTGCTTTTAGCAATAAGTATTATTTGAGTTTCTTTGCGTTATGTTGGAAATTAATTTGTTTGGTAAGTATCAGATTTGGCTGCAATAATTAATTAAAAAACATTTGAATAAAATAGATGTTTTCAAGCATTTTGCTAAAAAGCAAATATGATACAGCCCCTGCTGATAAAAATGGTCCAAACGCAAAAGGAATATTTTTATCCCTGTGTTTTATTAAGATCACAAAAAGCATTATTGCCAAACCGTAAAGAGAAGAAAAGAATAATGTAATCAAAACACCTTTCCATCCAATGAATGTCCCTATACCGGCTAAAAGTATAGGGTCTCCCCCTCCTAATGCTTCTTTTCTTATTATTTGCTTTGTAACCCAACCTATCGCAAATAGGAGCGTCCATCCGAATACCATAGAGATTGAAGAGTTAATAATCCTTATGGAAATGGTATCGCCTAAAAGTGAATTAAAGAGAGATGTTGATAAGCCTACTATTATCAGCGGGATTGACAAACTAAATGGAATTATTTGATGAAAATAGTCAATGCCTGAAATTATCAATAGCAATACAAAAAATACAATGAAGGTAATTAACAGTAATGGTTCGTTTGCATATCTAGGAACCAGTAAAACTAAAACGACACCGGAAATAAGTTCAACTATAGGATATTGACAGGATATTTTTTGAGAGCAAAATCTGCATCTCCCTTTTAGGATTATGAAGCTTAAAATTGGTATGTTATCATACCAAATAAGAGGCTTTTTACAGTTGGGGCATAGCGATTTAGGTTTAATTATTGATTTATCTAAAGGAATCCTAAATATACATACGTTCGCAAAACTTCCCAATGAAACACCAAAAATGAAGAAAATTAAATATAGTATCAATTTGCTTATTAAAAAATACAAAAGACGGATATTAAACAATATCCGTCTTTTGTAAAACTAAAAACTTACACTACTAATACAAAGTCCAAACACTGCTCTTTGTATCCCAATGAAGACAGTCAACATAGAGTTCACCATAAGTGTCCGCAGTGTTATCATTATCGTAAAACCATGCACCTCCCTCTGCCCAAGCATTTGTTACGGCAGTAGTACGCGGATGTCTGGTTGGGGTATAGCAGATAGGAACTCTATCAAGATACTTATGATACGCGGTAAGAGAAGCTAACTCCCCATCTATGGGATACCATCCTTCAACATCAGCATAATAAATCGATAATGCTGATCTTACTGATCCCAGCGCACCTTTTGTCGCTCCTTCATTGGATCTCGTGATTAAGTCTGCGAATTTCGGTAAAGCAACAGCAGCCAGAATACCAATAATTGCAACTACAATCATCAGCTCAATCAACGTAAATCCTTTTAGTTTTTTCATATTTCCTCACCTCCTTTCGTTAAAACATTGCCGTCTATCATAAGTCTAATACTAAACATATGCATTGTCAAGGGAATTTTTTTCACAACTGATTTTAATGCATTTTATAGGTCAAACTTAAGTACCCTATAAAAAACATTAAATTATGGACCAAATTAGCCGCCCCTCGAAGCAAGCTCACCCAATTCAAACATTGGCAGAAACATCGCTACAACTATCGCTCCAATTATAACTCCCATAACAACAATAACCAAAGGTTCTATCATGCTTGTTAAACCTTTTATTGCCACATCCACTTCACCATCATAGAAGTCAGCAATTTTGTTAAGCATGGTATCTAAATTTCCTGTTTCTTCACCAACCGCTATCATCTGGGTAACCATTGGAGGAAAGACACCGGATTTTTTAAGCGGGTCAGCTATTCTTTCACCTTCCCTGACAGATTCACGCGCGTTGTTTATGGCTTCTTCAATGATTTTATTTCCAGATGTTTTTGCTACCGTATCCATAGCTTGTAAAATCGGCACCCCGGATTTAACAAGGGTTGCCAGAGTTCTTGTAAATTTTGCAACGGCTACTTTCCTAAGTATGATGCCAAACATAGGTAATTTTAATGTTATATCATCCAATCGGTATTTGAATTTTTCAACTTTATTCAATTGCTTAAATATGAAGAACAATGCTATCGGGAAAGGGATAATAAGCAAAATATATTTCCTGATCATATCGGAAAGGTTGATTAGGATTTGGGTTGGCAACGGCAATTCCGCGCCAAAATTTTTAAAAATGTCCTTAAATGTCGGGATTACAAAAGCAAGAAGAAATACTGTTACACCTCCTGCAATAATCGAAACGATCAAAGGATACATCATCGCACCCTTTACTTTTTGCCTTAGCGATTCAGCCGCTTCCAGATATGTAGACAATCGCTCCAGAATGATGTCCAATATACCGCCTACCTCTCCAGCTTTTACCATTGAACAATATAATTCAGTGAATGCATCCGGATGTTTCCTCAACGCATCAAATATAGATTGACCTCCTTCAATATCCTCCTGGACTTTACTTACAACTTTATTAAATACCGGATTATCTATCTGTTCGGTTAATATCGACAAACCCTGGACAATTGGCACACCCGCGGATACCAATGTGGAAAGCTGTCTGGAAAAAAGCACTAAATCTTTGGAGTTTACTTTTTTTTTGAAAATATTGACCGAATCTAAGAATTGATCAAAAGGATTTTTCCTGGCTTCGTTTATTTCTAGAATAATGTATTTCTGACCGCGCAGTTTATCGATAGCCGCACGCTGTTCATTCGCTTCAATAACGCCGCTGAGCACCGATCCGCTCGTGTTTCTTACCCTATACGCAAACTCAACCATCTCTGCCTCCTTTAGCGGCTTATACGTTCATTTTTTTCTACCAATCTCTTAAAATCAGTTAAATCCGGAGAAACATTTATTGCTTCCTGATAGGTTATCTGCCTGCGAACATACAAATCATATAACCCCTGATTCATTGTCTGCATTCCAAACTTACCGCCAGTCTGCATATTAAGCTGTATCTGCTCAGTCTTTTGTTCACGTATTAGATTTCTAATGGCAGGCGTAACCACTAGGACCTCACAGCTCAAAACTCTCCCAACACCTGACGCATGCAGCAATAACATCTGTGAAACTACCGCCTGTAAAACAAATGACAACTGTGATCTTATCTGCTCTTGTTGGTGGGGGGTAAACACATCAATTATTCTGTTTACACTCTGAGCCGCATCGGAAGTATGCAGTGTAGCAAAAACCAAATGACCAGTTTCCGCAATAGTCAATGCAGCAGAAATTGTTTCTAAATCCCTCATCTCTCCTATTAATATAATATCCGGATCTTGCCTCAATATGTATTTTAGCGCTGTAGGAAATGAAGCGGTATCAGTACCTATCTCCCTTTGATTAACAACACATTTCTTATGGAAGTGCAAATACTCAATTGGATCTTCAATAGTAACTATATGAGAAGAAGTATGCTCATTTAAAAAATCCAGCATTGAGGCTAATGTTGTTGTTTTTCCTGATCCTGTTGGGCCGGTCACTAAAATCAGCCCCTTCTTCAGTTTCATCAATTCATAAAGAACAGGAGGCAAATTTAGCTCCTCAAATGTTTTAATTTTAGTAGGAATTGAACGCAATGCGGCCGCAACACTTCCCCTTTGTTTAAATACATTCATTCTCACCCTTCCGATTCCCTTTATCCCAAAAGATAAATCCAGCTCGTTTGTCGCTTCAAATCTTTCTTTTTGACTATCGGTAAGCAGTGAGTAAATCAAACGCTGACACATATCAGGGGTTAATTTCTCAAATTGCGACGGTATTATCTCCCCATCCACCCTAAAGAATGGCGGGGCTCCTGTAGTAATATGTAAATCTGATGCTTTCTTTTCCATAAGAAGCAGCAACAACTCATTCATACTAATCATTTCTTTACCGCCTTCCTCGAGTTTCCTCAATAAACCTTACTTTATCAAATTAAAGACATCTGTTCAACAAATAAGAAGCTCTTAATAATACAGCATACTTCTTCCTGTTACAGCTCATCCTGAATCCGCATAGGTTACTCTTATCATTTCTTCTACTGTGGTTATACCATTTAAAACTTTTCTCAATGCGGCTTCACGCAGTGTAATCATTCCCGCTTTTCTCGCTGCCTGTTTAATTACAGTTGTAGAAGCTCTTTCCAGAATTAACTCTTTTATTTCGTCATTAACATCCATAACCTCAAAGTTTGACAATCTTCCTCTATAACCGGTGTTTGAGCAGTTTTCACAGCCTCTCCCTCTCGCAAGAACTACTGTTTGAGCGCTGCCGGCATCTACAGGTCTTAATCCTAATTTAATTAAATTATCAACCGGCACCTCATAATTCTCCTTGCATTTCTTACATATAGTTCTTACCAATCTCTGAGCAACCACCATGTTTACAGTTGATGCTGTCAGGAACGGCTCTATCCCCATATTATTCAAACGAGTAACCGCTCCCGGAGCGTCATTAGTATGCAGAGTAGAAAATACTAAATGTCCTGTAAGAGCAGCATTAATAGCTATTTCAGCAGTTTCAGTATCACGTATCTCTCCAACCATGATTATATCTGGATCCTGGCGTAAAAACGATCTCAATCCGGCAGCAAAAGTCAATCCAATATCCGGCCTGGCGTGTACTTGGTTTATCCCCTCCAATATATACTCAACCGGATCCTCTATGGTCATAATATTCTCATTAACAGAGTTTAATGTTGAAAGTGTGGAGTAAAGAGTTGTAGTTTTTCCAGAACCTGTCGGACCTGTCACTAAAACTATTCCATAAGGAACCGCGATTTTATTTTTGTACAGCTCAAGAGATTGCTTTTCAAATCCCAGTTCTGAAAGATCCAATTTTAAACCGCTTGAATCCAATATTCTCATCACGACCTTCTCTCCAAAAGCAGTTGGCAGTGTTGATACTCTTAAATCCACTTCTTTATTTTGCACCTTTATTTTTATTCTGCCGTCTTGAGGAAGCCTCTTTTCTGCAATATCCAGCTGCGACATGATTTTTATTCTCGCGATAATCGCATGCTGAACCTTTTTTGGCGGAGACGGCTGCTCTTGTAAAACCCCGTCAATTCTGTACCGCACTTTTAGAACCTTTTCAAATGGTTCCACATGTATGTCGCTGGCGTATGCCTTTACTGCATTTGCCAACATCCCGTTCACTATTTTAATAACTGGAGCTAAATGCCCGTTATAATCTAAATTAAGCGTCTCAGATTCCATCTGAGAATCTGAACCTAAGGATGCTCCCAAATCTTCACTGGTGTAATCAAACCTATCAAACCCTCTATCATCTTTCGCAACTTCAACAGTGACTTTTGGATCAGAATCAGGATCGTTCATTGCTGCTTTCCTTGATGCATAATATTTTTCAATTGCAGCAAATATTTCGCTGCTGGATGCTATCACCACATCTATATCGCATCCAGTCATCATTCTTAAATCATCCAAAGCGAAAACATTCAGCGGATCGGCCATCGCTATAGTGAGCACCTTTCCTTCTTTTTTTAATGGTATCAAAACCTGATTCTTGGCGATATTATATTGAACCAAATCGATAACTTCTCTTTGTATTTCAGGATACTCTTCCAGCGAAACATAATTAACGCCGCACTGCTTTCCCAGGAATGCTAGCAGCACATCCTCAGTTATGATGCCCTGCTTCATCAGAATTGTACCTAACCTGCCTCCTTCTTTTTTCTGAATAGCAAGGGTCTCATTTAGTTGTTCTCTTGTCAGTACCCCGACCTCAATGAGTATATCGCCTAATCGCTTTTTTAGTTGTGAAATATTTTTTTTAATCAATTTTTATCACTGACCTTTTCTTCAATTTTTGACAGTTTCTGCAAAGATTCAGCTTGAATTACAGTCACAGCTGTTACATCAATAATATCTTCTGCTGAACATCCCCTGGATAAATCATTCGCGGCTTTTGACAGACCTTGTAAAATTGGGCCGACAGCCCTCGCTTTAGCCAATCTCTGAGTAATCTTATAACCGATATTGCCTGAATTGAGATCAGGGAAAATCAGGACATTTGATTTACCGGCAACAGCGGAGGCATCTTTAATTTTCTTTTTTGCAACATCTGCATCAATAGCTGCATCTAATTGAAATTCTCCGTCCGCGGCAAGTTGAGGATTTTTTTTCTTTACTATTTCCAGCGCCTGTTGAATTATATCTATGCTCTCATCTTTTGCGGATCCCTTTGTTGAAAACGACAAAAACCCCACTTTGGGTTCTGCCTCAATTAAATCAGAAAATGTTTGGGCGGAGGCCAACGCAATATTAGCTAACTGAGCTGCTGAAGGCTTAATCACCACTGCGCAGTCAGCATATACAAATCTGCCGTTATGTCCATACTGTGAATTTTCCAACTCCATCAAAAAACAACTCGATAATGTCGGAGTCTTTTTAGATAAACCAATAATCCTAAAAACAGCTCTAACTGTATCAGCTGTTGTTCTGACCGATCCGCCAACAAATCCATCTGCCTGATTCAGCCTTACTAAAAGGCTGCCAAAATTCAATCTATCCTTTGTTAGAGTCTTGGCTTCTTCAATATCTAGGCCCTTTTTCTTAAATAATGCTAAAAGTTCTTCATGATACAGAGGTTTTGAACTTTCAATTTCAGGATCAATAATTTGCAATTCACTTAATGGCAGAGCTGATTGCTTACACAGAGACTCAATTACGCTGCACTTGCCCAGTAAAACAGGATAAATCATTTTTGATTCTGTCATAATCTTCACAGCTTCTATAACGCGCAAATCATCACCTTCCGGAAAGACTATTCTTTTCGGCGTCGCAGAAGCTTTTTTGCGCAAATTATCAAAAAACTCGCTCTTTTTTGCTTTCATAAAACTCTCCCCGGAGATTTCTCCTATCTTTATTTAACAGCAAACCTTATGTTTGTCAAGTTTTTATTTATTTTTTAGTTTGTTACTAACTAAGTTAAGTATATCTTTTGGTATGAACTCTTCTATTCGTTCACTCATAGACGCGATTTCTTTTATTAGACTTGATGATAGATAAGTATACTTTTCGTCCGGCATTAGAAACATGGTTTCTATCTTAGAATCCAAACTCCTGTTCATTAATGCCATTTGAAACTCGTATTCAAAATCCGAGATTGCCCGCAAACCCCTTATTACCGTAAAGCATTTTAATTTTTTAGCCAGATCAACAAGTAAACCTTCAAATGATATCACTTCCACAAACGCCTTGTTTTTGGTGCTTTTCTTTACCATATCAACTCTTTCTGTTAAAGAAAAAGTATAACTTTTAACAGAACGATTAGAAACAGCAATAATAATATTTGTAAAAACCTTGCCAGCCCGCTCAACAATGTCAAGATGTCCGTTGGTAACCGGATCAAAAGATCCAGGGTAAATTGCTTTCATTTCCATAACTGCCTCCATTTATTTTTTTATCTAAGTTAAACATTAATTAAGTTGAATTTTTTCGCATATTCGTCGTTAAAAAAACTTTTCATCCTGTCAAATTCTCCTGCATCGATATTATTCATTTGAGATATTACTTCTTCCGCATCTTTTCTGGCATTATCAATCAGATTTGTATCTTTTATAAAATTTGCAATCTTCAGTTCCGGCATTCCATGCTGCGTGACGCCGAATATTTCTCCCGGGCCGCGCAAAGCTAAATCAATTTCTCCTAATTTGAAACCATCATTTGTAGACATAATAGCTCTAATCCTCTCTCTTGCAATCTCAGTACTAGGGGTTGCTAGTAAGATGCAGTAAGATTCCTTATTTCCTCTGCCAACTCTTCCACGCAGCTGATGTAATGTTGCCAATCCAAAGCGATCAGCATGTTCGATCACCATTATCGTCGCGTTCGGGATATCAATACCTACCTCTACTACCGTAGTCGCAAACAGGATATCAATTGAGTGATTAAGAAACTTTTTCATTACTTCCTCTTTTGCGCATCCTGGCATCTGGCCATGAAGTATACCGACATTATATCTTGAAAATATCCCCTTTGACAACTTCTCGGCTTCCTTTACAGCTGATTTCAATTCAACAACATCAGATTCCTCGACCATAGGATAAACAATATATGCCTGGCTGTTATTTTCCAGCTCACGCATTACCTTTTCGTATGCCTGCGATCTTGAAACGCAAAGAGTGGTGATCTTTTTTCTTCCTGGAGGCAGCTCATTCAATACTGAAAAGTCTAAATCGCCATAAACTGTCAGAGCCAATGTTCTTGGGATAGGTGTAGCTGTCATAACCAAAACATCCGGTGGCGCATCATCTGTATTAACAGATTTCGCTAACATTTGCGCTCTTTGCATAACACCAAAGCGATGTTGTTCATCTATAACCGCTAACGCTAAATTTTTGAACTCTACATTTTTCTGTATAAGTGCCTGTGTTCCAATAACAATGCTAATCGTTCCATTCTTAATATCTTCAAGTATTTTTACTTTCTTTGCTTTCTTTACAGAAGAGGTTAACAATGATACATTTACATTAAGATCCTTTACGAAATTCCTTATAGTAATAAAATGCTGATCGGCCAGGATTTCTGTCGGGGCCATAAAAACAGCCTGGTATCCGTTTTCTACAGCTAGCAGCATTGCCGAAACAGCAACTACAGTTTTTCCGCTTCCCACATCACCCTGCAAAAGCCTATTCATTGGTTTATTACCCAGCATGTCATTGAAAATCTCGTTAATTACCTTCTTTTGAGCATTCGTAAATTCAAAAGCAAGACTATTCTTAAACGGGCTTAGGAATGTTTTTTTTAGTTTATATTTAATTTGTTTTGTTTTCTGGGCATGTTGCATTTTTGCGAGCAATAATGCATATTCCAGGAAGAACAGCTCCTCGTAAGCCAACCTCTCCCTGGCTTTTTCTTTGGATTCAAAACTTTCAGGAAAGTGTATTTCCTTCAAAGCAGCGGATTTGCTCATCAGTTTTCTTTTTTTAATAATTTGTTCTGGAATATTTTCATAAATAAAATGGATATATTTTCTCAAAGCATATTCTATTAGATCTCTAAAATATTTTCTGTCAATTCCTTCCGTTAATGTATAATGCGGTATTATCCCCTTAACTTCCTTTTTTTCAAAATTAGAAGCAACTTCATATTCCTCCACCCTTATGGATGTATGGAGCATCTCTCTTTCAATCACACCATAAATATTCATATTTACGCCAGGCGCCGTTTTCTTTTTGAGTGTAGCAAATACATCATACCGGTAAGACATTTTTCTAAACCATAAAGCGTATATTATTTTTCCATTATAAACAACCTGGGCTTCGAACACACCTAAATTTTTTCCCAAACGCTTGATCCTTGTATCCTTAACAACAACCTGCAGCGTCACTTTTAATCCTGAACTTAACTCGTCAAATCCGAATTCTCTGGACCTATCCTCCCAGTCCCTCGGGTAATAATGCAGCAGATCCCTTATCGTTGAAATTTTAAGTCTGTATAGAAGCTCTGCTCTCCTTGGGCCAACGCCCTTTAGGTACTGCACAGATGTGTTCATTTCTTTTGAATTATTGCAACCTGATGTATTCATTAAACAAACTCACTTTTATTAAAAATATTAATCAAAAATAATTTCACTTTATTTTTGCTTTTTGTTAATGTATAATTCTTTTCTAAATTTTATACAAATTTTATTATAAGGAGATACTTTATGTCGCTTCAATGTGTTATATGCAGTAAAAAGGTTACTTCGGGAAAAACCGTCAGCCATTCTCACAAAGCATCACTCAGAAGATTTTTACCTAATTTGCAGAAGATAAAAATTAAGCTTAACAACCGCGTATGCACGCGCTACGTCTGCACGCGTTGTATCCGCTCAGGAAAAATTACAAAAGCAACCTAGGATTAATCGGTATAGTTTTTTAGTGAGCCTGTAAAAAACGTTTTATTGTTTTTCCCCTCCAAATGGCAACCCGAGTGACATCAAATATTGATATACATATTCCAGATTTTCTGGATTATTAAGTTCTGCTTGTTTGTATTTTCTGAAACCAAAATCTGCATAGTATTTATCCTTATTAAAACCTACCCCTGCTGTATAGTTTACAGTCTTATTATTATTTAAATCTTCACCATATATCCCACCTCTTAGACATAAATTAGGAATGAGGTATTGTTCGGCCCCAATGTGAATGAATTTCGGCTTTTCATCAGTATCTCTATAGTATCTTTTTTCATACTCCAAGCTGACAGTAATCAAACCGGGTATGTTATACGACATGCCTCCACGCAGGAATATCGGAAGTTGAGTTTTATCATAATCCTCCCAGTAAATATATCCTGGTATATTTTGAACCATAACGCCTAACAAAATGTTATCCGCAATTTTTATTAAAGTCCCCCAATCAATACTGAATCCGTGCCCGTCAGATATATTAGCAACCGGTTTTTTTCCTGTCTCTACTCGCGTTATACCCAAATTCCCGTTCAGGTATGACATATTCATTCCGACAGATGTTGTCGAATCAGAAGCCAGCGCTGATTGAGCTACTGACAGCGTAAAAGAATTTATTCTAATTTCTTTTGTAGACTTGTTATTCTCCGGGTCATTAACATTAAATATTTCCTCAGTATAGTTATTAGCCAATGGCCTAAATGCGATTCCTCCCCTCGCTCCCGCAAATCCAATATAAGTAAGTTTGCGTCCTCTTAAATTTTCGCTGCTAAAAATTTCCTCAGTTTCTATCCTGCTTGTTCTAAGCATATCCAAACACATTGTAAAGTAATTTATTTCTTGAAGATTTAAAGCTGCAGGATTCCAATATGACGCTTCAGCTGCGCCCTGGACAGCTGTAAGAGAATTACCCATTCCTAAAGCCCGGGCACCAATAATGCCACCATCAAAGTCATAAATATCTACCGGAGCTTTAGACCTGGCAAAAACAAAATCTGCTGCACTTAAGAAAATAACAACTAATATTAAGATATTTTTTTTCACTTTGAAACTCCTGCTAAAGGGGTTGATGCTTGCGCATAATCTCTCCTAGGGATCCTTCCTGAAATATAGGCTTTTCTTCCTGCATCAACCGCAAGCCTCATAGCATGAGCCATATTTATAGGATCTCCAGCTTCTGCAATTGCCGTATTAATTAGCAGGCCGTCAACACCTAATTCCATGGCTGCCGCAGCATCACTTGCTGTTCCTACTCCGGCATCCACTATTACAGGTATTTTTATTTGTTCCCGTATAAAACTTATATACCTTGGGTTTAAGATTCCCATACCGCTTCCAATCGGCGCAGCAAGAGGCATTACAGCTGCTGCACCAGCATCTACAAGCTTCTTAGCGGTTATTAAATCATCATTAGTGTATGGCATCACTATAAAACCCTCTTTAACTAAAATTTTTGTAGCTTCTAACAAACCAAATACATCCGGCAATAAGGTTTTGGGATCACCTATTACTTCAAGTTTTATAAAATTTGACAAACCCGCCTCGCGGGCCAGCATCGCTGTTCTAACAGCATCATTTACATTATAACAAGCAGCTGTATTGGGCAGTATTATATATCTCTTTGGGTCTATGTAGTCCAATAATGATTCTTTTGATCTATCAGTTATATTTATCCTTCTGACCGCAACCGTTACCATATCCGCACCGCTGGCCTCAATAGCATCTTTCATTATTTGAAAAGACATGTATTTTCCTGTACCAACGATCAATCTTGAATTTAATTCTTTATCCCCGATTTTTAACGCATCCATTCAAATCCCCCCTGTATTGAGATCTCATATTATCCCCCTCCAACAAAACTTACGATTTCTAACTTATCCCCATCTTTAAGTCTTTGCGATTCGAATAAATCCTTCTTTACTATATTACCATTAACTTCACATACAACCC
This sequence comes from bacterium, assembly GCA_043809745.1. Lineage (GTDB taxonomy): Bacteria > Elusimicrobiota > JBDRMW01 > JBDRMW01 > JBDROU01 > JBDROU01. Next base: position 42,192 of record JBDROU010000067.1, read on the forward strand.
ATTCATTCTTAACTTTTAATTCATCCAGAAGTTGAAACAATGTAGTATTTGCATTGACATTTACTGACTCACCATTAACTTTAATTTTCATAACATTTTTTAAGCATTAAACTGCAGCTCGTGCAATTTCTTGTATAGTATACTGCTTTGCAGCAAATCCGCATGGCTCCCGTCCTGCATAATTTTACCGCCATCAATCACTATAATTCTGTCCGCCTTTTTTATCGTTGACAATCGATGAGCAATTACAAATACCGTACGCTTTTTCATCAGCTCTTCAATTGCATTTTGCACAAGTTTTTCCGATTCCGAATCAAGAGCGCTGGTAGCCTCATCCAGGATAAGTATAGAAGGATTTTTTAATATTGCCCTTGCGATTGCTATTCGTTGACGTTGCCCTCCGGAAAGAGTTGAACCCTTTTCCCCCACAACACTCTTATAACCTTCGGGCATCTGTTTAATGAACTCATCAGCGTAAGCCAACTTAGCCGCATACTCAATTTCCACGGGGTCAGGATTATTTTTTGCATAACCTATATTATACTCAATTGTATCATTAAATAATATTACCTCCTGCGAAACAAACCCAATCTGATTTCTCAATGATGCAAGTTTAACATCAGCAATATTTTGTCCATCGATCTCTATTTTTCCTTTATCCGGATCATAAAACCGCATTAAAAGGTTTACAAGTGTCGTTTTCCCTGCGCCCGACGGACCAACCAAAGCAATTACTTGACCGTAATCTACTTTCAGATTAATTTTGTCTAAAACCACATTCTCACCTTGATATGAAAAGCTCACATTATCAAAAACAATACCCTTTGTAAATTTCTTTAATTCAGTTGATTTAGGATGATCAATTACTTTAGAAACCTCATTTAAAAGCCCGAAAATTCTTTCAGCTCCGGCAAATGCAAGTTGAATAACAGCATTTGACTGCGAAAATTCCTTTAAGGGCTTGTAAGCGCTTACAGCGGCTCCCAAGAATGCAAAGAATTCACCGGTAGTCCAAACTCCGTGTATTACATCTCTGCCTCCGTACCAAATAATAAATGAAATAGCTAACGCACCCAGATACTCCATTAGCGGATTCGATAACACATCTGCTCTGGTATACCTCATTATATTATTAAAGTACTCTTTGTTCTTTATACTGAATCTCTCTATCTCATTTCTCTCCTGTGAAAACGCTTTTACAACAGTATTGCCGGTGAATGATTCTTCAATCTGGCTGTAAATATCCGCGACACTGCGCTGGCTATGCCTTCCTGCTTTCCTCATTTTATTTCCTAACCAAACTATAGCCCCAATAGAAATCGGAAGAATTACTAAAACTATTAGCGCAAACTTCCAATGCATATAAAACACGAGTCCGACAAGAGATACGAATATTAAGCTGTTTTTAATTACCTGTCCTGGAATTTTTATAAGAGCATTCTGAAGCAGCTGCGTATCATTAGTAATCTTTGCAACCAAATGACCGGTTGGATTCTTTCTAAAAAAATTCAAATCCATGTATATTATATGACTAAATAGTTCATCCCTTATCTTCTGTATTGTTTTCTGGCCAATATACGCCATGAGGTAATTCTGCAGGTAAAGCAAAACATCCTTAAATAAATATAAAATAGGGATTAATACAAGTAAAGTGTACAGCATCTCAATATCCTTTGAAATAAATACGTTATCAACCACATATTTAATCAAATACATCGAGAATGCTGTTAAACCAGCAACAATTCCCATAGATATTATTGCTGTGAAAAACCTAAACCAATGAGGTTTAAGGTATGAAAATATTCTTTTTATAATTGTTTTGTTGTTCAATTAATGCTTATCTCCTTAACAATCTTTTTTGCCAGATTGCCATAAATATCACCTGCCCCGAATAATTTTTTAATGCCGGAAAAGTCTTTCTTCATCTGAGTAAGTTTTTCTGGATTATTAAGATATTCCAGCGTTGTATTAAGAAGATTTCGCTGATTAAAATTACCTTGAATCAACTCGGGCATAATTTTTTTGTCTGCTATTATATTCGGCATTGCTATATATTTTACTTTTACCATCATCTTAGCAATAAAATAATTAATTATTTTGGTCCTATAAAAAGAAATTGTAGGAATTCCCAAAAAAGCATTTTCAATTGTAGCTGTACCGGAGCAAGACCAGGCCAAAGTTAATTCCGACCTTTTTTCATAGTGTTTTTCCCTTACTTGTTCAATATCAATTCTACAATTCTTAATCAGGTGATTTATCATTGAATCAGATGAATTTGCGCTCAAAAATAGCTGGAATCCTATATTGGGAAAAACATCTTTTAACATTTTAGCGGTCTCCAACAAAACCGGGAGGTGTTGGTTGAGTTCACCAATCCTGCTGCCAGGCATAAGTCCGATAGTTATTTTTTCCACATTTTTATTATAGCCGTCTTTTTTTTCTGGTATTAATTGCAATAACGGGTGGCCTATATATTCCACAGGAACACCTTCTTTTCTATATATTGCTTCCTCAAATGGAAATATCACAAACATCTTTTTGATGCATTTTTTTATCTGATGAATTCTATAATACCTTGTAGCCCATATCTGGGGACTCACAAAATATATTACAGGTATATCAAGTTTTGCAGCATTGCGAGCCAAGTGTATATTGAACCCGTAATAATCAATAACAATTAAAAGCGAAATTTTTTTTTCCGCTAAGGTTTGAGAAGCTTTACTTAACAAGCGCTTCATTAAAAATATATTTTTTACCGGTTCCAAAAAACCCATTAACGAGACTCCAACTAAATCATATAGAAAGAAGTCTGCAGCAGAACGAATATGATCCCCGCCGATGGCATTAACTGTTGTATCGGGTCTTTCTTTTTTTATAGCATTTATTAACAAACCACCGTAAGTATCTCCAGAATAATCACCTGCACTCACAAAAATAGACATCTTATCCTTTATTGATCTGTTTATTCGTCAGCTTCAATACTTCCCATGCTAACTCAAGCGCATCCCTGCCATGCGTTCCTGCTACAAGCGGTTTTCTACCTGTTTCGCAGCAATTAATAAAATGTTCTAATTCCATCCTTAATGGTTCAATTTTTGCCAGTCTTGGTTTTTTTATCTTCACATCAGAAAGGCTTTTTATTTTCGAATTCCCTTTAAGATATATTTTTACGGAAGGTTTTGCGCAATCAATAGATACATAGGATTCTTCCTGAAAAATTCTTATTCTTCTGTACGGTTTAAAAGTTATGCGGCTTGCAGAAAGATCAGCAACGGCTCCGTTCTTAAACCTTAATCTTACCTTTGCTATATCCTCAAAATCGGTCAATAGTTTTCCAGCCAGCGCTTCCACTGAAACTATTTCAGATTGTATCAAAAATAAAACTATATCCAGATCATGTATCATTAAATCCAACACTACCCCAACCGAAGTTGCTCTAGCATGAAAAGGACCAAGCCTGTTTACCTCAATTAATATTGGCTTTGAAATATGTTTTTGTGCTTCAATAATTGCAGGATTGAATCTTTCCACATGTCCGATTTGAAGGGTTAAACTCTCTTTCTGCGCTATCTCGATTAGGTCTTCAGCTTCTTGAACTGTTGTTGTAAATGGCTTTTCTACCAAACAGTGAATTTTATTACCAAGCAATATCTTGGCTACAGCATAATGAAGAGGCGTCGGTAAAGATACAATACATGCATCAACATTTCCTAAAACATCAGAAATAGTTGTGCTGAATTTACATTTAAATTGATTTGCTAGTTTTTCTATCGCAGGATTAATATCTACAAGATACTCAAACTTAACATCAGGCAGGCTGCTTAATATGCGAGCATGATGCTTGCCTAAACTTCCAACCCCAATAACCGCACACTTAAGCATACTAGACCTCTTTATCCGATACCCCATAAATACAGATTTTGTGTTTATCGGCTTTTTTAATCATTTCCTCTTTTTCCAAAAATAAGGTCTTAAAAGCATCGAATGCCAAAACACGCCCGCCAATTTTAATCATCGAATCAAGTGTTCTTAAACCTAATACCGGCACATCAAATCTAAGATCCTGATTAGGCTTAGAGACCTTCATAACCACAACCTGGCTCGGTTCATTAGATTTGACAATATGTGATCCGGCCCTTATTATACATTCATCAGTACCTTCAATTGCTTCTAACGCCAGGACAGCCCTATCCTTTACTACTATAGTTTGGCCTATATCAAGCCCTGCAAGTTGTTTAGCAATCCTGAAGCCAAATGCAATATCTGACAGCTCGTCTTTAGTTGGTTTTGAATTATTTATTATACCTGATCCCGGGAAATAATCCTTTAGATAAATCGTCGAGGGTAGAAGATCAATTCCCTCTTTCTTAAACTCATCCGCGACAGCTCTAAGTATAGAATCAGCTCTCTTATCTTTTGAATTTCGTAATATTCTCAAAGCAGTTGTATCAAGGAACAGTCCATAATACAACTTTTTGTGTTTAACCTGGCCGGCCATTACCACCTGCTTGATTTCTTCTTTTTTAAGTATCCTGATTGTTTTTCCTATACTGCCAATCGGCGACCAGTATAGTTTATCCACGTGTTTTTCCAAATCCGGATCAGCCTCACCTTCAAGCGCCACCGCAACTACCTCGTGCCCTTTCTCTCTGGCACACTTTGCAAAATGATAAGGAAATTTTCCATTACCAGCAATCAAACCTAATTTCTTTGTAAAACTCATATTCAATTATACCAATTGTTCTTGATCCACTGACATATTCTTAGTTCTAGCGGAGCAAATGCCTCTTTTTGAGTTCTCAACAAAACAAATCATTTCTTGAACCTCTTCAATCTGATCATACTTCCTGAGCAGTAGAATAGATTCGTTTATAGGTCTGTCTGAAAGAAAAAGAGTTCTATAAGCATTCTTGATTGCTTGTACTTTAGAGTTAGTAAGCTTCTTTCTCTTAAGTCCGATTATGTTGATACCGACAAGCTTCATTCGATCGCCTGATCCAAGTACGTACGGCGGTACATCCAGAGGGATCATTGAACCGGCGCCAATCATAGCGGATCTTCCTATATGAACAAACTGATGCACACCAACAAGCCCGCCCAGTATAACATCATCATCGACACGGACATGACCGGCAAGGGCAACACTGTTAGCCAGAATAACCTGGTTGCCAATTATGCAGTCGTGAGCCACATGAGAATACGCCATAAATAAACAACGTGCACCAATTTTTGTTACTCCCGAAGAAGCTGTACCTCTATTCAAAGTTGCAAATTCTCGTATAATCGTATTATCACCTACAATCAACTTTGTTTCTTCATCATTATATTTCAAATCCTGAGGCGCGCATCCAACAGAAGCTCCAGAGAATATTCTGCAACCACTTCCAATTTCTGAATATTCAATAACCGCATGTGGATGCACAACTACATTTGATTTTATTATTGTTTTTGGACCGATTACCGCATATGGACCAATTTCTGCTGACGGATCTATCTGGACGGATTTATCTATTATTGCTGTGGAATGAATCATGATATCCCTTTCTACTGACTTTTATCTGTAAGCACAAACATGAATTCAGCTTCCGTAACTAATTCTTCATTTACAAAAGCTTCACCTCTAATCTTCCCGCCCCTCTCCCTGGCTCTTAAAACATCAACTCTTAACTCCAAAATATCCCCAGGAAACACCGGCTTTCTGAACTTAGCATTATTTATTGACATAAAAAAAGCTAATTTATCACTTAACTCTGGATGGGATAAGAATAAAACACATGATGTTTGCGCTAATGCTTCTATTATTAACACTCCCGGCATTATAGGATAACCGGGAAAATGACCTCTGAAAAAATCCTCTTTCCCGCTTAAATGCTTATATCCCACTGCCTTTTTTGATTCTTCTATAACCTTTACTTGATCAATCATCAGCATCGGATCCCGGTGAGGAATTATGCTGATAATTTCCTCCACCTCTAATATTCTTCCAACAATAGATTGTTCTTGCTTTTGCACAGATATATCCCCCTATTAATTAGTTATTATTTTCCGAATCTGTTATTTATCCTATCCTGAAACCTGATACTTTTGAAATATAGCCTTTACGAAATTAATGTTATGCTCATGCCCCGGCCTGACAGCCTTTATATGAGCTTTTATTGGCCTGCCCAACAAATAAAGATCTCCCATTAAATCCAGAATCTTATGCCGGATGAACTCATCCTGATACCTTAAGCCATTATTTTTGGAATAGATTTTATCCATTCCTATAACAACCGCGTTGTCTAATGACCCGCCTTTGGCAAGGCCGCTCTTTTTAAGAGTCTCTATCTCATAATCAAAGCAAAATGTCCTTGCGTTTGACAGCTGTTCGATAAATGTCTTCTCATCCACATTAATTTCAAAACGCTGAGATTTTATAAATGGATGATTGTAGATAATCTCTGCTTCTATCTTTAAGCCATCAAATTTATTTGCAGTAATAACAGTATCTCCGTTTTTATAATGAACCTCTTTATCAATAACCAGGTAGTCTTTTTCTACCTCTTGATCAACAATGCCGGCTTCTTGAATTATATTAACAAAAGAAGCGGCGCTTCCATCAGCAACCGGCGGTTCATTCCCATCTATATGAATCTCGATATTATCGATTCCCATTCCGTAAAAAGCCGCAAGCAGATGTTCAACAGTATGAATATGAACGGTATCATTTCCAATTGTTGTCCCTCTCATAATCCCTATTACGTTTTCATAAGTAGCAAGTATAGGCGCGGCTTCGGGAAAATCCTCCCTGAAAAAACGAATACCATAATTTGCGGGAGACGGTTTTAACGTAATCCTGGTTATATTGCCGGTATGCAATCCAATTCCTTTGAAAAAAATATTTTTTGCGATTGTTTTCTGTGTATCACTCACGATCACTCCTGCTTAATCTATTTATTATTTTTGGCAGTTTATACGTGGCTGCGATTATTTTCATCATCTCCCTGTGAGGCCTTGCAGGAAATCCGGATACCATTGAATCCGATGGAATATCCCCAATAATGCCGGATCTTGCTCCGGCCACTACTCTATCTCCGATATTTAAATGGCCGGCTACACCAGCCTGCCCCGCTAATGTGACATTATTTCCTACCTTTGTTGACCCGGAGATTCCTACCAATGCTACTATAACGCAATTTTTGCCGATAGTTACATTATGAGCTATATGAACCAGATTGTCTATTTTGGTGCCAGCACCTATACGCGTTTTACCTATCGTTGCCCTGTCGATAACCGAATTTGCTCCAACCTCAACATCATCTTCAATATAAACAATGCCAACCTGAGGTATCTTTACTTGAACACCTTTTTCTTCAGCATAACCAAAACCATCAGATCCTATAACAACACCGCTCTGCAAGATTATATTATTTTCAAGAATACATCCATTCCCAATTACAACATTCGGGTATAAAATACAGTTTTTCCCAATCTTTGCATTGCTGCCGATAAATACACGCGGGTAGATTACCGTTCCGGTTCCAATCCCAACTCCTGCCTCAATAACACTAAAATCACCGACGCTGATGCCATCTGCCAGTTCAGCTCCCTCTGAAATACTTGCTTTTTTTGAGATACCGCTGATACTAACTTTGGTATCTTGTAATTTCAGCAACTTACTCAATGCAATTTGAGGATTTTTTACAACCAAAAACACTTTTTTAAGGTTATCCAACTCTTTCTTAGGAATGTTATTAAATAATTTTTCCGCTATTAGAACGACCAACGCTTTTGTACAACCCAGATTCTTAAGATATTTGGGATTTGACAAAAATGTTAACTCCTTCTCATTTGCCTCATCCAGCGTATTAACATTCTCTACAGTTAGCTTATCTATAGAAAAATCTATTTTCGCTGCATCTATCCTTCCTTCTACAATTTGGCAAATTTCAGCTAATTTCATTTAAAACCAACCCTCTATTTTTTCCCGGAAAGACGATCTACTAACTTTTGAGTTAAATCAATATTCGGCTTCCCATATAAAACATTATTTTTGTCAACAATAATCTCTATACCTTCTTCACCAGCTAATTCCTGAAGAACAACATATATCTTCCCCATAACCTGCTGACGAAATGAAATATGCAATTCCTGAATCTCTATATTAGATTCCTCTTTCAAATTAGCTAATTCTCCTGATTTCTCTTCCAACTCTTTTTTCTTCTCTTCCAGTACTTTTGGATCAACTATTACTGATGCGGTTGAGGTGCTTTTATCAACTTCTTGAGAAACTGCTTTATCTTGGTTTTGTTTTTCAATAATGGCTGATTCATCATCCTGATTCGCTTCAATTTCTGCTTCAATATCCTGCGCAGTTTCAGCAGTTTGCGTTGATTCTGTTAAGATAAATCCATCCATTGACGGTTCAGGTTGAGTCTTTTTTTCCTCTTGCCTGTTTGTTACTCGTGAGGCATCAATCTCAGCTTGAAGTTTTGCAACTTCCTCTTCTTTAAGCTTTAGCTTCTCTTCAATCTCACCCACTTTTTTTTCGAATTCCTTTTGTTTGCGCTGCGTTTCTGGAAAGTTGTCTAGTACTTTTGACATATCAACTATGGCAAATGTATTAGTTGCTGCTCCGTCACTGCTAAGAGTCTTTGTAAGAGGAATTTCAACCGCATATAAAGCAAATGGAAATACTAATAGTATTATACTTAGAATCAAACGATTTTTAATAAACATAATTTCCCCCATATACTTTTTTGGTTATAAGCTGCTATAATAGTTAAGATTGTATTTATTTATAGCAAATTTAGAATATATTTCCAATTGTAAAATAAAACTGGCTCAAATCCTCTCCTGGTTGATGATTTAATCCATAGCCCCAATCAAGTCTGATTGGAAACACGGGCGTTTTAAATCTTATTCCAAATCCAACACCGGCTTTCATATATTCATCTTGACTCCCTATTCTTAAGTCAACATCTTTTGAACTTCTCCAGGCATTTCCTACATCTAAAAAAAACGCTCCCTGAAGAATAGTCCTTCGTTTTTCTTGGACAATTGGAAACTTGTATTCTGCATTCAGAACAGCCATTACGTTCCCGCCCTCAAAAGGCCCTATTTCACCCCTGTAATCATATCCTCTTATGGAGTCCGAACCGCCTACATAGAACCTCTCAAAAATAGGAACCTCTTTTGACGGCAGAAAATGCTTAACCGCGCCGGTTTCTAAATTCAAAGAAAAAACAAACTTCCAGAAAGTAGGAAAAAACCAGGAGCTTTTCAATATCGGTTTGCAAAAATTAATATCCCCGCCAAACGGCCCTCCTGCCACCTGAACAGCAAGGCTGTTCCTGGATCCGCGCGTAGGATCAAAGACATTATCCCTTGTATCCCTTACAATCTGGGGTGTAAGACTCGAGGTCACGTCATCACTAGCACTAATCTGATCAGCAAGGTCCTGATCAATATCAAAAACCCTAATATTTTCATAAGAATAATTAAAAAACGCGGAATAAATGTCAGAAAATCTTGGCCCAACCCTGATACCGCCTCCTCTGCGTCTTTCCCTGTATGCCGTAGGATCATCACCATACTGCCTTCTTCTAACCGTATCAAATATATCCACTCCGAAGCTAACCGGCTTATCGAAAATCCAAGGTTCTGTAAAACTTATATCGTAACTTTGCCTTCTTTCGCCAAATTCCCACATCAAATTCAGCTTCTGAGCTCTTCCAAACAGATTTATATGAGATACAGACATAGTCCCCAATACCCCGTCAACTGATGAAAACCCGGCGCCGGCGGATAAAACCCCAGGTTTGCCTTCTGTGACTTCAAATACCAGATCTGCTCTATCTAACGCCCTTGGCTGCTGAATATCTATCTGTACATCATCCATAAAGCCAAGATTCATAATTCTCTCAAAACTCCTTCTCACTTTAATAGCGCTAAATGGTTCACCTTCTTTAATTAATATCTCTCTTCTTATTACCTTCTCTTTAGTTGAAAGATTACCGTCAACATAAATCCGATCTACATAAACAACCTCATTTTCTCTAATCTCAAAAACAATATCTACTATTCCCTTTTCATCATCGGTTATTTTTTTCGCAGCCACATCAACGCGTAAATAACCCTTATTTGCGTATAATTCCTGAATATTTCTTATAGTATCCTGATAAGTCTCTTCTTTGAACAATCTATTAGTTTTTATCACAACGACATCTTTTAGCTCTTTTTCTGAATACACAGTATTACCGCTAAATTCATATGAATTAATTTTATATTTTCTGCCCTCATTTATTTCAAATTCAATAAAAAGGCCTGTTCTTTCCGCGTTGTAGCTGATTACAGGCTCTGTAATATTCACATTTAGAAATCCTCTGTTCTTGTAAAAATCATATATCTTAGCAATATCTAAATCCAAGTTTTCTTGTTTGAAAACTTTTTTCCTTTTGGTCTTCATCAATTTCTTTATTTTTTTTGTCTTATACTGAGTTACACCTACCACTTTCACTTCTTTAATCAGTATCCTGTTGCCTTCAGTTATATAAAATGTTAATACTATTCTGCTTTCTTTCTTCTCACTTTCTTTGATGAAATGCTCAACTTCTACATCTGCATACCCTTTTTCTCTATATTTATCTTTTATTTTTTCTTCGTCGCTGGATAGGGTTATAGTATCTAGGCTCTCCCCAGCTTTGGAGTCGATCTCACCCCTTAAACTTGATTTTGAAAATTTCTTATTACCTATAAAAATAATTTTCTCAATCTTTGGCTTTTCAACAACAGCAAAAATCACTCTTACAGCCGGAACTTCTCCATCATCAGTTTCTAAATCTTCAGTTTCAACTGCTACATCTTCAAAATAACCTAAATTAAATATCTTCTGCACATCTAATTTTAAAGTTTGCTCTGAAAACAAATCGCCCTTTCTGCTGTCTACCTGAGAAAGAATGGTTCGCTTCTTTATATAAGAATTTCCAGAAACCTCTATTTCCCGAATGATTTTTATTTCTTCAGCAAATAATTTTGGAAAATTCCCAAATAAAACCGCCGCGGGAATCAACAAAAATACAATTATTTTTATGGTTTTCTCGTTAAACATAGATTAATATAATATTACAAATATCACTTAAAATCAATTTATTTTTTCCAGATATTTCTACTATTATAGAAGTTTATTGAAGAAAGGCATACAATCTATTTAAGTTTTTTTTTCTTCTGGCTTATAATCCCTCTGTCAGCATTTTGCACAGCAATTTTAGCCTTTTCGGCTATTAATTTTGCACCTTTACTATTTGGATTAATTATTCGTATTCTTCTCGACTCTCTCAAAGCTTTTTCGTATTCATTACTCATCAAATAAATTCGCCCCAATTGATAATGAGCAAACTCATCCCCTGTTATATCGTAAACAATAATTGTATTCCCAATATTTTTATCAATTTTATAATGTTTCAGCCAATCAAATACACCTTTTCTGTTAAAATAGAGCGATTGCAAATTAGTAATACTGATTGCCAGCAATTCCTTTAATGGGTAATCTTCCGCAATATATCTTGAATCTGTATTATCACTCAAAAGTGATTGATATTTAATACCATAGTAAGACGGATCTGCGGTACCGAAATAGCACAAAATAACTTCACAATGATCTATTTTATCTACATAAACGGCCAATCCCTTTAGATCCTGCCCAAGATCATTATTTGAACCAAGTAAATATTTATAGCTCATTACTGGTGATTCAACAATTTCGTTAAAATATGTAAGGTAGTTCGGATATGCATTTAAACTAGAATACACATAAAAACAACTTAAAATGACTATATATATCTTTTTAAATTTTAGCGTTTCAATGCTTTTCCAATTAACAATTCTGCTTACTAATACCAAATAGAAAGGGATAATAGGTATCAGATACTGCATACCGGTTTGTATCCTTGAAAATGAGTTGAATAAAAAATACAACATTATTGGAGCTAACAGGAATAGCTCCTTAAAAAGCACTCTGACCCTGAAAAGCGAAAGGAATGTAAGTACCCCCAAAAGTATGCTTACTAGAGGCAGTTTCAATAAAAGCACAACCAGATAATAATGCGGCCAACCAGTAATTGAATATTCACCTATTAAAAACGAAGGGAATCCAATGTTATTTCTGTGAATAGTATTTAATATCCCCTTTAAATAAAAATCAGGCAGTGGTAACGAACTTAGAAAATAAAATAATGGCTTGTCAAATAAACTACCGGGGATTATATCTGATATTTCATTATATGATACATCTCTTAAAAAGATCGGCTCCTGAAAGAAATACCCGGCGCAAATTACTACCCATACAATTACTAGGAATAAAATTGAATACTTCAATTTTTGCCTAAGTTGTTTTAAGTTCTTAAAATAAAACATAACCGGGACAATAATTAATAATAAAAGTATAGCAGTAAATTTACTTATGAGTGCTAATCCACAAAACACACTCATTAGAATAAAATCCTTAGCATTAAAATCCTGCAGGAATTGATATAAATAGTACATTGATATAAAACCGAATGTAATCATAACAATATCGGTTATAATGAACCTTGAAAACGCGAGCATATTAGGTGAGAAAGAAAAAAGAAACAATGCCATTAATCCAGCTTTTGCTCCATAAAATTTTCTTGCCCATATAAATATGTATAAACCCAGTATGAGCGTTACTAAGAGTACCGGAAATCTTCCCCAAAATATGATATTATCGGCATTTCTGTTATATCTATAAATAAAACTCTTGCCGAATAAATAATCAAGCCCTATGTTATAGTCTGTTACTTTTTCATTTTTCCTATCCAGTAAAATATTTAAAGGAGGCAAGTTTATATCCATAAATATATGCGGCAACGAGCATATTAACCTTACAAGCGGTGTGTGTCCTAATCCATAATTAAATTTGCCTGTCATCCAATGTGTATAGCCGCATGGGAGTTGCTGTATCTCATCATATGTAGGAGATTTCTGCCGCATGCTAAAGAGGGCTTGAACAAAAAATGTTATTAGTAATATTATTACTGCAAGAATTTCTCTTCCTTTAATTCTCATTCATTTCCTTATCTAAAACGCCATTGCTTTTCAATTAGTGCCTTCTGTTCGCGTCTGTACCCAAATCTTGTATCTAGTTCTGTAAAACCTTTGAGATACAAACTTCTTCCAAGATTATATGAAAGATTTAATTCATGTCTTAAATCCAATCTGTTTTGCAGCTCATCAACAAGCACGCTGTATTCAAGTAATATTTTTGAATTAAAATGTTTTCCCACAGTATATCTTGTGCCGAGGAATGTATCAAGCATATCATTTTTTTTAATGTCTTGCGATTTTGATTCTTCCCTATCAACCATCTCATGACTCACTGATACGGTATCGATTATCCCTATATTTCTAACTATCTTTCTGGCGATTGGGGTTGTAAGTGTTGCATCGATAATTTGAACTATACCTCTGCGCAGAACTGTATCCTTTTCTTCCTGATTCAGGCTGCTGATATCATATCCGGTAGCTCTGATAAGGGCTTTTTCTGAATCCAAATCTGGATTATTTTTTGAAACAAATACTGGTTTTATCTCTTTCACATTAGCCCTTGGAATTGACATGCTAATGTTGTCTTCAATAGTTCGCTGTAATTGCGCATTATATTTTGAGACTGTAGTATGAGCCTTTCCTTCCAAATAAGCAATATTTTTTATATTACCTTCATTTTCTAAATCCTCAAAAGGTATTACTTCAAATAGCATCTTATCTACATCAAATTCCGTTCCAAGGTACCCCACACTGCCTTCATTAGATTCAACCCTGCCATCTACTCTTAAATTTCCCTTCTTGCCATTTATATGTATATTCCCGTCAACCTTAAGATTTGCATATTCATTTTCAAACCAGGTATTTTCTCCAGACCTAATGCTTAAATCCCAAAGCGTATTTGCTAAGATATTAGACAATATTCTATTATCTGCACTTGTTTTAAAGCCAGGATATGTAAAATAAGTATTCTCCAACTGAATCCACCCGGCTAAAACCGGACTTTCAGAAGAACCGGTTAAATTAATCAAACATTTTGGCCTGCCTTTTGATGGTGATTCAGTAATTCTTCCAAACAGCGGTGTTGGATTAATAGATAATTCCGGGATTGTTACGGAAACGCCTGAATCTCCTGTAGTTTCAAGTTTTAGTTCGATATTATTAATCTTCAACCATCCCAGATTCATTTTTCCGGAAATTACGGCAAATCCATTGCCTATTACTCCTGATATTTCTTTAACCTTTAGAGTATAGTCCTCCATTAAAACTGAAATCTTTAGATCCTTAAGCTTCTTAAAATATTTTTTTGAGGTTATTGTTCCGTTCTGCGTTGTAAGATGTCCAATAAAACTTGGATTCTCGGCATCACCCCTTATTTTAAGCTTGCCCGTAAGTATTCCTTCTCCTGAGTGTATAAACGGGAAAATTGATCTAATTATAGAATAACCAAAATCTTCCAACTCCATATCAATATTTATAAGCTTATTTTTTATTTCTTCAGAAGGTGTTGATTCCGTTATATAAGGGAAACTACCTTCGAGATCAAAAAGGAATGCGCCCTGCTTAACTATTCTCATCGTATCAACCGTAACATAGTGATCCTTCATTTTCAGCTGACAGTTTGCGTTAACAAACGGTATTTCATATATCTTGCCGATATTTATATTCATATTGGACAGTAACTGAAGATTATTATAACTGCCGCTTAAAATATATTCCATTGTCATTTCACCATTTATAGGAACTTCAATTTTAGACAGCTCAAAGACGTCTTGAGCATCAATACCGTTTATATTTCCCTCAATATCCAATCCTACTTCATCAAAGTATCCTTTCATATTTGCAATAAGCTGACTGTTTTTTTTCACAGCCAGATTGCGCAAATATATCCTAGGATAATTCTTGAAATCTGTAATTCCAATTACATTATACTCGGATATTTCTGTATCCAAAAATTCCAGCATATCCCCTTTTAGTTTAAGCTTAAGCAAATTATTTTCATAATTCTTCTGATTTATCCATAAATTCTTTGCTCTGGCCATAGCCTCAATTAACAATTCATCTCCTGTTTTTATAATTCCTTCTGATTCGAGCCCGCCAAATATTGTAATAGGTCCAAGATCTAAATCTCTAATGTTTGCGGCAGCATTATATTTGAATTTACCCTTTTCCAATTGTTTGATTATTCCGCCTTGTTCAACAAATATTCTTCCATTATTAAGATTAACGCTTAATTCATCTATTATTAACTGATTATTGCTATAATCAAATGCTAACTGCCATTTTTCAATATCCAATTTCCTATATTTCATTCCTTCCCCGGAAAGTTTACCTCGTAACTCAATATTTTTCATATTACCTGTAAATTCTAAAATACCCTTAAAATTGCCTTTTAATTCCTTAAGCGCAGGAAATCCTTTTGATAGAAGATCACAATTACATTGTTTTATAGAAATTAATAAATTTAAGCCCTGGTTGTTTGACAGTATATTCTGATATTCTAAATTAAAAATGGTATCATAATTAATCATTACATTTGTATCAAAGATTCTTATTACCCCATGCTGTATAGTTCCCTTCCCTTTTGAGCTGATTAATAGCTCATTCCATTTATCCTGAATAAATTCGAAATTAAATTTAACCTCAGGATTCTTTAATCCACCACCAATCTCTATCGAAAATTCAGCTGGCCCTTCTAATTTAGCTTCAATCTTTTTGGGGATTGATGGCTTAAGGAGCTCTATGTTTTTAACGTAACTGTAAAACTTACCTTTTAATGGCACTCTTGCAGTTGAACTGAAATCTAACTCTAATTCGCCTTTTAACAGACTTCCCCAGCGTATAGTTGTGAATGCAAATTTCCTGTTCATATAATTGAATTTGCAGTCTATTCCACCGCCGTTAATACCTTGAATAATTAAATCCGGCGAATATACCTTTCCTTTATAACTTAACTCTTTTACCCTGTCAAAATCTCCGCTTATATTGATCAAACCATCATATAATGTTTTATAATAATTAAAGTTGATAGCCTCCATTTTAAAACTAAAACGTCCAAAATTATATCTCAAATCCATTTCCCCGGCTAACTTTGCTGAACCTTTATCCTGATTAAAATTTAATTTATCAAATTTTAATATACCTTTCGTTAACGAGCTTTTTACTAAACAATCTTTTGCGTTTAAGCCGGGAATTACCATATCCTTTATATTAAGACACACATCCACGTCCCATGAAAGCATATCTCCGTTTTTTTCTACAAATATCTTTTTGAATTCATCCCGCACATTACCAAACAATGATTTTTCTTTTTCTAATTCAGTACTCTCTGACGGATCATAGTGAAATTTAATATTCCCATCTATAATACCCTCAAGGTTAATATTCCCGTCAAATAAATTATTTATTGAGTCGAGATTCCCTTTATTAAAATCTATGTTTCCTTCTACAAATATATTCTTTTGTTTATTAGGGCTTCTGATAATATCTATATTCCCGGCGCACAGATTAACTATACTAAAAGAAGGTATTTTTAAGTTTTTTCTATCATAAACAACATCCGCTTCTATTGCGACATCACCCTCATCAGTTATTACATATCTTTTTGAAATATTCTTTGCAGATACGTGCCCTATAATAAAAGGATCTTTTATAAATCCTTTTATTTTGCCAAGATATGATATTCTCCCTTTATAATCTTTTAATGACGGGTGTATAAAAGACAGTGATTCTACGTTAATATTTTCAACAGTAAAATCAGAATCAATTTCTTCAGTAATAAAATTAATTTGGCCTATTCCTCTTATATATTCCGTAGCGCTCAAATTAATATCTATTTCATTAAATTTCAAAATATTATTATCATAAACCGCGTCAGTATCAAACGCAAACGTATTGTCGGTATTTTTTACAGTCATCTTAATATTATTAGAATCCAAATCAAATTTGCCGGCAACTGTCCCAAATATTTTTTCACCAAATGATAACTCAGAGAATTTTATATTACCTCTAATTTTTGGATGCAATTTGTTGCCGTACACATCCGCTGATATGTCAATTTTGCCAAATAGTTTATTCTCAGACTCGTTTATTTTAAGTTTGCTTAAATCCATTTCCATAATCTTCAGCTCGCCAAAAGCATTATCCTTTGTTAGTGTGCCGAACAAACTTCCTTTCCCATTTAAAGTCTCGAATTTAAGATCTTCAACTATAAAATGATCGTTATCTATACTGTATTTGCCGTATAGAGAATTTACTATCAACGCTCCGAAATCGATCTGCTTTGAAGAGATTAATCCAGTCAACAATGGTTTTTCTTTTGTGCCCATCAATTGAACTGAATTATATATTTCACCTTTAGAATTTGACAATATTTTAGATAGTGCTCCTTGAGGCAGGTTTTTAACCGGCAAGCTGTTTATCCCATCCATACTCAAGTTATAAACTGCATTCCCGATGGGTTCTTTTATATAACCTTTTAAAACAAATGATAGTGAATCTAATAATGTCACATTAAGTTCTTCTGTTTTTATTTGAGCTTCAGACAAATATATTGGTCCGTTTAACTCTGCAAGAGGCACTGATTCTTTAGATAACACAGAAAACTTGTTAAATTCTATTTTGTTATCCCACTTTATTTTATTATCTATCTCTTTATCCTTTTTAATGTCAATTTGAGCATGTACGTTGCCATTCAATGAAAACGCATACTTATTTCTGCCTAACACATCCAAAATTTCATTTAACGCTGTTGGTAATTTTGTGTTAATATAATTTTTTAATATTTTCTTGATATTCTTTACGGCATCTTTACTATCAGAAACGATACAGCTTGAACTATTTAACCCTAATACTGCAGTAATCGATAATGCCTCTGCTTCAGACTGTGTAAGGTTTATCAGGATATCCTCATTTAATTGTCCTTTTGCCAGGATGTTCAACTCATTAACACCATCCTGCGCAGAAAAAAAGCCGCTGATCTCATTTAATGAATACAAACCATCATCAAACGCCAAAGATCCATTATTCCATGTTATATTTACTGACTTAAATCCCTTTTTTTCAGAGCTGAACTTCTTATGTACCTCTTTTATAGTTTCAATAGTTGATTCTTTAATTGGAAATGCAGGAGAATAAAGCTCTACAGCAGCAATCATGTCCATATAATCACCAGAAAAAGATAATATCTTCATTAGATCTATTTTAATTGCAATTTGCTCAACTTTAGCAAAATGGATATGTGAGTCATCTTTTGCATAAATCGCTATCTTATTGAAGTATATTTTGTTGAAATAATTTGACGTTATCTTTCCAACAGTTATGTTCATCCCAGTTGTTTGATGAATTTTTTCGAAAATGAAATTATGAATTGGAACTGAGATAAGCTGTGTACGATATACTATAAGTAGAAATATTATGCTTACTATTAGTAATATTATAAATAAGCTAATAAAGCTAAATACCCTATTTATTATCTTAGTGAAAATCTTTTTTATCGGACGCGCCATAAGCTAAATTATAAACAATTATTGAAACCAAGTATAGGGGCAGGGACTTTGTGCAGTTAATTAAGCTTTAAGCTGCACACAACAATCGAATAACTGAAATGAAGCTCCTTAGCTTTTTACTGGTTTTGGGAATGGTGTTTGGCTAAATGTAATTCTTTTATGTGAAGAATCATAATCAGCATAAATTTTTAATTTTTTTGCTTGTTTTCCTGAACCTTTTATCGAAATATTGAATTTTTTTGCCAGTATTTCTTCAGCAAGCAGGTCTTCAAGTGAACGTTGAATTGTCCTTTGCAGCGGTCTGGCGCCATAATGAGGATCAAAACCCTGTTCCAGCAAAAACTCCTTTGCCTTGTCTGAAATCTCTATTTTTAATCCCTGTTGAACCAATCTTTTATCAACTCTGGCTAACATCAGCTCAAGTATTTCAGCCATATGATCTTTTTCTAATGGATGGAATACAATTATTTCGTCAATCCTATTTAAGAATTCCGGATTAAAAGCTTTTTTAACCTCTTCCATTACTGTATCCTTCATAACACGGTATTCATGCTGCATGTCCTCTTGTACGAGAAATCCTAAAGATTTCCCTTTAGAGATTAATCTTGCACCAACATTTGAAGTCATTATAACTACCGTATTCTTAAAATTAACTTTATGACCTAAATTATCCGACAGCACACCGTCATCCATAATCTGCAATAAAATATTAAAAACCTCCGGATGAGCTTTTTCGATTTCGTCTAATAATACCACAGAATAAGGTTTTCTCCTTACTTGTTCGGAGAGTTGCCCGCCTTCCTCATATCCAACATAACCTGGGGGAGCGCCTATCAACCTGGAAACAGAGAATTTCTCCATATATTCGGACATATCCACTCTTATAACTGCATCATCATTCCCGAATAAAAACTCAGCCATTGCTCGAGCAAGTTCTGTCTTGCCAACACCTGTTGGTCCCAAAAAGATGAACGAACCAATCGGTTTTCTTGGATCCTGCAGACCAGTTCTTGAACGTCTTATAGCCTGGGACAGAACCTTTATAGCTTCATCCTGTCCGATTATCCGTTTATGCAGCTCCTTTTCCATATGAAGTAATTTTTCAGATTCCTTTTCGGTTAACCTATTTACAGGAATCCCGGTCCATTTTGAAACAATGGAAGCAATATCCTCATCACTAATAGTAGGCTGAGCCTGCTCTCTTTTCTCCCTCCACTTCCTTTTTTCTTCCTCAAGAGATTTTCTCAATTCCTTTTCTGAATCGCGGAATTTCGCTGCTTTCTCGTATTCCTGTGAAGCTATAGAATCATCCTTTGATTTAGCAAGCTCCTCTATCTCAGATTCTTTTGTTTTTAACTCATCAGGCAGCTGAGACACCATTAACCGCGCTCTGCTGCCGGCTTCATCTATTAAATCAATCGCTTTATCAGGAAGATATCGATCTGAAATATATCTATCAGAAAGTTGGGCGGCTCCCGCTAACGCAGCAGAAGTAAATTTTACTTTATGATGGGACTCATATTTGTCCTTTAAACCCTCAAGAATCTCTATGGTTTGCTCAACAGTCGGAGGATCAACATTAATCGGCTGGAAACGTCTTTCAAGGGCTGCATCATGCTCAATATGTTTGCGGTACTCGTCTAATGTCGTAGCACCTATACACTGCAGCTCGCCGCGTGACAAAGCAGGTTTGAGCATATTCGACGCGTCTATAGCCCCTTCTGCGGCGCCCGCCCCAATTACTGTGTGAAGCTCATCGATAAATATTATTATCGAATTCTTGGAACGCCTGATTTCCTCCATAATATTTTTTAATCTTTGCTCAAACTCCCCTCTATATTTAGTTCCGGCAACAACAGCGGCTAAATCTAAAGTCATAACGCGTTTGTTATGCAGTAATTCCGGGATATCCCCCTTTGAAATTTTTTGAGCAAGCCCCTCAACTATAGCGGTTTTTCCAACACCGGGATCGCCAATTAAAACAGGATTGTTCTTCGTTCTGCGGGACAATATCTGAATCAACCGCTCTATCTCCATTTCCCTGCCAATTACAGGATCAAGTTTATTTTCCCGGGAAAGTACCGTTAAATCTCTGCCAAATTCATCCAGTGTTGGTGTTTTTGATTTAGTCGGCCTTGACTGACCTGATTGAATATTATCCAAAGGAACCTGAGCTTCACCAAGAAGATTTATTACTTCTTCCTTTACTAATTCCAATCTGATGCCGATATTTTCAAGCACTCTCGCGGCTACACCCTCTTCCTCGCGTATAAGCCCCAACAGCAGATGCTCTGTTCCAACATAGTTATGACCCATGTTCTGAGCTTCTTCTACAGCTAATTCTAAAACCTTCTTTGCGCGCGGGGTAAAAGGTATCTCCCCTAATAAAAGTACATTATCTCCGGTACCAACTATCTTTTCTATTTCGTTGCGGACCCTGCGAAGATCGACTCCAAGATTGGCCAATACCTGAGCTGCAACCCCTTCTCCCAAAGCAATTAAACCAAGCAAAATATGTTCCGTGCCTACATAATCGTGATTTAAACGTTTTGCTTCTTCTTGCGCAATTAATATCACTCTTTGAGCTCGTTCAGTAAATCTATTTGGCATATTAGTTCTCTTTTCTTAAACTGTATTTTGCATCTTACTTTGTTTCTAACATATATTACAATTCTTTGTTCCTATTATCTATATATTATAAATTTCAATTTTCTGCAATAGTTAATTTTACCTTTTATAAACCGGAACTCCTGTAGATTTTGTCAGTTTTCTAAACTCCTTAATTAGTCTTAAAGTTATATGTCCTGGTTTTCCAGAACCAATATTCCTGTTATCGACCCTTACAACCGGGATTACCTCCGCCGCAGTTCCAGTTAAGAAACACTCGTCTGCTGTATAGACATGGTAACGTGTAAAAACATCTTCTCTTACTTTTAATTTTAACTTTTTTTCTGCCAGTTCAATAACAACCTGCCGGGTTATTCCATTTAATGCCCCAACCCAGGATGGAGGAGTAATTAACTTATTCTTTGAAATTATGAATATATTATCTCCTGTACATTCAGCAACGTAACCTTGATAATTCAGCATAATGGCTTCTTGGACATTGCTGCGTATAGCTTCAACCTTCGCCATTATGTTATTTAAGTAATTCAACGATTTTATATTTGGATCTAAAGCTTCCGGGATATTTCGCTTAGTTGCAACTGTAACGACTTCAAGCCCCCGTTCATAAAGTTTTTCTGGATATAATTGAATTTTGTCAGCTATAATTATAATAAGCGCGCGTTTGCAATTGTATGGATTAAGTCCAAGATCGCCGACACCTCTTGTTGCTATAAGTCTTATATATCCATTCTGCAATTTGTTAACTCTTACTGTTTCCAAGACTGCTTCCTGCATCTCATCGATTGTCATAGAAATATTTAAGATTAAAGCTTGAGCTGAATCATAAAGTCTTTTTAAGTGCTCTCTTAAACAAAAAACCTTACCTTCATAAATCCTTATACCTTCAAAAACGCCGTCACCGTACAATAATCCATGATCTAACACTGAGATACAAGCCTCATGCTCCTTGTAATATTTCCCATTAATAAATATTAACATCTTTAGACTCCTAACTCGAGATCGCTCAAGAAGTCCCTTTGCTGCTGCAATTTCGGTCTTTAGAGCGAAGCAGTGACGCGCCTCATCTCGGCTCAAATCCCAAAATTTCGCTACGCAGAGGACTTTTTGAGAGATCTCTAATCTTTAATGAATTTTCCATCTACCATCTTAATAATTCTATGTGCCTTTTTGGCAATACTATTATTATGCGTTACTATAATTAAGGTTGAACCGGATTCTTCCGCTTTTTCCCAAAGCAACCGCCTAATCTCCTCACCTTTTTCCTTATCTAAATTACCCGTTGGTTCATCAGCAAGTATCAGTTTTGGATGATTAATGAGAGCACGGGCTAGAGCTGCGCGCTGCTGTTCACCTCCGGAAATCTCCGAAGGCAAAGAATTTATTCGATTCTCCAACCCCAATCTTGCAAGTAAATCCATAGCCCTTGGATAAATAACAGACTTAGATTCACCTGCGATAAATCCCGGAAGCATTACATTTTCCAGCACAGTAAACTCATCCAGCAAATAATGAAATTGAAAAAGAAATCCTATTGCATGATTCCTTAAATTAGTTTTATCATTTTCCGAAAAGGTTTTAATATTTTTTCCAAACAAAAATAATTCTCCCTGATTCATAGTATCAATTAACCCTAATATATGCAGAATTGTGCTTTTCCCGGCTCCTGATGGACCTATAATTGATACAATCTCACCTTCATAAGCAATCAGATCTATTCCCTTTACTACAGCAATACTCTGCTTGCCTTGTAGGAAAACCCTCCAGATTGATTCCGCCTTTATTACTATGCGCGATTCAAAATCTACATATGAATCTGCTCTCACTTCAGTTGAAGCTATAGTGGAAAGATTACCCATACCTTATAGCCTCCACCGGATCAATCTTTGCGGCTTTTTGTGCCGGGTATATGGTAGAAAAGAAAGCGATTATTAATGCCACAACTGTAACTACGGCCAGATCACCCCACAATAGCTTTACAGGCAATGTATCTATATAATATACATCTGCCGGAAGTTTTATAAATTTATACCTGTCTAATAATAATGAGACTACAACTCCAAGAACGCTTCCAAATAATATCCCTAATCCCCCCGTAATTAAACCTTCAAAAATAAAAATCTTCTTTATATCCAATATTTTAGCGCCTAATGCTCTTAGTACCCCTATATCCCTGTATTTTTCCATAGTCAGCAGAAATAAGTTAGAGATTATATTGAACGCAGCCACTAAAATAATTAGGGTCAGAATAATAAACATTACTATTTTCTCTAATTTCAAAGCAGAAAATAAATTCCTATTCATCTCTATCCAAGACCTAACCCAGTAATCATACCCCATATAAAACGATAAACGCTCCGCCATTTTTTGCGCGTTATAAATATTCTCGATCTTTATCCCAAAACCGCTCACAGAATCATTATAATTAAACATCTTTTGTGCTTCTGCCAGAGAGATGTACGCCAGGTTAGCATCAAACTCATACATTCCGACATGGAATATCCCGCTTACATTAAAAACTGCCATCTGAGGTAAATTTCCAAAAGGAGTGGCTATAGCATGCGGGGAAACAAGAACCACTTCATTCCCTATATCTACTCCTAGATTCTTTGCAAGTTCGAAACCTAAAACAATATTTTTCGAACCTTTAGCATCTAAGCTCTCCAAATTCCCCTTTTCCATCTGTTTGCTTAATCTGGTGGTTTTATTCTCATAATCCGGCAAAATGCCTTTAACCACCGAACCAACATTTGCTGATCCCATCTTCAATATTCCTTGCCCGTAAACAAACGGGGATGCAGCAATCACTTCGGGAAATCTCTCAAGCCTGACAATCACATTATTTATATCAATCTTCTTATTTGTCCTGCTTGTAAGTACAAGCTCAGATTGCGTACCAAGGATCTTTTTTTGAATATCATCCTTAAATCCATTCATTACCGAAAGGGTTATAATCAATGAAGCAACACCTAACGTAACGCCTGAAATAGCAATAACTGTAGTTAAAAGAGCAAATACTCCTTTTTTCCTTGATTTGATATATCTCATTGCAATAAATAGTTTGTAATTCAATTATTTCTCCTGTCTTAAGAGCGGAAAAAATACCACTTCCCTGATGCTTTCTATGCCGGTTATTATCATAACTAAACGGTCTATCCCAATTCCAAGCCCGCCGGTTGGTGGCATTCCGTATTCAAGAGCGCGTATATAATCATAATCATATGCATTCAATTTTTCATCCTCATTCTTATTCTCAAGCTGCTGTTTGAAAAGCTTACTCTGTTCCATTGGATCGTTTAACTCACTATACGCATTAGCAATTTCCTCCCCCGCGATGAACAGTTCGAAACGTTCAGCAACTTCCTTTTCCCCTTCCTTAGACTTAGCTAACGGAGAAAACATTTTAGGATAATCAATAACAAATGTTGGGTCAACTAGGTTAGGAGTAATTAACGCATCAAATATCCTGTCATATATTTTTAATACCGAAATATCCTCTTCTAAAGTTAAATTGTGTTTCTTTGCAATTTTGATTAGTTTATCTTTATTAGGAGGCAATTCCAATTTTTCGCCAACATAACGCTCGAATAGTTCTAATATGCTCACCTTTTTGAAAGGTGTTTTTATAGAAAACTCCTTACCCCGATATTTTAACTTATCAGAAATCTTCAAATCTTCCGCAAGTTTGGCAAACAACTCTTCTGTAAGCTTCATAATACCTTCATAATCAGCCCATGCCTTATATGCTTCCAATATAGTGAATTCTGGATTATGTCTGGAATCTATGCCCTCATTTCTGAAACATCTTCCAATCTCAAAGACCCTTTCAAAACCACCAACAATAAGTCTCTTTAAATAAAGTTCCGGCGCTATTCTCAAAAAAAGCTGCATATCCAATGAATTATGGAATGTCTTAAACGGTCTAGCTATAGCTCCCCCTGGGATAGCCTGCATCTGAGGGGTTTCAACCTCTATGAAATCCAGAGACATAAGTGTCTTTCTTAATGAATCAACAATCTTGGACCTGGTTATAAATATCTCTTTTACATGATTATTAACAATCAAATCTATATATCTTTGCCGATATCTAATCTCAACATCCTTCAATCCATGCCACTTTTCAGGCAGCGGTCTTAAGGATTTTGATAATAAATTTATTTTTGAAACATTTATTGTTATCTCTCCTGTTCGGGTCTTAAAGCACTTTCCTTCCACACCTATCCAATCACCGATGTCTATACCCTTCTTAAAAATCCTATATGCATCCTCCCCTAACATATCCTCCCTAAGATACACTTGCATCTTTCCGCTGGAGTCCTGAATATGGCAAAAACAGGCCTTCCCCATTAATCGCATAGTCATTATCCGCCCTGCAATAACAACCTTTCTTTCAGGCTCATCCTTAATTATATTTTCAATTTCTTTGCTAAGGTCCGATATTAAAAATTCAACCTCGAATGCAGATGGATAAGGTGAAATACCCTGTTCAACAAGCCAATTTAGCTTCTCTTTTCTTTGTTCAATTATTTCTTCGAGTGTAGCTGATTCAGTTGTCATGTTTTATTTTTTCCGTTCCAGGACTTCTCGTACCATTGTTCTCAACACCGCAGGTTCAAAAGGTTTGTTTACATATAAAGCAACATTTGATAAAGCTTGAAAAAGTTCCTTAGTCTTTTCCTTTGCTGTAAGAACTATTATCGGAATTTTTTTAGTTTCTAAATTCTCATACAGTTTCGAAGCTACAGAATAACCGTCTAAATTAGGCATCATCACATCAAGAATTACTAAATCAGGTTTTTCCTTTTCTACCAAAGGAAAAACCATCTCTCCATCATGCACATCAATTACGGTATGCCCGTCCCGTTCCAGCATAAATGCGAGCAGTTCACAGACATCATTATCATCATCTGCAATAACAATAGTAGCCATAATCGTCTTTTATTCTTCCCTCTTTTTTAAATAAATGCTGAATTAAACGGCAAAAATAAGCTTTACAGTGCAACTTATAGATTGTACATTATTTTTTGAGCAATTTCCAACTATGATATTCCTTAATAAGACCGTCAATGTTTCCATCCATTACCGTATCGACATTTCCTATTTCGTAACCTGTACGATGATCCTTCACCATTTGATACGGCATAAATACATATGAACGCACCTGATTGCCCCATGCGATATCTCCCTTTTCATCGTACAATCTTTCTACCTTAGCTTTCTTCTTTTCCTGCTCTAATTGATACAGCTTCGCCTTAAGCATCTTTAAACAAGTCATCTTATTTTTATACTGAGACCTCTCATTCTGACATTGAACTACTATCCCTGAAGGAATATGCGTAATCCTGACAGCGCTATCAGTTTTGTTTACATGCTGGCCGCCATGTCCGCTGGCCCTGTAAGTATCTACCCTCATATCAGAATCTTTTAAATCGATTGTAATATCCTCCTCTACATCAGGTATCACATCACATGCAGCAAATGAAGTATGCCTTCGTTTGTTTGAATCAAACGGAGATATCCTGACTAATCTATGCACCCCAATTTCCCCCTGCAGCAATCCAAATGCATATTCGCCTCTTATTATAAATGTTACCCTTTTAACCCCAGCCTCTTCCCCGGGAAGTATATCTACTATTTGACTCTTAAATCCCTTTGATTCAGCCCATCTAAGATACATCCTTAAAAGCATCTCCGCCCAATCACAAGATTCAGTCCCGCCTGCCCCCGCATGAAGCGTAATAATTGCAGGTGAATTTGAATGCTCATCAGAGAGTTTTATTTTAAAATCATATTCTGAAATTTTTATCCTCAATTCATCAATACCCGCTATTAACTCATTTTGAAGTTCATCATCAACTTCGCTTTTAAGCAATTCCGATAACTCCTTCAAGTTAACATATTCTCTTCGCATTAACTGGAAAGCGCTGATACTGCCCTTAATCTCATTTAATAATTTTATTTTCTCTTGAGCATGAGAGGCATCATTCCAGAAGTCTTCTTCCGAGGTCTCTAATTCAAGTTCTTTGATTTGTTTTAGTTTTTCATCAAGTTCAAAGATACCTCCTAAGCTTATTAAGAGAATCTTCTATCTTGCCTAGTTCTTCATTTATATCCTGGTTCATAAAATATTAATTAAATATTTATTTAATTTTCTTGAAGTTCACATACTGTAATCTAAACAGCAGCATAATAATTATAACTGATACAAGCATGGAAATCAAAGCAAAAATATCACCATGCATTGTATAAAATGTTCTCTTTTTTTGAACTATTTTTACCGTATGATTTAAAGACACTTTTTCAAATATTTTTGATGATTTTTCAATTCTTCCAGATGGACTTATAAATGCTGATATTCCGGTATTAGCGCTCCTTGCAAGATTAATTCTATTCTCCACAGCGCGAAATATATTCATTGCAAAATGCTGATACGGCGCAGAAGTGTTTAAAAACCATGCGTCGTTAGTTATATTAATGAACATATCTACATTTTGCTTCGCTAACTCTCTTGCAATCTCAGGAAAGATGCTTTCATAACATATAGTCACACCCAAATTGTAATTATTTACTTTTAAAGGTTCATAACTCTTACCAGAAATGAATCCCCCAAATTCTTTAAGAACCGGCGCAACCTCTGTTAAATATGATTCAAATGGTATTGTTTCGCTAAAAGGCAGAAGGTGAACTTTGTCATATTGAGAGATTAGCTCGCCTTGCTGGTTATACAAAAACGCAGAGTTTAGATAACCATTTTTTTCTTTTGCCATTGAACCAATTATATGGAAAGAAGCTGTAGGTTTTATTAAATCGTTTAGCCACTTATTTATTCCATTATCAATATTCAGCAGATACGGCATCGCGGTTTCAGGCCACACCATTATATATGAACCCTGATTTACTGCAGTTCTGGCTAGTTCCCAATACGTATTTAGAATTTCATTTTCATATTTTTGGTCCCATTTTTTGTACTGATCTATAGAACCTTGAAGCAGCGCTATTTTTATCTCTTTTTCTGCATTAGATTGTTTACTCTCAAATTCTTCGTATTTATTAATTCCATATAGTAAGTTAACTAAAACTAAAACCAACCCAATTAAGCCGTACTTCCAACAGCTTATATTTTTCAACAGTATAAAAAGCAATGTGTTTATAAGAATTATAACAAAGCTAATCCCATAAACACCCCAAATATCCACACTTTGAATGGTATATAAGTTCTTCCACTGAGAATGGCCCAATAACATCCAAGGAAAACCGGAGAACAGATGCGCCCTCATAAATTCAAGAGTTACCCAAGAAGTAACTATTCCAAAAATAAACAAAAATGTATTTCCGCCTTTTGAAATATAAGTATTAAGCAACCTCAATATTGCGCCAAAAATCCCAAAATACAAAGATAAATAGATTACTAACAGCAACCATACAAATACGCCGAAAATTATAGAACGTCCATCAGCCAAACAAGTAATTATAACCCAGTAGTAAATGCATCCATTTGCTGTCAGCCCCGTAACTAAAGTTAGAAGTATCGAAAACTTTAATCTCGTGTTTTGTACCGCAATAAGAAGCGGCACAAAACCAACCCATGCCAGAAACGGGAAATTAAACTTTGGGAACGAAAGGAAAATTATTATCCCGCTTAATATTGATAAAAGTATCTTTAAAAGCATAATAAACCTTAATTTTAGTTTTACAACAACTTTACTTTAACGCTGATTTTTCATTATATATAATTATGAAATTATCTGCTAACATATTAATTCTCATCTATATTACTTATTTTTGATATATTCAATTGAAAATAAGAGGTCTAAGATTTAAACCTAAAAAAAATCAAAAAAATATTATGGATTTGTTACAGGAAGTTTATAATTTATATACCGCAGCACTTTTTATACTTTTTGCCTGAACCGCACGGGCACGGATCATTTCTGCCTATCTTTTTGTTTAACGCTGAGGAAGGCTGCACGACCGGCCTTTTGCTTCCGACCGAGCCTCCTTGGGAAGGAAGCGCTTGCGGCGCCGAATTTAATCCAACCTGGGCCAACTCCGGCTTTTCAGCGCGAATCGGTGTTTGCCTTCTCACTGTTTGGGGCGCTAATCTTATCTTAAACAGGTAATCTACAGTTTCTTCTCTAATTCGACCCATCATCTGCGAAAAGAGATTAAAGGATTCCTGTTTGAACTCATTAATCGGATCCTTATGCCCATAGGCCCTCAGACCCACCCCTCTTCTCAACTGGTCTAAATCGTATAAATGGTCCTTCCAGCAATTATCAAGCACCTGCAGCAAGATGATTCTTTGTATATGCTCTAACCCTTCAACTCCAAGATCCTCTTTTCTTGCATCGTACATTATAAATATACTTTTAGTGATCAACTCTTGGAATTCTTCCCTATCAAACTCCTCAATCTTTTTACCTTCCAGATCAAGCTCAATATTAAAAGTCCTTTTTAACCAGAGGGATAAACTGGATATATTCCATTGTTCAGGATACACCTTTTCCGGCGCCCAAACATCGATTTTGTCTTGTATAGATTCATTTATAATATCCTTCACCTGCTGGGTTACATCTTCCCCATCTAATATATCATTGCGCAAATCATAAATAGCTTCACGCTGTTTATTCATTACATTATCAAACTCAATTAACTGTTTACGGATGTCAAAATTCATCGCCTCAACTTTTCTTTGCGCATTCTCTATAGCTCTGCTTATCCAAGGATGCTGAATATCTTCTCCATCCTTTAATCCAAGTTTTGACATCAATCCAGCAATACGCTCAGAACCGAATAAACGCATTAACTCGTCGTCTAATGCTAAATAAAAACGCGATGAACCGGGATCCCCCTGTCTGCCGGTTCTCCCTCTTAACTGATTGTCTATGCGTCTTGCTTCATGTCGTTCGGTTCCTAATACATGCAAACCGCCAATGTTAATTATCTCTTTCCCTTCTTCCTCATTAGGCGGGCTGCCTCCTAATACGATATCAGTTCCTCGTCCTGCCATATTAGTTGCTACGGTAACACCTCTTTTCTTTCCGGCCTGAGCTATAATTTGAGCTTCAGTCTCATGGAATTTCGCATTCAATAACTGATGCGGGATTCCCTTCCTTCTCAAAAGACCTGATAATTTTTCGTTCTTTTCAATTGACCGTGTACCAACTAATACCGGCCTGCCAAGTTTCCATAACTCTTCTATATCCTTAACAATAGCATCATATTTTTCTTTTTCGGTTTTGTAGATTACATCCGCATGATCAATTCTGATCATCGGCTTGTTTGTTGGTATTACTACTACATCCAACTTGTATATTTCCCAAAACTCCGGGGCCTCTGTTATGGCCGTTCCGGTCATACCCCCGAGTTTGTTATACAACCTGAAAAAATTTTGAAACGTTATTGTTGCAAGTGTCTGGTTCTCTTCTGCGATCCTCATGTTTTCTTTAGCTTCAACCGCTTGATGCAGACCTTCGCTCCAGCGCCTGCCGGGCATCAAACGTCCTGTAAACTCATCGACAATCACAACCTCTCCATCCTTTATTACATAATCTACATCCCTGCGAAAAAGGTTATGAGCTTTCAAAGCCTGATTAATATGATGGACCCATTCAGATTGAATATCATCATACAAATTCTCAATACCCAAAAGATTTTCACATTTAGTCGAACCCTGTTCTGTTAAAGTGGCAGTATGCGCTTTTTCATCTATAACATAATCATAACCTTCAGCCAGATTAATCCCCTTATATTTTGCTTCAATCTCCTCTTGTTCAGTTACAACACGACCTTTCAATCTGGGTATAAGTTTATTAATGATATAATATTTATCCGTTGATTCCTCCGCTGGGCCCGAAATTATAAGCGGGGTCCTGGCTTCATCAATTAATATTGAGTCAACCTCATCTATAATCGCGAAATTTAATTCATTCATCACCCTATCTTCTTTGCTTATCACCATGTTGTCGCGCAAATAATCAAAACCAATCTCGTTATTCGTAATAAAAGTTACATCACACTTATATGCCTCTCTTCTCTCATCATTTTTACTATCATGTTGAATATAGCCCACCTTAAGCCCAAGAAACTCATAAATCGGTCCCATCCAATAACGATCTCTTCTGGCCAAATAATCATTAACAGTTACGACATGTACACCTTTCCCGGTTAACGCATTCAAATATACAGGGAGTGTAGCAACCAATGTCTTACCCTCACCGGTTCTCATCTCAGCAATCTTTCCGGTATGAAGCGTTAGTCCACCCATCAATTGGACATCAAAATGTCTTAAACCTATGGTTCTCTTGGATGTCTCCCTTACAACTGCAAAGGCTTCGGGCAGTATATCATCAAGAACTTCTCCATTG
The DNA here is from genome assembly GCA_043809745.1 of bacterium. Lineage (GTDB taxonomy): Bacteria > Elusimicrobiota > JBDRMW01 > JBDRMW01 > JBDROU01 > JBDROU01. Next base: position 73,732 of record JBDROU010000067.1, read on the forward strand.
GATAGTCTACTCTTAAAATGGTGTGTTTTTGAGCGTAATTCTTCATCAGACAATTTTGATATTTCATCTTCCAAACTGTTAATCTGACTAACAATTGGAGATAACTTTCTTATATTTCGCTCATTTTGAGAGCCAAAAATTGAATTGATTATATTTTTAAGCATATGTAGATAATATCATAAACGCTTTTTTATTTCAACCTTTTGGATTTACACGGTAATGTATCATAAAGTGTGTAATTTTTCTTTTTTGCTTCTTCTCTGAAAATTGTCAAGTCCTGGAAGAGGACGTTACAGATGTTGTTAAATCAAATATCGTAGTAGTCGTGTTGTGAAAATTGTGGGTAAC
>JBDROU010000068.1:0-45458 GCA_043809745.1 bacterium
CATTGCCTGCTACATCTGTAGCCTTCATCTTTACCAAATACTGAAGTCCGTTTTGAAGCGCCGGTGCTGTGCTTATCCATATGTTGCTCTCGCTGTTTGTCATGTCCAGAAACTCCTCGCTGGTTGCGCTGAATGTCGAAGCGCTCTCCTTCCACCAGTTGCCGCTTGCTACCTCTTTAATTGAGAACCGCACCAAGCTTACCCCGGCCAGCGAGTCCGTCGCTGTTCCCGATATTGTTAATAAAGTATTTGTTGTGTTGTTATAATATCCCCCGCTTGTAGGCCTTGTAACCACACTTGTCGGTTTAATTACATCGTAAGTAAATGCTGTTCCGCCTTTAACAGACGCGTTCTCCACATTCCCGGGAGTATCTACACCGCGTGACTTTATAGTATATGTATAATTATGATTCCATATTAAATCCCCGCTCCCGGGCACAGTATACGTCCAGGTACTGCCGCTGAGTGATGAATGATGAACATACACAGGACTCCCGCTGGACACCCAATTGGCTGTTCCGTCCCCATCCCACCAGTAACTGTCACCGCTTCTCCGTATCGACACCTCAACATAATCCATCCCGGATGTGGCGTCTGTCACAGTACCGGACAGCACAGGCATACTCTTGGAATATGTTGTTGAAGGAACAATAACATCGGATACCGGCGGTGTATTATCAAATGTAAATGTAGAACTCCTTATATGATACGGGCTCTCCCAGTTTGACGGGTTTGAGTTGTCTCTGGATTTTGTTGTACTGTAATAAGAACTGCCTGATGTCAGATTCCCTGTACTGATGGATGTGTAATACCAATCTGAGGCTGAACCTCCTACAGCATTCCAAACAGCTGCCCCATCTGAGCTGAATGCATTCAGGTCCCACCAGTAGTTATCTGAATTCCTGCGCACCGCTATCTGCGTCTCCAGCATAACCCCTCCTTCTCCATCACCATTATCCGATGCCGTTCCTGAAATCGTTGTAAGGCCTTTTATTGTGCTGTCATCCACCGGATACTGCACCAAAGATTCCGGAGCCTTCTTATCATGTATAAATGTTATTGTAGAATATACAATAGTATAATTGCCCGCGTTATCTAACGCCCTCGCCTCCACTCTGTACTCATTGCCCTGATCTACGGCTCCCCATATTGTGGGCGTATATGTGGCATACCATACGGCCCAAGTAATCGACGGTGTAGCTACATTCCAGGCGCTATTGGGATCTGTCTCGCTGAATGATATCCCGTTCCAGTATTTATAGTGTACATTTGCGCTGTATATCCTTAACTGAACTTCCGCGATTTCAGAGTCTTCAGTCCCGCCGCTTGTATCATTGCTCGTACCCGATATTGAGATAAGTCCTGAATAACGGTCTGCTTCCACAGGAATAACTATATCAACCGTCGGACCGTAGTTATCATATGTAAATGTATGCTCCTGCGCCGGCGATTCTATAACATTTGCTCTGTCTATCGCCTGTGCCCTGACCTTATAACTTACACCGTTTTGCCAGGTGGGTGTTGAACCTGTGAAATACCAGTTCGCCGTATTTGCTCCGGGTGTTACGTTGCTGGCATCTATCCATATCTCAGAACCCACCTGAAATTGCTCGCTGCCGCTGTTCCAGTAATTATTGCTGCCCGGGCTCTTCTCTATAGATAACTGCACTTTACTTAATCCTGAATGATTCCCAGTTGTATTCTCCGCCGCGGTTCCGGAAATCGTTTCCAGACTGCTTAAATATGAAGACGCGGGCTTTTGTATTGTAGATGTTGGAAACTGCACATCATATGTAAACTGAGTTGTTGTATGGTTACACAGATTCCCGGCCTTGTCCAATGCTCTTGCGTATATAACATATACTTTATTTCCATCCCAGTTAGGCGTATCCGTATACTCCCATGGATTGGTCGCTGCCGCCACCACCCAGGTAGACACACCTATAAATGAAGAACCGTTCCAGTAGTTGCTCCCGTCCTTGATGCTTATCTGCACTTCAGATACGCCGGAATGGGTATCCACGCTCGTTCCTGAAATTGTGGCAAGTGTTCTTCCTGTACCTCCATAGTATTCATCTGTCACCGGCAGAACAACCACAGGCGTTGAATCCACATTATCATAATTGAAACTTATAACCTGGGGATATCCTTCGGAGTTCCCCGCAAGATCAACTGCGGCAGATCTTATATAATAATTTACTCCTTCAGTTAACTGAGGCGGGCTGTCGCCTCCTGTAGGATACTCCCAGGTAACAGTCCCGGTTACACCGGATTTACTGCAGTTTAAATTACTTACGGCAGCAGAACTCCAAGCTGAACCTGTCCAATAATAAGTATCGCCATCAACGTAATATATTCTTATTGTAATATTATCTAATCCGGACAAATCCGCATTTGAAGTACCTGAAATTGTTGGCAGTTCTGATACATAACTGCCTGCCTGAGGCAGTACAACCCTTGATACAGGTGTTGAATCATCAACAATGAAATCAATATAGGTAGACTGTTCTTCAACATTTCCATCAACGGTAGCCTTTGGTATATTAGCCTTATCATATGCTCTTGTTCTAACCTTATAATTCTTATCACTGACCCAATCAGCTTCATCAAACGGGAAATGCCAGTTATCGGTGCTTATCGCTTGAGCATAAGTGGTACTCGGTATTGAGTTGCTGAACACATCTGTATCGGGATCCCAGTAATAACTTGTCCCTCCATCTAAATAAAGAAGCTGGACCTCAACACTGTCCAGATCAGCGCAGTACGGTGAATATGGATCTACGGCTGTCCCTACTATTGCATTAGTGCCATTTAAATCGTTTGGCTTATATTTCCCGTTTTGATCAATATTTGTAATTACAGAAATGGGTGGGTCAGTGTCATAAGTAAACGTAACCGAAGATTGCGAAATTGTAAATAAACTCTGCTGATTACCGGCCTTGTCAACCGCTTTTGAAACAACCGTATAAGTTCTTGAAGATGAAAATACCAGATTGCTATGAGTGTAATACCAGTTTGAAGTACTGTTTACTACATTCCAGTATTCTTCATACTGATACCTTCCTGTACCGGAGTCATAATCACCGTTCCAGTATTTTTGGGTGTAATTATTGAATATCCTTAATTTAACCTGATATAATTTATCTCCTGAACCGAAATCAGCGGCTGTACCGGAGATAGTAGTCAGGGTTCTTAAAAATTGGTTATGAATAGGCTGCTGAATAGCAGCTGTAGCTTTTTGTATATCGTATAGAAAAGTTGATGGTCCGCTTTGAACAGTACCTGCATTTACAGCTTTGTCAACCGCTTTAGTATTAACTGTATATTCCACATCATTAGTCCATATATCACTTTCAACGGCAATTGAATACTGCCAGGGATTAATACCTGTCACGCCTTCTGATTCACCCAGATATGTCTCACCAACCTCCCAGCTGTCGCCATCCCAGTAATTATTATCTGACAATCTGTTAATTGAAATATTCACATAATCTACCTGACCCGGGCTGTCATCGGTAGCCGTACCTGAAAGCAGTGTCAACGTATTATAATAACCATCATCCTGGGGCAACTCAACTCCTCCGGTTGGCTTAGTTTTATCTATCCAGTAATTATTACCGGCTCCTTCGGTTTCTACCTGCTCTCCCGGAGAGTGAGCTCTTGATTTTGCATTATATCTGTACCCGTCCACCATCCAGGTATCTGTGGAAAAAGTAAATGTCCAGGAATTTCCTACCGGGCTTATACCGGTATTCCAGGTTAGTGTTGAACTCCACTGTTCTGAGCTGTTAATCCAGTACTGAGGTGTAGTACCTCCTTCTATCCTCGTTATTAAGACATCAATACTGGATGCGTTTGAACAGTTGCCCTGTACCCAGGAAAGCGTGTTCTTATAAGTATTATGAGCTGGGGATGTTACATTGCTTGTCGGAGCAGGCTCTGTAAAATTAAAAGTGTTGCCGGCTTCACGATCTACCACTGCCGTAATATTCCCGGCTTTGTCAAGCGCTCTGGATTTAATAGTATAAGTATAAGGAGGCACGTGCGCTGACCAAATATCACCCACAACATAAGTCCAGGTAGCTATATTCACATGATTAACAATACCGGAAGAAAGCCATACCTCCTCAGCGCTGGTAAAACCCTCCCCGTCATAATAAAGTCCTGTATTATCATTATCCTTTATACAGACTTGAACCACATCCAACTGTCCCGGTGTTTCTTCATAAGCAGTACCTGAGAGTGTAGGCAGACTTGGTATGTCAGCACTGTCCGCAGGCAGTATAGTCAGAGAAAGAGGTTCATCGGTATCAAAAGTAAAAGTGTTCGTGCTTAAAGTGGTTTCAACATTTCCTACCACATCAACAGCTTTAACGCAAATATCATAAGTTACATTATTCGTCCAATCATTATCGTTGAAAGTAAATGTCCAGGGATTTGTACTCACGCATGCATTCATATACTGAGTAGTAGCTGTAGTAAAATCTGATCCGTTCCAATATTTTGTAGTAGTTCTATTATATATTGATATAAATACACTTTCCACAGTAGACCTGTATGTATTGGGGTCGTTTGAAGTTCCTGAAATTGTCTCTAATGAGTTTTTGAATCCATTATGAGCCGGCAGCACTACCGCAGAATCCGGTTGTGAATTATCGAAAATAAAGTTAATTTGTGCCGGAGTCTCCTCGTTAGATGCGTAATCAAGCGATTTGCTGTAAATAGTATATTGATAGTTATTGCTCCAGGCGCCGCTTAACTCAGCCCCGGTATAATACCAGGTATAGGTTTTTGTTACAGGATCATCTACACTTAAGATAGCTATAAAAGGATAATTAGGATCGGCTCCCTGCCATGCCGAACCGTTCCAGTACTGATTATCAGACCTTTTTATATTAACCCGTATTTCCTGTATGCCGGAAGAACCTGTACCATCCGAAGCGGTTCCGGAAATTGTTGTGAATCCAACCTTTTTATAACCTTCATCGGGAGGATCAATAATAAGTGAAACCGGATCCTGACTATCATATGTGAACTCAACAGGAGCGTTAGCTGTAAAATCCGGGTCTGGATTTTCATTACCTGCTTCATCATTGCCGCGCGTCCAGATACGGTAGCTTTGGTTATTATTCAAATTAGGTAAATCTATGTGCCATGTTGCAGTATCATTAACCGCAACCCATACTGAAGGCAGAGTAGTTGAAGAGGTAAATGACCCGGGATAATTACCATCCCAGAATGAACCGAGTGTTTGATTCTTCAATACCGCTTCAACGGTATCTATGCCGCTAAAAAGTTTTCCGCCTCCCGGATTATCAGTTGCTGTCCCCGAAATTGTAGCCAGCGCAGATGAGCTATAGCTGTTATTATCAACTGGCAGTGTTATCAAACTGGTAGATACATAATTATCATAAACAAATTTATACTCATCCCCAGGGAGCTGCGTATTACTTGCCCTATCAATTGCTCTGGACACTACCGTAAACTCCTCACCGTTTATCCAGGTTACGCTTGAACAATCCTGCGTCCAGTTCCCTCCGGAATATGTAGCTTTTGTATAAACAGCTGTATCTTCGTCAAAATCCACATCTGTTATGCCATCCCACCATTTCCCGCCGCTCACCCTTTGGATAGCTATTTCCACATAATCAATATCCGATTTAACTGTATAAGGATCATTTGCGGTTCCTGAGAGCTGTTCGATTGTTTTATAATATGAAGTAGAAGGTATTATCAAACCTGAAGCGGGCTCCGATGTGTCATACTTAAATGTATTGGAGCTTGAGTATATAATATTTCCCGCAACATCCCTTGCCCTTGCGCTTACCTGATACTGCCTCTGATCCTTCCATACAAGATCCCCGTCAGTATAAGTCCAGTTCGGCGTATCTGCTGTAACAACATAATTAACCGTGGCTGTAAATGTAGAGCCCTCGAAATACTCATCAGGGTTTGAAGAAATATCTACTACAAAAATCTCAATTTGGGAAATTGTAGATGGATTTACTCCGGGATCGCTTGCTGTACCGGAAATTGTAACAAGAGTCTGCCCTGCATCATTATAAAATTGTCCTTTTGGTGATTGAAGATATATCTGAGGTGTAGTTGTATCAAATTTTACATCGAATGAAGCAGGCGATTCTTCCTCATTACCGGCATTATCCGTAACTTTGGAAGTTATTCTGTAAATTGTATCAGTCACCCATGAAGGCACTGTAGTTGTATACCACTCAGTTCCACCTGCAATTTCAGTTGTATCCAACCAAAAAATATCTGAATCCCAAACTGCCCCTGTCCAATAATAGTTATCCGCCGGATTGGCTATCCTTTTAATGGTAACCTGAACCTGGTCTGTTCCGGAAAGATCAGCGTTAGCTGTACCAGAAATAGTCGGCAGCGCATTGACTGTTGAATTTGAGGGTACAGTTATGCCCGAAAGTGGAGCTGTATTATCTACAATAAAGCTTCTGAATCCTGTCCAATTACCTATGCTGCTGTTTAATGTACCATCCCCTAATGTCGCGTCATCCCTTGCTCTTACCTTCACCCTGAAATTCTGGTCTCCAGGATAGCTCCACTGGGTCGCGTTTGGCATAGCAAGAAAATTCCAGCTGGCTCCGTTAGCGGTCAGGGTAGTAACAGTCAATGTCCAGGTGGAACCGTTCCAGTAGTATGTACTGCCTCCGCTTAAGAAACTCATTTGGACATCAATACCGTCTATTAATAGATCAGCTTTATTTGTATCCGGTTTATCCTGCGCCGTTCCAGAAATGCTGGCAGCGTTTACTGCAGCTGGTGTATATTTTTCGCCTTCTGTTGGCGAAGTAATTCCTGATAGCGGTCCTTCTTTATCAACAGTTATTGTTAATGAAGAAAGCCCTACCTGGAAGTTTGTTTGACTGTTGTTCGCTTTATCCTTTGCTTTGGTCCACATTGAGTATTTACTGCCGCTGGCTAATAAATCGTTAAACCCGGCGGGTGAAAACACCCAGGAGGATGTATACATGGTACATGAGTGCCATTGAGACTGCGACCCTGTAAAATCGCTCCCGTTATAATAACCGCCTGTTGTAATATTCTGTATTGTTATATACACACTGGTGGAATTACTGGCAAAATAGCCGCTTAAGCCCCCGTCAGGATCAGGATCCGCTACTGTACCGGAAATCGTGTTTAATTCGCTTACGAAAAGATCAGCCACAGGCAGCACAATTGCTGCTGTCGGTTTAGCTACATCATATATAAACTCTTTTTCAAAATTCGGCTCGTTTTCAGCCTTATCTTTAACATACATTTTTATTTTATATTTTCGGCCGTTGACCCATGGGGTATCCGAACCTATATCCCCATCTGTATATGTCCAATTTGGGCCGTCCTGTGAAGCTGCAAGAAAGCTCCCCGTACCTGCAGGCACAAATGTACTGGTAGCTGTTTTCCACTCAGCAGCATCAACACTCCTGATTATCTTATAATTAATTGGATCAGTATCATTTAAGGCTCCGGGAGAATTATCTGATGCGGTGCCGTAAATTGTTGTTAATGTATTCGTAGAAGTTGAAATATCATATATTGGACTGCCGGACGGATTGGTATCATCTATAACGAACTCCCGGTACTCAAAAGGTGATGCCTCAGGAGTAGCATCGAAAAACGCTTTGGATTCTACCTTATATAAGAATCCCTCATTCCACTCGCCTGCGCTCATACCGAATGTCCAGTCCGGATTCACATAGGTATCCACACCCACAAATGTATCTCCTGTTTCCCAGGAGTCGCCGTCCCAGTAATATGTAGTTCCGGTATCAATGTACGATATCCTTAATTGCGCGGTTGTTGCTGTGGTAGCTGTACCTGTTATTAATGTAAGCGCGGCTGATTTGAAATGCGGCGTACCAACACCCGGATATTTTATAGCTGACTCCGGAACAGGTGAAGGAACCGTAACTTGAACCCTTGCGGTGCCAAACGCGGCCGAGCCCGGTATACTGCTTACATTCTGAGCTTTATCCTTAGTCTTTGCATATATTTGATATGTCTGGTCATTATTAAAGGAAGGTACTGAAGAACCAGTAACATACCAGTCGGTGCCGGATAACTCTGCAGGCACATATGCCCCTGCTGGAGGGCTGTTTGGATCGCCGGCTAATGTGAAAGTTTTGGGCCCCGGGTCCCAGAATTTTGTGTCCGTATTGCTGTAATAAGCTACCTTTACTTCAGTTACACCGGCTCCCTGACCCGCAAATCCATTAGCATCATTTGCCGTGCCGGAAATGGTTGTAAGCTCATTGGTGTTCTCAAAAGGATAGGTTATAACCGCAACCGGTGCGGTTGTATCTATAACAAAAAATCTCGCATTGGAATCCGCATCGCTCACATCATCATTGATTTTATTAGACGCATCCTCCCAATTTCCCAATTTATCATTATTCTCATCAAGCCCGTTATCCACAGCGCGTGTTCGGACCCTTATCTTCCTTCCCGCGGATGATATATAATTCGCCACAGGTATACTTCTGTACCAGGGAAGCCCGTCAATAAGCACATCATGAGTACTCTCTAAAATAGTGTAAGAGTCAAACTGAAAAGTAATGGGATTAAACCATAAATCATCGCCTCCGCCGGATACACCGTTCGGCCCCAAATCAACAACTTCTATTAATACCTTCCATAACCCTGCGCCGCCGGTTGTCGGGTAATCGATAGCTGTTCCAGAAATAGTAGGAAGTGTATTACCGCTTTTGTTAAAATAGCTGCCGCTATCAGCCCACTCTACACTGGGCACTGTAATGGTGGACGAAGGCTTAAGAGACTCGTAATTAAACTGCCTTACAATCGTGGTTGAGTCACCTATATTCTGGTATGTTAAATCCGGTTTTGTAACGTTATCAAATGCCCAGTTCCATATCTTAAAAGTATCGCTGGATGTATTAAAGAAGGCATCCTCATCAAAACTTAAACTCCAATCAAGCCCGCTTAAGTTCGCGGTATTGGTTGCAACAGCGCTCTGCCATGAAGCCGTGGCCTGCTTCCACCACTTATCATCAGATGTTCTCTGTATCTTGATCTTTACTCCGCTTGACGGTATACCTGATTGTTTCCCCGTTAAAGGATAATCCTTAGCTGTACCTGATATTACAGAAAGCTTTTCTACATAGGTAGATCCGTCTGATGGGGGATGAACAACATCTACTTGAGGCGCTGATTCATCATACTTAAACTGCACAGTAGTACTATACTGCAACACATTCCCGGCGACATCTATAGCTCTTACCTTAAGACTAAACTCCTGCCCGTTAGCAGCCGCAAAATTTATACCTGTCGCAAGCCAAATTTCGTAAGGGATAGTGGTTGTAGTACCCGCAACATTCCATTTATCCGTATCCGGAAACGGGTCATACCAGGTCTCTGTATCAGAGTTCCAATAGGCATCGGCCGCATAAGTAAGAGAATATTCAACATAATCAATACCAGAATGAGAATCCGAAGATGTCCCGGAAATTGTGGCCAAAGAATCAGCCCCGTAGGAATATGACGGCTCACTATGCTCAGGATACACAATAGCCACATCCGGATCTATCTCATCATAATAGAAGTACCCGTTTTCAACCGGGCTTCCTTCGCTTCCGTGCTGGTTCCCGGCAGCATCTTTTGCATACATCTCAACATGATACCAGTATCCGTTCTGCCAGTTTGTAGTAGATACATCTATATACCAGGCAGCTGTACTTACTGACGGAGTAATCTCCTTCTCATGCCAGTTCCACAGCGGGCTTCCGCCCTGTTCTGTAATTTTAAGATACATATATCTTTTACCTATAACATTATCCACCACATTATCGGAGATTGTACCGGAAATTGTAGTAAGCGAATTTTTCCAGGTGGCATTAGGCACATCAGGCCCTAACGGATTAGGGGGAGAAATAAATGCGACAGTCGGCCTTGACACATCATAATAAAACTCCCTCTCTGTTGCCGAAGCTGTGCTCATCTGCACCAGATCATCTGTAGCTCTAATCATTATCCGGTATTTACCGCCATTTGTAAAACTCGGCCATTCTCCATCAGTATTAAATAAATTAAACGTTGCAGGAGTTACATTATCGGGCTCTCCGACCGGTGTATCACCGGGTGAATCAAACCAGTTTATTGCACCCGGGGCGCTCCATCCAGAACCGGTCCAGGTATAATCATCCGCGGTTTCCACAGTACCTCTGGTATCCGCAACAAACAGCTCAATAGTATTCACACCGCTGGCATCTATATCCGAAGCCGTACCCGCTATAGCAGAGAATGATGTCCCCTGACTGGAATTTGCGGCTGGCTGTGTAAAACTCACAAGAGGGGCTTTTTTATCTATTGTCATCTGCACGTCCGATGTAACAGGCCCTATGCCTTGATCTGAGGATTTTCCTCTAACCTCAATTTTATATTCATGTACATCCTCCTGATAAGCCGCACCCCAGGCTGTATACTGCCAGGTGGAGCTTGAAGGGTTTGTTGGCGCAACATTAAGCCACATATCAGCAGATGTCCAGCCTGAACCTGTAAAAGTATACCCGTCATCACCTCCATTAGGATCGTTCTCGAGCGTTATCCTTACCTGGGCTACACCAGTCTCAGCAGGCGAAAAAACAGGATTAATGCCGGCCGTACCATTTATTATAGCCACACCGCTTGAATAATTAACCGAAACCGGCTCGATGATACCTGAAATCGGTACGGTTATAATAAAAGATGAAATTATTACATTGGTATTCTGGGCGTCAGGATTCGTCAATCTTATATCTTTATATCCTGCAGCGACATTGTTGCTCACGGAAAAAGTAATTGTCCCGCTGCTGGCTGTATGATATGTAGCGGAAGAAACGCTTATATTCGGATCCGGCGTAGTGGTCCCGCTTAAAAAGAACGCAGCGCTTATATTCCCGAATGATTGATCCTGAAAACCCTCACCGTAAAATTCAACATCACCTGAAAAACTCGCTCCTACTGAAGAAGGATCTGTCTCTTCCTGCGGGTCTTTTATATAATCCAAACCTGGCGGATCGTATGTTGAGGTTACTATATAATCAAAATAAATATTCGTCCCATATTCATAAACAACAGGAAGCGGCTTAGGCGGTTCCAATCCCTGATATATAACATTCGGCTTATCACCTCCTCTGGGAGCCCATTTATTTGATGCTAATTCGGATATGGTAGTATGATATCCATCCCCGCCGTTATATGCAACTTTGAAAACGCGGATTATCGAACTTGAATCGCAGGCTACCACATAGACATCATCCTGCTCGTCTAATCCAGCCAATGCAACACTTATGTTTTCCCATGGTGTATCAACATTGTTAATTAATTTTCGACCGGCATCACTCCCGTCCTCTTTTCTTTCGCTGTAATAAAGATTATTATCATCTCTGCAGAATGCTGTAAAAACCCTGCCGTCCTGATCCGGCGAGGCAACACCCGGAAGCATATAGTCCGGATCACCAGCAATAGGAACTTTTGTCATTTCCCGCTTAGCACCCCAAATAAAAGATGTACTCAATGGATAAATGTTGCATGTATCAACCCTCATTTGAAGAACTCCTATATCCCCGCTTGCAGAGATTGGGAATATGGCTCCTTCATCAGCTCCCAAATTTGCATCATCCCCTACAGGGCATTCGGTTGGCGAAGCAAAATTGCTGAAACTCGTCCCTCTTGTTACACCGGTTCTGCTTTTATTTATTTGGTTGAACTCCCTGTAACCCCAGGCGATCCAAATACCTCCGTCACCGGAATTATAAGTTATAGTCGGGTAAGTAGGGTTCTGTATTATATCCTTCCCGTCATTCTTTGTCAGATCCCTTGTTTCGGTAGTACTGGTCTGCCAGGTTATTGACCCATCAGAAGTTAAAAGTCCTCTTCTGCAGTACAAATAAGAAGCATCATATTGAACAGAAGGATAGGTTGCAGGGTCGCATACAACATACACCTGCGATGAACTCGCCACATACCAGACCGAACCGTTGCCGCCTTCAAGGGCTGTATCATTCATAACCTCTACCGGTTCATCCCAACTGTTGAAATCAAAATACCTGTATGAAAATGTGCCGTCGTTGTTGTAAAACACCCATATGCCCCAACCGTTCTGGACTATATTTCTTGCATAAGAATAATGTGTAAAACCGGTTCCTAAATCCGTAGCAGAATTTAGTTTTTGTAAATTTGCAGTTATGATCAAAATAGCAATAGCAAAGATAAAAAAACAAGAAATTATTCTCTTGCTGAGTTTGCGGTCTTCTATTATTGAATAGGCATTTTTTATAAGACTTTTGTTAAATCCCATAATTTACCTGTTTTGCTCCCGATCAATTTTAGGTTTAGCAAGCAGATCCTGTCTGATCTTCATCAACTCCACATACAATCCCTTCAGCTCTCCCGGAAGATTCTCATCAAATAGAACTTTCTCTTCCCTGGTGGAAGTTATTAAAAACAGTTCCTCTTCAAGTTTAGGATTTCTCTTTCGCACCGGGTTAGCATTCCAGGATATTGATATTGCCTTTTGGGCCAGCTTCTTAAACTCAGACTCTTCAAATTCCATAACAGCCGGCTCCGTTTTTTTACCGCCGAATCTTTCGATTTTTGCCTCATTTGATTTAAGCGTTACTGTTTCGAAAGCTCCGGAATCAACATTTCTTCTGATGAGCTTTAGTTCTTTGACTTCCTCGGGCTTGGATGTTAGATTTACATACTGGATAACCGGCAAGTTCTTGTGAACGGCACAGCCGTTTATCAGCAAAAGCGCAAATGCAAATATATATGCGCTGGCCTTAAAAACACCGCATGCAAACGCGCTTATCTCAGATCCCTTAACAGCCATACGCATATGTGTTCTTTCTCTAACTATAAAACAATCCTTAGCCTTGCATGCGCGCTCGCTAGCTACAAAACCTGCGCAAAATGTATTAGCTATCTTGAGTACATTAATAGCTCCGCACATATGCGCGCCTAATTTAGCAGCCGCACAACCTGCATTAGCTATGCTTAACACAACTCTTTTAAAATAAAAAACCGGGAGCTTAAGATACTTATAACACAATAAGTACATTAAACACCCGGTTCTCTTGGCACGTATTACTGACGTATATTTACACATACCTTTTCCCTTCGGCAACCCGACTGCCATGCTTAGCCTTACGGCTAACAACCCGGCTAGAGTTTAGGCTCGTAGCTTTGCGTCGCCAGCTTTCGCTGACTTTGCTATTATCGGTTAACTCCAATAATATTAAATCTTTTGGTTTTTTACCTTCGTTATAAGCTTAACCCCCCTTTTTAATTTTGTCAACCCCTTTTTAGTCACGTAACCATTCTGTTACAGGGGACGTTGTTTACAGATTGACAGTTGCGCACAAAATAATATACACTTGCTTTACCATGCCAAGGAAACCACGCATAGATTTACCAGGATATGTCTATCATGTAATAACTAGAGGTATCGAAAAACGAAAAATTTTTATTGACTCTAAAGATTATCAGGAGTTTTTGAGGAGATTTGGACTGGTACTCGAAAATGATAGAGGTAAATGTTTTGCTTGGAGCCTTATGCCAAACCATATACATCTTCTCTTAAGAAGCGGGCACTTTGGTATTGCCCATATGATGAGAAGTCTGTTGACGGGATATGCGGTATATTTTAATTTAAGACATAAACGAGCTGGTCACCTATTCCAAAATAGATATAAAGCCACGCTGTGCAATCATGATGAGTATTTGCATGTGTTGGTTAGATATATACATTTAAATCCATTAAATAGCGGATTAGTGAGGGATCTTGAAGAATTGAAACTATTTCAATGGTCAGGAGACAGTGTTTTGATGGACATACGAAAATATGAATGGCAGGATACTGAATCGGTGTTAGGACTGTTTGGCAAAACGACAGATGAAGGACGGAAAGGATATCGAAGGTTTATTGCAGAAGGACTTAATTCCAAAGAATCTTTAGAGGAAAGTGGATTAGTTATGGGTAAAAAGGAATTAGATGCATTCCTTAAGTTTAAAATTAATAAAGAAAAAGAAGAATCTGATAATCGGATTTTAGCCGGCGGTGATTTTGTTCGTGAAATCAAAAAACAAGTACTTGATGATCAACCTGTTGCGCGAACTCCTAAGAAAAAAATTGAAGACATTATAAGGATTATCACTGAAATGAACTCACTTAATAAAAATATTTTCCAGAAAAAAACTCAAAACAGAAATGTTGTATTAACAAAATCAATTATAGCGTATTATGCTCACCATATTTGTGGATATTCTCTGACTGAAATTTGCAAGGAACTTAATACTGGTTTGAGTGGAATTTGCAGACTACTTGCACGAAATAATAAAAAAATAGAAAAGTTTCCATTTGCAGAAATTGAAAAAAGATTAAGTTAGTTTCCAACTGTCCATCTGTAAACAACGTCCCCCAAAAGAAAACCTCCGGCAGCCCAGCCTCCTGCGTTTGTAATGCGGGACTGTGGGCTTTGCGCCCCCCGGTATACCCGAGGTTTGCTCTTGTCGGAGATTTTCGTATAATCTTATTTTATTTATTTTATTATTTTTGCAGCTCCATTCTAGCTCTTTAAACAAGCTGATGTCAAGTGTTTTCGGGCTGTTCTTAAATATCAAGAAAGCAATGATTAAAATACCTAATTGACTTTATATTAGTAAAACAGTTAAAATCCATAAGTAAATAAAATTTATGAGGTTGATTATGCGTTTAAGTTTAACATTATGTTTAATTGTTCTCGGTAGTTTTTGGCATGCTAATTGCCAGGAATTAAAACTTTCTAACCCAGGTGATGAGACGGTAGTGAATTATGCTGACTACGGAATCTTCCATAATATAGGGACACAGAAGTACAGATACGAGATAACTAAACGGAAAGAACTCATGGCTGCGGTAGGCGAAGGCATCTTCCCGAATAACAAGGTTTACCAGGACCCGGAATACAAAAAACTCCTAAAGGAGGGTAAACTTGAAGGCACCCACTGGAATTTTATTGACAACAAAAATACAAAAATAAATTTTTACAAATGGGCAACAGCTCAGGAAGATCCGGGAGTCAAACAATACTACACCGCAGTTTTGTTTGAGCGGTTAGGTATGCTAAAAGAAGCAATAAAAGCTTACTACGCGGTAGTAGTTCACTTCCCCAGAACAACAAGTTTAACTTACTGGCAGACACCATGGTATATGGGCGCTAATTCCATAGATAAAATTGAAATTATCACAAGACGAAATCCAGAGCTTGGCATTAAATTAGTAGATGCTAAAATTAATGTATTAAACGGATTCAACGTTGATAAAAAAGATGATGAGTTTATAGTTAATCCAGGCAAATTAATAAAAGTAAACCCTAAGAAAGTACTTGAAAGTAAAGTTAAGCTTTTAAAAAAGAATATAGTAAAAACAATTGGCGGGGACAATGTTAAATTAGTCAAATATGGAAACGGCCACTGGCAGCTTCTGGTAGATGATAAGCCATACATAATTAAGGCTTTTGCATACACACCTAATAAAGTTGGATTAAGCCCTGATAGAAAAACACTGAATGCTTCACAGGACTGGCAGATTCAGGATTTTAATAATAACGGGATACACGACAGCGCTTATGAATCCTGGATAGATAAAAATTATAACAATAAAAAAGATTCAGACGAACCAACTATAGGAGATTTTGCGCTGCTTAAAGATATGGGATGCAACACTTTAAGGATATATCATCACGTAATAAATAAAGAGCTTTTTAGGGATTTATATAATAATTATGGAATTATGCTTATTATAGGTGATCTAGTTGGCGGTTATGCTATGGACAGCGGCGCAAACTGGGATAAAGGCACTGATTATGAAGATCCCAAACAACGGGAAAAAATGCTGGGGAACATCCGTAAAATGGTAATTGAGAATAAGGATGAACCATACACTCTCATGTGGGTTCTTGGCAATGAAAATGTTTACGGAGCAGGAAATAATTCGGACAAAAAACCGGAAGCATTTTTTAAGTTTCTCAGCAAAGCTGCTTCGCTTATACATGAATTGGATCCTAACCATCCGGTTGCTATCAGCAATGGGGATCTAAAATTCTTAAAAATAGCTGCCGAGAACTGCCGTGAAATCGATATATTTGGCGCAAATGCGTATCGCGGAATATATGGTTTCGGCAGAAGTTTTTTTGAAAACGTTAAAGATACTTTTGACAAACCGGTGCTTGTAACTGAATTTGGTTGTTCAGCTATCGGAGAAGGATTCACCAAAGAGGAATCGGCAATATTTCAGTCAGAATACTTTAAGAATAATTGGGAGGATATCTCATACCATACAGCCGGCTCAGGAGCAGGCAACTCTCTTGGTGGTGTAGCTTTTGAATGGATAGATGAGTGGTGGAAAGCAAATTCTGATCTTCCAATTAGAATCCAGAAACAAAAGCAAGAATGGTACAAAAAAAGAAGCGCCCTCTATAAGGACCTGCAGCCAGAAAACCATGACGAGCTGCCGCAATTCGGGGCACCGTTTATAGATGGATGGAGTTACGAAGAATGGTTCGGGGTTTTCTCGCAGGGAGATGGAAGCAAGAGTCCTTTCTTAAGGCAGAAAAGGCCGGCTTTTGAAGCTCTTAAAAATTTGTGGAGCAAATAATCTTGTTTACTCTAATATAAACTACATACCGACCCCTTTTGATCAGTATGCACACTTCCAATTAAAAGTCTGCTTTAATCAATATCAACTATTCTTTTTTCTTGAACAAACCTCTCAGAAACTCGGCTGCTATATCTTTACCGCCTAAGCCGAACGCTATACCCGCAGCTATAGCAACACTGGCAAGTATAATACGAAGAGTATCAGATACTATTAATGTCCCTATTTGCAGCTGCTCTAAAGCTATTACGCTTACAAAAATAATGATTACTATTTTGGCTATTTTGCCCAGTTTTTCTGCGGGTTCAATCTTATTCGCATACGCGATTTTAGAAATCAACTCATCCAAGAAATTACCTATAATTAGTCCTACAGCAAGCACAAAGATTGAAGCAACTAATCTGGGTATAAAGAGTATGAAGTGGTTAAGTAATTCGGATACTATCTTAAACTCTAGAACCTCGGCAGCTGCCATAAGAAAGGTAAGAAATATAAGCCAGTAAACAAGAAAGCCTATAATTACTGCCGGGGATCTGCCTAACCCAATTTTGTATGTAACTTCGCTAATCCCAATTTTCTCACTTATCGTATCCAGCTTGCCAATTACAAGAACTTTTTCAACTACCTTCTTTATAACTTTCCCAACGATTACACCGATAAACAACAAAAAGACCGCGCCAACAAACTTAGGAAGAACTTCAACAACCTTAACCCCAACATTCTTAAACGGCAGATACACAAGATTACTTATTTTTTCGATCATTCTACCTCCTCTTTCATAAAACTATAAGATACTATCTAAGATCGCCCAAAAATCCCTTCTTAAGCGATCCTATACTCTAATTTATAGTATTAAATAATATTTTATCTTGCAACCTAAACTTTTTGTTAATTAAAGACTCATTATATAAAAGAACTACTTAAAAGCAGCCGAAGCTTTAACAAATTCTCTAAATAACGGATGAGGCTTAAGAAAACGAGACTTAAATTCCGGATGGAATTGAACCGCTAAGAACCATGGATGACTATCCAATTCAATAATTTCAACCAGATCTTTTGCTTTATAAAGACCAGAGAACTTTAGGCCTTTCTTCTTAAATAATTCCTTATATTTATTATTAAGCTCGTACCTGTGCCTGTGTCTTTCACGTATTAAAACATCTTTGTAGGCTTCAAATGCTTTAGACCCCTCAATAACTTTACATGGGTATGCTCCTAAACGCATAGTACCGCCTTTTGAGCTAATAGATTTTTGTTCCGGAAGTAAATCAATAACCGGATGCTTGGTATTAGGGTTGAATTCTGTGCTGTGCGCACCCTTAAGATTGCACACATTCCTGGCAAACTCTATAACCGCACACTGCATACCCAAACATATACCAAAAAAAGGTATTTCTTTAACTCTTGCATATCTGGTTACAGCAATTTTACCTTCTATCCCTCTATCCCCAAAACCACCCGGCAATAATATCCCGGATGCTGTTTCCAGTTCCTCTTTATAGTTCGCTTTTTCTACATTTAAATATTTGACGTTAACTTTTATCCCATTTTCAATGCCGGCATGTACCAAAGCCTCCCAGATACTTTTATAAGAATCTTTTAATTCTGTATATTTCCCCGCGACCGCGATGTTTATGGAACGTTTCAGCGAGCAACTCTTCTTAAACTGCTTCTCCCATGCAACTATATCAGCTTTTTTACCTTTAATGCCTAAATAACTTAACACAAGCTTATCCAAACCATCTTTCTTAAACTGCAGCGGGACTTCATAGATGTTATGTTTAACATCTCTTTCCTCGATCACTGAATCCTGCCTTACATTACAAAATAGAGCAATTTTTTGTTTCATACTTTCCGGCATTGGGACCTCTGTCCTGCAAATTAGTATCTGCGGTTCTATGCCTATCTCCCTTAATTTTGCAACGCTTTGCTGGGTAGGCTTTGTCTTTAACTCCTCCGCAGCTTTAATAAAAGGAAGAAGGGTAACATGAACATATAAGACATTCTCTATTCCTACATCCTGTTTGAATTGTCGTATAGCTTCTAGAAAATGCAGCCCTTCGATATCACCGGTTGTCCCCCCAATTTCAGTAATCACTATGTCATGATCTCTTGCAAGGGCCTTTATTTTAAGTTTTATTTCATTGGTTAGATGAGGTATGACCTGTACGGTTTGTCCTAAATATAAACCCTGTCTTTCTTTGCTGATAACAGAATCATAAATCTGACCACTTGTAATATTATTTCTTTTTGAAGTATTAATATCTATAAACCGCTCATAATGACCCAAATCTAAGTCTGTTTCAGCACCGTCTTCCGTAACAAACACTTCTCCGTGTTGATAGGGGCTCATTGTCCCCGGATCAACATTTAAGTACGGATCAATCTTAAGCATAGCAACTCTCAATTTACAGCTTTTTAATAAATAACCCAGAGAAGCAGCTGTAATGCCCTTCCCCAACGAAGAAACAACACCACCGGTTACAAATATATATTTAGCCACTCTACCCCCTATATAGATCTATTACTCTCCGCAACATCTTTTGTTTACATTTTTATCAACCTCTACAGGATATTCACCTGTAAAGCACGCCGTACAGAATTTTTCACCCTTAATAGGCATTGCTTTTAACATACCTTCTAAACTCAAGTAGCCAAGCGAATTTAAATCCAACAACTTGGTAATATCACTCACACTGTTATGACTGGCTATTAATTCATCCTTTGTTGGAAAATCAATTCCATAAAAACACGGACTTATTAGAGGAGGACAACTCACCCTCATATGCACCTCTTTTGCCCCGGCCTCTCTTAATGTCTTTATCCTTATACGGCTGGTAGTTCCCCTAACAATTGAATCCTCTATAATAACAATTTTTTTTCCTTTAATAACTTCTTGAACCGGATTTAACTTTACCTTTACCCCCAAATCTCTAATCTTCTGCAGAGGTTGAATAAATGTCCGCCCGACATAATGATTCCTTATAATACCCATCTCCAGTTTAATACCTGATTCCTCTGCAAAACCCAGGGCTGCATAGTTGCCGGAATCCGGAACTGCTAAAACTATATCCGCATCAACAGGCCATTCTTTGGCCAGCTGTCTGCCAAGCTCTTTCCTGGTAAAATATACATTGCCTTCAAAGATGTTGCTGTCAGGCCTAGCAAAATATATAAACTCAAAAATACAAAATGATTTTTTTTCTGATTCAGAAGGCTTATAAGAATTTAATCCTTTATCATCGATTACAAGAACCTCTCCCGGTTCTATATCACGGATATATTTTGCTTTTATCAGATCGAAAGCGCAAGTTTCTGAGCTGACTAAATATGTGTCGCCAAGCCTGCCTAAGCACAACGGCCTAAAACCATTCACATCCCTGGCGGCTATTAACTGATTTTTTGTTAAAATCAAAATAGAATGAGCGCCCCTAACCTGACTGAAAGCATCAAAAATCTTTTCTTTAAAATCAGCTTTCTTCGATCTAGCAATTAAATGCAAAATCAGTTCGGAATCCATAGTTGATTGGAAAATTGAGCCTTCTTCTTCTAACTTTGTACGCAAGTTTGCTGAATTTACAAAATTTCCGTTATGGGCGATAGCTATGGAAGCATTGGAAAACTCCGCAACAAAAGGCTGTGCATTTTTTATCACCGATGACCCTGTTGTTGAATAACGCACATGACCAATGGAAATTTCTCCTTGTAATTTTTGCAAACTATCTCTATCAAATACTTCTGAAACGATACCCATGTCAACTACACCCTTTAACTGATTCTTATCTGAAGCAACAATACCAGCGCTTTCTTCGCCGCGATGTTGTAAAGCATATAAACCTAAATATGTTAGATCTACCGCTTCTTTATTACCATACACACCAAATATTCCGCACATACTCGCCTCTCCTTTTGAGCGATCTCGTTATACATTAATCAGTGAATTATACCAACTGGAAGCTATTATGTTCAGCGGCAATTGAATCAATTTCTTTTTTCCAGAAAATATTTCGAACTTACTGCCGCCCGTCTTCCCAATAACCATGAAAGGCATACTTGCTTTTTTTAATATTTCCTTTACTTCAGGGGTATTCTTCTTGTTCGAGGAAATTATTATTCTTCCCTGCGATTCTCCGAATAAAAGAGCATCTTTTCTTTCAAGCGGTTCTAAATTATCGATCACGGCTCCTATTAAATTATCTCTCCTTGAAATACAACTTTCCGCCACAGCCACAGCCAAACCGCCTTCCGAACAATCGTGAGCAGAATTGATCAAACCTTTATGTATAAGTTCCAACATCGTCTTCTGCAGCTGCTTCTCCAGGTTTAAGTCTAAATATGGAGCATCACCCCCAACCAATCCATGAATTACACTTAAATATTCACTGCCGCCTAATTCTTCTCTTGTTTCTCCAATTAATATGATATCATTACCATCTTCTTTGAAATAAGAGCTGCACCTCTTGCTAATATCATCGATAACTCCAATCATGCCTATAGTTGGAGTCGGGTAAATAGCCCCTTTTGGGCTTTCATTATAAAAACTGACATTCCCGCTTACTACCGGAAGATTAAACTTTACACACGCATCAGTAATACCTTTCACAGAATTAACGAATTGCCAGAATCTATCTTCCTTATGCGGATTCCCAAAATTCAGACAGTCTGTAACACCCGCTGGTTCAGCACCAGAACACACCAAATTACGACAGGCCTCTGCTACCGCAATCTGAGCGCCCTTATATGGATTTAAAAAACAATATCTACCGTTACAATCGCTGGTAGCGGCAATAGCTTTATTAGTTCCTTTTAATCTCAAAACAGCCGCATCAGATCCGGGCAGCTCTACTGTATTGGTCTGGACCATATGGTCATACTGTTCGTAAACCCAGGATTTGTTAGTAATATTTGGCGACGCTAGTAATTTCAATAATACTTTAGAATAATCCTTTTTCTCGCTGACTTTCTTTAAATTTAAATTCTGTGTATTAAAATGGTTTTCCGGTTCCTTAAAAGGAAGGTTATATACAGGAGGATCCGTCAATTCTTCGGCATCTATATCAGCAACAACTTTGCCATTATCTTTAATCACAACTTTTTTTGTATCTGTAACATGCCCTATAATAGCCGCATTTAAATCCCATTTTTTAAATATATCTTCTACTTCCTTCTCTCTGCCCTTTTGGACGCAAACTATCATGCGCTCCTGCGATTCAGACATCATTATCTCCCATGGTTCCATATCGCTTTCACGTTTGGGAACGTTATCCAAACTCATATTTATACCTACACCGCCGGCAGCGGCCATTTCAACGGTTGCGCATGTTAACCCTGCCGCCCCCATATCCTTTATTCCAACAACAGCACCTGTTGCCAGGGTTTCTAAAGTTGCTTCAATTAAGCACTTCTCAGTGAATGGATCTCCCACTTGAACGGTCGGCCTTTTTTCCTCACCTTCCTGAAACTCTTTTGAAGCAAGTATGCTGCATCCGCCTATTCCATCCCGTCCGGTACTTGCACCTACATACATTATAGCATTGCCCTTACCCTTAGCCTGAGCCCTCATAAGATTTTTTCTCGGAGCTACCCCGATGCACATCACATTCACCAAACAATTCCCGTTATAACTTTCATCAAAATATATCTCACCACCAACCGTAGGCACACCCACACAGTTGCCGTAAAACTGTATTCCGTCAACTACTCCATTTAATAAATATTTATTATATTTTTTTTCTAAAGATCCAAATCGAAGCGAATCCAAACATGCTATCGGCCTTGCCCCGGCCGTAAAAATATCTCGAATAATCCCGCCAACCCCTGTGGCCGCGCCTTGTTTAGGTTCAACATAAGAAGGATGATTATGGCTCTCCATCTTGAACACTATCGCCAAATCCCCTACTACAATCCCTCCTGAATCCTCCCCGACCAAACACTCGTACTTGCCTGTTTTTGGAAAATTCTTCAGCCATTTCCTTGAACTTGGATACCCGCAATGTTCGCTCCATTCAACAGAAAACATAGCAAGCTCGGTTACTGATGGCTCCCTGCCAAGAATTTTTAATATCTTCTTGAATTCCGCATCACTAAGCCCAAGTGATTTATAAAGGTCTGTTATATTTTTTTTAGCCATTTTTTTATAGATTGAAAAATTAATAAGCCATCTGACGAACCTAACACCTGTTCTGAGCATCTCTCAGGATGAGGCATCATACCCAGCACATTCCCCTTTTTATTTACTATCCCTGCGATATTCTCTAAAGAACCGTTGGGATTTGACTCGTTTGTTATTCTGCCATCTTCATCAGAGTATTTAAATACTATCTGCTTGTTTTTTATAAGCTCATTTAATCCTGATCTTTCGATATAGTAATTTCCCTCACCATGAGCGATAGGAATTTTAATAACTTCATTTTTTTTATATTTCTTGGTAAAAAGCGTGGAATTATTCTCAACCCTTAAATTCACATATTTACATATAAATTTTAAGGTTTTATTCTTAAGCATAGCGCCCGGCAAAAGCCCGGTCTCAAGAAGTATCTGAAAACCGTTGCAGATACCTATTACAGGTTTTCTTGATTCAGCAAATTCCACAAGCTTGCTCATCGCTTTAGAAAATCTGGCAACCGCGCCGGTTCTTAAATAATCTCCATAACTAAATCCACCGGGCAGTATTATACAGTCATACTTCGACAAATTGGTATCCTGATGCCATATGTATGACACATCTTCCTTTATTACATCCTTTATTACATGGTAGCAATCCATATCGCAATTGGATCCGGGAAATACCAAAACACCAAATTTCATATTTAAACTCCTAAATAAAACTAATCACTATTTGATAACAAAACTGTAATCTTCTATAACCGGATTGGCAAGAAGTTTTTTACACATCTCATCGACTTGTTTTTGAGCCTTTTTCACATCCTTTAAGTTTAACTCAACGGTCACGAATTTTCCTATACGAACCTGCTCATTATTCTTAAAACCTAATGATTCCAAAGCATGCTTGATAGTCAAACCCTGCGGATCAGACACAGTCTTTTTTGGCGTTATATAAATCTCTGCTTTTAACATATTATTCCTCCTACTCCCATTCTATTGTGCTGGGCGGTTTTGAAGATATATCATATACCACCCTATTTACACCCTTCACTTCATTAACTATTCTGTTCGATATATTTTCAAGTACATCATAAGGCAGCCTGGCCCATTGTGCAGTCATAGCATCTACACTGTTAACCGCCCTTATGGCTATTATTTTTTCATAAGTCCTCTCATCACCCATTACACCTACAGTTTTTATAGGCAGCAGTACACAAAAAGACTGCCACAATTTGGAGTAAAGATTGGATCTTTTTATCTCCTCCATAAGTATCCAATCAGCAGCTCTTAATATATTCAGCTTCTCCTTTGTTACCTCGCCAATTATTCTTATAGCGAGGCCGGGACCTGGGAACGGATGCCTGTTAACAATCTCTTCCGGCAACCCCAGCTCACTTCCCAAAGCACGGACCTCATCTTTGAATAAATATCTTAAAGGCTCTATTAGATCAAACTTCAATCTTTTAGGCAGACCGCCAACATTGTGATGCGTTTTAATTACGGCAGAAGGGCCTCCAAAAGCAGATACGCTTTCTATTACGTCCGGATATAAAGTGCCCTGCGCAAGGTATTTAAAACTCCCTATCTTTTTAGCCTCCCGTTCAAAGAGTTTAATAAATGTCCTGCCGATAATCTTTCTTTTTTTCTCCGGATTTACTACACCTTTAAGAGCCTTAAGAAATATATTTTCAGCTTTTACAAATATTAAATTTACTTTATAATGCTTCCTGAAACGATCATTAACCATACGGGCCTCATTTTTACGCAAAAGCCCGTTATCTATAAAAACAGCTACCAAATTCTTTCCAATAGCTCTTTTTATAAGAATTGAAAGCACGGAAGAATCAACCCCGCCGCTTAGAGCGCAAAGCACTTTATCCTTACCAACCTTCTCTTTTAATTCATCAATAGAACTTTTTATAAAAGATTTCATCTCCCATGATCTTCGGCATTTTGATATTTTAAAAAGAAAATTTTCTAATATTTTTTTTCCGTGTATTGTATGTACAACCTCCGGGTGAAACTGCAATCCATAGAAATTTTTTGCAGTATCTGCCATAGCGGCCACAGAAGCATCCCTGGTATATCCGATAACCTTAAATCCTTTTGGGAGCTTAGCTATTCTATCTCCATGGCTCATCCATACCTGCTCATTATGAGCTAACCCTTTGAATAAGCCTTCCTGCTTTTTTATGTTTAATATAGCCTTACCGTACTCGCGGGCTTTAGCCTTTATTACACGCCCATCGATCAAAGATGCCATCAACTGGGCGCCATAGCATATCCCCAGAACAGGGATACCCAATTGAAAAATATTTTTATCGCATACAGGAGCTTTAGACTGGGTTACGCTCGCAGGGCCGCCGGAAAGAATCAGCGCTGACGGTTTATTCTTTAAGATTTCTTCTGCCCGCGCAGCACAGGGAATTATCTCTGAATACACACCGCATTCACGTATTCGCCTGGCGATCAGGTGCGTGTACTGAGAACCAAAATCCAGTATAGCGATCCAATCCTTTTTGTTATTCAATTGCTTATGTTCCTTTCTTGCTGCCTGCCAATATCGGCTTTCTCTTTTCAGAATGGATCTCCTCATGATACTCCTGCAGAGACTTTACTTCAATCTGGGAATGTTTCTTTTCCTTGATACCTTCTACGCTCGCTTCAGCAGCCATTATTGACGTGATATAAGGAATCTTGTTTTGAATCGCTGCCATACGGATATAACTGTCATCATGTTTACCGCTTTTACCTAAAGGCGTATTAATAATAAGCTGGATTTCATTATTCTTTATAGCATCTACAATATTCGGCCGTCCTTCATGCAGCTTCTTTATATGGATCGCATCAATTTCGTTTTCTTTCAGGAAGTTTAGTGTACCTTCAGTAGCATATATCTTAAACCCAAGTTCATTAATCTTTCTGGCAAGAGGGATTAATGCTTTCTCATCCTTCTGCGCTATTGTAAGTAATATATTACCCTCCGTTGGTAACTTCATACCGGTTGCTTCCTGGGCTTTATAGAATGCAAGTCCAAATGAATCGGCAATACCCATAACCTCGCCAGTTGCCCTCATCTCCGGACTTAAAAGAGGATCAACCTCCGGAAACATATTAAACGGGAAAACTGCCTCCTTAACACCTACAAAATGCAGTGGTTGTTTTTTTAACTCTTTGAAATCTTTAATCTGTTTGCCAAGAATGATCTGGGTAGCAATCCTCGCGATAGGAATCCCCATAACCTTGGAAACAAACGGAACAGTCCTAGAAGCTCTTGGATTCGCTTCTAAAATATAAACAACACCGTCGCAAAGAGCATATTGAATATTGATAAGACCTCTTACATTAAGATGCTGGGCAATTTGCGCGGTATACCCTTCAATTTTTTTTATATCTTCCTTTTTTAATGTCCTGGTAGGTATAGTACAGGCAGAATCCCCTGAATGCACGCCCGCCAGCTCTATGTGTTCCATTATTGCGGCGACAAATGTGTTTTTACCGTCACAAACCGCATCTACCTCAATCTCCGTGGCATGTTCTAGGAACCTATCAATAAGCATCGGATGTTCTGGGCTGACGTCAATAGCTTCAAGCGCGTACCTCTTGAGCGCTACTTCATCATACACAATTTCCATACCGCGGCCGCCTAAAACATAAGACGGACGCACAATAATCGGGAATCCTATTTTTTCTGCAATAGCCAGAGCTTCCTCAAGCGATCTTGCCGTATCACTTTCCGGCTGTGGAATCCCGAGCTGTATCATTATCTTCCTAAAACGCTCTCTGTCTTCCGCTAAATGTATGTTCTCCGGGGAAGTGCCGATTACGGGAACCCCGTTATTTTTTAACTCCTGGGCAATATTTAAAGGCGTCTGGCCTCCAAATTGTACAATCACTCCAAAAGGCTTTTCTTTTTCGTAAATTCTTAGGATATCTTCTACTGTTAATGGTTCAAAATAGAGTTTATCCGACGTATCATAATCCGTTGAAACGGTCTCAGGGTTGCAGTTCACCATGATAGTTTCATAACCTTCGTCCTTAAGCGCAAAAGCAGCATGGACGCATGTATAATCAAACTCAATCCCCTGCCCAATCCTATTGGGGCCGCCTCCCAAAATCATTATTTTTTTCTTATTTGGCGAAACCGGCACTGAATCCTTCGCATTGTATGTGGAGTAGTAGTATGCCGCATCCAAAACACCGCTGACCGGAACAGCTTCAAAACCTCCAAGCATCCCAAGTTTTTTTCTTCTATTCCTTACTTCTTCTTCCTTAACATTAAAAATATTTCCCAGATATTTATCAGAAAAACCTAATTCTTTTGCCTTTATTAAATTTGCATCAGTTAATTTTTTCCATGAATCTTTCAGCAACTCCTCTTCAAAATCTACAACTTCCTTCATCTCGCTGATGAACCATCTGCCTATATGTGTAATTTCATAAAGATCTTCTACATCCATACCCTTACGCAAGGCTTCATACATCAAAAATATCCGTTCACTGCTCGGCAGCGCAAGCTTTCTTTTAAGCTCGTCTAGCGGCAATGTCTTGAAATTCGCAGCCCCGCCAACCCCGTATCGCTTAATCTCAAGCGATCTTATAGCTTTTTGGAAAGCTTCTTTGAATGTCTTCCCGATGCTCATTACTTCACCTACTGCTTTCATCTGCGTGCCTAACACATCTTTTGCCTGCGGAAATTTTTCAAATGCCCAGCGAGCGAACTTAACTACAACATAATCACCGCTTGGTTTATATTTATCAAGCGTTCCTTCTTTCCAATACGGGATTTCATCCATAGTTACACCGGCAGCAAGCATAGTAGACACCCGCGCGATTGGAAACCCAGTAGCCTTAGAAGCAAGAGCGGACGATCTGGAAGTCCGCGGATTAATCTCAATTACCACAAGCCTGTCGTCTATTAAGTTATGCGCAAACTGAATATTCGTGCCTCCAACCACCCCGATGGCATCAACAATTTTATAGCTTAACTCTTCCATACGTTTTTGCAGCTTTTCCGGAACTGTCAACATAGGCGCAACGCAAAAACTGTCTCCCGTATGAACCCCCATAGCATCGATATTTTCTATAAAACATACCGTTATCTTTTGATTTTTTTGATCCCTTACTACTTCCAGCTCCAGCTCCTCCCACCCTAATACCGATTCCTCGACAAGCACCTGATGAATAAGACTTGCATTAAGCCCTCGGTTAACGATTGTCCTTAATTCTTCCACATTAAATGCAATTCCGCCTCCGGTCCCGCCCATAGTATATGCAGGCCTTAGTACAACCGGATAATTGAGCCTCTCTGCAATCCTTTCTGCTTCTTCCTGCGAATAGCAGGGTTCAGACTTTGGTAATCCTATGCCTAATTTTTTCATGGTTTCTTTGAAAGCTATCCGATCCTCGCCGCGTTCAATCGCATCAGGCTTAACACCGATAACCTCTACACCATATTTTTTTAATACCCCGCTTTTATAGAGGGAGGATGCCAGATTAAGCCCGGTCTGCCCGCCTAAATTAGGAAGCAACGCATCCGGCTTTTCCTTTACAATAATCTTCTCTATATTTTCTGCTGTTAATGGTTCAATATAAGTTCTGTCTGCCATACCCGGATCAGTCATAATTGTTGCAGGATTGGAATTCACAAGGACAACCTCGTACCCTTGCTCTTTCAAAGCCTTGCACGCCTGGGTCCCGGAATAATCAAACTCACACGCCTGCCCGATTATTATTGGGCCTGATCCAATTATAAGCACCTTGTGTATATCATCTCTGCGCGCCATTATAATTACCTCCTTAAGATACTATTTTTTATTTATTTCTTCGTGGTATTCCTGCACAGTTTTCACGGCAAACCCGTATGTCTTATATGCCTCAATACCATTAACGACATTCTGGGCTCCATCAATAGTTGTTATGCAGCTTACCCCGTGCAGCACAGCCAACGAACGTATAGTTTTTTCGTCTCTAAAAGGCTTCTCTCCGGACGGCGTATTAATTACCAGATCAATTTCCCCGTCCTTTAACATATTTCCTATGTTATACCCTTTTTCAAACACTTTTTTTACTTCCTTAACAGGAATATTATTCAATTGCAGCACACGCGCGGTGCCGAAAGTGGAAAAAATTTTGAATCCCAAATAAACCAGTTTCTTTGCGATAAATATTATATCCCTCTTATCCTCATCCTTAACGCTCATAAAAACATTACCCTTAACAGGGAGCTCCTGATTGGCTGCTATCTGCGATTTTGCAAAAGCTATGCCAAAATTATTATCAATACCCATAACCTCTCCAGTAGATTTCATTTCCGGTCCGAGTACAGCATCAATACCGGAAAATCTCGAGAAAGGCAAAACTGACTCCTTAACAGCAATATGATCCACCACAACTTCTTTTTTTATACCTAGTTCAGCCAAACTTTTTCCGGTCATAATCTTTGCGGCAATCCTCGCAAGAGAAACACCTGTTGCTTTGCTTACAAATGGGACGGTCCTGCTCGCCCTCGGATTTACTTCCAATACATAAATATTTTTATTTTTCACTGCAAATTGAATATTCATCAATCCCTTTACTTTGAGCTCACTCGCGAGAGCATAAGTAGCATGTTTGATCTTATCAATCACTTCCCTGCCAATAGAATACGGGGGAAGCGCGCAAGCGCTGTCACCGGAATGAATACCGGCTTCTTCTATATGCTCCATAATGCCGCCAATATAGCACCTCTTTCCATCACTTACCGCGTCTACATCAACTTCAATAGCATTCTCAATAAACTTATCTACAAGCACAGGATGGTCAGGCGAAACCTCAACCGCCTGATGGAAGAATTCAACCAATCCGTCTTTATCATAGACTACCCTCATGGCCCTTCCGCCAAGCACATATGACGGCCTGACCAAAACTGGATAGCCTATCATCTGGCCGATTCTTAAAGCTTCTTTCAGCGAGAATGCCGTCCCGCTCGCCGGCTGAATCAGACCTATTTTCTTAAGCAACTTGCTAAATCGTTTTCTGTCTTCAGCCCTGTCAATTGAATCTACGCTGGTACCAATAATTTTAACACCTGCCTTATGCAACCTCCTGGCTAAATTAAGAGGTGTCTGACCTCCAAACTGCACTATAATACCATCCGGCTTTTCCACTTCAACGATATTCATTACATCTTCAAACGTAAGCGGCTCAAAATAGAGTTTATCCGCCGTATCGTAATCCGTTGACACGGTCTCGGGATTGGAGTTAACCATGATAGACTCATACCCGAGTTCGCTTAAAGCAAAACATGCCTGGCAGCAGCAGTAATCGAACTCAATCCCCTGTCCAACCCTGTTCGGCCCTCCGCTCAAAATCATTATCTTTTTCTTTTTGGATACCCTGGCTTCATTCTCACTCTCATATGTGGAATAATAATACGGGGTATAAGCTTCAAATTCAGCCCCGCACGTATCAACCAATTTATAAACCGGCTTAAGCGACAATCTTTTTCTAAGCGCTCTAATTTTATGTTCATCGCTATTTAACAGTTCCCCAAGCTGATGATCGCTGAATCCCATTTGCTTGCATTCATATAACAGTTGTTTCTGTTCTTTAGTGGAAATTTTTTTCAATTCTGTTTTTTTCAGTCTTTCTTCCGCTTCAACTATTTTCTTTATGCTGTCTAAGAACCATGGATCAATCTTGGACAAACTATATATTTCTTTCACACTTATCTTTCTTTGAATAGCTTTCTTAATATAGAAAATACGATCGCAGTTCGGCACCCTAATCTTTGCCCTAAGTGTTTTATTGTCTACAGATGCAATCTTATTATCTAATCCGGAATGACCGGTTTCAAGTCCCCTCAAAGCCTTTTGCAGAGCTTCAGGAAAATTTCTGCCTATGGACATCGTTTCGCCCACAGATTTCATAGAAGTATTCAAAGTTGGATCAGCCTCAGGAAACTTTTCAAAAGTAAACCTAGGCACCTTTACAACACAGTAATCTATTGTAGGTTCAAAACAGGCCGGGGTTACTTTGGTAATATCATTTCTAATTTCATCAAGTGTAAAACCGATTGCAAGCTTCGCGGCAATTTTTGCAATCGGAAATCCGGTAGCCTTGGAAGCTAAGGCAGAACTCCTGGAAACCCTCGGATTCATCTCTATAACAACCATTTTACCGTTTCTGGGATTCACAGCAAACTGAATATTTGACCCTCCTGTATCTACGCCTATCTCACGGATAACATTAATTGAGGCATCCCTCATCTTCTGATAACATTTATCTGTAAGCGTCTGCGCAGGAGCTACGGTAATGCTGTCTCCAGTATGAATCCCCATAGGATCAAAATTCTCTATGGAACAAATTATAACAACATTATCATTGTGATCCCGCATTACCTCAAGCTCGTATTCCTTCCAGCCCAACACGGATTCCTCAACTAATATTTCACCTACCAAACTGCTTTCTATGCCAATTTTTGCTAAACGTTCTAATTGCTTAACATTATAAGCAACTCCGCTGCCAGTTCCTCCCAATATGAAACTTGGCCTTATTATTACGGGGAAACCTATAGATTCCGCAATCTTAACAGCCTCTTTTACATTATAGGCTAATGCGCTGTTCGGGAGCTCCAGGTTGATCCGTTCCATAGCTTTCTTAAACTGCAAACGGTTTTCCGCTTTTTTAATCGCATCATAGTTTGCGCCTATCATTCTTACATTATATTTATCCAAAATACCTTTTTTTGCTAAACTGAAAGCAACATTCAATCCTGTCTGTCCGCCCAAAGTAGGAAGTATGCAATCCGGCCTTTCCCTGATAATTACTTTTTCAAGCACCTCAGTTGTAATCGGTTCAATATATGTTCTGTGCGCGGTTTCAGGGTCGGTCATTATTGTAGCCGGATTGGAATTAACAAGAATTACCTTTATTCCTTCCTCTTTCAATGCCTTGCATGCCTGTGTTCCGGAATAATCAAATTCACATGCCTGTCCGATAACAATCGGACCCGACCCCACTATCAAAACGCTTTTAATACTCTTATCTACTGGCATAAAATTCTTCCGTTATAGAAATAAACCTATCAAATATAATTCTGGCTTCCCGAGGACCCGGCGATGCCTCGGGATGAAACTGGACTGAATATACAGGCAAAAATTTATGCTTCAAACCCGCTTCAGTATTATCGTAAAGATTTACGTGTGTTAACTGCACAGAATCAGCCGGCAGTGTTGAAGAGTTAACGCAATAATTATGATTTTGCGCTGTAATTAAAACCCTGCCTGTTTGAATATCCTTTACTGGATGGTTAGCTCCGTGATGCCCGAATTTTAATTTGTAGGTTTTCCCGCCTAATGCAAGCCCGATAAGCTGATGGCCTAAACAAATACCAAAAACTGGCAGTTTCCCCAATAAACTTTTTATTGTGTGTATAAGATAATGTATAACCGATGGATCACCGGGCCCGTTTGAAACGAGTACCGCATGAGGATTAAATTTCAATATCTCTTCACTTGAGTATAATGCAGGCACAACAACCACTTTACAGTTCCGCATACTCAGCTCCTCTAAAATTGCTCTTTTCACACCGCAATCAACCACCACAACTGTGAATTTTCCTTTATTAGAAAATACTTTTGGTTTGGCAATAGTTATATCCTTAACTAAATCAACACCCGTTATGCCTTTCCATTTGCTCAGCTTATTCATTAATGTTTTTGTATTAAAATTTTTTGTAGATACAATACCTCTCATCGCGCCGCGTAACCGCAGCTGGCGCGTAAGCAGCCTCGTATCAATATTAGAAATCCCAATGATATTGTTTTTAATAAGATAATCTGAAAGCGAGGATTTTGCTCTATAGTTTGAGTAAATTCTGCTGTTACGGCCGACAATAAAAGCTTCACAGTATATTTTTTCGGATTGAACATCCTTTGGATTTACACCGTAGTTTCCTATTAAAGGGTAAGTCATCACCACCATCTGACCTCTATAAGAGGGGTCCGTCAGTATCTCCTGATAACCGGTCATGCTTGTATTAAAAATTACTTCTCCAAGCTTTTCACCCTGAGCACCGAAAGATTCGCCTAAAAATTCAGAACCGTCTTCTAATAAAAGTATCGCCTTTTTCATTTATATTTGATTACAAAACTGGATTATTAATCAGTTATTATACAAATTAAAACTGAAAGTGCAAAATGTTTTTAAATTTTTTTACTTTATATTCGTAAAATAATACTGCGGATCATTACAGTATTCGTAAGCGTTATATATTTCTGAAATAATTACGCATTTAACTATAACTAATGAGAATAATACGGACAACAGATTAATATTTTGCTGAGGTGAAGATAAAGACAGCTATATCATCCAGGAAAGTCCAATTTTATTTTAGCGAAAATGTTATAATATCTCATTCCACTATGCCCTTAAGTTATCCACAAGATATTAACACCAACTAACAAGCACCCATAATGCACCGTATATTCTCTACTTATAGACTTTTTTTAAGTTCAACTTATCCACAGGTTAATAACCTTATTAACAAGTTTAAGACATAAATTAAAATAATGCTTCTGACAAGGCTTACTGGTACGGCAAGAACTCAGGCGGGAGCACAATAGCTAGCGGCATATATATTGTCTATATAGACAGCCCAGAAGGGCAAAAGAGCTTTAAGATCGCGGTAAAGAAATAATTAATTAGGATGAAGTAAATAGAACCGTCCACATTATTACTGGTTCAAGCCCAGATCATCAGCCCACAGTTTCTGAAGAAACATAGTCCATGGCATGATTTCAATATTATTATGAATGATGCGGGGTTCTTTTTCAAGACACACTACAATAATTCGTTGTATAGGCCCATCTTCAAGAATTGCCTTTAACGAGCGAATATCACCTTCATGTACCCGTTGTGAAGACTTAATTTCTAATGCGATTTGTTTGTCCCCCAAGATAAAATCAACTTCCTGCCCGGTACTGGCTTTCCAGTATGAAAGCTGCATGTCGGGCTGACGGTATGCCTGGAATGCCCTCAGTTCCATGAGTATGTATTGTTCGAATGATTTACCGAATTCCGGACTTCCTATAGATGGCCTTCGTTTCATAAGAAAGTTCGTTACACCCACATCAAAAAGATAGAACTTTTCAGCAAGAATCATTCTGCGGGTTTTAGACTTCTTCCAGGGTTGTAACCGAAATCCAAGCAATGTGTCTTCTAAAATGTTAAAATAATTGCGCACAACTTTTTGCGAAATACCTGCTTCTCGAGCAACATTGGTATAATTAAGAAGCTCACTCGATGTCACTGCAGCAACACTCAAAAAATCAGAAAATGAAGGGATATCATGAACCCGTGCTTCTGAAGAGATTTCTTCTTTTAAATAATCTGCGATATATGAACGTAAATCTTCATAAGGGGTAGCTGATAGAAAATGAGGCGGCAACAAACCTGATATCATAACCTGTTCTAAATCAAAACCCTCTGTTTCCATATAACTTAGAGGAACCATTATACGCCGCCACGCGCGTCCACCTAATAAATTCGCATGTCCGCGTCGCAGTTTCCTCGCACTCGACCCTGTCAATAGAAATGCTTTATGCTTGTTTTCGATGAGCCAGTGGATCTCATCAAGTAATTGAGGAATCTTTTGAATTTCATCGACTACAAGCAATCCTTTATGGTTACCATGGCGTTCGCGCAATAACGAAGGACGGCTTGCATATTCAACATATACATCAGTTTTTAGCAGATCAATAACAGTCGCTTCGGGTAGATGATGGTGAATCCAGTAACTTTTACCAACTTTTCTCGGGCCCCATAGAAAAGCTGATTTTCCAACAGGAAGATCTAATGAAAACAGCCGTTTTATAATATTCCCCATACGGTAATTATATCCGGATAAATTTCCCATGTCAAGGAATATATGAGAAAGTAGCTAAATAGAACCATACGCTACAGCTTAAAGTCATCACAAAGCGTGTTCAGATCTTTGTCGGTTTCTTCGATTGCCTTAGCTTGTTCGGACAAACCTTTTTGATTAAGAATATCTATCAAATCTTTGTTTTTTTTAACGATTTGTTCTATTAATTCATGCTGATAACTTAACTTTTTGTGCAGAGCTATCGTCATCTTATTAAAGGCTACCTCTATGCCCTTTAACTCATCTTTTTTTCTGAAATGCACATCGAAGCTTAAATCCCCATCCCTTACAGCATTAATACTTTTTTCTAAACGGTAAATAGGCCCTGCGATATAATGAGACAAAAAAACAGCGATGGTAGCTATCAAAATTACACCTATCGCTACTTTAATTAAAACAACCTGGTTAAGTATGCCTAAAACACCTTCAATATCCATATCCTGAACTCCGATCTGCTTTAAGACACTGTTTACAGTAGTACGGGTTTCCCACCACACCATGAAGGCTCCAATAACAACAAAAGCAACGGCATACAATATATATCTGCTTTGGATGCGCTTCCCAACAAAATAGTTCCTTCTTCTAAACTTACCAGAGTTCACATTCCCCTCCTTATGAAACCCATTAAATTAACAAACATACACTGTCAAATTGAATGATTTTAATACTATTAATAAAACTGATTATTGACCCTTTTCCAAAACTTCTTTTCTCTTTTTTAAATGGACTATATATCTAGAACTACCTCCGCCCATATTCTTTTGGGCTTTAGTCAATCTAGCAACAATTTCATCCAATGTTAATTTGTCTATTTTTTTACTCTTTTTTTCTTCTGGTTTTTTTTCGTGTGTTTCTTGCTTTGGGGTTTCTTTTTCAGGAGTTTTTTCTTTTTGCTGTTGTTTTTGCTGTTCATTTTCTTCTGCTTTTGGGCTCTCTGCTCCTTTTTTATCTTTTTCGCTATCCTGATCTTCTTTTTTCGTATTCTCTTGCTTTCTTTCCTCGGGAGAATTGGTTTCACTATTATTCTCTTCCTTCTTATCTTGTTCGGTCATTTAACGTCTCCTTTTAATTTTTTCATTATTGTTTTTCCTTAAACAAATTTAAGAATCTGTCTTCATAAAGTTTATACAGATTCCATCTATCAAGCTCAGCCTTAAGCATGTAAGCCTTCTTTTTATCACTTTGAGCTTCCTTAAACAGTTTTTCAATTTTATCCAGCACATGGGATGGTATATTATCTTTTTCTATAGGTTGGTCAGTCGGTAATTTGTCTGGGGAATCGCCTTGCTGCTCATCGCTGGTAATTCCCGGGAATAACTCCTTAATATTTTCCTCTAACGCATCCATCTTCTTATTCATCTCCTCTATTGCTGCGTCAATTTCAAACATATCAACATCAAGAGAGAGCATCTGTGCCAATTTACTGACAATAGCCTTTGAAGCTTTGGGATTAGGAAGATTTACCGCATACAACGGCATTGTGGCAAGTAAACATATGGATTCCAGTTTTCTCTTTGTTGCATATCCTAAAATCAAACCGTTCATCCCGGAGATCTGTCCTTCGTTCATAATCTGAATATTATATTCTTTTATATAATCTTTCAATTTATCTTTGCTGACTACACCATAAAGTTCAGATTCAGCATGATGAGTGATAGGCAACGAATATGCCGCCCCTGTATATACTTTTTTAATAGAGAACTCTGATATAAACCCCAATATCTTATCCAATAAATTCATAGCCCCTATCCCGCTTAACTGGACATCACTCTCGAAAAATATTATTGGCGGATCTGTCAGGTAATAAAAGAAGTTTTTAGGCAGCTCGGGCAGCTCAACTACCCCATTATTAACTACTATAGCATCAGGAGAAAATAGATAACCCAAATCAATCTCCGCAAAAAGTTTTGCGCCGGTCATCCTCCTCAAATAATCCACTGCGCCCAAAGCGACATTGCCCATACCAGGCCACGCCGAGATAAAAGTAACATTGCGTATGTTAATTTGCTCGTGCACCGTTATCATATCATGTTTCTTCATACACTTATCCAACTACATTATTAAAACGGAACTTCTTCAATACTTTCAGCTTCATCAACTACCGGAGCTTGCTCTTCAGGCTTTGAATCCTGGCCTTGGTCCTTTTTACCTACGAACTCAAGATCTGAAACATATACCCTTACATTAGTATATGTCTTGCCGTTCTCTGCAGCTCTCTTTGATACATCCAACCTTCCTTCTACAATGATGCTCTTGCCCTTCTGGAGATAAGTATTTAATGCCTCCGCTCTTTTTCCCCAAACAACCATATCCAAAAACAATGTTTGCTTATCATCTTTACGTCTATACTGCCTTACTGCTAATGGAAAATTTGACACAGGTGTGCCATCTGGAGTAAAACGAAGCTCCGCATCCTTTGCAATATTACCGGACAAAACAATCTTGTTCATATTATCCTCCTTTGTGTTAATAATTTTGAGCAGAATTTAGCTTGTAGTATAGTAAATAAATCCTTTTTCTTCAATATGTTTTGAGAAATCTTTTAAATCATCACTTACTCATATCCTTAACGGCATCTCTTAAAGACACGTTTCCCAGGCCTGCATATAATGATTTATTGAGTTTTGCTTCAATTTCAGCGATATAATCGGTTTTGATCTCTTTCACAAACGGGACTTCCCCGCCGGTAAAATTGCGTAAGGCTTGAATAATATCAGCTAAAGCTATTCTCTCTAAATCACGCGTTGGCACAAATGTGGATTGTCCGCTGTTAGCCTCAATAAATATTGAGGCTTTTGACAGCTCGTAAAGGATTTCATTCACCAATCTTACAGGAATATTCAGTTCAGCAGAAACAATTTGAGCATTTACCGCTTCACCTTTAAGAAAATTCCTGGCAATTAAGAAGCTCACCCTCAATGCCAGCATCTCCTTTTGTGTTTGGCTTAGATTAAGGGATTGGGATTCCCACTCAAAAGTCTGAAGATTCTGAAAAGCAAAAGACACCTCTGCCCCAAATAATATGATTATCCAGCTTATATATATCCAAACAAGTAAAATCGGCAGCTGAGCCATAGCTCCATATAAGGCGTTGTAGGTGCCGACACTAAATTGGAAGTTGATATATACCCCGCTAACTATCTGCCATAATGTTCCCCCGATAATACCACCTACAAAAGCCGCTGAGAATTTCACCTTTGTATTCGGAATAAACATATATATAAATGTAAATAATCCCCACATAAATATATATGGAATTAACTGGAAGAATTTTGGGAAGAATGATTTCATAGTTACAAACAGATAAGGGAAATAACCTAATTTCGCGAGTTTCTCCAAAAGGACTGTACCTTCAATCTTAAAAGTAGTTGTAAAACTGACCGCAGCAAATACAAAAACAGGGCCCATAATGATAACAGTAAAGAAATCACTAAATCTTCTAAAAAAATTACGCCTTTTCTTTATGCCCCATATTGTGTTGAACGATAATTCTACATTCTCTATAACATAGAGCACTGTAAAAATTAAGATTATTAACCCTCCCGCGCCTAATGTTTTAACACTCGTGTTATTTATATATTCAAATACCCCCTTCACGATTCCCTGCGTTCCGATAGCGACCCTGTTAAATATTATTGGCTCAAAAAAATTGTGCACCCCGAATCCCTTAAGCAAAGAGAACATCAAGGCAAAAAATGGCACAATCCCAAGAATTGTAGCAAATGTAAGCGCTGAAGATCTTAGAGTAAGATTATCCTGTATAAAACCCTTAGTTACAATTACAGCCATCTTTAATAGATTTAGCAGGAGTTTTTTTATGCGGGATAATTGCCTCAGATCGCTGATCCAAAGGTCCGTTTTTATAAAATTAATTATAGATTTAATTTTTTTTGCGGTATTCATACTTTACAGGAATTTTTCAGCTAAAAACTCGGTTCTATGCATATAACCTTATCTTTGAAGAACCGCTTCAATCCGCCCTTGATAAATTCCCAGTTAGTAAGGTATTTATAGCGCAACCATGTAAAATAATGTTTTCTGGGATTCATATAATAGGCATGCAGATGGAAAGGATAAAAGAAATAAATGCTCAATAAAAAGAAAATAATTGATAAAATTTCACATATCCCAAAACCACTAATAAACATCCCAATTATAAAGAATACAAAGCTAAAAAATATACTTATATGGGTCATATGGAAGCTGCCTAAGTAGATAAAACCTTTTAGCGGAAACGGTATACTAATTTGCGGCAATCCTTTTATAAACTGGAAAACGATCTCTAACTTTTTTTCAGCATGGGCTTTTAATAATGGGCCCTGTCCAGCACCGTAACTCTGCCAAACTTTTCTTAAAGCCGGAAAAGACGAACGGTGCATGTGATCTACACTGGCTTTAGGATCAAAATATAATTTCCACCCTTTCAATCTAGCCTGATAGCTAAACTCCACATCCTCGCCGGTAGGATAATCCCAAAACTTAAGCCCCTCCTTGGTAAATAACTCTCTTCTGCAGCTCATATTAGCGGTAACAAAAAAGTAAGCTCTATGACCTGCAATCGAAGTAGGCAGATGATCTTTTAGATCCGGGAAACACCCTTCTCCAATGCCGCCGTATCTCCATGAAACACGATTAAAACCAAAATTTTCGCAGTACAACTCCACTAAATTATCCGGCTCCACCATCAAAGTAAAGATTTCGCCTCCAACCAATCCTATTAAATCATCCCTGTAAAAATGATTTAACATCCTTTTAATCCAATCAGTGCAAGGGGCACAATCCCCATCTGTAAAGAATATAAACTCTCCCTTTACATGCTCTAATGCCCTGTTTCTGGCATAACCAGGTGAAGGACAATTTACAAGCTCTACAAGTTTGATATAGGGGTCTTTCTGTTGTTTTTGCTTTATAATGTCTTTAGTCTTGTCAGTGCTGCCGCCGTCTGAAAATACGATCTCCATTTTTTCTATTGGATAATCTATTTTACTTAAATAACTGAGTGTTGTTTCAACAGTACCACCTGCATTTTTAACCGGCAAAATAATCGATATAAATGGATTTCCATCTGTCATAAATTTTCTCCGTTCTATTAGCGTTTTATTTAATTGGCTATGTATTTATAAGCAATTGTACTAAATGAAAGCACAAATGACAATATCAGATTTTTTTTGTGTCAAGCCATTATCCATTGCATGTTCTAATGTAAATTGTTAAAATTTTAGAATAAGCAGTCTTAATAAATATAAGCTATTGATTCTTGGATCGAAACATTAAATTAGATGTGAAAGTTGAATTTTGAAAGCGAAAAGAATTTTGAGAAAAGTTTTGCTAACTAATTGATAGATTAAACATGAATAAAATTAAAGCACTATTTTTTTTATCATTAATTTGTTCGTTCACTACTTTTGTATATTCAGGTACTCTTGAATTGGAAAAAATATTTGAAATTATTGAAAATGATAAATTTAGTTCGCTAGAAGAAATGTTGAATAAAAGTCCTACCCTAATAAACACTAAAAAAAATGATTGGACAAATCTATTACATCATGCTGTCATAAATAATAATAATAAAATTACTCGGTTACTTTTAGAAAAGGGGATTGATCCGAATGAAGTTAAAGAAGGCGGAGTAACTCCTCTTCATTTAGCGGTTTTTTCTAATAACATAGTTGGTGCCAATTTATTGATGGATTACGGCGCTAATGTTCATTACAAAGACACAGCAGGCTGGAATTCGATCTATATAGCATCCGCTATGGGATTCAAAGACATAATCGAAGCATTAAAAAATAATGGCGCAAAAGAAGATATATTTACTTATGCTGCAACCGGGAATATAGAAAAAGTTAAAAGTGTAATAAAAAGAGATGAAAGTTTAATCCTTCCCATTAAAGAAAGCGGATTTTCATTATTGCATATAGCGGCAACAGCGGGTCAATTAGAAATTGTCAAATTGTTGATTTCAAAGGGGAGTCATTTAAATCACAAAACAAGAGAAGGAACTCCATTAATTTTAGCTTCGTTAATGGGACATTCAAAAATAGTGAATGTTCTATTAGATAATAATGCAGAAATTAATTTAACAGATTCAAATGGGATGACAGCTCTTCATTGGGCTTCCTCAGAAGGAAATTTTGAAATAGTAAAAACTCTTCTCGATCATAATGCAGATTCTAATAAATTAACGAATAATGGATTGAAACCAATAGATTTGGCTATTCAAAATAAAAAGGCGAATATAATTAAAATTTTAAAATAATTGTTTTTGGGTGTAACCAAAAATATCTGCTTCAAAGACCACATTCTCAAGCCTTCGCATCTTGGGACTATATTTATACTTCCTATTATTTAGTGAATGCCAGCAGGATATTTTACGTTACTTATTTTGTCTATTGTTTTTTATCTAATTTTTCAATTTTTTTTCACTACTCAGGGAACAACTCGGGTACATCTTCCCATTTCTTGATTTCAATCTGCCCTTCATTCCAGCGCATAATTTCACCAAAATTTGGCATATGAGGCAATCCTTCTTTATCACCTTTCAGGTTGTCATCATAAGTATATGTTCTTCCTAATTGAAACATATCTGCAACATTAACACCCAACCTGACCATAAAACCCCCATTAAATTTAAGCGTATTATCATTAGAGTGATCAGAATCTACAGTAAACATCCCGTAAGGTACCAGCATAAATCCGTTGATCTCAAGGTAATTATCTGCTCCAGGCGCATCTTTATGAATAATAATATTTTTTTTCGCAATAAATCCAGCCAATCCTGGATCAACAGATCCCTTCTTTATATCACCGGTAATTACTATATCACTTTGTGCAGTCACAAAAATAAATTTACCGTTTATTGTCCCTTTGATGTTTAATGGTACGTTTTCAGCCCCATCATAAAAATATATCGCAGGCACATCACCCTCAGGAGGATCTATGAAGCCACCTAAATTAAAACGGTTAGGATCTTTAATAAGTCCATCACCATCACCTACTAATTCTCGGTAATACTGTATAAGACCGTCATCCAGCTCAGGTATTGTCAACATTGCATTTGCCCGAACAGGTATATTGGGAGGGTCAGATATAATTATGCCAGTATCAGGATTGGAAAAATCATAATCAGTATCTTCATAAAAAGTTGCAGATCTAACCTTAATAGTATCATCGACGCCAGGATCATCTGATCTAAGTAGATAAAGCCTGCTTCCGAAAACCTTACCCTGGGAAACATCCACTGGATAAGATATATACAGATCCCCCATAGAAGCTGCAAAATAATCACCAAGGTACTCAACTTTGATTAGTGCGCTAATAGTCTTAACATATAGTTTATTTTTATGCTTGCCGCTGTAACCTGTTGATTTTGCTATTACCAGACTTTTATCATTTTGTAATTCCATAGTAACTTTGTAGCATAACATATTGTTGCTCTCTTTTCTTGATAAGATATCTGCAACATTATTTGGATCTTGCCTTAGTTGACCAATTGCTTCATGAATACCTGCTTCTGCGAAGTAAAATGACTGCTGTTTTAAGTTATTGTCCAAAGAATTTCGAATTATGGCTCGATTAGCTGTTAAAAAGTAACTCAGCAGCGCCATTAACACAATAGAAAACACGGCAACAATCGGGATGAAGATGCCTTTATCGCTTATTTTAACTTTTCTTATTTTGGTTAACATGAACGCCTCCTGAAACTAAATTTCATTGGTGCTCTCGTATGCGCACCACTGTAGTATATCGAAAATTCTCATTACCTTTTAGTTCTCGATAACGACTATAAATTCCAAAACATATTCTTATGATTCTAACTAATCCCGGTTCGATAATTTTATCTGAATCAAAAGTTCCATCTGCGTTTTTAACTCCGTTAGGATTTGAAAATATAGGATAAACTCTTTTATCCGGGACTCCTTCTATTGCCGATTTGACTAAAATTTCAGGGTATTCAACAAGAGTATCTATTGGTTTATCATAATCACCATCTTTAAAAAGAAAAATATCAAGCTGTTTTTTATCAGGTAATAGAATATTCCTAGCAAATACTTTGCTTTTTATAGTTGCAGGTTTAACCGCGCCGAACTGATCAACTTCAACAAAGCTTCGAATGATTTGCATATGGTCTGCATCATACTGATACTTAACTCTGCCAGCAACTTCATTTGCAATTAAATTATTTTTGTCAAATATTTCGAACTCAATTGTATGATTAACAGGGTCCCATTCAGTAAGCTGTTTGGCGTTACGCAACTCAAAAGCCATCTTTTCCATAATGCTCTGCGCCTCATATTGTGCTTTAATCTTCTCCTGAGTTGTTCTGCTGTTATCTATCTGCTTGATTATCATTGCAATGAATATCATTATCACTGTAAATATGGCAACACTGAGTGTGAGTTCAATTAGATTAAAACCTTTGCTGTTGTTATTTCTGTTGAATATATCTACATTATATGGAAACTTCAGCGCAGTCCTGATTGTATTTATTATTCTATGAATGCTAGCTGTTATCCTTCTCATTCTTATGCCCCCTAACAATATAACCCCTATAACAAGTTTAACGAGTTATTGTAAAGTTTGCATTAAGGTTACGTAAAATACTTGTAAACTTTTAGCAAGCTGCTTATTGCATATATCTCTATATTAAGTATAAGTCAAATTAGTCAATTTTCAAGTAACAATAATATTACACGATTACCTGAAATTTAGCCTCATAAATAGATTTAATTTAACTCGAAATATTAATAATATCTGAAGAATTAATTTATAAATCTGCGTTTTGCACATTTCTGCTTAACAGGGCCTGGCATGATTAATAATGCTTGAACAAGCATATTGAAAATTATAGAATGCTTTTGGAACTAGCATGTATTTATAACGCCAAAACCGCGGTTCTGTTGTATATTGATTTTGGTCTAATTATTACAAAAACATATCCATAGGGGAATTATATGCATATAACTAATAAATGTTTTAATTTTATTTTATTATTTATACTCTTTCAATTTCTTTTCTACAAGAAACTTCACGCGTACATTGACCCTGGATCCGGCAGTTTTCTTTTCCAATTTATTGTCGCAAGCATATTAGGCATAGTATTTTCGCTGAAAATATATTGGGTAAAAATCAAAGGTTTTTTCAAAAAGTTATTCGGAAAAGAACATAATGACAAATGAAATTTTGCATGGCTCTTTTAGAGATCCGAACGGAAATATATTTATTAAAAATGGAAGAATATGCCGAAGCATTAAGAAAACATATCAGCAAAATTATGATTTTCTTATTGACAGCGGATTGTATGGCAATCTGATTAGCAATAACCTGCTTATACCCCATCTCGAAGCAAATCATTTCGATAAAGACGAAAATGAATACAAAATAATAGAACCTGAAATTATTCCATTCATATCATATCCATACGAATGGTGCTTTGATCAACTAAAAGATTCTGCTCTAACTACACTTGAAATCCAGAAGACTGCTCTAGAATACAACATGATATTAAAAGATGCTTCTGCATATAATTTGCAGTTTAAGAATGGCAGGCCGATTCTTATAGATACGCTTTCATTTGAAATCTATGATGA
Organism: bacterium; assembly: GCA_043809745.1. Taxonomy (GTDB): domain Bacteria; phylum Elusimicrobiota; class JBDRMW01; order JBDRMW01; family JBDROU01; genus JBDROU01. Next base: position 44,270 of record JBDROU010000068.1, read on the forward strand.
GGGGAGTCCTTGGATTGCTTACAGGCAATTTTGCGAGAATTTTCTGGCCCCGCTGGCGCTTATGAGCTATGTGGACTGCGACCTACTTAATTTACTAAAGACATATCTGGACGGAATACCCTTAAGTACTGCAAAAAATCTTTTACATTATAAGGCCAGGTTCAACATGTCATTGTTGTTAAACATTTATCTCCAAAATTTAACAAAAACTATAAGTGAAAGTAAAAATATCGGACATAGAACATATTTTATTAAAAAAAATAAATTGACAGTTCTCATGAATCAGCTCGAAGAATCGATTACGAAACTTAAAGTAAAAAAGTCCAGCACGGTATGGACCAATTACTATGATATAGCTGATTATACAGAAAACGGAATGAATCACAAAAAACTTATTGTTGAAAGCTATTTGCAGGAAACAAAACCGGCGATTGTGTGGGATTTGGGCGCGAATGACGGCAGATTCAGCAAACTGGCTAGCAGAAAGGGGATATTAACTGTTTCCATTGACAAGGATCATTCGGCAGTCGAAGAAAATTATCTAATTTCAAAGAGTGATTCTGATGGTTTTATTCTGCCGTTAGTTATAGATATTACTAATCCTTCTCCAAAATTGGGTTTCAAGCTAGAAGAAAGGATGTCCCTCATTGACAGAGGACCGGCAGACACAGTAATAGCGCTTGGACTGATACATCATCTAATAATCACCAATAATATACCTATTAATTTTGTCGCAAGCTTTTTTAATGCAATATCCCGCTTTTTGATAATTGAGTTTATACCAGAATATGACAGTAAAGCAAAAATGATGCTTGAAAGAAAAAAGTATTTTCATAAAGATTTGACTCAAGAGAGATTCGAGGCAGAATTTAAGAAATTTTTTAATATACTTAAAATAACAAAGATAAAGGACTCAGAAAGGATTTTATATTTATTGAAAAACCATGATAATTAAACTTCACCCTTTATTTCTCCCTCTCCTGCTAGGGATATACCCTCTCATTAATGTATATCAAAATAATTTGAATGAAATCACAACCGGAGATTTATTGATGTTCCCCCGAAAAAGTGGACATGGAGTTAAGAGACTTTTAAGACTTGTTCAAACATGATCTGTTCAAACGCCTCGGGGCTTTTATAACCTAACAAAGAATGACGTCTTTGTCTATTATAAAATATCTCGATGTAC
>JBDROU010000069.1:0-23375 GCA_043809745.1 bacterium
ATCCGAACGATGCGGTGTTTTACCAATAATTCGAGTTGTGACCGTATCTTTTATGCATTGGCCGATCGTTTTAATAAGAATCCATGGCGGTTGCCTGGTTTTGTCCCAAATCGAAAGTCAGCAGAGATCTTGACATAATGAAATTTTTGCGATGCTTGCAACACTGTCTTATAAAAATGTATAATTTACAGGTTTAACTGTATATATAATGAAGTTTTGGAGATTCATAAGTTAATTAAATTAAAAAAAGAGGTATATATGAAAAAGGTTTTTTCTGGGATTCAGCCGACAGGGGTTATACATATAGGTAATTATATCGGGGCGCTAAAAAATTGGGTTAAAATGCAAAACGAATATGAATGTGTTTATTGCATTGTTGATAATCACGCTATAACTTCAAAGCAAGAGAAGGAAGAATTGAAGAAGAATATTATATATACTGCGAAAATTTGTTTGGCTGCAGGGATCGATCCGAAGAAATCTCTGTTTTTTGTCCAATCTGATGTGCCGGAACACGCGGAGCTTACCTGGATTTTAAATTGTTATACATATTTTGGTGAATTGAGGAGGATGACGCAATTTAAAGAGAAGGCTGGTAGCTCTCAGGAAGGAAGCTGTATCGGGCTGCTGGATTACCCGGTACTTATGGCTTCCGACATATTGCTGTATCAAACAGATGCTGTTCCTGTGGGAGAGGATCAACAGCAGCATTTGGAATTAACAAGAACTATTGCTCGCAGGGTTAATAATATTTATGGCTCCGTTTTTAAGATCCCAGAAGCTATAATTAATACACTTGGAGCCAGAATTATGGGGCTGGATGATCCAACAAAGAAGATGAGTAAGAGTGCGCATAGCGAGTATAATTACATAGCCGTAGATGATAAAGCTGAAAGTATTAGCAGAAAGATTCAATTTGCTGTAACTGATTCTGGTAAAGATGTATTGATGGATGAGGAAAGAAAACCAGCAGTTACTAATTTAATTACTTTATATACATTATTCTCAGGTATATCTATAAGCGATATAGAAAAAAAGTATCTGGATTGCGGCTATTCTGCTTTTAAGAAAGATCTGGCACAAGTTGTGATTGATGGCTTAAAATCAATTAGAGAAAAAATGCTTGAATTAGATGGGAACGAAGGTGAAATAAAAAAGATTCTTAAAGAAAACGCGGTCAAAGCCAGGGAAACAGCTCAAAAAACATTAAATGATCTTAAATCTAAGATCGGCCTGGGTAGCGGATAAACTCAAAAATTACAATTCAGCGGTGCGAGAAAGATTTTAATGAAAAAAACTGTAAGAGTGGAATGTCCTTATTGTAAAGCTACAATGTATGTAGATGCTTGTTCCGGGGAAGTTGTAGAAAAATGGCAAAAATTGGCTAAGGACCCTTCAAGAGATCAATTAGCTGAAGCGTTGCAAAAAATAAGCAGGGAAAAAGAAAATAGGCAGGTTAAATTCCAAAAAGCTCAGAGTGAATTAACTGAGAAGAAGCAAAAAATAGAGGAAGCTTTTAAAAAACAACTGAAAAAAGTAAAAGAGGAAGGAGAGCAAGGCAGACCTCCTCTAAAACCCATTGATCTGGACTGACAATCAACAATCGAAAGACCTAAGATACGGTATCAAAGCAGAATTTTATTCAATCCTTAAATCTTATTAAGCCGAAGTGTTGAGCCGAATGATATCGATCTTTTTCTTTCCTGTTTCATGTCAATATCAGATCTGGCGCAAAGATATCTAATTTACTTATCTAACAATAATTTTATACAATGAAATAAGCGCAAGCTGATAAAGGGGTTATTTTATGCAAATAATAGTATTAGTTTTCTGCGGTCTGTTTTCAGGTTTTGCAAGCGGTTTGTTGGGAATTGGAGGAGGGGTATTGTTGGTGCCTTTATTTTATTATTTATTAGGTATAACCATGTATAAAGCTGTTGGGACATCAATAGCCCTAATTGCTGTAACAACTATAGCCGGCAGTTTCGTGCATGCTTATAATCATTTTATTGATTACCGGATATTTTTGATAAGTTTGGCGTTTGTGATTAGCGGCAGTATTTTAGGCGGATTTGCATTAAAGTATGTTAATGCGGAGATTATTAGAAAAATATTTGCTGTAATTCTGTTTTTAGTTTCTTTAAGAATGTTTTTTGGAGGAAGGGGTTTGTAATGTTTGAGGATATAAAAAATGTATTCAAAAGAGATCCGGCGGCCAAAAATATTTTGGAAGTAATACTTTGCTATCCAGGGCTGCATGCTATTTGGATTCACCGTATATCAAACAGGCTTTTTAAGATTAAACTATATACTTTAGCGAGAATAATATCTCATATCTCTCGTTTTTTTACCGGTATAGAAATACACCCTGGAGCCAAAATTGGGAAAAGATTGTTTATCGATCATGGCATGGGAGTTGTTGTAGGTGAAACTACTGAAATCGGAGATGATTGTCTTATATATCAGGGTGTAGTCCTTGGAGGGACATCTATGTCCAAAGAAAAAAGGCATCCAACATTGCACAACAACGTTGTTGTCGGGGCAGGAGCGGTCGTCTTAGGCCCTATAATTATCGGCTCCGGGGCAAAGGTTGGAGCTGGATCGGTGGTCTTAAATGACGTCCCGCCGGGAGCAACTGTAGTAGGGATTCCCGGGAGAATTGGAATTGGATTCAGCAATAAAGAAATGGTGGATTTAGAGCACGGTAAATTGCCTGATCCAGTTGCTGACGCAATTCGTTTTGTAATGAAAGAACAAAATGTTTTAGAAGGAAGAGTAAAGAAGATAGAATCTAAGCAAGGAATTGTCAGCCCTGCTGATAGATTTTTAGAAGAAAAGAAAAATGTAATTGAGAAGGAGTTCGAAATTCAAACTCTTTTAGATGAAAGAATAAAAGAATTAGAGGAAGAGGTTGAACAGATAAAGAAAGAGAAAAAAAGCTTTATCAAAATTGAGGACAAAGATCACGATAAATAATATTTTCATCTTTGTGCAATTATATGGTGTTTGTTTTATAGCAGTTGATAAGAGTGTTAAGAAATCAATATGATTCGATTTTTTAAGTCATCTAGTTGCCTATCCTTGCAATATTTTTCAATTAATCATAAAACTCTGTAAAGGTATTTTATGCGCTGTCCAAAATGTAATAGTGAAATTAAAGGGTTTAAGGAATATTGTGTGAAATGCGGTGCCAGCGTAAAACTTGAAATTCAGGATATTGCTAAAGATAACGAAAGTTCTGATAATATAGAAATAAATATAGACCCCGAAAAGGAGAAAGACGCGCATATAAAGTTCCCAGATCCTATAGAACTTGAAGAAATGGGAGAAGATATGCCACAAGAGGGAATTAAAAACAAAACACCGAAAGAAAGGGAAGTTCAAGTAGAACACCCTTCATATATCCTTGTTGATGCAGTAAAGGATGATCCTTTTCAGGATAAAGGATGGGGTCAGTGGGAAATAATCAAGGGAAAAATATATAAGCAGGAAGTTATAAAAAGTCCTGATGAAAAAAGTAAGTTTTATAAAATATTTAAAGATTGGATAAAAAAAATAGATAATGTGCATTGTGATGAAATAATGAGGAGAATAGGCATTCAGTCAGTTGTTGAGTACCCTTTTTATTACGTAAGCTTAAGTACAGTCCATGAAAAAAGAGAAGATGTAAAAGAGTTTTCCAGGCCTTATAAAGGTGAAAAGCTATTTAAGAAAACTGTTAGTATTGAGGAAAACTTGGACCTGTGGCCTTATAAATCTACAGATGATATAATGTTTTTGAAAAATCTGCAAAAAGTAGATATTCCGGACTCCATGGAACAGATTAAGTGTCCGACCTGTTTGGGAAAAACCGTTAAGTGTAATTCATGCAGCGGTAAAAAGATTATTACATGTCCGGATTGCCGCGGTATGAAGCGGATAACTTGCAGGGCTTGCAACTCTACCAAGAAAAGGACATGTCAAGAATGCAGTGGTAAAGGGAAAACCGGCAGCGCAGAATGCTATCAGTGTAAAGGTACAGGTTCGGTGCCTTGTGAGGTATGCAGCAATGGCTACCTTCAGTGCGAAAAGTGCCATTCTAAAGGTCAAGTTCAATGCAAAAATTGCAATGGGGTAGGTTTTGAGAGCTGTAATATATGTGAAAATTCCGGGAAGATCCTTCAGGGTCTGCAATTTACTTCAAATTTCCAGATAAGCACCCAGGAGGCGGTGTTTGATAATTCTGCTATACCGACCAGAATTTTGCAGGCAGATAAAAAGATATTTACAAAAGACACAAACCTTGCAGAAGTAGTTGGTAAGAATTTTAATGAAAATGATTTTCTCAAAGGAGTTGCATACGAAGCCTTAAAAGAAAAAATAAAGCAATTTGTTAACGAAAGCCATGAAGAAAAAGATAAAGCATTAAAAATAAGGCGGCAGAAATTAAGTATAAAAAAGTATCCAATATGGCTGGTAAGATATTTATATGAGAACAGAGCATATGATTTGTATATAAAAACAAACAGTTATGAAATTTATTATGACAGATCTCCATTCCAAATAATCGGAAAGAAAATGATATCCGAAGCCAAATGGGAGATGTTAAAATTAAATTTTTATAAAACTGCGGCTTTGTGTTTGCGGGCAAGCGCTATAGCGGATTTTGCCGCAGTAGCAAATAGAATGTTGGGCAATATGAAAAATACAATGATTATTGTCTATAATTGCTCAGGAATTCTAGGAGGTGTAATAGCAGGTTTGTTTTGTATGCTGCATTTTTCTGCGATAGGTAAAAATAATTTTAACACCTTGGTGCCAAAACTAATATTTTATATTTTTGTCGTAATTATCGGTTATGTTTCCGGGGCCGCAACTAGAAGATTTGTAAAAATGAAACTGGATAAATATAAGAAAAGACTTTTAGTCCCTGTTCTTACCGCTTTTTTTACTGTTTTGGTTTTATATTTTGGAGTATTTGCTCTAAGTGGATTTAATCCTTATATAATACTTGATCAGCGCCAGTTCAATAAGGAATTTTTTAAAGTTTTTCCATTTGGTATACATCCAACTTACATAAATGAGGAATATAATAATCTTAAAAGCATTATTGAAAAGTATAAGAAAACGGGAGTAGATTTATCAATAGCTGAGAATGGATTGGCTGCGCAGGAGAAATTTAAATCAAAAAAAAAGTGAATAATTTGTCTTAATTAGAGATGTAAAAGGAAAAGAAGATGAGTAAAAAGAGAATTATAATAAAGATAGGAACAAATGTAATTACTAATGCTGATGGTCTTTTAGATATGGATTTTATTGAGCGTTTATCCGGTGAGTTATCCGAAATTATATCAGGCGGTTGTGAGATAGTGCTAGTTAGTTCCGGCGCAATCGGAGCCGGTGCTGGCAAGTTGAATTTAAAAACAAGGCCGAAAGCACTTGCCCAAAAGCAGGCCATTGCTGCTGTAGGACAGGTGTTATTAATGCATGCATATGAGAAGTGCTTTGGCAGACATAACATAAATGTTGCTCAGGTGCTATTAACACGAGAAGATTTGGAGATAAGATCCCGTTATTTAAATGCGCGCAATACCTTAAATACACTTCTTTCAATGAATATAATTCCCATAGTGAATGAAAATGATACAGTATCAGTAGAAGAGATACAATTTGGAGATAATGATACTTTATCTGCAATAATAGCAGCAAAACTTGAGGCAGATTATCTTATAATGCTAACAGATGTTGATGGGCTTTATATGGGTAATCCGAAACATGATAAAGAATGTAAGATAATTCAAAGAATTGAAAAAATTACTCCGGAACTGGAAAAATATATTTGCGGTAAATCCGGAAGTGTTTATTCTGTTGGTGGGATGTTAACTAAAGTTAGAGCTGCTAAGGCTGCGGTGTCTTCGGGTGTAACGGTTTTTATCGTCAATGGGAAAAAGTCCGGTGTAATAAAAGATGTTTTAGAAAATAAGAATATCGGGAGTTGTTTTGTCCCTGCTCAGCGCGGTATCAAAGCAAGAAAAAGATGGATAGCATTTGGGGTCCGAATCAAAGGCAAGATATTGGTAGACAATGGCGCTGCTAAAGCAATTGTGCAGGGAGGGAAAAGTCTTTTGCCTTCAGGAATTATTGATATAGAAGGTAATTTCAGTATTGGTGACAGTGTATGCATAATTTCACCTGAAAAAGAGGAGATTGCTAGAGGGATAGTTTCTTTTAATAGTGATGAGATTTTGCAAATTAAGGGTAAAAAATCAAATAAGATAAAAGAGATACTGAATAAAGACGGTATAGAAGAAGTAATTCATAGGAATAATCTTGTTATAATATCTGATAAAGCTGGGTAAGCACGAAATATTTGCGCTAACTAACAATAACTTGTGAAACAGGCAACAATATTTAAAGTTGTACCTCCATTTCTTTGGTTGTTTATCCCGTTGCTTATATATATATATCATCTTTTTCCATCGATATACGGAGGGGACAGCCCGGAATTGATAACTTCAGGAGTAATTTTGGGTATTCCTCATGCCCCTGGTTATCCTGTATATTGTTTATTTGCAAAATTATTTTCAAATATCATTGTTTTTGGAAATAAAGCTTACAGGATAAACACATTTTCTGCGGTTATTTCTTGCGTCAACATAGGATTACTATTTGTATTAATACGAAACACCATTAAAAACACATATATAGCTTTTCTTGTCGCCGTAATATTTGCTTTTTTGCCTATTCAATTTGAACAATCACTGGTTTCGGAAGTATTTGGATTAAATCTTCTTTTCTTTTTACTAATCCTGTTTATATTAACAAAAGACTTTAGCAATAAGCATAAGGAACTATATCTGCCAAAATATTATTTGGCTTCCTTGCTGTTTGGATTAGGATTAGGCAATCATCATATATTGGTTTTTAGTTTGGTAGGATTTGCAATTCTAATTTTATCGGATGTCGGGAGAGAAAGATTTTTTAAACTTCTTTCAAAACCTATACTTTATTTATTCTGTTGCCTTGGTTTGAGTGTATATTTGTACTTACTTCTAAGAGCTCAATCCAATCCTGCTGTCAATTTTGGCGATCCAGATACAATTCAAAGATTATGGGCGGTTTTTACCCGTAAGGAGTTTGGTTCATTTGAACTGCATCCAACTGCTTTGCAAATAAGGACAGCGGACACACTTATTGGGCAGACATTGGGATATGTAGTAACTTTGTTGAGAGGTTTTGGCTTGGTTGGTTTGCTGCTTATTTTTATAGGTTTTATAGTTGGCGCTGGGAATAGATTATTCCTCCCATTAATCGGAATCTTTCTGTTGGCGAGTCCGCTTTTTGTATTATACTCCAATCTGGCTCCTAACACTTTATCCTTATGGAGGCAGGAGCGTTTTTATTTATTTCCCGAAGCAATTCTATGTTTATTCCTTGCATTTTCGTTATTGGGTGTTGATAGGTTAATCTCAAAAATAATTAATACAGAGTACTTAAAAAAGGTAATTCTTTTAACCATAACACTAATCATAATATTTTCTGGCGATAGAATTCATGGGAGCAGAGACAACTTTTATTTTCATGATTTCAGCAAAAATATTGTAAAAGGCGCAGAAAAAAACGGCACACTCTTTTTAGATGAAATATTATTTGACGAATATGGCTCAGGATTGGCATATTTAACAAATGTACTTTACTTAAGGAGAGACTTAATAATTATTGCCAAAAGTGGGGCAATGTTTGAAAACATTTATGGAGAAGACTTTTTTGATTTAAGCTTTCCGGAAAAAGAAAAAAGGAAAAGGAATATAGAGAATAATTTGTTTAAGGCGGACAATTTGAAGCTGTGTATTGCAGTAATGGACAAAAACAGAATATCGACGCAAAAAGAGCTGATAAGTAACGGGCTTATATATAAAACTTATTCTAAAGGAATAACCCCGTGGTTTGCATATAGCAGGCGGGAAATTATCTCAAAAAGGGCCTTGAATAATGATTATCCGACCAAATTGGTACTTGTGCATTATCCATATTTTCAGGGAAAGTTCAGTTTGGACATGAAGGATGCTTTAATGGCAGAAAAATATTTTAATGAGTGTTTAATGTATGGTTATGATCTTGAGTGGCTGCAGTTTAATATTGGATCTGTGTATTCTCAATTTGGAGATTTGAAGAGAGCTGAATATTTCTACAGCAATGCATTTAGGCTGGATCCATATTTTCCTAACACTTACTTTGGCTTGGGATATATTTATCTGACTAGAAATGAATATCCGACAGCTGAACGATATTTTTTAAAGTGTCTGGAATTAAATCCAAATTTTAGTAAAGCTTATTATAATCTTGGTTTGATAAAATATAATTCAGGCAGAATTTCAGAAGCAAAATATTATTTTAATAAATACTTCCAATTTGAGCCTGAATCACCTCTTAAGAAAAGCATTGAAGATTTAGGTTTAGTTAGGAATTGATGTGTTTTTTGAGCAAAAGAAGCAAATCCTTGTTAAGCTTAAAGTTTTTTGTATCCCACGAAGAATAGAGATTGTTAAGCTCGGCAGGATTTAAATTTACATAATTCTCCCAGCCGAAATTGGGCCCTTCTCGGTTAACCCATCGTGGATTTTCAGAATAATAGAAAAGCCCGCTTGGCAAGTATGAATTTTGTATGGATTTATAAGACCAGTAAGTCCAATGAAAATCGAATTTGTCAAAAATAGAAAGAACATCATCGAGCCATTTTGCTTCTCCCCTAGACAGAGAGGGGGTAAGGTTGATGCCAAATTCACCTATCATAACAGGAACATTAAATCTCGTTCCCAGGTCATAATACTTTTTAAGAATCATCCTTAATACATTTTTATCCCAGTATTTTTTTTCTATTAGTCCCGGATAATGGAAATCGGGCATAAAGTTCATTACATAAGATATTGGCAGATAGAAATGGGGTGATAATACTGTGTTATCAATGAGCGATGAGTCCAGAAACGAGAAATCCTGGCTCCATATATTACCATCAAGGAAAATTATATGTTTCTTGTCGATTGATCTTATTGATTTAAATAATGCGCGGTAAAGATTTTTCAGCATATTATTTTTGTCTGTAACAGGTTCATTAAGCAAATTATATCCTGCTATAGTTTCTTCATGCTTGAAACAATCTGCCAGACTCTCCCATATGGAAATTACTTGATTTTGAAATCTTTTATTGCTCCACAAAAAAGATTTGCCAAGACTGTCCGAATGCCAATCAGCATTCTGGCTTCCGGGCGCGGAATGCAAGTCTAATATGCAGTAAATTCTATTTTTTTTGCAAAGATTCGCGAAATATTTTATATAGGAAATGCCATAGTTTAATTTCCCAGTTGTGAATAATTTGTAGTGTAATGGCAAACGAATGCAGTTGAATCCAAATGCTTGTATGTTTTTGAGGTCATCTTTTTTAATAAAGGTTGATCTAAAATGTCTAATTAATTCCTCAACCCTTTTCCCAGGCCATTTGCTGGATAAAGTATATAAGAATTCTCTTTCAGATATATTTCTTCCGCCTAAAATATACCCTTCCATTGACAGCCATCCGCCCAGGTTAAATCCCTTTAGCTTGATTTCCCTTCCAAATCGATCTAAGATTCTTCTATTAAGGGTTTTTAGCATAAAAAATTGATATTGTCTTTTCTCATTTATTTATATAATATTATATAACATTATATATAGAATTGCATTGATATTTTGAGCGTTTTACTCTACTAAAAGTATAAGAGGTTAATATGAATTACACAAATTTGAAGAGGTCTTTAGAAAGCAAGTTTAATATCAGATGTAAGTTAAACCACTCATTGAAACTATGTTCTTCGTTTCACCTAGGCGGGACAGCCAGACTTTTTGCTGAGCCTGCTACTACTGCCGCATTGGTTTCTTTAATCAAGTTCTGCAGATTGGAGAAAATATCATATTATATGGTGGGGAACGGTTCTAACGTTATATTTAGTGATAAACCTTTTGAAGGCGTTATTATAACTACAAAGAAAATTAACAGAATTAAATTCAGAAAAAACATTATTGTTGCTGAGGCCGGTATTAATCTGGACACCCTTGTTAAAAGATCTATAAAAAAAGCTCTCGCAGGTTTTGAAGAATTATCTCATATCCCAGGATCTCTGGGAGGTGCTATTCGGATGAATGCCGGAGCATTTCATGCGGAGGTGGCGGATTATTTAGTAGATGTAAAAGTTTTAGATCCCCAAAATAGAATAAAAACGCTTAATCGATACAATATTGATTTTGGTTATAGAGAAGCGCCTCCCCTTAATTCAATGATTATTCTTGAAGCAAGATTCCGCCTGTTTCGAGATAATGTAAAGGATTTAATGAGGCGCAGGAGAGAAATAATAAAGAAAAGAAACAGAAAGCATCCGTTAAAATATCCATCAGCGGGCAGCGTATTTAAGCGTCCGGAGGGATATTTTGTTCGTAAGCTAATTGAACTATCCGGGCTTCCGGGAAAAAGGGTCGGGGGTGCGCAGATCTCAAAAAAGCACCCCGGATTTATAGTAAATTTAGGAAATGCTAAAAGCAGCGATGTGGTAAAATTAATTAAAATTATTAGAGACAAAATTTTTAAGAATTTTAAGCTTAATTTGGAGCTGGAGCAGATTATTGTTGGCGATGATCTGATGAGAATGCTTAAATGATAGGTTCAGAAAATTATTTAAGTTTTTTGCTTTTAGCTTTTACCGGTAAAAGAATAATTTCAATTCCTGCAGGGATTGCTTTCAAGTTAAATAATCTATTTATTTTGTCTGTTGTTGTGCTTGTTGATGTTATCCAGATCCCGCTCTTCTATTATTTATATGAGAAGGGCGTGAAAAAAGTTAAATATCTAAGATGGTTGAGTGAATACTTGCCGTCAGAAAAGAAGTTAGAAAATACATTGTTGGGGAAAATAGCGCATCATCTAAGCGCATGGGGAATGCTGATTATTTCTGCATGGCCCATTTTTGGAGGCGGTATATGGACGGCGGTATTATTTGGGAAGGTATTTCATGCGACCAGGCTGAAAAGCTATTTAATGATAATTGGCGGCAGTTTATTAGGATCTTTAATCCTGCTTGCAGGTACTGAGAGTCTGTACAATTTTTTTGTTTCTCTGCTAAATAATTAATCCATAAACCTCAAGTATTTTAAGGCAAATATATTTAGGATGAATTTACATGAAACATAAAATCATCAAAATTTCGCATATCTTATTTTTTTTAATAGCATTCATCTTATGTGAGCCATCCGGTAGAGGTTATGCCTCTATGCCTGCAGATGTGTTGGATGATATGTATGGAGAGCAGGTTGAAGTGTTAAATTCTCTAAATGAAAAACTTGATTATATAGAGAAAAAGATTAGAGGTTTTAATTCAAAGGGGGACTATATATCATTTTACTTTGATCCAGCGTGGGAAGCAAAATTATCGCAGGGTTGGTTAAGAAGGCCAAAAGAACAACTTCCAAAACGGATAAATTGGATGAGGGAAAGGATAGTAGAATACAAAAAGTTAAGGGAAAAAGCAGTTGCTGATGTAAAAAATATTTTAACTGAATTGGAATCTAAAAAAGAAATTATCTCAAAGGGCGAAAAGAATATTCTTCTTAGGTGCGAGGATATTAGTGATAACCTAAAGATTTTAGAAAAACATTTTAATAATGCCGGTTTCAGGATGGACGAAATACTTCAGAGGCTAGATGAGGCTGATACTGTAATTGAAGGCTTTAATAAAAGAGTGGAGAAGAAGATCCAAGCATATAAGAGTTTAGCGGGAGAATTAAATAAGATAAAAGTAGATTTAGAAAAAATTAACGCTTCTGAAGAACCTAAGACGGTTTCAGAATATAAGTTGTATTTTAACGAATATAATTGCTTTGACACAGGAAAGGTTCTTAATAGATTAAACGACTATAAAGATTTTATAATACGAGAAGAGTATCTCCCAGTTAATCTTGAGCTTAATTCATTGATAAATGAAGTAAGTACTTTAGAAAGGGGTATTTATGCATTAGGTGATGAAATTAGAATCCGGCTTACGACTTCCTTTAGTGTGTATCTGAGAGATATGAAGTTAATGGGAGTAAGGATAGAAGATTATCCAAATTTTTCACTGAATGAGGTTTATTCTGAATCATTGATGGATGGTGAATTTATAGCTTTAAGCTTCAGTTTTATATCAAGGGAAGGAAGTGTAGATCATTTCCTTATTAGAACCAGCATTAATGGAAAATGGCAAAATGTTTTGGTAAATAATTCTATGCAAAAATCAGACATTCCTGAAAATTTAGACAGTAAAGACAATGGAAATACTGACGTAAGTAAAGATTATGATAATGAGGGTTTAGGTAAAACAAAATTGATAGAATTTCAATGGGTGCCAATAGCTGGAGAAATTTGTTCAATTTCTATTGTGGCAGTTGATCCGTCAGGGCACAGGACCAATAATCTATATAAAGAACCAATGACATTTTATTATTTAGGAAGATATAAGAAAGAAATTGCAAACGAGGTGCTAAGCAAATTTGTTGATTCATATAACAATAAGGATTGGAAAGGATACAGGAGTCTCTTTTTTGATGAGTCAGATCTTGCGGATAATATTATAAAAACTGGAAAAACAAATGCAGATAATACTCTTAAAACAAATCTGACCATTAGCTCGAAAAAGTATAATTTTTCCAGTGCAGAGGATTGGGCTAAAGTGGTGTTTGTGCAGTATTTTGAGGGCGCTATAGCTGATATAAGAAATATTGAAACTTCAATCTTGTTCAGTATTAACCGCAACCGTGGTAAAATTAAAGATATTCAAAATGCTGATCGTCTAATGAAAGCGATGCCTCTTGCAGATAAGAAATACTTGGAAAAACGAAAAATGGCTTATATTACTGTAAAAAATGGAAGTAATAATTTATATCATGTAAATCCCAATGATATAACTTATAAGGGTTTTGATATATCAAAGAAAAGGAACAGCAGTGCTGAGGATGAGGTTGACTTGGTTTGTGGTTTTAATTCAGATTTAGGTGGTGTTTACAGTATTGATCTGGGTAAAAGGCGATTATGGGATATTAAATATGTTAATACGAGTGATTTTGAAATGAGCAAATTCTTTAAGAGGCGGGTAACCCTTAATCATGTATATGCTGTAAAGACAAAAGAGGATAAGTTTGCTTTGATATTTGTGAAGAAAATAAACAATCAATACGGGCCTGACAGTTTTATCCAGTATGATTACCTGTATCAATCTTCAGGGCAAAATTATTTCAAATACTAATTGAACGCATCGGAAAAGTAATTGAATAGAATCAAATATTATTATGAAACTAATTTATAATTTTTGTGTTAAATAAAATGAAAAAGCGGTATAATGATCGTTATCATAGAAATATTCTAATAAATGAAATAGGAATTAAAGGTCAAAAAAAATTAAAAAAGTCTAACGTGTTAATAATAGGTTGCGGAGGATTAGGATCCTCGGCTGCATATTATTTAACAGCATGCGGTATCGGCGCCTTAGGCTTAGTTGACTATCAGAAGGTTGAACTTTCTAATCTTCAGAGGCAAATACTGTATTCCGAAAGGGATATTGGGATAAAGAAAGCTGTTGCGGCTGGCAGGAAGTTGATTTCGCTGAATTCAGAGCTAAAATTAAAAATACATCAAAAAAGGCTCGATTTTCAAAATATCAATTCAGTACTAAAACCATACGATTTTATCATTGATGCTACTGATAATTTTACAGCCAAATTTCTTATCAATGATGCATGTGTCGCGTTGAAAAAGACTTTCGTACATGCGGGTGTGCAGGAATGGAGCGGACAGGCAATTACGGTTCATCCAGGAAAAAGCGCATGCGTTAGATGTTTATTTGGGATGCCGGATATTAATAAACTGCCTATCCCGTCTGAATTTGGCATATTGGGTATGGTTCCCGGAGTAATCGGGACTATTGAGGCGGTTGAAGCAGTAAAATACGTTCTAAAAAAAGGTAAGCCGCTAATTAATAAATTGCTTACATATAATGCACTTAACGCAAAATTTAGGGTTATTGCAGTAAAGAAAGATCCTAACTGCCCTGTTTGCAGCAAAAAGAGATATTAAGAAATAAAATAAAACAATGGATGATATTGGCGAAGTTATAGCAGTTAAAGATAATGTAATAAAAATTCAGTTTTTACGAAAACCGAGTTGTAAGCGCTGCGGTTTATGTATGACTTGTGAAGATGAAAAAAAAATGGTGCTTGAGTTGAATAATTCTATAGGTGCTGAGGTTGGGGATAATGTAAAAGTGAGCGTTCCGCAAGGAAGTTTACTTTTTGCTTCTTTTCTAGTTTATATAATGCCTCTTTTAGGATTTACTCTGGCAATAGTTATAAGTCAGTATTTTTTAAGGGATCGCCAGGAATTAGTTTTATTAATCGGTTTTATCGGCCTATTTTCAGCATTTGCGGTAATTAAGTATTTTGATTATTACTTTGAAAGAAAACAAAAAATGAATATGGTGGTTGAGAAAATAAAATGAAATGCAGAAGCTTTAGCGGTGGAGTTCATCCGTCGATAGCAAAAGAATTAACCCAGGATATACCTATTAAAGTTATTCCTATCCCTAATGAGTTGATAATCCCGTTAAGTCAGCATACGGGTGCTCCATGCAAGCCGCTTGTTGCAAAAGGAGATAAAGTTTTGAAGGGCCAAAAAATAGGTGAAAGCGAGGCATTCATTTCCGCGCCTGTTCATTCACCTACTTCTGGAGAGGTGGTTGATGTTAAACCTCACATTCATCCTCTTGGACAGAAGATAAACTCTGTTTTCATTAAGCCGGATATGAAGGATGAGTGGGTGGATAATCTCCCGAAGGTTTCAAATATTGATGATGTCAGCACAGAGGAGATAGTAAAAAAGGTAAAGGAAGCCGGTATTGTTGGATTAGGGGGAGCAGCATTCCCAACTCATGTAAAGCTTTCACCTCCTAAAGACAAGAAGATCGATACGCTATTAATAAATGCGGTAGAATGTGAACCTTATCTGACTGCCGATTATAGATTGATGCTGGAAGAAAAAGAGAGAATACTGATAGGTATAAAATTGCTGCTTAAAGGGTTGGGTATTAATAATGCGTATTTAGCAATCGAGGACAATAAACCTAAGGCAATAGAGTTGATGAGAGAAGCATTAAAGAAAATTACTGATATAAATTTAGTCATACTTAAAACAAAATATCCTCAAGGTTCAGAAAAGCAGCTAATAGAGGCTATTACAAAAAGAAAGGTTCCTGTTGGCAAACTGCCGCTTGATGTTGGAGTGGTTGTCCAAAATGTTGGTACGGCTAAAGCAGTTGCAGATGCGGTGTTAGAGGGTAAACCGCTTATTGAAAGGGTTTTAACCGTTACAGGTTCAAACATAAAGAATCCAGGAAATTTCTTAGTGAGAATAGGAAGTAAATTTTCCGACATTATTGAATTTTGCGGCGGTCCTTACGAAGAATTAAGCAAGGTAATTATGGGCGGGCCCATGATGGGCATTGCCGTTTCCAGCTTAGATGTCCCGGTTATTAAAGGTACTTCCGGTATATTGCTCCTAAGTAAAAAGGAAGTGAAATATAATGAACCAGGGCCCTGTATAAAGTGCGGTAAATGCTTGCAGGTTTGTCCAATGGCGTTTGCGCCAAGCAGGTTTGTGGAAGCCGGCGAGATTAGAGATTACGATCAAGCGATGAAGGATAATATATCAAGCTGTATGGAATGCGGTTCGTGCAGCTATGTATGCCCTGCTCGAAGGCCTATGGTGCAGTGGATAAAAGTTGTAAAATCGCAAATTCAAAAAAAATCTAAAGAAAAGAAATGATGCAGCAAAAAGATTCTAATATTTTAATAGTAGATACATCTCCTCATATCTTTATTGGTCAGACAACCGAATCAATTATGCGCGATGTCGTAATTGCCTTAATACCCGCAGCCGTTGCAAGCTTCTTCTTTTTTGGTATCGGCGCATTGATAGTTTTAACTGTAAGTATAATCGGTTGCCTTGGCACAGAATGGATATTTTGCTTAATAACTAAAAGGCCGAATACACTAAAAGATACCAGCGCGCTTGTTACAGCGTTATTATTTGCTTTTTGTTTACCTTCTTCAATTCCTTGGCCAATGGTTTTATTTGGTTCAGTTGTAAGTATATTGATTGGCAAACTTATTTTTGGCGGTCTCGGATTTAATCTTTTTAATCCCGCGCTAGTAGGAAGAGCTGTGCTCATGGCTTCTTGGCCGCAGGAGATGACTACCTGGCCTAAACCCGGGAAAATCTTTTTGGGTGCTGTTGATACTCTAACCCAGGCTACTCCTTTAGCAGACCTTAAGGGATATTCCGCAAGCTACATGGATTTATTCCTGGGGAACTG
Source organism: bacterium (assembly GCA_043809745.1). GTDB lineage: Bacteria > Elusimicrobiota > JBDRMW01 > JBDRMW01 > JBDROU01 > JBDROU01. The sequence goes on from JBDROU010000069.1 coordinate 16,404, forward strand.
CGGAGGAAGCCTTGGCGAGACTTCTGCTTTAGCGCTTCTGATAGGCGGTTTATATTTAGTATTTAGAGGGGTTATAGAATTAAAAATACCGATGACCTTTATTGGTACAGTTTTTGTTTTTAGTTTTATCTTAAAGGTTGATCCTATTTATTCGATACTTGCCGGAGGGGTGTTTCTTGGCGCAATTTTTATGGCAACGGATTATGTTACTTCACCTATAACATCTAAAGGTAAAATAATCTTCGGGATTGGATGCGGGATTTTAACTGTACTCATAAGGGCATACGGTGGATTCCCAGAAGGTGTGTGCTATGCTATACTTTTTATGAATGGGCTTGTGCCGCTAATTGATAAATTTACACAGCCTAAAATATTCGGAACATAATTCAATGAAAACTATTATTAATTATACCCTTAGACTAACTATAGTCAGCATAGTAGCTTCCGGCTTGCTTGCTTATGTATATCAGACTACATATGAACGGATCAAAGAAAACAAAGAAAAAGAAAAAGTTGAGAAGATCAAAAGTGTATTGCCGGAAGTTGATAATATAAACGAAGTTGAGCGTAATGGCAAGATTATATATCAGGGGGTTTACGGAGGAGAATTAAAAGGAACGGTAATTGAAGTTTCTGAGCAAGGTTATGCTGGCCCGGTAAAACTGCTTGTTGGGGTAGATACTAAAGGTAGGGTTATTGCAATTAATGTGCTTTCCCATAAGGAGACTCCAGGTCTTGGGAATAAGATAGAGGATCAATGGTTCAAGGATCAATTCAAGAAAAAAGATTATGAAGGGGTAACATTGAAAAGAGATTCTCAAAGTAATTCTCAAGACGCGGTTTCCCAGGCGTCAGGTTATGACCGGGGCATAGATGCTATTACCGCTGCAACAATATCTTCAAGGGCTGTTGTAAAGGCCGTTAGGAAAGCCTTAAGTGAGTTTAATAAATAGAGATCACTCAAAAAGGGGAGCAGTGTGAAAACGCCGTTATATACATTATTAAATGGTATTTTAAGAGAAAATCCAGTATTAAGATTGATGATAGGGCTCTGCCCGCTTCTTGCAGTTTCTACTACAGCGCTGAACGCTCTTGGAATGGGATTGGCTGCGACATTCGTTCTTGTATCCTCCAATATAACCGTTAGTTCCTTAAGGAGAGTAATCCCGAGTGGAATAAGAATTCCGATATTCATAATTATTATATCTACATTTGTGACTACGGTCGATTATGCAATGATGGCATATTTTCCAGAATTGCATAAAGCATTAGGCGTGTTCGTTCCGTTAATTGTTGTGAACTGCATTATACTTGGTCGAGCAGAGGCTTTTGCCTACAGGAATGGTGTTATCCTATCTATTCTGGATGCGCTTGGGATGGGTATAGGCTTTATTGCTGCAATACTCTTGCTTGGCGCTATTAGGGAGATTTTAGGTAATGGCACCGTTTTTGGAATCACACTCTTTACTGAAAATTTTAAACCCATGCTTATCATGATTCTTCCTCCGGGCGCATTTTTAGTCCTTGGATTTTTGATGAGCGGATTAAATTTTATTACCAGGAAAGGCAGCTAAATATGGCGTCCGAACTTTTTCTTATATTCTTTGCGGCAATGATAGTTAATAATATATTGCTTATAAGGTTTTTAGGTTTATGCCCTTTCTTTGGAGTTTCAAATAAAATAGAAACAGCATTAAGCATGGGATTTGCTGTGATATTCGTAATGGTGATGGCAACAACAGTGAGTTGGATAATTTATCACTATATCCTTGAACCATTTAATTTGGTTTTTTTGAGAACAAGTTTTTTTATATTGATAATTGCTTCATTAGTACAGCTTGTAGAGATATTCATGAAAAAGATGTTCCCAATACTTTACCGCGCATTAGGTATTTATCTGCCGCTTATAACTACTAATTGCGCAATACTTGGCACAGCATTTCTTACTATAGATTATAAATATAATATAGCAGAGTCAGTTATTTTTTCATTAGGAGCATCATTAGGCTTTATTATTGCAATAGTTATATTTGCAAGTTTGAAGGAAAAGATAGAATATGCGCCTATTCCGGAAGCCTTCAAGGGATATCCTATATCATTTATTCTTGCAAGTCTTATGTCGCTTTCGTTTTTAGGATTTGTGGGAATGTTTGGGTTGCAACTATAATAATGGTAATTACAGCAATTATTAGTTTTGGTTTAACTGCATTATTTTTGGGTATATTATTATCTCTGGCTAATAAGTTTTTTGCTGTAAGAGATGATCCCAAGGTTGAAAGTATACTTGGCTGTTTGCCGGGAGTGAATTGCGGGGCTTGCGGATATCCTGGATGCAATGGCTATGCTGTTGCCGTTGCTGGTGGTGAAGCTGAGGTTAACAGGTGTACTGTTGGCGGAAACGAAACAGCCAAGACAATAGCAGGTATTATGGGTGTTGATGCTAAGGCTGCAGAAAAGTGTGTTGCTAGACTTTTTTGTCAAGGCGGAAAGAGCAAAAGTTCAGAGAAGTTCGAATATAGAGGGATAATCTCTTGCCAGGCGCTCAATATTGTTTCTGGAGGGAATAAGAGCTGTTCATACGGTTGTTTAGGAATGGGTGATTGCGTGCGCGTATGTCCTTTCGGAGCATTATACATGAATGAGGACAAGCTTCCTGTTGTAATTGAAGAGAAGTGTACCGCTTGCGGTCGTTGTGTCCAAACATGTCCAAGAACATTGTATGAATTATTGCCTGCCGCAAAAAGGGTCGTGATCGCATGCCGCTCATTTGATAAGGGAGCTGATACAAGAAAGGCTTGTAAGGTTGGTTGTATAGCATGCAAGAGATGCGAGAAAGCTTGTCCTGAGAATGCCATTACTGTAGAAAATAACCTGGCTAAGATAAATTATTCAATTTGCAAAAATACTGCTGCTTGTGTTGGAGTATGCCCCCAAAAAACTATTATGAAATTCCCGCCGTTGTAATATATATCTTTAATCTGAGTGTTACTTGCTTTTCTGATAAGTTGGATCTCTTTGTTGGAGGAAATTAAAATGAATCTTGCTGAAAAAAAGGCGATATTTGGCTGGAGTATCTATGATTGGGCAAACTCTGCATTTGCAACAACTGTTATGGCCGGTTTTTTCCCAATATTCTTTAAAGAATATTGGAGCTATGGTTCAGATACTGTGGTGAGTACTGCAAGATTAGGATTCGCAAATGCATTAGCAGGCATTTTGATAGCTTTATTCGCTCCGTTATTGGGTGCTGTAGCCGATAAAGGGGGTGTAAAAAAGAAATTTCTTTTCTTATTCACATTAATCGGTATTATGATGACATCTTCGCTTTATTTGGTTTCAAAGGGTAATTGGCCATTGGCAGTTATGCTGTATGTGTTTGCTGTAGTAGGATTCTCAGGAGGCAATATATTTTACGATGCGCTCCTGGTTTGTGTTTCACCTATTAAAAAGATAGATTTTGTTTCTTCGCTCGGATATGCTTTTGGTTATCTTGGAGGGGGTATTCTTTTTGGTATTAATGTTTGGATGACATTAAATCCAACTTATTTTGGTTTAGAAAATGTACAGCAGGCAGTAAGGGTGTCATTTATTTCGGTTGGTATATGGTGGTTTGTATTTTCTTTACCGCTTCTTATATTTGTAAAAGAAGATACTGCGGCAAAAACAAATTCTTATCTAGTGATAATTAAAGGTGGGTTAATCCAGCTTAAAGAAACAATCCAGCAGATACGTTATTTGAAAACGATTTTATTATTTCTTCTTGCTTACTGGTTCTATATTGACGGAGTTGGCACAATTATCCGTATGGCGGTGGATTACGGAATTTCTATTGGGTTTAAATCCAAGGATTTAATTTTTGCTTTGCTTATTACCCAGTTTGTTGGATTCCCTGCTGCTATTGTGTTTGGTTATATAGGAGGTAAGCTGGGTGCCAGAGGTTCGATATTCATTGCTATAATGATATATTTACTTATAACGTTTTGGGGTGTCTTTATGAGGAGCAGTTATGAATTTTATATACTTGCCGTAGCTATTGGGATGGTTCAAGGAGGGATTCAAGCTTTGAGCAGGTCATTATATGCAACTTTGATACCGGATAAAAGATCTGCAGAGTTTTTTGGGTTCTATAATATGGTTGGCAAATTTTCAGCTATTATGGGGCCCTTATTAGTAGGAAGCATAGCATTGCTTGCAAAATATTTCGGTTTCAGTAATTCTGCAGCATCAAGATTAAGTATCGGTTCAATTTCGATATTCTTCATTGTCGGCGGTATATTATTGTTCTTTGTGGATGAAAACAAGAGCAAAAAAGAAAATTAATTAAGAATTGCCAGCAGTTAATTCTTCTTAAAGTCTGTGTTGCAAAATGCACAGGAAAGCCAACTTTCTTCTATCTCCTCTTTGCATTTTGAACATATTAATTTAATCTGGGTTCTGCAATAAGGGCAGAATTTGAAATTCGGTTTAATATCTTTTGCGCAGTTAAAACACTTGGTTAATGATACTGTTTGCGATAGATCTTTAATATTCGCTAATACATTACTAGAAGAAATATTCCTTTTTAAAACGATCAATCCTTCATGAAGTTCTTTTAATCCGCTTCCAATAAATCTATGCGTCTGCCCGGGTGTTTTCAATTCAAGTCTTTTTTGAAGTGTATCGTCATAGTGAAATCCTTCAATATCATCCAATGGTATGGGAATGTCAATCGAACCTAATGCTCTGTCGAGTTTAGTTGGCATGAACAGTAAGCCGTCCAGCCTAAGGGATAGAGTTCCTGCTTTAGCAATCATTTTACCGAAAAAATAGGTAACCTTACATTCTGCAATCACTTCCTGTTTTATTTCCTCTGCCATTATAACCTCCCTGATACTATTTATACTAATTATTAATTATAATGAGCAATTGTGTCAAGCGGTAATAATTACCCTAATTACCCCAGAAAATCGGTTAACAATACATAAAAGCAATTGGAAATAAAAAAACACCTCGCTGGCCGTCGAAAAATGATATAATATATTTGCATTTTTTGTTTAGTTTTTGGCCTTAGCGGATTTTTTGGGAATTAGCAAGTGGTTATTGAATAATAACAGCTCTTTTGTTATGCTTAATAAAGAGTCTGCTTCAAATGTTTTATTCGAAAATATGAAAAATATACTTGGTCAACCGGATTAATCTGATAATAGCAGCTTAGTATAGAAGATAATTGAATAAAATTTATGTTTAAACAGAAATATTATCTGCTTACATTAGTAGTAGTATTAATAATTATTTACAGCATAATTAATGTTTATAGTGCAGAGATTAACTCGAAAAACATAAAAACAGCGGATGATCTTACATTAACTTACATTTATGAAAATATTAATCAAGCTATTATGATTTATGAAGATATTTATGATAATAATCCCGATAATTATGAACTATGTTGGAAACTTTCCAGAGCATACAATGCGATACTGGATATAAAAACAAACCAGGCAATAATAACTGTTGAAGGACTTACAGATACAGAAGAGAATAAAAAACTTTGGCGCGAATTTGGCAAAAATTCTTTTTTTTTTAGTGAAAAAGCACTTGAATTTAATCCAGATGGAGTCGAGGGTCTTATTTGGAATGCGATAAGTTATGCTTACTACTCGTCAAGTTACGGAATTGTAAAAGCTATATTTTCCGGCGCCGCAAAGAAATTTAAGAAAAACGCCAAATTGCTTATTGATAATGCACCGGAGCAGATGGGAGCTTTGGGATACAGGCACATGGGTATATTTTATTTGGCTGCGCCGTTTCCTATTGGGAGTGCATCAAAAGCAGCCAAGTATATGCAAAAAGCCCTTTCCTTGGATTCAAAATATTTGCAAAATCATTACTATTTTGGGTTAGCGCTTTATAGATTAGAAAAGTATAAAGATGCAAAAAGAGAATTTGATTATGTAATTCAGAATCCTCCTCAGGTTTATGAAAAACATTGTAACGAAGCATTCATGGAAGAGTCAAAACGGTTTATTGAGCTAATCAAGCGGAAGAAGTAAGTGTTTTTTACGTATATTTTCCTTCCACTTATCAGTTGTTTCCATGTATACCGGATTTCTTGGGAATTTCGTATCCTGGATCATTTCAAAATCATAATCAAAGTAGTAGTTAAAAACGACTCTAAATATATTTGAAGGCTGCATATCTTCATTTATAAGCTTATTGCCTCCATGAGGCAAATAATATGCAGCAAATACTTCAAATCTTTCCTGTTTATAATTTGATTTTTTAGACCAGTCAATATAATGAATACCGTGATCTCCCTGTAGTATTATAACAGGTAGTTTTTCCTTATCCTTCAAGATTTCATTTATTACTTCGATAAGTTTGCTATTTGTAAAAATAATTTGATTTATATACCAATTATAATATTTTTCATCAGTCACCCGGTACAATTTTCCATAATCTATCAGATGTTCAGTGAAAGCACTGCCGTTTCTGGTAAATAAAAAAGGCTCGTGAGGAGCATAAATATGAGCATGTACAAATATAGGGCTATTAAATTTTTCTTTTATTATTTTAAGTTTATTAAAAGTAGAAAACGTAATATGCCTTATATCTTGTGTAACTTTATTCCTTATAAATTTAATATCTATTAATAATGTCTTGTGCATCATAACTGAAAACAATTCGCTGATATAAAAATGCTTAACTATATAATCCGCATTTGGGTTATTGCTCATCCACCCGAATTGATTCGCGAATATAATTAATTTGTAGCCTAGCTGTTTTGCTAAATCAAAGACTCTGCTGTTGTTTAAGTAGTATCTGACAACCCCTTGATCTGAAATATCCTGATAATCTTCCCCCGATTTGGTGGACACGGAGAAAAGGTAAAAGGGCTATTTTCCAGGGCTAGTTTTATAGTAGCATGGAAAAGAACAGGCAGAGTGTATGAAGTAAAGCCGTTAAAGTCCAAATATAAAGACGTTTAAGTTG
>JBDROU010000070.1:0-2419 GCA_043809745.1 bacterium
AATTGTTTAAGCATCAAGTTGAAGCAATAAAAGAAGGATGTAAAGGCCATGATTTTGTGGTTACATCAGGAACAGGATCGGGAAAATCACTTACTTACTTAAGTACGATCTTTGACTATTTATTAAGAAATAAAGAGAACAAAGGCATTAAGGCAATTATAGTTTATCCGATGAATGCGCTAATTAACTCTCAGTACGAGGAAATAACAAAATTTAAAACTAATTATGAAAAAGAGACAGGTAAGGATTTCCCCGTTAGCTTTGCACAATATACTGGACAAGAAAATCAAGAAGAGAGAAAAAAAGTAAAAGATGAACTGCCGGATATAATTCTAACAAACTATATGATGTTGGAATTGATTTTAACTAGAACATGGGAGAGCAGTATACGCAGTTCGATGTTTTCCTGCCTTAAGTTTTTAGTTTTTGATGAATTGCACACATACCGCGGTAGACGAGGATCTGATGTTTCTATCCTGATCCGAAGAATACAATCTCAATGCAAGCAGGATGTGACTTGTATAGGAACATCTGCTACTATGATTTCCGGAGGTACGATTACTGAACAAAAGAACAAAGTAGCTGAAGTGGCTACCAAAATATTTGGTAAAAAGTTCGGAAAAGATCAAATCATTAGCGAGTATCTTGCTAGATGTTTTGATTACCAGGGTAACATTCCGGGGAAAGATCTTTTAAGGAAATCCTTGAATTCCGAGATAGATATTAATGGCTCAGAAGTGTTGCTTAAAAGCTCACCGGTAAGTGTTTGGCTTGAGAATACAATAGCTCTAGAAGAAATTGATAATATTTTATTGAGAAGAACTCCCCTTTCTTTTAAGGCCATTGTTAAAAAGCTAAATGATGATTCTGGTATTGATGAAAAACAATGCGAAAGCCAGTTAATAAAGTTCTTGCAGTGGCTATCTAATGTGAACACATCTTTGGAAGAAAAAGTCTATACATATCTGCCATTTAAAATTCATCAATTTATCTCTCAGACAGGTACTGTTTATGTTTCTCTGCATGATAATGATGATAAAATTATCACCCTTGATCCAACAAATCACAAGATTATTGAAGATAAAAAAATACCATTATTTCCTGTGGTTTTTAGCAGAACATCAGGCCATGAATTTCTTTGCGTTAGCAAAGACTTGAATGAAGAGAAATTGAAGCCTAGAGGGTTTAGAGAGGTTATCGACGATGAAGAAGAGAATATTACTGCCGGATATCTTATTCCTGGAGATGATGTTTGGGATCCTGACAATGATTTTGGTTTGCTTCCAGATGTTTGGGGTAATATTGATAAAAATGAAAAGTTTAAACCGGTCAAGGAGTACAAGGATCGTTTGCCCCAAAAGATTTATTACAATGCAGAGGGGCATTTTTCTGATACTGAAAAACTTGGATTTGAAGCGTGGTTTATGCCGGTGAAACTTCTTTTTGACCCTACAAGTGGAACATTCTTTGATTTAAAAACAAGCGAAGGGACTAAATTAACACGCTTAGGTAGCGAGGGAAGAAGCACATCAACTACTATTTTATCCATGTCGGTTTTAAAACAATTAGATAAATTTAAATTGAGCAGAGAAAACCAAAAACTTCTAAGTTTTACAGATAATAGACAGGATGCAGCTTTACAAGCAGGGCATTTTAATGATTTTATTAAAGTTGCACAATTAAGATCTGCCTTATATCATGCGTTACAAAAAAACAATCAATTGGATCATACCAATCTTTCTAGAGCTGTATTTGATGCTCTAGATTTGCGGATAGATGAGTTTTCCGCTCACCATGCTACATTCCCGGCGGTGATAAGGGAAACCGAAGCTGTGTTACAAGATTATTTAATGTACCGGGTGCTTTATGATTTAAAGAGAGGTTGGAGAGTTGTTCTGCCAAATCTGGAGCAATGTGCATTGCTGGAGATTAATTATAAGAATCTGAAGGAAAATTGTGAGCATGATGATGCATGGAAAGACATGCCTCTTTTAAACAAAGCAACAAGTGAGTTTAGGCAAGAGATAATTTATCAAGTGCTTGACTACTTCAGAAAGGCTTATGCATTACATAGCAATGAATATTTAACCAGCGGGGCATTAGAAGGAAAAAGTAAGGCTATAAAAGAAAAATTAAAGGATCCGTGGAAATTTGACGAGAATGAAAGAATAAACGATCCTTATTTTATGAGGTATGAAACTTTAGCACCTGCTAGAAAAAGAATATTTACTACTAGTATTGGGCTAACAAGCACATTAGGAAAATATTTACGAGCTGAAGCAAAAAAGGTAGGCATAGAGTTAAAAAGTAAAAGTTATAGAGATTTCATTGAGAAATTTTTAAAAATATTAGGTGACGCAGGGTGGCTTACTTCTATAGATTGGAAAAATGATAAGGATGAAGCTACAAAATTATGGCA
>JBDROU010000071.1:0-8498 GCA_043809745.1 bacterium
TTTTGTCCGAGAATGCCTCAAGAAACGGCGCGCAAGCGCCCGCCGCGAATTATTCCGTACATAAATTAAAAAAGCCCAATGCTTTTAAGCAATTGGGCCCAACAACACGCACTTTTGAGTTCGAAACATTAAAAGCTGCGGAGGGGGAGGGATTCGAACCCTCGAGTGCTTTGCAGCACTATACGCTTTCCAGGCGTACTCCTTCAACCACTCGGACACCCCTCCAATTATTACTCCATTTACTGCTTAACGTTCGTTAAAATCTTTTTGGCCAGTCTAACACTATTCCCGGTGTCCAGGATGTGGTTGCCGGGGTGATCATGCACCTTCGGTGCAAGTCTCGATCACCCGCCGCTACGTCTTGTGCTCCTAGCGTCGCACTGCGGCCCACTCGGACACCCCTCCAATTATTACTCCATTTACTGCTTAACGTTCGTTAAAATCTTTTTGGCCAGTCTAACACTATTCCCGGTGTCCAGGATGTGGTTGCCGGGGTAGCTATATGATTACTTTGGTCTTTGTTTGTGAAACTCTGTTGATTGCTGATACTTAAATCCTACTTGGAGCAGTTTTTGCTCATCAAAAGCCTTCCCCAAGAGCTGAAGTCCGATCGGCAAACCGCTTTTGGAAAAACCGCATGGTATACTAATGCCCGGTATACCTGCCAGATTGCCCGAAATGGTAAATACATCAGATAAGTACATCTGTAAAGGATCTGACTTTTTCTCGCCAATCTTAAATGCAGGTGTGGGTGATGTCGGCGTAAGTATACAATCAACTTCTTTAAATGCCTCATCAAAATCTTGTTTTATCAATGTTCTTACCTTTTGAGCTTTTCCATAATAAGCTTCGTAGTAACCGCTTGAAAGCGCATATGTGCCGAGCATTATTCTTCTCTTAACCTCATCGCCAAAACCCTGTGCCCTGGTTTTTTCGTACATCTCTAAAAGGTCCTGTGAATCCTGAGACCTAAAACCGTATTTTACGCCATCATATCTTGCTAAGTTGGAAGATGCTTCTGAAGGTGCGATAATGTAATAAACAGCTGTCGCATACTCAGTATGAGGCAAACTTATCTCTTTAAACTGTGCGCCCAGTCCTTCTAGTACTTTTATTGATTGTTGAACCGCATCAGCCACCTCTTTATCCAGTCCTTCAATAAAATACTCTTTAGGCAATCCAATCTTTAGATTCTTTAAGTTAATCTTATCTAAATTTGCCGGATAATCCTCCACCTCATTATTAATTGAAGTAGAGTCTTTTTTGTCATAACCTGATATTACTTTTAGAAGAAGTGCAGTATCTTCTATATTATAGGAAAACGGACCTATTTGATCTAATGAGGAAGCAAATGCAACCAATCCATAACGGGAAACTCTTCCGTAAGTTGGCTTCATGCCGACAACACCGCAAAGGCTAGCCGGCTGCCTTATGGATCCTCCAGTGTCAGAACCTATAGCTATAGGAGCTAAAGAAGCCGATACACTGGCTGCCGAACCGCCAGAAGAACCGCCTGGAATACAATCCTTATTCCAGGGATTTATTGTTGTAAAATATGCTGAATGTTCGGTTGAAGAACCCATAGCAAATTCATCCATGTTAGTTTTTCCCAGGATTACAGCATCTGCTTCATTTAACTTGTCAATAACGGATGCATTATACGGAGCTGTATAATTTTCTAATATTTTTGACGCGCAGGTGGTCTTAAATCCCCTTATACAAATATTATCCTTTACAGCTATGGGAATTCCTGCCAAATCCCCCACTTTTTTATTCTCACTAATCCTTTTGTCAACTTCTTTTGCTTTAGTTACGGCAGCTTCCTCAAATATATCCAAAAAGGCTTTTACCGAATCATTCTGTTTTTTTATTTGAGATATATAGGCTTTTGTTATCTCTTCAGAAGAAGCTTTCTTTTTAGAGATCATATTCTTTAAATCATTAACTGCAAGGTTTTTTATATCCATTACTCAATCACCTTCTTTACTTTGAAAAAATCATCTTCCCTTTCAGGAGCATTCTCTAATATTTTTTCCCTGTCATCACACTTCTTCGTTTCATCCTCGCGCCACACATTTTTCAAATCCAATACATGGGAAGTAGGTTTAACTTTGGAGGTATCTACTTTATTCAACTTTTCAATATACTTAAGAATATTGCCTAGCTGGGGAGTAAATAACTCTTTTTCTTCTTCTGTAAGCTTAAGCCTTGCAAGTCTGGCAACGTACTCAACATCTTTTTTATTTAATACCATTTTAATACCTCTTAGAGATTAGCAAACCTGTAACTTTGCATATTTTACCACCAATTTTTTGCGTTGTCCACTGTCAAAAAGCACCGTTACTTTAATATTCTCACCACTTCCAGAATTATCTATAATCTTTCCTTCACCAAACTCGGGATGCTGTACCCTCATCCCAACCCGATAATCTTCGCTTCCCACATCTATGATTTGATCGTTTTCGGAAGCTTCATCTGTAATCTCAGTATTTATTAACTTCGTTTCAGTTATAAACCTGCTTGGTATATTCCATTTACTCTGTCCAAAAAGCTTTCTGCCGGCTGCAGATAGAAGATATAGTTTATCCTTTGCTCTGGTCATCCCCACATAGCACAGTCTGCGTTCTTCCTCTATTTCATCCCTGTCGAAAACAGACTCTCCTATAGGGAACAATCCTTCTTCCATCCCCGTCATAAATACTACCGGAAATTCTAGTCCCTTGGCAAGATGAATGGTCATCATAGGAACATATCTGTTAGCATCCTTATAGTCATCAATGCCTGATACGAGTGTTATCTGTTCCAAGAATGAATGAACCTTTTTCTCACCTGATATTTCTTGAAAATCTGATGCTGCGCTTACAAGTTCCTTTAAGTTGCCTATCCTCATATCTGACTCGATTGTATCTTCCTCTTCCAGAATTTCCAAATAACGGGTTTTACTTAAAATTAACTTTATGAAATCATACACATCAAGCGACTCAAGTTTTTGAATTAGATCATCCAGCAATTTCTTAAATTCTAAAACACTTCTTTTAATGCGGTTACCAACTGAATCATACTTTTCAATCTTCTCAAGCACCTTAAAGAGAGTTATATTTGAATCCCTAGCAATTTTTTCAAGCGTTTCTATGCTACTCTTTCCAATACCCCTGCCAGGCACATTAATAATCCTTTTTAAGCTCAAAGAATCATTATTGTTAACACATACCCTCATAAAGGCAAGTATATCCTTGACCTCTGCCCGGTCATAAAACCTGACAGAGCCAAAGATTTTATAAGGTATATCAAACTGCCTGAGCGCATCTTCTAATACACGTGACTGCGCATTAGTCCTGTAAAAGATAGCAAAATCATTGATTGAAAAACCTCCTTCTTCCGTTAATCTCTTTATCTCTCTCACGACAAATCTTGCTTCTTCAATCTCACTGGATAGTTCATGTACAGTAACCAGCTCACCGGTTTCCTTATCAGTCCATAGCTCTTTTTCTTTTCGCGACATATTATTTCTTATTACATTAGAAGCGGCTGAAAGTATATTCTTTGTAGATCTATAATTCTGTTCAAGTTTTATTACTTTTACCTGTTTGTAATCTCTTTCAAACTCTAAAATATTCCTGATATCCGCTCCCCTCCACATATAAATCGATTGATCCTCATCGCCTACAACACAGATATTTTTATGCTTTGCAGAAATATATTTTGCTAAAAGGTACTGAGCATGATTTGTGTCCTGATACTCATCTATCAGCACATATTTGAATCTCTCCTGATACTTCTCCCTAAGCGCCTCATTATCCCTCAAAGCCTCGACAGCTTTTACTATAAGGTCCCCAAAATCAAGCGCATTTGCTTTTTTTAGTTTTTCATCATAAAGTTGATAAATCTTGCTTATCATAATCCTAAAATCTTCACCCGAAGCATGAGAATGTATTTCATACGACTTTGAATCGATTAACTCATCCTTTGCTCGCGATATAATCTCTACTACCATTCCCGGTCTATATTTCTTATCATCCAACTCCAACTGAGCAAGACACTCTTTAACAAGATTTTTCTGATCAACCTCATCATAGATTATAAAGTACGGATTTAATCCTATATTCTTCGCTTCTACTCTTAAAAATTTAGCGCAAAAGGAATGATAAGTCGAAAGCAGCACATCATTTGCTAAACCGGAGGCTAATCGTTCAACCCTGGATTTCATCTCTTCTGCGGCTTTATTGGTAAATGTAACTGCTAGTATATTCCAAGGCTTAATGCCTTTTTTCAGCATATAAGCAATTCTATGAGTAATAACCCTGGTTTTTCCTGAACCAGCTCCTGCGAGTATTAAAAGCGGGCCATCTATATGTAAAACAGCCTCTCTTTGCGATGAATTTAGATTATTAAGTATTTTATCCATTTTGATTAAATTTAAATAAATTTATAGATGGTATATACTACAAAAAATAGAGATATAATCCAATAATAAGATTAATTTTTCTGGCTCAAAAGGAAGATCTAGAACATCCAACTTACCCCAAGCGCAAACTGAGGTATGTAAGTCTCATATGTCCCATTAATAGATGTGTCTTGACTTGCACCAACATTGTTTACGACAAATCTATCAGCAAAAATGGTAACTGTAGCTCCAAAATCGACAGAAAAAGGACCTTTTTCATAACCGCATCCTAAATAATAACTATTTCTATCTGCATCCGGATTTGAAGGGTCAAAAGTAGCTGTAGGTGTCGGAGCATCAGAATAAGCATAACCACCTCTTACATCAATATTCTCAGTTAACCCGTATTCTACACCGAGTTTTAACACGACAGAATCATGAAAATCCTTTTGAATGGTGGTATTGAAATTTGGAGCCTCCAAAAATTTTACAGGTACAGATTTATGGCGAGACCAATTAGTCCATTGTATGTCAATTTCAGCTTCTAATTTCTCATTAATTTTACGCGCATACCCAAACATATACTCATCCGGCAGATCGTATGTTGCTTCTGCTGTTAAATTTATTTCCGGACTGCCCGTTATAAAACCGGGAATACCGGTAGTCTTGGCTGTTCCTTCGAATTCAATCGTAAAAGGACTTCGATAAGAACAACCAAAGCGGTTTTTATCATTCATTTTGTAAAGTATTCCTAGATTATAACCGTAAGCATAGGCCGTATCACTTTCTTGTCTATAAGTGCCGTCGACTATTCCAAAATTCCTCATTCTTCGCTGAATAACCTCAGCCGAATAAAAGTTAAACCCAACCGCGCACGAAAGCTGTGGATTTACCTTATAGCATACTGTTGGGTTAACATCTACCATACTTAGTTCACTATATGTAGCCTGATAACGCAGCGGTCCGGTTTCACTCCAAGCGGTATAAGAACCAAAAGGAACAAATACACCTATGCCGAACTTCCATTTGTCCAAGAATTCATCTGAAACAACAAATAAATTCGGGGTAGTTTTTATATTAGTAATTTTTTCGCTTTGCCCGGAAAGCGAAGTATACTTGGTTTTCCTTATACTATATATAAAGTCAGACTTAACCTCCCAGCCTTCAAATTCAAAAAGGCCTGCAGGATTAAAGTAAATTGCAGAAGAATCATCCGCTGTGGCGGTAAAAGCACCTCCGCGGCCTAAGGCTCTAGCGCTATGATCTAAAATGTTAAATCCTGCTGCAAACACTTCACTGCTAGCCAATATAATCATAACTCCTAAAGTGTAACTCAACCATTGTTTAATTTTCATTTTCTCTTACCCCTTTGCTAACAAAAACTTAACCCTACTTAGGATTTTATACTAAGAGCCCCCCCGTTGTCAATATTAAAACACATGTTTCCTTTTGCTAATTAACTATTTTATTCGAAATATTTCCAATATTATTAGCTTTCTTATTTTTTTAAAAATATTTTGCTTGATATATTTGCCAAAAAATAGCTACAATCTAAAATTAATGCAATTTAGCAAACTAAATAATTCAGACAATTATGCCACTTGATATAAACGAAGTAAAAGACAATCTCCATAAGATGTTAAGAAATGCTTCTGCTCGCTGGAGCCCTGTCAGCAAAACACTTCTCAATAGGCTTACCGAATCCCCAGAAATTATCAATGATGAATCTTTTCAAAGGACCTATCAAAAATTATTAGAAAAACATACTAAATACTTTCAAAAAAATGAAACTTGGATTTCGGCAAGTTATCCAGAAATGGCAGGAGAAGTTATTGCATATTTTACCCCTGAAATTAAAATTGAACATCTAAAGGCACTTATGTCGGGAGGTCTTGGCGTACTTGCCGGTGAAGTTGTAGAAGCGTTAGGTGATATAGGTGTTGAAACAGTAGGGATATCGCTTTTATATAAGAACCTGTGGAATCAAAAAATTGATGCTGATGGAAACCAGACAATTACTTTTAGCAGCGAGTATCTAAAACAGCAGGATCTCAAAATAGAGGATATAGCAACACTTATTGACGCAAAAATAAAATTGAATCTGGTCAATCAGGAAATAACAATTAACGTATGGCTTGTTATGGTAGGAAAGGCCAAAATAATTTTATTAGAAGACCCCGATGGAATTACAGATACTTTATACGATCAAAAGAGAGAACGCATAAATAACAGAGAAATTGAATTGATAAGATTAAAACAAGAGCTGATACTGGGCAGAGGAGGAATCCTTGCATTAAACAAACTGAATATTAAACCCTCCCTTATTCATATGAATGAAGCGCACTGCATATTTGCCGCCACGAGCTTAAAAGATGCCAGGGACGAGGGTGGAGATATGGCAAACTTTTTCAAGGACACAAGGTGCGTATTTACTACGCATACACCTGTTCCTGCTGGTATGCGCAGATATCCGCTTAATCATTTTGTTTTATTGGGTTTAGATGTTAACAAATACTGGCAGTATTTCGTAACAAGACCCAGAGACCATTTCGGACATATGCTTCTCGGTGAAGAGGGGGTAGATTTAACTTTTGCAGGGATGATCTTAAGTTCATTGAACAATGCGGTTAGCCAGGAGCACAGCAACATAACCAAAACGATGTTCCCAGAGTTCAGAGAAAAAATTACAGGCATAACAAACGGCATATATGTGTCAAACTGGCAGATGGATGAACTGCAAAATGAGAATCTTGACAAAATTGATATTGTGAATTTGAAAAGAAAATATAAGGAGAAATATATTAATCAAATTAATCTTAGAACTGGGACACACCTAAAACCAGATATACTTACTATCACAATTGCCAGAAGGATAACCGGTTACAAACAAAATGATTTTATATTAAGCAATCAAGAGCAAATAAAAAACATATTACATACAGCTGGAGGCAGAGGCATTCAAATAGTATTTGCTGGCAAATCACACCCCAGCGACACACACGGACAATCTGTAATGAAGAAGATTGTCCAATTATCCAATACCAAGGATTTCAAAGATAAATTAGTATTCGTTCCAGAGTACGATGTGGATTTTGCTAGGATAGCGGCGCAAGGATCTGACATATGGTTGAGTAATCCCGAAGAAAAAAAGGAAGCATGCGCGACCAGCTATATGAAAGCCCTCTGTAACGGCACAATTGCAATTACTACTCCTTCGGGAGGAGTCTTAGAACATGTTATACCTGTTCCTGATCAAAAGATATACGAATATCTTGAAAGAAAACTTAAAAATATTGTAAATATAGATAATCTAAAGAACAATCCTGCTCATAACGGTTTTTACATACTTTCTGCTGTAGCTAATGCTCCGGAAAAGCATGAACCGGAAAATATCGAAACACTTTATAGAGCGCTAAAAACTGCTGCGGAACTGTACTATAATTATACAGACGAATGGGTAAAACTTATGACCCATGCCATAGAGTCTACTCCCAGGTTCGATATACTTGAAGTAGCAAAACAATATGTTGAAAGATTATACTTGCCTGTTATAAGATCAAAAGGAATAATAGAGCTACATGAAACAAAACAAATAAAACCATTATCCGGGCACGTTGTTCCAGCCGGAAGACTTTTTGGGGCGGAAGTAAAAATCACATTAAAAAGAGGAATAAGCCCTGAAAACATAGGGGTTCAACTTTGGTATGGACAAGACAGAAACAAAGAGTTCAATGGATTACCCATGAAAAATTGGGAAAAAATAACTGAAAATGGTTCGGAAATTTTATACCGGTATTGGGACTACTTCGCATTACCACCGGGAGTAAATTACTATACGGCGCGAGCATATGTAAAACCGGCGGAGAATCTCAATACACATATTTACAGATATGTAGGTAAACCACGCCAGGATAAGGAAATTTATTCAGTGCCAATCGGCTCAAAGGCTAAAGAACTTTTGGCAAATCCCTCAAATTATTGACAACTGCATAAGTAATGTCCTATTTAGGGCATAAAAAAAGAGGGGTCGCATAAAGAAACGATCGTAAAAGACGGGGCTTGCCTTTTATCCTGGTTGAATGGTATCGTGCGGTAGCCGATAGTGTCTGTAAAT
>JBDROU010000072.1:0-4213 GCA_043809745.1 bacterium
GGGGGTTCGAGTCCCCTCACTCACCCCAAAAAATCGTGATGTGTAAAGCGTGAAGCGTAATGAGAAAAAACTTTTAACACTATAGTCCCTACTCATTACCGATTACGCATTACGGATAACGAACTTGCGCCTGTAGCTCAGATGGATAGAGCATCAGCCTCCGGAGCTGAGGGTCGGAGGTTCGAATCCTCTCAGGCGCGTTTTAAATAGCGTTGTGAGTTATAGCGTTGCGCGTTATAGTGGAAAGGAAGATTTCGAGAGGATAATCGCAATAAGCGCAATAACTCGATAAGCGCCATAACGCATTTGTCGGGCCGTTAGCTCAGCTGGTAGAGCAGCTGACTCTTAATCAGCGGGTCGCAGGTTCGAATCCTGCACGGCTCACTTTAAAATCAAGGGGTTACACTAAAAATGTAACCCCTATTGTTTTGTTACGGTGTCCAGTCCGTGACCACTCCTATTTTTTGATTGCTTTTATGTTGATTTAAAGCAGAGCAACGTGTAAATTTTTTATAAGAAAACCGGTCGCTGTCCCTATTTAATTTCTTATTTAATTTCTCCACGCTTTTTAAACATTATGACTATTTGTACAAATAATGGTCAAAATATGTATAATATATCATGAAGTTTGAATGGGATGCCGCAAAGAGCAGGGCAAACAGAGATAAACACGGCATTGACTTTGAGACGGCAAGGGATCTCTGGCTTGATGAAGACCGGATTGAAATAGATGCCCCGCATCCTGTTGAAAATAGAGGCATTATCATTGCCAAACTTCACGGCAAATTATGGACTGCTGTATATACTGTGCGCAGTAATGCAGTCAGGATAATTTCCGTAAGACGTTCAAGGGGAAAGGAGGAAGAATTATATGGAAAAGAAAAAGCTGGCTAAGAGCGCAGGGGAATTTGACAGACGGTTTGATGCAGGAGAAGATATCCACGGCCTCATAGACATGTCAAAGGCAAAGGTTGTCCGTCACGGCAAGAAGGTGCGCTTAACCATGGATGTTGCTGAGTCTCTCGTAGATGAGATAGACGAAATCCGGCAGCGGATAGGCGTTGACAGAGGAGCATTGATAAAGGTTTGGCTGCACGAGCGCGTAAAACAGGAAAAGTCGTCAGCTAAAACTTCATAGGGTCGCAGGTTCGAATCCTGCACGGCTCACTTTTAAAAATCAATGAGTTACGCTGATTAAAACTCTCACTCCTAAATTGTGCAGTTTTTGTGCAGTTGGTTTTCCATTGATGGTAGCATCCAATATATCTACTGCCTTAACCTTATGAGAAGGTGCAAGGTGTGAATTTTAAGGATCATTATGCTTCTTTATATATAAGACACGATCTCCCGTCGCTCCAATATAACCTGTGGTACTCTATGTTAAGTGCTGAGCAGAACTGTTTTACCAACGGACGATAAACTTCATGAAACCTGTCGCCGACGATAACCGCCTGAATGCAAGCCGAAATATCCAAGAAAAAATATTCTGCCCCGGGGTAGTAAACAATAAATTTGAACTCATCTTCGTCTTGATAATCAATATGTTTTATAAAAAACACCTTTTTGTAATGCCTGTTTATGTGATTTAAAGCAAATTCATGTAAATCTTCTGCCTCAATTAAAGCATTGCCGTCAAGATTTCGGAACTCAAAAGGAACAGAACTATCAGGTGAATAATCTACTCTGTCATGAAAAAATATAACTTCATTGCCTAATTGATTTTTTATTGCTTCAACCATGCGTTGAATTGAAAAAACCAGACAAACACCATAATGATTATCTCCGTATTGTGCCCACATACGAGATTTTGTATAACCGGGAATTTTATTCGATTCATCATTGTGATCAGTTAATTTCAGTTTGTTTGAACAAAAACTGCTGACCTTGAAATCGAATATCCTTATGTGGTCTAATTCCTGTTTGGCTTTGTTCCATTTTTTATCAAAATCTTTGCAGGAAGATAAATCACTACCCGAAGCACCGCTACCAATCCAATGTTTATACTCCCTGGGATCATTGGTATTCTTTAAAGATGAAAAGCGAAGTTGTTTTGTAGAGAATATATTCTCAAGCACAATACTTCCTTTAGTGTAGTGGAAAATTGTATCATCTTGACGGAGCATGGAGTTAAAATCATCAAATTTATTCATGATAAAATTTACTTATAAATCCCCCGTAGTTTTTTTGTAGCATCTTCTTCTTACACCTTTCTTTTAAGTTCTCTTTCTTGTGAGATTAATAGAGATTAATCAAATAAATTGGTTTATGAAAGCACTTCAGACACTGGACTGACAAAGAAGGGGGTAAAAAAATAATAGTTTCGCTCCATTCCCAGTTACAAGAAGGGCATTTTAAAGAGAGTGTAATAGGGTATTCTTCCAACTCCGTCTCATTTATCGCCTTCTTTTCCTTTGACGCCTTCTTTTTCCTTTTCTTTTCCATTACCATCTCTCTTTATGGTCTCTCCTGTTCTTTACTTTTTATTCTTTTGCTCCATATTCTTTAAGTAACTTTATCATCTCGGCTGACTCTGCATAATCTAAAGGCGTCTTACCAGATTTATCTTTAGGCATCACCTTTGAGCCTGATTCAAGAAGTAATCGTGCAGCATATAAATGATTATATTCAGCTGCTATATGGAGAGGAGTTTTGCCCTCTTTATCCTGCGCAGAAACAAATGCACCTTTTTTGATTAATTCTTGTAAAATCTTTTCTGCATAAAGTGAACTTGTATCTCCTTTTTTATATTTAAATAAGAAGTGCGATGAATATATTGCTTCATGCAAAGGCAATGTAACACCAAGAATCCCCTTACCTTTCAAGTTTACATCAGCACCTATACCCAATAAGTACATCACCATTTTATGTGCACCTGAGTCATAATAATAAGCAGAAGAGTTTCTTAAAATATTTAGCAAAGCTGTTTCTCCTTGTCTGTTGGGGGTATTCACATCTGCCCCTTTCTTTATTAGTTCTTCTAATCGACTAACAGTACCAAAAAAAACATCTTCAATGAATCGTCTTTGAATTGCATCTTTTTCGCTTAACCTTTTTGCACCATAGTTGACAAGTAATTCTATAATCTTTTCATGTCCCCTATCAGTTGCTACTTCAATAGGAGTAATACCCCTTCCCATGTCGATTTCATGTGCAGGCCAAAATGTAGCACTTGCTCCTTTCTCAAGTAATATTTTAACTATTTCATGTTTCCCAGAATATATTGGAAAATATAAAATGGTATCATCACAATATTGCAACTTTGCTTTATGCTCAAATAACATTTTGATTGCCTCTATACCTTTTTCTGTAATATTTGGATTGTTAGATTTGCTAACAAGATAAACATAGTGTTCTATAATTGACTCCTTATGTCCGCCTCGTGAAGTTATCCAATTAGGATTAGCGCCATTAGCTAATGCAAGTTTTATATTATCTATGTCCACAACGGTATCTTCGCCGTACCTATCAGCGTACCTATCAGAACGAATAGAATCATATAAAAGCTGTGTCCATTTGTCTGATTCTGCTGTAAATCCTGTTGAGATTAAAATAAAAGAAAGGATAAGTGTAAATATAAATATTTTCATGGCTTCTCCCTTTTCCAAAAGTATTTTCAAAAAATTCTTCATTTAACCCTCCTTATGTCTAAGAGTTTTACTGAATCTAATTATATCAAATTATCGCTCTGCAGAAACTATCCCCTGATGGTTATTATACTACCCCTGCCCTATGAATGCCACAGGACAGGGGATGTGCAGTTTTTGTGCAGTTCATACTTGCAAACATGGGTAAAAATGAAAAAGCCTTGCCCTCTCTGGTATCCTTTAAATGCAAGTAAATACAAGCATTTGCAAGGATATGAAAAAGCAAGGCATCTCTCATGGTATAACTCTTAATCATAGGGTCGCAGGTTCGAATCCTGCACGGCTCACTTTAAAATCAAGGGGTTGTATGAATCCCTGCGAGCCTTTTTCTTTTGGGATTGTTTCATGCTGACTTTGATAGATACGCCTTAATGTTTTCTTTATATGCCTCATGAAGCAGTTTAGCAACAGTTCCTGCTTGATAGCTTACTGCATCAACCGCGCATACAGGCATAATCTCCATTGTTGTATTGGTGATGAAAACTTCTGAGGCTCGGTATATGTCTTCTTTCTTAAATTTGCCTTCTTTTGTTTTTATGCTGCTTTTTTGAGCCAGTTCTAAGACTATG
>JBDROU010000073.1:0-170966 GCA_043809745.1 bacterium
GTGCAGTACAAACAGTGGTATAAGACACGCAGAATTCACCAGGGACTGGGTTTTATTACAATCCCGGAATTCAAACAGAAGCTACAGAGGGACCTTCTTTTGCAAGGCTCTTTTTAGTCCAAAAACATGGGGGCTTGACCGGTCTGCGCTTGCGCTAAGCTGGCACCGGATGCAAGATGCTGTTGAAACTGCCAAAAACCGCTGAGCACCATCACAGTCGCTACTAGAATAATCCGTACCAGCAGTGCTTTGGTGACAATAGTCATTTTTGGATCGCGCGGTTTACGCTGCATTATGCCTTTTTCTTTTGGTTCAAAGGCCAGCATAAGTCCGAGCAGCAGGGCGGTGGTCATATTTATCCACAAAATCTGTACCGGTGAAATAGGCAATGCTGTCCCGAACAGCACTGCGGTCAGTATGATAAGGCCCTGCCCCATGTTGGTGGGCAACGTCCAGATGATAAACTTGGTGAGATTTTCAAACACACCACGACCTTCTTCTATCGCTGCTTCAAGAGTAGCAAAATTATCATCGGTGAGTATCATGTCGGCAGCTTCTTTGGCAACTTCAGTGCCTTGGATGCCCATAGCCACCCCGATATCAGCCTGTTTGAGTGCCGGTGCATCGTTTACACCATCACCGGTCATCGCTACCACATGGTTGTTTGCCTGCAGCGCATCAACAAGTCTCAATTTTTGTTCCGGTGTTACCCGGGCAAACACTGAAGCCTGATTGGCGGTTGCAGATAGTTCCTTATCACTCAAGGTTGCTAATTCTTTGCCGGTGGCAGCAATAACTTCCTCTTCGCCTCCCTGCAAACCAAGTTGCCTTGCAATGGCAGCTGCGGTTGCAGCATGATCCCCGGTAATCATCTTAACCTTGATACCTGCTCCAAAACACGCGCGTATCGCTTGCATGGCCTCTGGGCGAGGGGGATCAATCATAGCTTGCAGACCCAGAAAGGTTAGATCAGATGTTATATCGGCGCACACCATTTTTTCCGGGGATTGGCCGGGCTCTTCCACACAATCAAGGCTGGTATGGAGATGGTGCAACTCCTTCCGGGCCAAGGCCAATACCCGTAAGCCCTGCAGCGCCATCTGTTCTGCGACGTGCAGTATCTGTTCTTTATCTAAAGTGAGTACTTTATTATCTTTCGTTAACAAGGTTGTACTGCGCAACAGTACCTTTTCAACAGAGCCTTTCACATATATTATGTTTGGTTGATTTGGCTTTGTTTCATGCAATGTTGCCATATACTGCCTCTCGGATTCAAAGGGTATGGTATCAATGCGCGGCAATCGGGTGTTCGGTTGTGTATCTTCGATGCCTGCTTTGTGCGCACTGACAAGCAGGGCTGCTTCAGTGGGGTCACCGTGAATCTTCCATATGCCTTCGTGCTGCGCTATTTTTGAATCATTGCACAGATATCCTGCCAATAAACATTCCTGAAGCGCACTATTTTCACTTATATCAGCGGGCTTACCGGTATCTGTGATGGTGAGAGAACCTATCGGATCGTAGCCATCGCCGCTGACATTATAGCCAGTAAATCCAGCAAATATTGATTTCACGGTCATCTGATTTTTGGTGAGTGTACCTGTTTTATCTGAACAAATAACGGTTGTGCTTCCCAGTGTTTCCACAGCAGGTAATTTACGTATAATTGCTTTGCGTTTTGCCATCCGATTAACACCGATAGCAAGTGTAATGGTTACCACAGCAGGCAGTCCCTCTGGAATAGTTGCTACAGCCAGAGCAACAGATGCCATTAACATCTCAAACACTGGTTTATGGCGTATCAGGCCTACCACAAAGGTCAGGCCTGCCAAGCCCATAATCACCCACAGCAATAAGTGGCTGAATTCGGTAATCTTGCGGGTTAATGGGGTAGCCAGACTTGTTGCTTCAGTAATCAGATGCGATATACGTCCGGTTTCGGTTTTGTCACCTATGGATACCACTAGGCCGCGACCCCTACCGGTACTTACCAGGGTTCCGGAATAAGCCATATTGGTTCGATCAGCAAGTACGGTGCTTTGTGGTAGTTCGCCTGACGTCTTTTCTACCGGCAGCGATTCTCCTGTTAACGGTGATTCGTCGATTTTAAGGTCGCGAACCTTTACCAAACGCAAATCAGCGGGTACTTTATCTCCTGATTCCAAGAGTATAATATCGCCAGGTACGATATCTACCGAGGGTATTTTTTTGGTTTCATTATCGCGGATCACGGTTGCGAGTGTGTTTACCGTTTGGTTGAGTGATTCAATTGCTTGTTCTGCTTTTGACTCTTGGATAAACCCAATAATTGAATTTATAAAAACAACTCCGAATATTACAGAAAAATCAACCCATTCAGCAAATACAGCTGTGACAGCTGAGGCGGACAGCAGTATGTAGACCAGCGGGTTATTGAATTGTTGTAAAAACTTTTTTATCGGTCCTGCTTTCTTTTTTATGGTCAGTTTATTGGGTCCTACCCGTTCCTGCCTGTGTTTTACCTCAAATTCGGATAAACCGCGTTCAATATTTGTTTCCAAAAGTTTTAGCAATTCATTCTGCGGTAATTCGTGCCAATGCCGGCTTAATAGCAATTCCATGAGGAGCTCCTTATAATATCTTCCTCCCAATTATACTATATGTTCTGTGTTGGTACACAGTCTATCAAAAAACGCATTTAGACGCAATACTGCACATGGCGAAAAGTGAAAATAGCATTCTTGCTATGTCACCTGCCTTGGCGTTTCGCGACTGGTTATGATGATGGTGTTTCACGGATGAACTGATTGATTGCGGTTAGATAGGACCCTGGGTTCTCTTCAAGTCCTTTTGCGTGGGTGCCGTGAATCACCACCTTCTGTTTCGGCTTGTGCGCTGCATTGAAAATCATCTCAGCCTGTCTCATGGTGACTGAGCGATCCTCATGGCTGTGGGCGACCAGTACGGGGCAGTGCACGTTGTTGAGATGCTGAAGCGTGTCAAAGCGGGAGGTGTTGATAAGGTTGATGGGAAGCCATGGTATAAACCGGCTCACCACCGCAGGTAGTGATGGAAAACCCGCCTCCAGAATTAGCGCTTTTGGCTTCACGATGCCAGCAGCATAACTTGCTATTGCACACCCCATAGACTGACCATACACAACCAGTTGTTCAGGAGCATATCCCTTGTCATGTATCAGAAAGTTAAGAGCAGCTTGTGCATCATGGTACACTCCCTGTTCCGTTGGCCAGCGGAAATCGCTTTTTCCAAAACCCCGGTAGCTCAGCGCAAAAACATTAAATCCGTAGTTCACTAATTCCTTCAAACCAGGCAGAAATTTCGATAACGCACCGGCATTGCCCGGTAAAAAAACAATCAAGGCTTCTTTGCCGTTGATTTCTATCGGTGATTTGTTGCTGAATAAAAACCATCCCTGCAGCTGTGTACGTGCAGTTGTATTAAAGAAGAGTTCCTGAAACCGGATACCGTAATCGCTGGGTAGTGTGGTAATTTTGCGGGATGGCAAAATTACAAAAAAACGGTGGAATAACCAGTATCCGATGCAAAAGACCACATAGATTCGTGCGGCACGGTATATAATCTTTAGTATCAACGCAATTATTTCATTCATACATAGCTCATACTATTAGTTAGGTGAAAAACCTGAATATCTTTTTTATAAAATCTATAGATACCTTATAGGGAGGATAGTGAAAAGAAAATCCCCAATATCCCGTCTTGAATATGCTTCGATAATGCGTGAAACAGTCAAAACTTGCTTTACCGTGATACATGCCCATACCGCTTTCTTGAATGCCTCCAAATGGCAGCGTTGATGAAACTGCCTGTTTAATCGTATCATTGATGCATACCGTACCTGACGGAAGTGCACGAAAAATTTGCTGTTGACGCAATGCGCTTTTTGAGAATATATATAAGGCAAGCGGTTTTGGTTTGGTCGAAAGCTCTGTGATTAGCTCGGTAACATCATCAAATTCAATAACAGGCAGTATCGGCCCGAATATCTCTTCCTCTGCAAGCGGTGATTTGGGATGGATGTTCACCACTATGGTTGGAGCAAAATACCGTTTTGCAGTATCATAGGTGCCACCGGTAATAATGTTTACATTCTTTAAATACCCTGCTAAACGCTCTATGTGCCGGGCATCAAGTATTCTTCCGTAATCAGGGCTGCGTTCAGGGTTGTTTCCGTAGAAGCGTTGTATTGTCCGTACCATATCGGCGATGAGTTTTTGTGCAATATTCCGTTGAACATATACCGTATCCGGTGCTATGCAGGTTTGACCGGCATTTAAGAATTTTCCCCAGACAATACGTTCGGCAGCTTTGTGGGTGGGCGCATCGTCTAAAACAATGCAAGGGCTTTTACCTCCCAGTTCAAGAGAAACGGATGTGAGGTTTGCGGCGGCAGTTTGCATAACGGATCGTCCGACCCGCGTGCTACCGGTGAAAAATATATGGTCCCAGGGCAATGTGCAGAGTTTTTGAGCAGTTTCTGCATCTCCTTGAACAACACGGCAGTGATCTGATTGGAAGGTGCTGGCAATAATATCATTGATAACAGCAGCGGTGGCAGGCGTAAACTCTGATGGTTTGATTACCACGCAATTGCCTGCAGATAACGCACCCACCAGCGGTGCCAACAGAAGCTGCACAGGATAATTCCATGGACCAAGTATCAGTACAACACCTTTCGGTTCCGGAATAACACTGCTGGTACCCGGCAGCAGAAACAGCGGTGTTGGCTTTTTTCGGGGTTTCATCCATGCATTCAGGTTTTTTAAGGCGTACGAAATTTCTGAAAATACAACAGAAAGTTCAGAGGTATAGGCTTCAATTTCATTTTTGCCCAGATCTTTGTGAAGAGCACTGAGCAGAGCATCTTGTTTTTCGTATAGTGTTAAGCGAAGCTTTGTTAGGGATCTGCGCACAAATTGTTCGTGCCGAGTGGTTTCAGTTTGAAAAAAACGCTGCAGCGAAAAGAAGGTTTGTATTTCCATTTCCAAATCCTGTGTTAATTGGGTATAATATAACACGCTATAATACCAAATTTTAATACATATTCCTATGGTGCGAATCAGAATTATTTGTTGTTTTCTTGTGATTGTCTTCAGTGGGTTTGTTAGGGTTGCTACCGGTTCCGATGAGTATGCCCTCGCAGAAGGGGTTACGGTGCTTTCTGATGCGTATGATCAATGGGACCGTACAGGCTTTTACAGTTCAATAGTGTTATTTGATCGGGTATTAAGCAATGATTCGGATAATGCCCGTGCTTTGTATTGGAAGGGAACAGCGCTGTTTTTTATATCGCTGCACTACCTCTATTCTCGTGAACGGAAAGCTGACCAGACGGAAGGTATAAAGACGGTAAAACAAGGGATTTTAATGCTTTCAAAGGCGATACATAACGACCCGCTTTTTTCTGAATCATATGCATTGCGTGGAGTGCTGCGCGGTATGCGTATTCAGCTTAATCCCTGGACTGCGGTGGCGCAGGGGCCACGCGTGTTCAAAGACCGTGCCAAGGCATTACAGTTAAACGAGCAAAATCCCAGAGTTCATTTTCTTACCGGGGTAAGCTTTTGGTATGCACCACAAATACTCGGCAGTAAAAAAGACGCCCTTGAACACTTTTTAAAAGCTGCTAAATTATTCGGATCTGTCACGCCTATAACAGCTGACCCAACATCACCTCGCTGGGGGCACAGCATGTGTTTAGCCTTTATTGGTGATTATTATAGTGAGCAGCATGACACCATACAGGCGCGTGACTATTATGAGCAATCACTGGCTGTTAATCCAAAGGATCCTCTGGCTATCAAGGGATTAAACAAACTGAACCAACAACAGGAGCGCTAACATGAATCAATCAAAGAAAAAAAAAGTTATTGTAATCGGTGCGGGACTGGGCGGTCTTTCGGCAGCTATCTCACTTGCCACCAAAGGATATGCGGTTACCGTTTTTGAGAAAAATGATAAGGTTGGCGGCAAGCTCAATGTTTTGAAAAAAGAGGGTTTTTCATTTGATTTGGGACCGTCAATTTTTACCCTGCCACATTACTTCAGACGGTTATGGAGCCGGGCAGGACAGCGTATGGAAGATCACGTTTTGCTGCAAACTGTTGTGCCTCATTGGAGAAACTTTTTCGAAGATAAAACAGTTATTGATTTGCACATGGATCCCCAGGCGATGAAGCGAGAGCTCATCAAAATAGGAGGGAGTGCGCTTGCAAAGAAATTCTTTAAATTTTTGCAGTATGCTGGCAAGCAGTATGATCTTATTGAAAAGGGTTATTTTGAGCAGGGATTGGATACCAAAAAAGACTTCTCTTCTTTTTATGACTTCAAATCGCTGATGGCAATGGATTATTGGCATACCATGCATGGTCGCGTGGCAAAGAGTTTTGATAGTGAGCATCTCGTTGCTATCATGGATTACTTCATAAAGTATGTAGGATCATCTGCGTTACGCGCTCCCGGGTTTTTGAATCTGATGGCGGTGATACAATTTCGCTATGACCTATGGTATGTGCAGGGCGGTATGTACAACCTCGCGGTGGGTCTTGAGCGTCTCGCAACTTCGCTGGGCGTACGTATACAGTGTAAAGCCGAAGTAGCTGCTATACAGAAGAAGGATACCCTGGTGCAGGGGGTAACACTTGCAGATAACACCGTGTATGAGGCAGATACGGTTGTTTCCAATATGGAGGTTATCCCGGCTTACGAACAGCTGCTTAAAGAAGAAGCTTCATTTATGAAAACGTTGCAACAGTTTGAACCTGCCTGTTCGGGATTGGTGCTTCACCTGGGAACAAACAAACCCTTTCCGCAGTTGGCCCACCATAATTTCTTTTACTCGCAAAATCAGAACAAACATTTCAAAACGGTATTTGAACGCCACCGTATTCCCGAAGACCCTACCTTGTATGTTGTAGCACCGTCACGCACGGACCCTTCGGTTTGCCCACCTGGTTGCGATAATATAAAAATCCTGCCCCACATACCGCATCTGCGAACCGATGCTCCTGCACAGCAGGCTGATTACCAGGCGCTGCGTGATCGGGTACTTACTAAGATGGAGCGGATGGGCCTGAAAGATTTGCGCAAACATATTATTGTTGAAGATATGTGGACACCGTATGATATTCAGCAGCGGTACTATTCAAACGGCGGATCAATTTATGGGGTTGTGTCGGACCGCGGAAAAAACTTTGCCTTGAAAGCTCCGAAGCAGAGTGCTCGCTATGCCAACCTGTTTTTTGTAGGAGGATCGGTTAATCCGGGCGGGGGTATGCCCATGGTGATACTCTGTGGACAGAATGTCGCAGACAGGATAGATGAGTATATGCGGCACAATCAAACAGGATAGGGGTACCATTGATTATTTGGTTTGTCGTACCGGCACTGTTTTTTTGGTTTATCGGTTTTTGGATTTTATTCCGTATACTGGTCTGTAAACGATATGCTGGCTCAAAGCTATTTGAAAAAAAAGTAAGTGTTATTATCCCTGCCCGCAATGAAGAGGATAACCTCCCCCGGCTGCTCGCCACACTTGCCAATCACGACGGCTCCATACGTGAAATTATTGTGGTAGATGACCATTCAGATGACAACACCCAGTCAGCGGCTGTTACAAACGGTGCACGTGTGATCATTTCGAAACAGTTGCCTGATGGTTGGCAGGGAAAATCGTGGGCGTGTCAGCAAGGTGCTGAAGCTGCCCAAGGTGATATTTTCGTTTTTCTGGATGCTGATACCTTTTGTGAAACCGAAGGATTTGAGAAACTTATAGAGAGTTTCGCGGCTCAAGACGGTGTGTTGTCCGTGAATCCATACCATCGTATGAAGCGTGCGTACGAAGCCTTTTCGGCATTCTTTGCTATTATGCAGATGGTGGGTATCAGGAGTTTTTCGTTCGGTCGAAACAGAGAGCCTGCAGGTATGTTTGGGCCGTGTCTGGTTATATCACGTCAGGATTACGAAACATGTGGTGGTCATGAATCGGTAAAAAGCGAAATTCTGGAACATTATGCGTTGTATAAGCAGCTTCACAAGCACAACATACCGGTACGCCTCTATGGTGGTCGAGAAAGTATTCAGGTACGGTTGTATCCACATGGGTTTAGGGAGCTGATTCGTGGATGGAGCAAATCTTTTGCTGCCGGGGCAAACAATACGCCGCGTGAGGTTATGCGTCTTGCATCGATGTGGATATCGGGATTGTGTATGGTTCCCTGTATTCTTGTGGGCATGTTTTTTTTCGGCAGTTTAGCAGAGCTTATTGCAGCTGGAGCATTATACGTTCTGTATGTTCTCCAGATCATTATACATCTTCGGCGACTGGGAAATTTTCCGCTGTGGGCATCTGTAGCCTACCCGATTCCGCTGTTTTTCTTTCTGTGCGTATTCGCGTTGGCGCAATGGCGTCTTAAGCAGAAAGGGGAGGTTGCCTGGAAGGGAAGAAACATTAAAGTCCCATAACGGTTTATTGTTCTGTAGCGGTGTTATATTGTATACTATTCCGATGAGTGTCGATCCACGACGTGTGCATATCCTTACAAAAAAAACACCTGGCAAGGGGCCGGTAGTATATTGGATGAGCCGTGATCAGCGTGTGTCAGATAATTGGGCGCTGTTATATGCACATGATGAGGCATTGAAACGTAAGCAAGAACTTATTGTTGTATTCTGTCTTGTACAAGAATTTCTCGGCGCTACAAATCGGCATTACGATTTTATGCTCACAGGGCTGCAAGAAGTCGAGCGACAGCTTCACCTAAAATCAATACCATTCGTGGTGCGCGTGGGGGAACCAAAGGAGGTGCTTCCAAAGCTGCTGAACGAGTATAAAGCGGGGTTGCTGGTAACTGATTTTGATCCGTTGCGGATTAAACGGAAATGGAAACGCGAAGTTGCGCGGGAAATTAGCATACCCTTGTGTGAGGTTGATACTCATAACATTGTTCCGTGTCGATATGCCTCGTTAAAGCAGGAGTATGGGGCATATACCCTCCGTCCAAAGATACGCAGAGTGCTTTATGAGTTCTTATGCAATATACCACCGCTTAAAAAAAATCCGTCAAAAAAAGGTCGGGTAATCAGGTCCATAAACTGGGAGAAACTGAGAAAATTAGTGCGCATAGGTACAAAATCCAACCCTATTTCATGGATCATCCCCGGGGAAAAGGCTGCCAAACATGCTTTGATGATCTTTGTTAAAAACCGGCTTAACGACTATTTAAACCTAAGAAATGATCCTACACATAATGGACAATCGAATCTTTCTCCGTATCTTCATTTTGGTCATATCGCTGCCCAGCGAGTCGCATGGGAAATTGAGAAGAGTCAAATGCATGAAGGGTCGAAAGAAGCATTTTTAGAAGAGCTGATTGTGAGAAGAGAGCTTTCAGATAATTTCTGTTTTTATAATCAAGCATATGATTCATTCAGAGGGTTCCCTGCGTGGGGGCAAAAAACATTGACTGCTCATCGGAAAGATACACGACCATACCGGTATTCTCTGGAGCAGTTGGAGCATGCTCGTACACATGATACCTTGTGGAATGCAGCCGAGATGCAAATGCTGACTACAGGTAAGATGCACGGATATATGAGAATGTATTGGGCAAAAAAGATATTAGAGTGGTCTTCATCACCTGAACAAGCTCAGGCGTATGCAATTGCCCTTAATGATCGTTATGAGCTGGATGGGCGGGATCCAAACGGGTATGCAGGTATCGCGTGGGCCATCGGAGGTGTACATGACCGAGTCTGGGGTGAGCGACCGATATTTGGAAAAATTAGATATATGAGCTATAATGGGTGCAGAAGCAAGTTCTCGGTAGACCGTTATGAAAAAGAACACAACGCATGACCTTGATTTTTAATATGATTTATTTATACAATTAGTTTTTTAAAAGGATATCAATATGAAAAAGAAAGTTATTATTGTGGGTGCTGGTCCCGGAGGGCTCACCGCGGGGATGCTGCTTGCATCACGAGGGCTCGAAGTGGTTGTGGTTGAGAAAGCTGATCGTGTAGGAGGCCGCAACAGATCCATACAGATTGATGGTTATACGTTCGATACCGGGCCAACGTTCTTGATGCTGGAATTCATACTGCGGGGTGTTTTCTACGATGCTGGCAAGAAATTAGAAAATTACATTACGTTAAAAAAGCTTGATCCAATGTACTGTCTTCGATTTGCCAATGCAACATTGTACCCGACACAAAATCAAGCAAGGATGCGTGAGCAGATCGAGAATTACTTTCCCGGCAATGTTCCGGGGTTTGAACGGTTTCTTGTTACTGAAAAACATCGTTTTGAACAACTCTATCCCTGCTTGCAAAAGGCCTACTCAAGCCTTGCTGCATTTTTTGATCTGAAATTACTGAAAGCGTTACCGTCGCTTTCACTCGGGAAAACCTTATTCGCGAATCTTGGGCGTTATTTTACCGATGATGATCTAAAAATCGCATTTACCTTTCAATCAAAATATCTCGGAATGTCACCTTGGGAATGCCCTGCGCTTTTTACCATACTTTCTTACATGGAGTATGCGTACGGAGTTTACCATGTTATGGGAGGGCTTCATAAAATTTCTGAAGCGATGGCGCGAGTTATTCAGGAGTGTGATGGAACGATCCATCTCAAGACGCCGGTAAAAAAGGTGCTTGTTGAAAAAAAAGTGGCAAAGGGTGTATTGCTCGAAAACGGATCTAAACTCATTGCAGATGATGTAATACTGAATGCCGATTTTAGTTATGCGGTTGAGCATCTGCTTCCTTTGGAGAGTCTCAAAAAATGGACCCCCAAAGTGCTGGAAAAAAAGCAGTATTCATGTTCAACATTTATGATATACCTAGGGCTCAAGAAACGCTTGTCGCTCAATCATCATACCATTATTTTTGCCAATGATTACAGAGCCAATGTGGATTCGATCTTTAGCAACAAACCCGTTAGTGATGACTTCTCATTCTATATACAGAATGCATCAGTCACGGATCCATCGCTTGCCCCTGAGGGGAAATCAGCCCTCTATGTACTCGTTCCGGTGCCGAATAATCGAAGTGGTATTGATTGGGAATCGCAAAAAGAAGAATTTAAGAATAAAGTTATCGATACAATTATCAAAAAAACAGGATATGGTAATTTGAGAGACGCTATTGAGGTAGAGAAGGTGATCTCTCCATATGAATGGGAGCATTCCTATAATGTGTATCGAGCTGCAGAATTTAGCATGGCGCATACATTTAAGCAGTTACTATACTTACGGCCGCATAATCGGTTTGAAGACATTGCTCATTGCTACTTAGTTGGCGGTGGTACTCATCCGGGGAGTGGACTTCCTACAATTTATGAGTCCGGCAGAATAACATCAGATTTGCTGTGCGATAGCTATGGTATCAGGTATGTATCTGCAAGACGGCTTGATGCACACACATAGTTTTAACGGAGCTCATCGGAGTCTTATTAGTGAGTGTAGCTAAAAAAGTAGAATAAATTAGCTTTTTTTATTATATAATTACTCAGTTAAAGACTCATGGGCTTATGAAAAATATTTTACTTTTCGATAAAATTAATAATTATTGGAATACTATCGGATATCACGCCAAACTTGCTGGTACCCTATTTATTATAACCAGCGTATCGCTTTCCATAATCTTTATAAGCCGCTATCATCTTTTAAAGAACGTATTTCACGAACGTACTGTTAACCGGTTGAATACCCTGGGAAAAGTCCTGTCCGAAGAAATAAAAGATAATATAGTTGATAATGATATTCCAAATATACGTGAAACCATTGCAATTACCTTGGAGAGCAAAGAGATCCTTTTTATTATTTATGCAAATTCAGACAATACTGTTATCGTTGCTTCAGATCCGCATCTTGAAAATATCCAAAACAGCAAGAAAGACACTCCCAGTATTAAGTATAAAAAGGGAGGTGTTTTTATCCGGTCGTTTCCTTTGCTGTTCAAAAATAAATCTCTCGGGTATGTTCAAATTGGATTTTCTGTAGAAAAACTAAGGAATGCCATTCATTACCTTCTGCGGTGGGCTTTTTTGTTAAATTTGATCGCAATAGTTTTTACCGCAGGAGCAGCCTATTTTTTTTCCAATGTTTTCCTGGCACCTCTTAAAAAAATACGGGAAGTAACATACCTGATAGCTCATGGAGATTTTACTCATAGGTTAGATATCAAATCGCATGACATTATTGGTGATTTGTCATATGCGTTAAATGATATGGCCGATAAACTCGCAGGCTTAACAGATAAGCTTCATCAAAAAATCTCTGCAGCAACTGCTGATTTAGAAGCGGCAAATATTGAGCTGCAGAACAAAACAAATCATCTAGTTGAAGCAAACGAACGGCTAATTAAAATGGACCGTTTGAAATCAGAGTTTGTCTCAATCGTATCACATGAACTTCGCACGCCGCTAACTAATATAATCGGGTTTGCTAAGACGCTTATGACAATCGAACTTCCTGAAAATAATAAAATGAGGTTTTTAGGGATTATTGAATCTGAAGGGAAAAGGCTTTCGTCTCTTATTGAAGAATTTCTTGATATCTCAAAGATAGAAACAGGAAATTTTGAGATTTATCCTGCGTTGGTTAATATACAGGAATTAATGGGCGAAATAATTGAATTGTTTCAAAATAAGGACGGCAATGTAATTGACTGCCGTCTCCCCGATTCGCCAGTGGTTGCATCAATAGACCGCAACAGAATAAAGCAGGTTTTGTTGAATATAATCGATAATGCAATAAAATATTCTGAGCCTAAAAGCATTGTTCATGTTGATGTGAAAGAAGAACAAAATGAAATATGCATTTCTTTTCGCGACCACGGTCCTGGTATACATCCAGATGATTTGCAGAAGCTTTTCCAGAAATTTTACCGTTGCCGAAACAGCCAGACTATGCGCACCCGGGGCAGCGGTCTCGGTTTAGCTATTGTTGAAGGTATAATCAAGGCACATCGTGGAAGGATATGGGTTGAATCGATAGTGGGGCAAGGAAGTACTTTTTTTATTGCAATACCGAAATAACTTAATTTATTAGCGAAAGGTGGGATGTATGGAAAACAAAAAAGTCCTTGTGGTTGATGATGATATGTCTATTATTCAATTGATTACTGTTAATCTTGAAGATGACGGTTGGAACGTTTACCAAGCGCAAGACGGTACTCAGGCGGTGCAGGCGGCTCATCGCGAAAAGCCTTCGGTTATTATACTAGATATCATGCTCCCTGCAGGAAGCGGACAAAGGGTTTTGGAACATCTTCAGTCATCAACAATAACGGCCTTTATCCCAGTAATTTTAATGTCTGCATTGTCCCAAGAAGATTTGAGAAAAAAATATTTTTCTTTTGAAAAAACTCTTCAAAAATCAAGGATTGTGGATTTTTTTAGAAAACCTTTTGATATTGAGTTATTAAAAAAATCAGTTAATATGCAGCATAAAAGTAAACAGTAATATCAGCTATTGCTGTCCAAATTAGATTTAAGATTAATTCTAGTTATATCGAAACACGTTCACTAATAGTGAAAGATACAAATTAGTTATATTAATCATAAAACTCTGGAATACGGTTCACAGATTAATAGTCTCAGCAAGCTGCAGTCTTGTTTACTCTTAATTTCGATCTTCGTGTTTAGATAGACTAATGCCATACGCAAGGAAGATATTTTGTTAGAGTGAAAATATGATAAGGAGATTTGTATGAATGCATATAAGGCTTTATTTTTGTTGTTCATTTTTAGTGCTATTTACTCGTGCGCACGGGAAAATGGGATCGGGTCGTATACATTCTCCGGTACGGTGGAAATGACCGAATATTCTGTGGGAGCGCCCGTTCCGGGACGGATTGCAGAAATATTTGTTGAAGAAGGTCGGGAGATGCGTAAAGGTGAGTTAATTGCCATACTTGATCATTACGAACAGGCAAAACGGGATTTTGAACGTTCAGAGGCGCTGAAGTCTTCGGGCGGGGTAAGCGCGCAGCAGTACGAACATGATAGGCTTGCAATGGAGGATCAGCGTGTTTCAGCTCCGGTTGATGGGGTAGTGCTTGTTAAGGTTCGAGAAAAGGGTGAAGTGGTAAATGCCGGTTCCCCGATAGTGGTGTTTGGTGAGCAGGGACAACTGTGGGTAAGGGTGTTTGTCCCCGAGATTCTCATCAGTCAGGTTTCAATGAATAAAAAAGCAAAAGTAACAGTTGATGGATATAAAGAATCTTTTTCCGGATATGTAAGTTATATTTCGACTTCGGCAGAATTCACACCGAGGAATGTGCAAACGCGGGAAGAACGCATATCTCAGACGTTTGCTGTAAAGATAGTCATCAATGCAGGGGCTATGAATCTCAAGCCCGGTATTGGCGCTGATGTGGTTTTTGAAGCTTCTAAGTGATGAACAGACCACTGTTTTGTGATATAACATCCATGATGCAGGATATATTATGAATACTGATGCGGCGATTGAAGCTATAAATATTTCTAAGCATTTTGGAAGCTTGCGGGCAGTCGATCAAGTGAGTTTTAAGATTCCATACGGTTCAATATTCGGCTATCTGGGAGCAAATGGAGCGGGGAAGAGTACAACGATTCGTGTGCTTGCAGGGATTCTCAAACCAACCGGCGGTACAGCATATGTTGGCGGCTTTGATGTGGTAAACTATCCGGAGCGCGTGAAACAGTTGATTGGATATGTTTCACAACGCTTTGGCCTTTATGAAGATCTCACTGTTGCAGAAAATCTTGCATTTTTTGGCAGTATTTACGGTTTATTTGGTGCGAAGCTCAGTTCACGCATAAAGGATGTGCTTGCCAGTACCGGGCTCCTTCGTTATAGGGATATGCGCGTTGAGACGCTTTCCGGTGGTTTAAAACAACGTCTTGCGCTTGCGAATTCCATCCTCCATGAACCTAGAGTTATATTCCTGGATGAACCGACCGCGGGTATAGATCCCGTGTCAAGACGCAGTTTATGGGAGCTTTTCTACCAGCTTGCCGAGCAGAACACCGCGCTTTTTGTGACTACCCATTACATGGAAGAGGCCGAGCGGTGCAACGAGATCGCGATCCTTTCGAACGGGCAGATGCTGTCAAAAGGAACCCCGAAGCAGCTCAAGGAACATATTACCAAGAACATCCTCGAGATTGAATGCCATCCTTTAATGAAGGCATCTCGGATTTTTAGGAGCCTTCCCGGCGTGTTGAGTGTTACAGCATACGGTTCCGGTCTGCACGTGCATGCCGTAGAAACACAAAGCGCACTTGAACGCATAACCGCAGCCGCTAAACGCGAGAATATTGATATATACTCAACGAAACCTATACCCGCTTCATTAGAAGATGTGTTTGCCACGATTACGGATGATTTATATGAGAAACATTAATGCCGTAATGAGAAAAGAGTTTATTCATATCGTGCGCGATAAACGCACACTAATTTTAATTATCATGATGCCGCTGCTGCAGCTGCTTATATACGGGTTTGCGGTCAATACCGATGTTAAGCATCTCTCAACCGGGCTCTTTGACGAAGATCGGACTGCGTTAAGCAGGAGGTTGGCAGATAGTTTAGAGCAATCACAATATTTTGATATTACGTTTAAAGTGGAATCCTATGCGCACATGCGTAAACTTCTGGATAGAGGTTATGTAAAAACGGCGATACATATCCCGCCGCAATTTGCAAAAGAATTGCATGCTGGACGTCAGGGGCAGCTGCAGATGCTTATTGACGGTACCGACGCGAATCCCGCTAATGTTGCGCTTTCTGCCGCGCAAGCGGTTGTATCAGACTTTTCTGCCAAAGAAGGTTTAATGGAAACTCTTGTCAATTTGATAGATTTCAGACCGCGGTTATGGTATAACCCCGATTTGAAAAGTACCTATTTTTTTATTCCTGGTCTTGTTGGGCTGCTCATTCAATTTCTTATTCCTATGATTACCGCTTCAGCGGTGGTACGTGAAAAAGAGAGGGGTAATATCGAACAGCTTCGCGTATCGCCACTTAGGAGCTATGAACTTATGGCGGGTAAGCTCATCCCTTATACGGTAATCGGCATTTTCGTGGCGCTGCTTATTTTAGGAACAGCTCATTTTCTTTTCAGTGTGCCGATACGAGGTAATCCAATTATACTGCTTGCGCTTACATTCATTTTTATTTTAGTCTGCTTAGGAATTGGTCTTTTTGCGTCTACTGTTGCCGAGAACCAGCAGCAGTCCGCTCAGATTGTTATGTTTTTTGCAATGCCGTCCATTTTGTTGTCCGGCTTTATATTTCCGAGAGAAGGTATGCCGAGAATAATTTATTATCTGAGCGAAATAATACCGCTTACGCATTACCTAAAGATTGTACGAGGTATTGTGCTGAAAGGATTGGGTGTCGCGGATGTCTGGCCTCAGGTTGTTATACTTACCGTAATGGCGGTAATTATAATTTCCGCAAGTGTCTTGAGATTCCGCAAAAGGACATAATATGTTGACTAGAAAAATCAAATATACCGGTATCGGTGTGCATTTTTATTTATGAGTTTATTCGTAGCATCATTCTGGCCGCATATCGTCATTTAGAAAACTAGGATGCGGCATATCCGCTCATGATTCGAGATATTAATAATGCTAAGACATCGATTTCGCCGTAGTCATATATTTTTCAGAATGACCGCATCGGCGAATTATTTGTCAATGCTCTAGGTAATGCGCTTGGGCGCGGTGTTGAAGTGCGGGTGTCTGAGAAAAAGTTTACTGAAGGTAATTATGATTAAAAAATACTTAAATATAGCCGGGATTATAATCAGTATAGTGTTTTTTGCTGCGGCAATTGTATTGCTGCACAAGGAATTGAGAGGATATCAATATCAGGATATTATTAACAGTATACGGACTGCTTCTTTTTCCCATATTTGCCTTGCTTGTATTTTTACCGTACTGAGTTTCTATTTTATGACACTTTATGAAGTATTTGCCTTTCGTTCTATAGATCATCCATTGCCGTTTAAGAAAATCGGGTTTACTTCATTTATTGCGAATGCATTCAGCCATGTGGTTGGATTTGCCGTGGTTACCGGATCACTAATCCGTTTCAGACAGTATTCTGCATGGGGATTATCTCTTGTTGAAATCGGCAATATTATGGTTGTAAGATCAGTATCATTTTGGATGGGGTTTTTCTTAGTATGCGGTTTGCTTTTCACGTTTAATTATAAAGAAGTTTCAGCTATTCCGTATCTGAATCTCCGCACAGCTGTCTTGATCGGAATTATCTGCCTCCTGCTTGTTATTGGATATCTTATATGGAATAGATATAAGCGGAACATAATCCTTAAAAACATAACAATAAAACTTCCTGATGTCCAATTCTCGCTTATTCAAATTCTTCTTTCTGCTGTTGATTGGTTTTTGCTTGGATGCGTGTTGTATGTGCTGATGCCTCATTCCATGAAAGCATCATACGCGCAATTTTTTACTATATTTTTTGTAGCGCAGATCGGTGGTTTTGTCAGCAATGTTCCCGGGGGGCTCGGTGTATTTGAATTGATCATTATTTCTTATTTTTCTTCGCAGATACCGGCATCGGATCTTTTAGGGTCATTGGTACTCTACCGTTTTGTGTATTATCTCCTGCCTCTCTGCGCGGCAATGCTTATGCTGGGCGCATATGAGGCAAGAATACTGAAGGGTTTTACGAAACGAGCTGTCGCATATTTCGGCGAATTGGCACCAGCATTTATTTCACCGGTATTTTCTGTATCAGTATTTATAGCAGGATCAATTTTGCTTTTTTCAAGCGCAACACCAACACTCCCCTGGCGTCTGACATTCCTCACGCATTTGCTCCCGCTTCCGTTTCTTGAGCTCTCCCATTTCACGGGCAGTATTATAGGAATGGGGCTTATGATTCTTGCGCGAGGCCTTTATTACCGATTAAACGGTTCATACATTCTTTCACTGGTGCTGCTCGGCACGGGAATCCTGGCATCGCTCATGAAAGGGGTTGATTATGAAGAAGCTGTTTTTCTTTCATTGGTGCTCATTGCTTTGATACCGAGTCGAAGATATTTTTACCGGGAATCGTCGCTCATTGATGAGAAATTCACTGTAGGATGGATTGCCGCAATAAGTGTTGTGGTAGCCAGTTCAATATGGCTCGGTTTGTTTTCTTACAAGCATGTTGAATATGCGCATACGCTCTGGTGGGAATTCAGCTTCAGCGCTGATGCATCCCGTTTTCTGCGAGGGAGTGTCGGTGCGGTGAGTGCTGCACTTGTATTTGGCCTGCTGAAATTATTTCGTCCTCCAGCATATGTTCCACTCCGGCCCACAGAGCAGGAATTACAAAAAGCGTTTGTTGTTGCGCAGACATTCCCTTATACGTATGCCCAGCTTGCGTGTTTGGGTGATAAGGAACTCCTCTTTAATGATAAAGGGGATTCATTTATCATGTTCAGTATCGAAGGCAGATCGTGGATCAGTATGGGAGATCCCGTTGGTCCAGAAACCGGGATTGGTGAGCTTCTATGGAATTTTGTCGAGCGATGCGATCAGCATAACGCATGGCCTATTTTTTATGAAATATCAGAAAAAACTATCCATTACTATCTGGATATGGGCATAAATTGTGTTAAATTGGGAGAGGAAGCGCGGGTTTCAGTGGACTCATTCGCTATTCAGGATAGCGCGCATAAATCGCTCCGTCATTCAGTAAATCGAATTGAAAAAGACGGGTATGTGTTTGATGTCGTTCAACCTTATCAGGACAAAATGTTCTATGACTCATTGCAGAAAGTTTCAGATGAATGGCTGCGGAGCAGAAAGACAAGGGAAAAAGGATTCTCACTGGGGTTTTTTAATCGGGAATATCTGAGACGGCATTCTATCGGGATTGTTCAGAAAGAAGGAATTATTGCAGCCTTTTCAAATATATGGCTCGGCGCGGAAAAAGAAGAATTTTCTGTAGATCTTATGAGACAGGTGCATGACGCACCGAATGGTATGATGGATTATCTTTTTGTTCAGCTTTTACTCTGGGGCAAGGAACAAGGATTCAGATGGTTTAATTTAGGCATGGCGCCTCTATCAGGGTTGGAAAACCGGCCCCTGGCTCCTTTATGGAATAAAATAGGCACCTTTGTTTTCCGGCATGGAGAGCATTTTTATAATTTCCAGGGGCTGCGCGCTTATAAGGAAAAGTTTAATCCCGTGTGGAAGCCAAAATACCTCGCCTCTCCTGGGGGATTGGCGTTAGCCCGTGTCTTTGCCGATCTTGCGGTGCTTGTATCGGGTGGGGTGAAAGGGGTTATTGCCAGATAAATATGTTTACGCAGTAGAAAACAATATTAAGAAAAAATAATTTGGCAAAATAATAATGTTTAAATTAAAAAGTATTAAGACACAATTAATCTTATTCTTGATGATCTTTGCGCTGTATCTTTTCATTAAGGACAATGATTTTTCGTTTTTGAGCGCGACCTTGGTTGCGGTTGTCGGTGCATTGATAGTTGAATCTATGATTATTTATTTTAAAACGAAAAAATTTACTGTAACTGAAAGTTCGATTATTACCGGTTTTATTGTTGGATATGTGCTTTCAGCAGATGAGGCATGGTGGGTATTCGCGGTTAGTTCAGCAGTTGCTATTGGCTCGAAATATTTGATTCGATTCCGAAAAAAGCATATATTTAA
This sequence comes from bacterium, assembly GCA_043809745.1. Taxonomy (GTDB): domain Bacteria; phylum Elusimicrobiota; class JBDRMW01; order JBDRMW01; family JBDROU01; genus JBDROU01. The sequence goes on from JBDROU010000073.1 coordinate 19,706, forward strand.
TCCCTCGGCCTTTGGAATATTATCCGTGATCATGTTATTCGGTGTGTCTACGCAGTGGAAAGGAACATACGCATGGTATGCGCTGATTCCCTGGGGATTATATGCGGCATATAGAATCAGAAAACTGGAAATACTTACCGGCTATGCTGCTGTTGCCCTGATATTGTTTGGTTTTCAAGCATTTTTGCAAGGAGGTGGATTATGGCATATTTTCGGATATTTTAGCTATTTTTTAATCTCTATCATGATAATTGAGCCCAAAACGGCTCCTATAACGCCAGCTGGAAAGTATCTTTTTGGTGCAGGTATTTCAGCGCTTATTTTCATATTTACAGAACTCGGAACAAGTTATGATGTTGAGTTAATGAGCCTATTGATTATGAATGCCGCTATACTGCTATTTGGTAGAAAACATATATTGAAAAAGGAGGTAGTGCAATGAAAAAGATGTTAGGTTTATCAATGGTTTTTAGTTTCTTATTTGTGGTCGTTTCACAGTTGCAGGCGCATCCGCCGTCCGATATCAAAATCACTTTTGATACGGAAACAAAAATGCTTGATGCGGTCATTTCCCATGCTGTGAGCAATCCGATCAAACATTTCATCAAGAAGGTAGATGTGGGTTTGAATGGAATGGAGATAATTTCACAGAGCATTTCGCGGGAGGACAATAATGATACTCAGACGGTGCGTTATCTTATTCCTGATGCTAAAGTCGGTGATGAAATCAGCGTTGAAGGATATTGCAGCATTAGCGGCAAACTAACAAAAAAAATTACGGTGCAGAGTAAAAAGGCAAAAGCGGACAGCAATAAATAGTATCAAGCCTATGAAATATTCTGCCGGCATAATATGCTGAATATTTATGGGATGTTCCGGATGAAGGAATCATAAGAGCTTAACACAGGGTTCAAGGACTAACCTTTGAATGATCTGAAAGAAGGATTTTCATCCATGGGTGAAATATTTGATTAGTTTATGATAATTGTTAATTTATAGCATATTATCTTAAAATGAAAAAATACTTTTTAATAATTCCATTTCTTATTTTTCAATTTGTTGAGAAAATTTGCTCCCAATTATTAATTCCTGCAGGTGTTGTTGAAACCGGACAGGCAGCAGTAGTTCTTTTTGATCCCTCGGTTTGGTCAGACAACCCGGATAGAATTGTTGAAGGGATAAACGGGGAGCGGATTAGAGCGAACGAAATTTATGAGCAATGGAAGAACCCTGCAATTGTAGTTTATGGCGGTTCTGCGGTACCGAGAGGACATAAATATTATGAATTGAGCATTGAAACAGGTAAGGTTATCTGGAACAGCGGATTTTCAATTCGTTCGGGTGCAGGTCCGGGCATTATGGAGGGATGTTCGATAGGAGCCAATGAGGCTAGAGGAAAGAGGCATCCTTCGAATGATGTTGACATTCAGGGTATTAGGATACAACTGCCTTTTGAGCAAAAGACCAATCGCTATGTGGATGTTGTTGAGTATTATAATTATATGATTACACGAAAACTTGCTTTGAGCTTAAATACTAAAGGTGCTGTGTTTTTCCCCGGAGGGCCCGGTACATTCGATGAATTTTTTGAAGAGTGGCGCCGGAATGGTTTATTTGTGCTTATGGGGAGTGATTTTTGGATACCGTTTGTTAATGCGCTGTCAAATAGTCTAAAAAGTGCAGAGATATACGTTGGAGAATTTCCCAAAATAACGGATTCTCCTGAAGAGGCAATCAATTACATTAAAAAGAAATCAGAAAAGAAAAGAGTTACCCATTACGATAAAAAGCGGATTATAAGAATAAACAAAGAATTTACAGAAGATATGCAGCAATTAAGCCGTTTATCACCGGCTATTACATTTCTTGGTAATCCTAAAAATAACCATCCGGCACTCAAAAATTTAGAAGATTTAATATATATGTTATTGGATAGTAGAATGCCGGTTCGTACAGGGAGTAAAGGTGCCTTATTTGAAACTGTTAGTCATTGTATTCGGGATGCTGATGATCTTCACTCGTTGCAAATTGCTATGATGGCATCTCCTAAAAGAAGGAGAATGATGGTAAAGAAAGAGGTCCTTAATTATTTATTTCCCACCAGTGATGTCAATCATCGAGTTCTGCTGGTAGAGAATTCAAAGGCTTTTATCTTTATACCTGGCGGGATTGAAACAATGTGCCAGCTTTTCGATTTTCTTGATTTAATGAAATGTGAGAAAATACAGGATCGTCCTATTATACTTATGGACAGAAGCTTTTGGCAGCCGATTGTTGACGCCTTGAATGATATAGCGAACAACCCCAATTTCCCAGTAATCGAACCTCAACATCTCGAATCTATTCATGTTGCAGATACAGCAAATGAAGTATTTAACATATTAATTGCAAAAGGGGTGGTGCCCTCAACTAAATTTGCTGCAAATATCAATATTAATAGAATATCGTTAAGAAAGGATGCTGTAATATCAAATAGTAATTAAAGTAAAGGAAGTCTCAAGTATTGGAAAATGAAATGGTGTATTGTCAGAGTTGTCTAAAGAAATTCCATATCCGAGATCAGATCTGGGGAGTATCATTACATTAGATGAAAAATATTGTCTGTCCGATAGCTGTTTTTCTGTTATTCTGCTCTGCGCCAAATCCGTTGACCTTCGCCGGCAATATAACATTGTGCTATCACCAATTTGATTATTCATTGCATTCACTGTATTCAGTCTTGCCTGAGGTTTTTGAATGGCAGCTTTCATATATCCAAAGCAAAAAAATACCGTTTGCATCGCTTTCTGATATGATGAGGCGGTATTCATGGCTGCCTCAAAAAGAAAAAACGGATGTTTGTATCACTGTAGATGATGGCTGGCGAGATTTCATGAATGTGACTCCTATTTTACAGCAAAAAAGAATCCCTGCAACATTATTTCTTTACCCTGCTGTTATTAATAAAAGTAAAGATTATCTTAACTTGGATGAGTTATCAGTGCTTAAAAAGCAGAAACTGGTCGATTTTGGATGCCACAGTTATACCCATGCGCTGTTAAAGAGAAAAGATGAGGTATTTCTGAAGCGGGAGATTGTTGATTCAAAAAAGGAGCTGGAAAAGACATTAGGGAGGAAAATGCAGGCGTTCGCCTATCCCTATGGTGTTACATCAGAAAAAGCGGTTGCGCTTGTAAAAAAGCAGTATAAAGTTGCATTTAAGATAAATCCGGAGCCGAATAACCGTAAAACTGATAAATACTTGATTAACAGATATACCGTATTTAAAAACACGACATTTGGGGAGTTCAAAAGTTATATTGATGCTCTTGACGGTAGTACAACGCGGGAGACATTTGCAGTTGAAAGCCTGGGGATTGTGAAAGACGAAAAGCGCGGATTTCAGTATGCACGTATTAGGCTGCACAAGTATGCACCGCAGAAAATAATGAAGACAGTGCTTATTATGCCGAATTCGTCTTTAGGCCCCGGATGGGCATATAAAATAATACCTATGCTTATTCAAGAGAATTGTGAAGTATATGTCATGGAGTACAGATCTGCCAATATTCCATTTTACCGTACTGATTATACACTGGCTCTTATTCAATCCTGGGGTTTGCAGACGTATGTCGATGATACAACTCTACTGTTTGATACGCTTCTAAAGAGAAGGAAAAAAATTACAGTCATTACCTGGGGGGATGGATTTGATATAATGACGGCTGTATATAAGTCTGATCAAAAATACAAACAGTTCGTTGAAAGAATTATCGCAGTAAATCCGTCTATACTTGAAAAGAATCAGTTCGGAAAAACTTACGCTGAACAGCTTGCATATTATAACAAACTGATTTCTCAAAAGAAGCATGCATCACCGACATTTGATTCTTTCCTTGAGGTAAAGACGCTTTGTGATCTGGCTATTCTGCGGCCAAATGATGCAAGCCCGTTTGCCCACAAATATAAATCCGATAATATTACGAATGAGATGCTCCTTGAAAGAGTATTCGAGCAGCAAGATTATCCTGTGCTTGCAATACGAAGAAATGTATCTGAATATTCATCACAGGATTTCAGGGATGCTTTCTTTCAAAAACTCCCTTTATTTAGTATGATTGTGCCAACAGTGCTGAGGCGGGATATATGTAAGGGTTTTACTCGCAGGTATCAAGTAGCTGTAAAGGGGGCAGATAGCAAACTTGGGCTTACTGCCGATTTGCTTTGTTCAAAGACGTTCAATCCAAATGGTATACGGATACAAACGGTACTATTAGATAAGAAGATCTGCAATATTCATAATTTGCAGAATTTGTCTACAATTGAGATTCTGCTTTCGAATAAGGGAAATGGGATTATAAGGGATATAGTCAAAAATGCTGGGATCTCAAATAAATGAAAATGGGAAAGTAATATGGATGTTCGAGAAGTAAAAAATAAATAGGGAGGTGCAGCATGAAGTTAATTAGCATGTTGGTGTTAGGTTGTTTGGTGGCATCCTTAGCGGGTTACCAAGTGATGGCACAGGAGCACAAAGACGGTATGATGGGGCAGGAAATGATGCAGGATAAAGAGATGGTAAAAGACATGGATAAAGACATGGGAAAAAAGATGGGAAAAGACATGAAAATGGGCAGGGATAAGTCTATGCATAAAGGGGAAGGCAAGATGATGGGGAAGTGTCCTATGCATGAAAAAATGATGAAAATGATGATGGAAAGGGAACTAATTGCAACCAGCGATGGAGGGGTTGTCTTGATGATGGGTAATAAACTTTTGAAATATGATAAAAATTTGAATTTGAAGAAAGAAATAGAGCTCAAAATGGATATGGAAAGCATGCGTGAAATGAAAGAGCAGATGAAAGAAAATTGCCCAATGAATAAAAAAATGATGGATCAAAATATTGAAGAAAAGTAGAGAGTTGCGAATACTGTGCACGCATATCGAATTCCTTTATTGAAGCGATAAACCCAAAGTGCTTGATACATATTAATCATTCCATTCAAAAATGAAAAAAATTTTTAATGCACATTTGTTTTCAGTTCATTTTCTTTTCTATAAGTTGTATTTTGATTGTGGCAGGACTATCAAAAAAGTTGGTCAAGTTTAACTAAATTAGATACTAGTGCTGGTTTAATCCCATCCGAATAGTATTATTAGAATCGTTAAATCAAAAATTCACACCGGTCATATTAACCAAAAAAGCTATATTTTATATCTTAAAATCAGGTAATAATAATTTACGTAAAAATATTACTTGACAAATTAATAGTTATGATATATACTATTTATAAGTAAACAATATGTGCGAAGCATCCTGAGGAGGATTCTTTTATGAGTTCACGTAAAATTGAAACTGCGAACAAGAGTATTTTGGAAATTATTAAAGCATCGAATAACTTGTTAAAAATTGGCGATCAATTTTTCAAACCATTTAATATAACAGCAACTCAATATAATGTGCTTGTTATTTTGAAAGAGAACAAAAAGAAAATCAGCCAGCAAGAGCTCGGTTCGCAACTTGTTGTCACGCGTTCCGATATTACAGGAATAGTTGATCGGCTTGAGAAATATGGATATGTTAAGAGAGTTCCTCATAATAGTGACAGAAGAATAAAACTGCTTGAAATCACCAACAAGGGAAATGATTTAATTAATTTAGTAGAGCCCCAATATTTTGAAAAAGTGAATAAGATAATAAAGGCTTTAAGTATTGAGGAGTTGGAAAATATAACATTTGCATTGAAACGATTCCAACTTACCTAATGGGTGACCATATGATATTCATTTTTAGGCAGATTATAATATTGCCTCTCATAATTATAAGCTTCTATAAACTCGTATATGCATCAGATCTAGATTTACATAAAATAAAGATTACCTATATAGGACATGCCACTACAGTTATCGAGTATAGAAACAGATTAATCTTGACAGATCCGTTTTTTAAGGATAAATTGTTTCTCCAAAAAAGGAAAATACTTCCCGCTTTATTTGTTGAAGAACTGCCTAAAATAGACATAATTCTCATTAGTCACACCCACCCTGATCATTTTGACCTAAGCGCAATAAAAGCATTGAAAAATAAGCCAATTGTGGTTATGCCATGGAATAGGGGCAAAGAGTTGAAAAACGCGGGATTTACTGTTGTAGAATTAGAACCGTATAGGTGCTATACCTATAACCAGTATACCATCACTGCGGTTCCTGCTAAACATATGTTTGGAAATTGTTTAGGATATATCATATCAACACCAGATGCGGTGATTTACTTTCCCGGAGATACAGATTTGTTTAAAGGAATCGATAAATTAAAGGATTATAAAATAGATGTTATGCTCATGCCATTTGCAGGTACCCCTATTGTTGGTTCTATTTGGACGAGCAGGCGAGCAGTAAAAGTCGTTGAGATGCTTAAACCTAAAACTGTTATACCGATCCACTGGGGCACATTTGTGAGATTGTGGACTCCAAAGGAACCGCCGACTCCTTATGCTTTTAGTGCTGATATGAAGGAGCAGATTCCGGAATGCAGTTGTGCAATCTTGCAAGTTGGCGAAGCATTTGAAACAACTCATATTGTCAGTCAAATAATTATTGATGGAGATAATAATAATAATGATTAATAATATAGATGCAAAATATGATATCCATGTTCATGTTGTTGGTGATGGCAGCTCCGGCAGCGGGTGTTGGATGCGGCTCACACCATGGCAGAGATTGCTTTCTAAGGTTATGCTTTCAAATATTGATTTACCGTCAAATGCCCTTAAAACCAATTTTGATGTTCTGTACGCAGATCGCTTAATAAAATGGGTTGAGGAATCATCTCTTGATTATTTCGTTATCCTGGCGGAAGATCAAGCATATGATGAAAATGGAAAGGTAATACAAGGAGCAACATCTTTTTATGTGCCCAATGATTATATTTTCGAACTTTCGAAACGATGTCCGAAGTTGCTACCTGGTATATCTATACATCCTGCTAGACCCGATGCGCTGGATGAACTTGAAAGGTGTTTAGAAAAGGGTGCTGTACTCTTAAAAATTCTTCCAAATTCAAAAAATATTGACTGCAAAAGCAAACAATATAAACGTTTTTGGGAGAGGATGGCAGAAGTAAGACTGCCGCTTCTTGCGCACACAGGGGGAGAACATACGGTACCTATTATAAGGAAGGATCTCAGCACCCCTCAAATTCTTGAATATCCCTTGCAGTGCGGCGTTACAGTCATAGCAGCTCATTCGGGTACGAAAAGCGGTATTTTTGATGAAGATTTTTTCCCACTATTTGTGGAAATGCTTAACCGATATCCAAATTTTTATGGGGACATAAGTGCCTTTAATATTCCACTTCGCAGTAAGTACATCAAAGGAACTGTCTGCGAGGAAATCAGCAGCAGGCTGCTTCACGGCAGTGATTTCCCTGTTCCTATACAAGGGCTCTGGCCATGGCTTAGAGGATTAATTGAGAGTGATGCGTATAAAACGATACAAAGCGTGCATAATAGCCTTGAACGGGATTATATCATTAAAAAGGCGGTAGGTTATCCGGAAGCAGTTTTTTTGAGGGCTAAAAATATTTTGAGATTACATCAATTGCCAATTTAATGGAGGTATTCGTATGCAATCCGAAAATGATATAAGGACTTTTCCGAGGGGCTTTATCCCCTTTATAGCAACACAGTTTTTTGGCGCGTTCAATGATAATGCATTTAAGCTGCTTGTTGTGCTGGTGGCTGTTTCAATGCTCCCCAGTTCAGATGCTAATGCTGCCGCGCGGTTTGTGTCCCTCGGATCAATGCTGCTCATTATCCCATTTCTTGTTTTTGCGTCTTTTGCGGGGTGGCTCTCTGATAAATATTCGAAAAAAAAGGTGATGGTGGGTACAAAGTTACTTGAAATAGTCATAATGCTTATCGCTATTGTGGGTATTTACATGCAAAATCTTTTTGTCTTGTTTTCATGCATCTTTCTTCTTGGATTACAGAGTACAATATTCGGACCGGCGAAGTATGGGATATTACCTGAGATACTTTCACCTGAAGCGCTTTCAAGAGGCAATGGCATATTAGCAGGATTTACGTTCTTAGCAATTGTGCTGGGTACTGCTTTTGGAGGTGTACTGAAACCCATATTCCAGGATAATCTCGTAGTGATTGGTTTCATTTTACTAAGTATTGCGGTAATAGGGTTTCTTACCTCGCTGTTTATACATCCCGCAAAATCATCAGATCCATATAAATCGTTATCACTTAATCCTCTCAGCCCTGTTATAAAGACGATAAAAGAACATTATAAGAATAAATATCTTATGGCACCGATAACCGGTCTTGTGTATTTTTGGTTCTTAGGTGCTCTTATTCAAATGACATTACTTTTATTTTCACAGACAGAATTGCAGCTGGATGATATACGGATTGGTATTTTGCTTGCTGTTATGGCTTTGAGTGCAGGTGTGGGAAGTGTATTGGCAGGCAGATTTTCCGAACGTAAGGTAGAAATAGGACTTGTGCCGCTTGGTGCTATGGGAATGAGCGTTTCATTATTATTGTTTCCCGCAGTAGCGCATTCATATATACATGTTCTTTGCTTGAGTGCTCTATCTGGAATGTTTGCAGGCTTTTTTGCTTTACCGCTTAATGCGATAGTACAATTTGAATCACCAGCTGCCAAAAGAGGCGGCATACTCGCATCAGTAAACTTTTTGACCTTTACAGGAATACTCGCGGCATCATTTCTTTTCCCATATTTCACAACTTACTTTCACCTGAAGCCTTCAATAATACTGTTTGTATTTGGGTGTGTGACATTAGCGATTTCTACTTATTTATGTATTTGGCTTGAGGAATTTTTAGTCAGATTTCTTCTGTGGCTTTTAACCCATACTATTTACAAGATAAGGATTGTCGGGAGGGAGAATTTACCTTATCAGGGACCGGCATTACTGGTTGCAAATCATATGTCATTTATTGATGCCTTGCTTATAGGAGCGGTTATACCGAGGTTTATCCGATTTATAATGCATAAGAGTTTATTTGAAATACCGGTGTTGCATCACTTTACAAAAATACTGCATGCGATTCCGATTGCGCCGGGCAAGCAGATGAAAGAAGCACTTGATAAAGCAGCCAGCGAACTGCAAAAAGGGGAGTTGGTTTGTATATTTCCTGAAGGACAGATAACAAGGACAGGCGGTTTGCTTGAATTCAAAAGAGGAATGGAAGAAATTGCTAGAAATAGCAATGCGCCGATTATTCCGATACATCTCGATAATGTATGGGGAAGTCTCTTTTCTTATGAAAAAAAGAGATTTTTTTGGAAGATGCCTAAAAAATTACCGTATCCGGTAACTGTTTCATTCGGGAAACCGCTTCCGTCTAACGCTTCATCCGATACTGTACGCATGCACGTTATGGATCTAGGCGCTCAGTCATTTCCCTTAAGGCCGTCATTAAGCGAAAATTTGGTAGATGGAATGATGTGGGTGACAAGAAAGCGTTGGAATAAAAAAGCGATGAGTGATACATTGGGGCTTGAGTTAAGCTATGGAAGACTGCTAACTTTATGTTTATTACTTAAAAATAAGTTAAAAAAGCTGCTTAATATGAATGAGCCGGCATTGCCAGACTTAAAACGGCATGCGGTGGGGATTGTGCTTCCAGCCGGTATCGCAGGAGCTGCTGCCAATATCTCAGTGCTTTTGAGCGGATATGTGCCAATTAATCTGAATTTTACAAGTTCAGAAGAAAGCATACATCATGCTGCCAATGTGTGTAAGATAAAATATATAATTACCTCAAAAAAGTTTCTGGGCAAAATTAACATCAAACTTCCGGGGCAGTTAATTTTTATTGAGGAGTTATTCAAGAACATAAGCACGCTCGAAAAGGCATTAGCCTATAGCATACTCAAAATTTTGCCATTTTCGCTTTTGCGTTTGATCACGGGTACATATAAGATGAACGCCGATGATGTTGTTACGGTTTTGTTTTCATCCGGTTCAACAGGGATACCCAAAGGAGTAATGCTTACGCACAAGAATATTCGTTCGAATGCAGAAGGATTAAGCCAGGTATTCGATGTGAATAGATATGATTGCATAGCTGGAATATTGCCACTTTTTCATTCATTTGGATTTACGGGTACCATTTGGTTCCCTTTGCTGAACGGTTTTTCAGCTGCATATCATCCTAACCCGCTTGATGCGAAAGTCGTAGGGCAAATGGTGCAGAAAGAACACTGCACAATTCTGCTGGCTACGCCAACATTCTTATCATTGTATAAAAAGAAAATTAATCCTGAGCAATTTAAAACGCTCCACACTATCATTGTCGGGGCTGAAAAGCTTGAAGCGGATCTGGCAAAAAAAGTTGAGGATACATATCATGTAAAGGTTCGCGAAGGATACGGGGCAACAGAACTCTCGCCGGTAGCAGCACTTAACATAGCTGATGTAACGTTACCTGGGATTAATCAGGTTGGGACGAAAATTGGTACAATCGGTAATCCTATCCCCGGGGTATGCGCGCGAATTATCAGGCAGTTGGAAAATGGAAATGATCTCATGCCTGATTTCGAAAACTGTGCTCCGTTCGGAGAAATGGGGATGCTTTGGATCAGCGGGCATGGAGTAATGAAGGGGTATTGCGGACAACCAGAGCTTACTGATAAAGTAATTAAAAAAGGATGGTATAAAACTGGTGATCTTGCAAGTATAGATAAGGCAGGATTTATTACATTTCATGGACGGATTTCGCGTTTTTCTAAAATTGCCGGTGAGATGGTGCCACATCAAAAAATTGAAGAATTGCTGCGTAAAAATGCGCCAGAAGGTATTCATCTTGCAGTTACGGGGATTACTGATATGAACCAAAAAGAGCATCTAATAGTCTTATATACTGGAGAATTTGATTGCGAGAATGCATATTCAGAACTACGTAAAGCAAACATTCCAAATTTGTGGATACCTGCGAAAAAGAACTTTTTTAGAATCGACATGCTTCCCGTTTTGGGAACAGGAAAATTAGATCTAAAGAGTTTACAGGAATTAGCTAAGAAATATTTTGATAATGCATCTTGAATTTAAATTGTAAATGGAGGAGCTTCTATGCCAAGTATTTATGAACTGAAACCGCTTTTTCAAAATATTCTGAAACCATTTATGAGATTGCTTTATAAATTAAAGGTTACTCCCAACCAAGTTACTATTATAAGTGTAGTGCTTTCGTGTTTAGTAGGGATGTTGGTATTTTTTTATGTTGAAGCTGTATGGATATTTTATTTAGTTCCTGTTTTCCTTTTTATTCGCATGGGCATGAATGCATTGGATGGGATGCTTGCAAAGGAATATCATATGCGAACTAATATTGGTGTGTTTTTGAACGAGTTGGGAGATATTGTATCTGATATATTTTTATACAGTCCGCTTATTACATTAGTAGGAACATTCAATTGGCTTATTATTGGGACAGTCCTACTGAGCGTTATAAGTGAAGCTACAGGGATGGTAGCTGTCCAGATTGGTGCAAAAAGAAGATTTGATGGACCTATGGGTAAAAGTGATCGTGCTTTTTGGTTTGGTTTGATTTATTTACTTTTGGGATTAGGAATAAAATCAGGCATGTGGATTAATTATGTTGTTATAGTCATCATGATTTTTCTTCTGGTAACAATTAATAACCGGATAAAAAATGCTCTAAAGGAGGTGTGTAAATGAATTACATAGGAAAATATTTCCCAGTTTTCAACCAAGAATTTTTCTTACAGCTTGCTGGTGTTATGATGCTTACACTTAGCGGAATAGCTGCTATTTTGATTATTGCGACTCTCGTGGTATTTATAATGAAACGTGTAAGACCAGAGAAAGATTTTACTGAACTTGAGCAAAGAATAAAGAGTTGGTGGATTATGGCAAGCATCTTTTTTCTTGCCATTATATTAAGTAAAAATGCTTCGATAATATTTTTTGCATTCGTAAGTTTTCTTGCACTAAAAGAATATTTTTCTGTTATTGAAACAAGACGCGCCGACAGACGCGTTTTGCTCTGGGCATATATTGCTATCCCAATTCAGTATTATTGGATTGCTGCTGGCTGGTATGGTATGTTTATTATTTTTGTGCCGGTTTATATGTTTCTTTTTCTTCCATTACGAATGGTTCTTGTCGGAGAAACACAAGGATTTCTCAAAGCCGCAGGAACAATTCATTGGGGATTAATGAAAACAGTATTCTGTTTAGGGCATGTGGCTTACCTTTTGGCGCTACCTGCTGCTAATAACCCAATTGGTGGAAGTGCGGCATTAGTTCTGTATCTTGTGATGCTCACTGAATTGAATGATGTTGCTCAATTTATGTTTGGTAAGATGTTTGGTAAACATAAGGTGGTTCCTCAGGTAAGTCCTAAAAAAACATGGGAAGGATTATTAGGCGGTATTGGTACCACTATATGTCTTGCATTCTTGCTTGGGCCATATTTTACACCGATGAATAGGTTAGAATCGCTATTTGCTGGTATTATTATTGGCTTGGGTGGATTCATAGGGGATATTGTTATGTCAGCGGTTAAACGTGATACTGGTATAAAAGATAGTTCTGATTTATTGCCAGGGCATGGTGGTATTTTGGATCGCATTGACAGCTTGATGTATACGGCACCTTTGTTTTTCCACTATATTTACTATTTATATTTTTAAAAGGATAAGTTATGCAGCGATTAATCAGATTTTTGTTTTTTTTGCTAATTGTAAAACCACTTCTGCTCATAGTACTTGGAATAAATATACGGTATCGTGAACGTTTGCCAAATAGTGGTCCTGCGATTATTTGTGCAAATCACAACAGTCACTTGGACACATTGGTACTAATAACGTTGTTCTCATGTAAGATATTTAATTCTATTCGGCCTGTTGCAGCACGTGATTATTTCTGCTGTTCTCCATTCCTATCATGGTTTTCAAAGTATATAATGCAAATAATACCTCTTGATAGGAAGTTTGGGACATATCATGCTGATCCATTTAAGGAAATTTCGGAATCATTGGATAACAACGAAGTTGTCATTATTTATCCAGAAGGCAGTAGGGGTGAACCGGAAAGGTTGTCACAATTCAAAAATGGGATTTATCACCTTGCAAAAAAGCATCCTCAAGTACCAATTGTGCCCATATTTATGCATGGATTGGGAAAGGCTCTCCCACGTAATGAATGGCTTCTTGTACCTTTCTTTTGTGATGTGTTTGTTGGGGAAATATTACATTTTGTTGAAGATCGAAAAGACTTTATGCATACATTAGAAGAAAGTATTCAAAGACTCGGAGCAGAAGGTCAATTTAAGGAATGGTATTAGTTATGTGTAACTTTTTTCTAAGCAGATTATGTTTTAGCTATCAATTCTTAATCATTTCTATCATATTATTTCTTGCTGTCATAGTAGGACTAATTTCCCCATCAAAGTTGTCTTCTGCAGATGATCAATTTAAACCAACTTTTTCAATTAGTAATGTTAAAAACTCAATGAGAAAGCTTGACCTAGAAAAAGAAGCAAAATACTCATCTCCCATATTAAAATATTTCAATACTTATAATTTACCCGTTGAATCAAAACAACATTATTTTGGATATTTCTATGTTAAGGAATGGAAATTAGCAGGTCATGTGTTCATGCCAGAAAATCTTAAAGCGACAGTGTTTGTGCTCCACGGATTATTTGATCACTCAGGGTATCAAAGTAATGTAATCAGAATATTACTTGAGCATAATTATGCAGTAGCATTATTTGACCTGCCAGGGCATGGTTTGTCATCAGGTGATAAAGTATCAATTAATGATTTTTCTGATTATGTATTTATATTCAATGAATTCTTGAAAAAATATAGCGCTCACCTGCCAAAACCATACCATATAATAGCGCACAGTACAGGCTGTTCAATCGTATATGAATATATTTATCATGAAAAAGAGCACCCCTTTGATAAGATAGTCTTTCTCACACCACTTATTCATTCGCAGCAATGGGTTATTTCAAAAATATCATATATTTGTTTTGGTTGGTTCCTTAAAAATGTCCCAAGAACTTTTCGAGATAGTACAAATTCTAAGAATTTTAACGACTTTTTAATTAATGACCCGCTGCAATATAAAAAAGTTCCACTTACTTTTGTAAAGGCACTGTTCAATTGGAATAAGCGCATAGAATACTATGAAGTAATTAATCAAGACATATACATTATTCAAGGAGACCAAGATTCCATAGTAGATTGGAAATATAATGTTTCATATTTGACTAAAAAAATACCCACAGCAAAAGTAAATATTATTAAAAATGGCAAACATCATTTGCAAAATGAAATTGAACCTATTAGAACGAATGTTTTGAATCATATGATTAAATATATTGAAAAAGATTGATTACAAAAGGAGGATTTATAATGGAAACTCATAATTACGCAGAGGAGTTCATGACCAATTGGGACGGCACACAGTTATTTTATCGTTCGTGGGTTCCAAAGATTCAGACTGATAAAGCTGTAATTCTATTTCATCGTGGACACGAGCATTCAGGAAGATTATTGGAACTTGTGGAAAAGCTTGCATTAAAAGATTTTGCAATTTTTGCGTGGGATTCTCGAGGAAATGGAAAATCACCAGGCCCAAGAGATTATGCAGAGCATTTTTCAATATATGCTAAAGATGCCAATACTTTTGTGAATTATATATCTAGGAAGTTTAAGATCCCTATTAATAATATGGTAGTTATAGCAAATAGCGTGGGAGGTGTAATTGTAAGTGCTTGGGTTCATGACTATGCTCCTCCAATAAAAGCTCTTATCTTAGCCGCACCGGCATTCAGAATTAAACTTTATGTGCCTTTTGCAATCCCGTTGTTAAGGATTGGTCTTAAGTTTGGATTGATTAAATATGTTACAAGTTATGTAAAGTCTAAAGTCTTGACTCATGATAAAGAAGAGCAGGATAAATTTAATAATGATCCAATGATAACAAAATCTATATCTACCAATATATTGATCGATTGTTTTGATATTTCAAAACGTATTATTGCGGATGCTGGCGCTATCCGCATACCGACACTTATATTGGCAGCCGGATCTGATTGGGTGGTAAGATTATCTGCACAAAAAAAATTCTTTAATAGGTTATCATCAAAAATTAAAGAATGGGAATTTTATCCAAAGTTTTATCATGCGATATTTCACGAAAAGGAACGGGAAGCACCCATTAAGAGAACAAGAGAGTTTATTATAAAAGTATTTAATACTACTCAACCCCTCTCCACACTCGTAAGAGCAGATGAAGAGGGCTATTCCAAAGACTGTTATGACGACATCAAAAAAACGACATTCAATCCTATATTTCAACTTAACAGATTGTTGCTCAAGACGATAGGCATATTCAGTAAAGGTATACGGTTGGGTTGGGAAACAGGTTTCGACTCAGGAGTAACATTAAATTATGTCTATGATAACAAACCACAAGGTTTTTCAATTATTGGTAGACTTATTGATGTTGCATATCTAGAAAGTATCGGTTGGAAGGGAATACGTCAAAGAAGAGTAAATATAGAAAATATGCTTAGTAATGTAATTGATTTGTTGTTAAGAGAAAATATGCCAATAAATCTCTTTGACATAGCATCAGGGCCCGGTCTGTACATCTTAAATGTACTAAGGGAATATTCCAATAAGCCAGTTACAGCAAGGTTACGTGATTATAGTCCTCTTAACATTGAAGAAGGTAAAGCACTTGCCGCAGAGATGAAGTTAGAAAATGTAAATTATGAACAAGCTGATGCATTCAATAGAGATTCTTACAAAAATATAACTCCCAAACCTACAATTGCTATATGTTCAGGTTTACATGAATTGTTTCCCAAAAACAAACCAGTGCTTAATTCATTTAAAGGAATATATGAGTGCATGGCAGATGGAGGATATCTAATTTATACAAATCAACCATGGCATCCACAGCAAGAGTATATTGCTCGAGTTTTGACAAATAGAGAAGGCAAGCCATGGATAATGAGGTGTAGAACGCAAGAGGAAATGGATTCGTTAGTACGTGAAGCAGGATTTGAGAAAATTGATATGGAGATTGATCAATGGGGTATTTTCACAGTATCTTTAGCAAAGAAAAAAAGTCATTAATAACAAAGCAGATCGCTGCAGCAATCGGTTTATCGCTGCTTTTTATTATTGTCTATGGAACATGTAACTGGATCACCTCACTGAGGACTGATGTCGGTACTCTTTATTTCAACTGGGAACGACTCATGCCATTCATACCGATTATGATTGTTCCATATATGTCTATTGACCTTTTTTTCCTGGGAGCACCTTTTCTTTGTAGAAATTCCAGAGAACTAACTGTATTTTCCCAGCGGGTTATTGCAGCTATACTTATAGCAGGTGGTTTTTTTTTAATAATGCCTTTGAAGTTCGCATTTGCAAGACCTGTTGTAACGGGCTGGTTAGGTCCTATTTATCAATTGCTTTATGTTTTTGACCATCCTTATAATTTATTCCCATCACTTCACATCACATTACGTACAATTCTGGCATATTTATATGCAAGCAAGACAAAAGGATTCTTAAGGATATTAGTCCATATTTGGTTTAGTTTAATAGGTTTTTCTACAGTTTTTACATATCAACACCATGTTCTAGATGTAGTGGGAGGATTTATTCTTGCGGCTTTTATATTCTATTTATTTAGAGAAAAGAAACAGGCTAAAATACAAGCGGGAAATTTTCGGGTAGGCACATATTATCTTTTGGGGTCTATTGTATCAGTAATGCTTGCTTATTTGGTTTGGCCTTGGGGTGTTATTTTTTTATGGCCTGGCATTAGTTGTGGAATTATTACTTTCGGTTATTTTGGAATGGGACCAGTAATATATAAAAAAGAATCCGGCAAATTGCCCCTTAGTTCAAAAGTGATACTCTTGCCTTGTGTATTGGGACAATATGTATCACTGCTTTATTATAAAAAGGCATGTAACCCATGGGATGAGGTTGTTAAGGGTGTTTATATCGGAAGGATGCTTAATAGCCAAGAAGTGAAACAAGTATTGAACCAAGGTGTATGTGCTGTAGTTGATCTTACTGCTGAATTTAGTGAGCAGAAAGATTTCATATCACAGAATTATATAAATATTCAAATTCTTGATCTCACTCCTCCAACACAGGATCAAATTAGAACTGCTGTTAATTTTATAGATCATTTCTCAAAAAAGTGTACTGTATATATTCATTGTAAAATTGGCTATTCCCGTACAGCTGTTATTACAGGGGCATTTTTAATTAAAGCAGGATATGCGAAAACAGTCAACGAAGCAATTAGCCTTATGAGAAACTTCAGACCAACTCTTGTTGTTCGAAAGGAAGCAAGAAAAGTATTGGAAGAATTTGTAGCATTTGGAGTTTATACATGAAAAATTATAATAATGTATTAGGTATTTATAAAAAAGCAGATGAAACTGTAAAGGACGTTCCTAAAAATTTATATGAGATATTCTTCCTTGTATTCCGGGGTGATTATCTCGCTGGATAAATTTGATTTTAGTGTTTGCGAAAATTCAACGACTGCGTTTTCTTCGCCGTGCAGCACAAAAATCTTTTTGGGTTTCTTTTTAAAATTGGAGATCCATCTCATAAGTTCATTTTTATCCGCATGTGCGGAGAAACCGTTTATTTTTTCTATCCGGGCATAAACCGGATAGTTATCTCCCAGGATTCTCACCTTAGCGGGTTTTTCTAGTATCTCGCGGCCTAATGTCCCTTCAGCCTGATATCCTACGAATAATATAGTGCTCTCTTTGCGGCTGATGTTGTTAATTAGATGGTATTTAATTCTTCCGCCCGTGCACATTCCGGATCCGGCCATAACGACGGATGTCCTTTTAGCGCTGTTGATGTTTTTCGAATCATTAGCGGTAGGTGTTGTCTTAAGCAGCGGAAAGCTGAATAACGAATAAGAATTGTTTAAGTGGGTTTGAGCCTCTTTGTCGAAATAACTTGAATATTTCTTAAATACTTCTGTTACGTTAATGGCCATAGGGCTGTCTACAAAAACGGTAAGTTGGGGAATTTTCTTTTGGCGCAGCAATATGCCCAAACTGTAAATAAGTTCCTGCGCCCGTTCGATTGCAAATGACGGAATTATGATGTTGCCGCCGGCTTTGTGAGTTTCTAGGATCACTTTTTGAATTTTTTCAAGTGCGGTACTTTCATTTTCATGAATCCTGTTTCCGTACGTTGATTCCATGAAAACGTGATCTGCCTTTTCAAAAAGTGTTGGGTCTTTTAATATAGGACGATTCCATCTGCCGATATCCCCAGAAAATATATAAATTTCACGATTGCTGCCGCTATCTTTACGCAGTTCAATCATCGCGGAACCGAGAATATGTCCTGCATCGTAAAAAATAGCCCGCAGATCCTTAGTAACAGCGAATTCTTTTTTATACGATATCGGCTCAAAAAGCGAAATGGCTTTTTCAGCATCCCGAACAGTGTAAAGAGGGATTTCCGGATATGGGCTTGATGTCCTCTTTTTTCTGTGCCGTTTTCGTTTGTATTCGATATCTGATTCTTGAAGATGCGCGGAATCAAGCAAGGCAATTTTAGCTATTTCTGCGGTAGGCGGTGTACAGTATATCTTCCCCCTGTATCCTTCACGAACCAGTTTTGGAAGATAACCGCAATGATCGATATGAGCGTGGGTCAAAAGGACGCATTCTATGTTCCCGGGGTCGATCGGGAATTCCTCCCAGTTGCGAGAACGGAATTTTCTTTCCTGATATAGCCCGCAATCAATTAAAATATATTTTCCGTTATTTTCAAGCAGGAATCGGGAGCCGGTTACGTTTTTCGCAGCTCCTAAAAATTTAATTTTCATAATATTTATTTCTCAACTTAACATTTATAATATCAGGGAAAACTGCTTTTCTTTTGCAGCGAGTCTGCGATAACAAACCGAATTATACTACAAATGCATAGAGTTATCAATTTTTTATATTACTATTTTTGTGTTTATTTTGTATGATGTTCAAATCCAATAATTTATGAAACCTTCCTTCAAGCTAATTTTGATATATATTCTATTTATGGGCTTTGTTTTTCCTGATAATGTTTTGGGGAAACTTACCGTAAAGATAGAAGGCATATCCGGTGAGCTTCTCAATAATGTGCGCGCATACATTTCACTCGAAGAGAAAAAGAATGAGATAACTCTGGACGAAACGGGAATAAAAAAACTCTACAATCAAGCACCTCAAGAGATACGGAAGGCGCTGGAAGTTTTCGGTTATTATAGTCCTGAAATAATCTCTAAACTTGAAACTGAAAAAAATGACTGGATAGCCAAATTTATAATACAACCGGGGTTGCCCGTTATTGTAAAGGAAGTTGATTTTGCAATAACAGGAGAAGGAAAAGAGGATAAAATATTAACCTCATTAATAGCTGTGATTAAAGCAGGTGATCCGTTTAATCATGGTTTATATGAAAAAACAAAGCGTGTGCTGCTTGATGCAGCGCAGGAACACGGGTTTTTTGATGCTCATTTTACTTTGCATAAGGTTAAAATTGACAGAACAGCTAGGGAGTGCGTTATTATTTTATATTTTGATACCGGTCCGAAATATTATTTCGGCCGCGTGCAATTCTTTCAAGAGGGATTTGATGATCGATATTTACAGCGTTTTGTTCCATTTAAAGAAGGAGAGCCGTATTCTGCGGATAAGATACTGGCATTACGCAATGCTCTAGATATGAGCGAACATTTTACTTCTGTTGATATTTCATTAAGACATGAGCTGCAAACTAACAGAGTGATTCCTGTAAAAATTTCGGGTATTGTACGTAAAAAGTATAACGCTACGACCGGTATAGGCTACGGAACCGATATGGGAATGAGAGGTAGTCTCGAGTGGGAAAACCGCAGGGTAGACGGGATGGGGCATCGCTTCAAGACCAAGATCCAAGCTTCGCAAATCAGCAAGAGTATACAAGCGAGTTATGATATTCCGCTTTTGTTGCCTCTTACCGATAAGCTTTCGTATCAGGCTGGGTTGAGAGAAGAACTTACGGATACCGCCCGTACGAAGACGACAATTGTGGGTGTCAAACGCAGCAAGAAGCTGCGTTCTAGTTGGTTTAATACCCTTTTCCTTGATTTCCAGGATGAGTTCTTTACCGTTGCAAACGAAAAAGACAGATCGACACTGGTAATACCGGGTGTAAATTGGACGTATACAAAGGCTGATGCGCTCCCTTATCCAAAAAAAGGAATGAAGTTGGGTATTGAGTTAAAAGGTTCAGAAAAATATATTGCATCAAGCGTCAGTTTTTTGCAGGCGCAAACCAGCGGCAAGATAATTCGGCAACTTTTTGGCGAAAACCGGATATTTATTCGCGGAGAAGCGGGAACGACCGCTGTGAGAGATTTTAACAGCCTGCCGCCGACTATACGGTTTTTTACCGGAGGCGATAACAGCGTAAGAGGTTTCGGCTATAATGCGCTGGCACCGAAGGACGAAAATGGAAATGTTATCGGAGGGCATTCCCTGCTTGTAGGAAGTATCGAGTATGAGATTAAGTTATTTGAGAAATTGCGGATATCGGTATTTTATGATGCAGGAGCTGCGCTTGATGTTTGGAAGCAATATTTGAATAAGGGAGTGGGTGTGGGTCTAAGGTGGCGTTCCCCGGTCGGCCCTATACGAATCGATCTGGCATTCCCGATAACAGATAAAGAAAGAAACTATCGAATTCATTTTAATATGGAGCCGGACTTATGAGCGTAAAAAGATTTTTTCTGTTTATGGCGATTTTGTGTACCGTGGTTCTGCTTGGTTTTGTGTTTGTTTTCTTTACTGAGACGGGAACACGAATAGTGATAAATACTGTACTTGCAAAATTTATCCAAAATGCACATGCGGAAAAAATATCAGGTAAATTCGGCAGATTTATAAACCTGCAGAAATTTGCCTATGAAGACGATAATTATATTATAAAAGCTGAAGAAATTTCTATAACTTGGCGGCCTTTCATGCTCATAAAAAAGAAGCTTGTTGTTTCGCAATGCAAAGGAAAGTCAATATCAGTTATCAAAAAATCGAATGCGCCAAAAGAAGTAAAATTATCAGAAGAGAAGGAAGTTAAAGTGCTTCCATTGCAAGTTCAAGTGGATGATTTGGATTTTATTAAGGT
Source organism: bacterium (assembly GCA_043809745.1). Classification (GTDB taxonomy): domain Bacteria; phylum Elusimicrobiota; class JBDRMW01; order JBDRMW01; family JBDROU01; genus JBDROU01. The sequence continues at coordinate 40,919 of JBDROU010000073.1, forward strand.
GTCTTTTTCCGAAAATGGCACTAGCATTTTTGCTGAAAATTTATCAATATCCGGCATGTTGAATATGGACGATTTTCGAGTTACTGCAGGCTGGAGGAATGCTCATATAGAAAGAAGTCTCAAGGCTATAGCGGCGAGTGTTGAGGGAGATCTGCAAGCTCAGGGGACACTCGCTGTATATACTGTAGAAGGCATGTGCGCATTTTCAGGTGAATTTGTACCGGATGCGCGCTTAAAGTTCAAAGCGAATGGAACCGGTAAAGGTATATCACTAGAGAAACTAGCCGTAGACACTTTAGACGGCAGTATAACCGGAGAGGGGTCGGTTGCGTGGATGCCGGAATTAGCATGGGACTTAAATTTATACGCTAAACGGTTGTTACTTGAGAAAAAATGGGATAATCTTCAGGGGATTATAAGCTTTGGTTGCAGTACTAAGGGTGTATCCGGGCAAAAGATTAATGGTATTTTCTTAATTAAAGATATTGAGGGATCGATGCAGCATCAGCAGCTTAAAGGCAGTGCTCGAATCGAAATTAAAGATAATTATATTGTTAATAGTCTGATAAAAATCAATGCCGGAGAGGCTAAGTTATTTCTTAAAGGCGGGGCAGCTGCTTTATGGGATCTCGTATGGGAAATAAATATACCCAGTTTGTCAAAATTGCTGAGAGAAAGCAAAGGGCTTATTATTGGCAGCGGTTCAATTTTGGGAGAGAGAAATAAGCCGCAGATTCAAGGTACGCTTTATGCTGAGCAAGTCTCAATCATGAATGCCGGTGTTGCCCGATCGCGGACTGAGTTTTTTCTTGATATGTCGAAAATGCGGACATCGACTTTCAGATGCTTTTGCGACAATTTAAATTATGGGGATACAGTAATCAAGGAGGTGTCGCTTGATGCGCAAGGCAGTGAGACAAACCATGAAATTAAGCTGAATTTAATTCAAAACAATTATACAGCTCGCATTGTGTTTGTTGGGGGATACAATTATAAACTATGGGAAGGCAAAATTTCACAGGCAGAAATAAGCAGCGATCGTTTTGGTTTGTGGAATCTGCGGGATGCGGCTCGTTTAAGCATTTCCCGGGATCAGCAATTAATTGATGGTATATGCATGATGCAAAATGATTCAGAGATATGCGGTAATTTGTTTCGCAGCAACTCGGGAGCCTTAAATCTGCAAGGCACAATTTCACGATTACCGCTTACAGTTTTTGAAACGTGGTATCCGGAATCTTTGAATGCATCGGGTTTGGTGCAAGGTTTATTTGAATATAAGGCTGATCGCGGTTTTCACAGCGCCCATGTCCAGCTGACTTCGGAAAAAGGTTCTGTGTCGTACGAATCTCAAAAACAAAAACTAACATCATTGAATTATTCAAATGCGGATGTTGAAGTTCTTTCAGATAACGATAAGTTGAAGGCAAATATTACTGCTAATTTAGCAGATGGTGATAATGCGGACATTTCTCTTGAAATGACTCCATTTAATACCGGACCCGGGTTTGGCAAAAACAATTTAAATGGTAAGGTAAATATAAAATTGAGCAAGCTTGAGTTTGTTTCATCATTTGTGCCTTATCTAACAGATGTTTCGGGGATTCTTGTTGTTAATGCCGACATAACCGGTACAGTGAGCCAGCCAGTTATAACCGGGCTTGCGCAGATCGAGAAAGGGATGGCAAATTTAAGACAGATCGGTATAAAACTAAGTAATGCGGGAATTAAGTGTAATGCCGGTCAGGATCAGCATATAGATTTTTTAGTCGTTTCGGAATCGGGAACCGGGAACTTAAAGGCAGAAGGCAGCGCGGTATATACAAAATTGCCGCTTGAGTATCTGGATACTTCGATTAATGGCAATCTATTTGAGCTGATTAATCTGCCTGAGTTGCAGTTAATCGTATCGCCGAAACTGAACGCAAAATATTTTGACAATAAATTTGATATTTCAGGTAATGTAGCTATACCAAAAGCAAAACTTACAATTCCTGAAATAAAGGCGGGAGCGGTTCCAACTTCTGATGATGTAGTGTTTGAAGACGAAAAAGAAGAACAGAGCAAAAGGAAGAGAGCTTTTTATTCAGATATGCGGATTGATGTAAAGGTAACGTTCGGCGATAATGTGGTTTTCGAAGGTTACGGTTTGAAAGCAAAAATATATGGAAATTTGAGACTCATTCAAGAAGCAGGCAAAAGTACACTTGCCCAAGGGGAGCTCCGTGTTGCGGAAGGTTCGTATACGGCATATGGCCAAAAACTAAAAATAATTCAAGGGAAAGTCATTTTTGAAGGTCCGGTCACTAACCCTGAAATTGATGTAAAAGCAATACGTCAAACAGGTTCTGTAGTTGCGGGTATTCGAGTAACAGGCATGCTTCGCTCGCCGCAAATAACGCTTTTTAGCGAGCCAGCGATGTCTCAGGCAGATATGCTTTCCTACCTCCTTTTGGGGAGACCTCTGAAGCAGGCTTCGACGAAAGAAGGAAGACACCTCACTAATGCAATTGCGGTGCTGCAGCTTGCGGGAGGCCAGCAGCTCACAAAATATATAGGCAGATATTTTGGATTAGAGGAAATTCAGTTTGAAAGTTCTCCCTCAACAGGTGAAACAAGCCTAATATTAGGCAGGCCAATAACATCAAAACTGTATATGAACTACGTCATGACGCCGTTTAGTACAGGAGCTGCAATCAGGTTCAGGTATTATGTAAATCCAAAACTTACGCTTCAAGCAGAAAGCGGTCAATTAAGCGGAATGGATGCTTTATTTAACTTTGATTACTAGGGACATGCATTGTGCGATTCTTTAGTAATTAATAGTTTTACTTTTTAATGAATTTAATATGTTATAATTGCCAATATAAAAAAGATAACGGATTCTTACCCCAGCACTTTTCTTAATTTCTTAAATCTTTCATATATATCTTGTCTTAAGTTATCAACATATTCATCAATTCCATTTTCCTCTTCTACCAAAAGACAGCCTTTACTGGAAATCCTTTCAAAAAACATATTAATATTTTCTGAAACGCTCTTTAGGTATTCTCTTTTTCTATAGGCAGATATTTCTTCTAAAATCGCGCCAATATCTGGTGCATATCGTAAAATAAAATAGATGTAATACAAATCTTTTGCCTGCTTTTCTATATTATCCCTTTCGATAAAAGTTGCTCCTTTATGGTACAAAAAAGCTGATGGTTTTGGGCAATTAACTAGATAGGTCTTTTTATTTTTCAAATAGTGAATCTTTATCGAAATCCGGTGTTTCAGGAGAAAATCAAATTTATCGATTTTGTTTATATGTATCTGGCTGCCCACCATTTTTTTGATTGCATTAATATCCGCTGCAGGATAAGTAATAAATTCTACCGGGATTTTTTCCTTTTGCAACACAACTGGGAATATCTTGCCTATTTCCATATGACGCTCTTTGTAATTTAAAGAAGAAAGAGCTTCAAAAATCGTCTTCGGGTAGTCACTGGAAATTGATTGATCTACACCAAAATCAATATCAACAGTAGTAACCGGTTTTCTAACAACAGTTTTCCAAAGAAAGTTTGAGTAAATATGAGGTATCCATCCACCAACAAGCGTAAGGTTGGGAAGGTAATCGTTAATGTCTTCAAGCACACTAAAAAATACTGATTCAATCTTTTTAAGATTCATACAAATCCTTACCTTTTTCCTCCAGAATCTGCTTTAAGTACTCAGCATGTTCTTGCCCGCGGGGGATAAAATTATATAGATCCAAGTAGAGTTGGAGGTTAGAAACAACTTTGTATCCCTTTATCATTTGTACATTATAGAATATGCTTTTCTTGTAATGTGGTAAAATAATATGAATATTGCCGCCTCTTACAAGCTCCTTCAAATCAAGGTGCTGGCAAAAATTCAAAAAATCCTTGTTCCATATTTCATGACTAAAATATAAATATACGTGGTCCGTTATTACAAAGGAAGTCGTCAAATTGGCGCCTGAATGGAGAGTGAGTGCATAGGGCTTGCTTTTTAAGTAGTCTTTAATCTTTGGTAAGATATTTTTATTTGGTGAATAATATGTGCTGACTTTATTTAATTCAAAACGATATGCCCTTAACCAAGCATTCACTAAATCCTGTTTGCTTGTAAGGAGCGCATAACTATCTGGACCACGCTTAACACGCTCTATGTAGCCTCTTTTTGCCATGGTCTCAAGTACTCCGTGAGCCATACCCAGGCTTACGCCATTTTTATCTGTAAAATCACGTGTTACCCATTTCTTATTCGGACTAGCCAGCATTTTTCTCAAAATCAAAGACGCTTTGTCAGCAAAAATATTCCGCAAAATATTTGAACTACTCATAATGTTCACTCCTTATATATGTTCACTGTATAGTGAACATTATATACTAAGTAAACATTGTTGTCAAGGAGTTTAATGGTCTGTGTATAAGTCGAGGTCGGAGTTGGGAGATCATGTTTGGTTTGACATTAAAGTGAGCATAACCTGTCCTGAATATAGTCTAAGGGGAGAGGTGCCTCCTTTGATTGAAAAGAAAAATAATTTTTAATTTGCCAAAAATAAAGATGTCAAAATAAAGCTTAACCTTTAATTGATAAATTTGCTAGAATCTTCTACAAAATCAGCCAGTGTTAAGTTCTTATTTTCTGGCATAACCGCATAGAAAGAAAAAAACAAATATGTATGCCCGAAATGCGGTCAGTAAATTGGAATGACAAAATGAAGTTTTAAAAGGGGGTAAAATGCCTGCAATACGAGAGAGAAAAGTAACATCAAGCGCATCAAAAGAGCTTTTAGAGCGTATAAATCGGTACTGGATGGCTGCTAATTATTTGTCAGTAGGTCAGATTTATCTCATGGATAATCCCTTGCTCGCAGAAGAGCTGAAAAAGGAACATATAAAGCCTAAACTGCTTGGGCATTGGGGCACAACACCGGGTCTTAACTTTATATATGTTCATCTAAATAGAATTATAAAAGAGGAGGATTTAAATGTACTTTATTTAACAGGTCCTGGTCATGGCGGCCCTGCTCTTGTTGCGAATACATATCTGGAAGGGACATACAGTGAATTTTATCCTGAGATCTCCCAGGACGCTGAAGGCATGAGAAAACTCTTCAAGCAGTTCTCTTTTCCCGGAGGTATTTCAAGCCATGTAGGACCTGAAACACCGGGGTCCATACACGAAGGAGGGGAACTCGGTTACGCGCTGTCACATGCATTTGGGGCCGCGTTTGATAATCCCGATCTGATCGTTGCTTGTGTTATAGGTGACGGGGAAGCTGAGACAGGCCCTCTTGCCACCGCCTGGCATTCAAATAAATTCTTGAACCCGATTAATGATGGAGCGGTACTGCCGATACTGCACCTTAACGGCTATAAAATAGCAAATCCAACCATTCTTGCAAGAATAAGCGGCGAAGAACTGGAGTCTTTATTCAAGGGATATGGGTATAAACCGTATTTTGTTGAAGGTTCAGACCCTCAAGAGATGCACAAGCGTATGTTTGAGACTATGGATATGGTTGTGGATGATATAAAAACAATTCAAAACAATGCCCGTACAAAGGGGTTTCAAGGAAGACCCCGGTGGCCGATGATTGTTCTTAGGACCCCGAAGGGATGGACAGGACCGAAAGAAGTAGACGGAAAAAAAACAGAGGGTTATTGGAGAAGTCATCAGGTGCCTTTTGCGGAGTTGGATACTAATCCAAATCATCTCAGACTTCTGGAAGATTGGTTGAAGAGCTATAAGCCCGAAGAGCTATTCGACGCACAGGGTGCTCTGCGCACGGAATTGGCAGAGCTTGCTCCAACAGGTATTCGACGGATGGGTGCAAATCCCCACGCAAATGGAGGTGCGTTATTAAAGGATTTGAGACTACCTGATTTCCGTACGTATGCTGTTGAATTTACTCAGCCAGGTTCGGTTCTGAAAGAAGCGCCTCGTGTTATGGGGGGGTTCTTGAGGGATGTGATGAAAATGAACAGCAAGCAGAAAAACTTTCGTGTGGTTGGACCGGATGAAGTTAATTCAAATAGGCTGGGAGCTTTGTTCGAAGTTACCAACAGAACGTGGCTGGGTGAGATTCTCCCTGAGGATGACCATCTAGCACCTGACGGGCGGGTGATGGAGATCTTAAGCGAGCATACCTGCCAGGGTTGGCTTGAAGGATATATTCTTACGGGCAGGCACGGTTTATTCACTTCATATGAAGCTTTTATTCATATAATCGATTCGATGTTTAATCAACATGCAAAATGGCTTAAAATAACCCGTAATGAAATTCCCTGGAGAAGACCGTTAGCTTCTTTGAATATACTTCTCTCCTCTCATGTATGGCATCAGGATCACAACGGCTTCAGCCATCAGGATCCCGGATTTATTGATCATGTGGTAAATAAGAAAGCGGAAGTTGTGCGCGTGTACTTTCCGCCTGATGCAAATACGCTGCTTTCAGTCACCGACCATTGTCTTCGCAGCAAACATTATGTGAATGTTATTGTTACCGGTAAAAAGGAGCAGCCGCAATGGCTTTCAATGGAAGATGCCATTAAGCACTGCACATCGGGTTTAAGTATCTGGGAATGGGCTAGCAACGATAAGGGATCGGAACCCGATGTGGTTATGGCATGCTGTGGCGATGTGCCGACGCTTGAGGTGCTGGCGGCTGTTAAGATACTGATGGCATATGATCCGGAACTTAAGATTCGTGTAGTTAATGTGGTTGATCTCATGACACTGCAGCCTAAATATACGCATCCTCACGGTTTTTCAGATAAAGATTTTGATATCATCTTTACTAAAGATAAACCGATTATATTCGCTTATCACGGATATCCGACGCTTATTCACCGGCTTACCTACAAAAGAACAAATTACAGAAATTTACATGTGAGGGGTTACAAAGAAGAAGGTACGATTACAACATTTTTTGATATGCTTGTAAGGAATGATCTGGATCGCTTTCATTTAGTGGGTGATGTGGTTGATCGTGTTCCCAAATTGGGATCTAAGGCAGCATACATTAAACAAGCAATTCGTGAAAAGTTGATCGAACACAAAGAATATATAAGAAAACACGGTGAGGATATGCCTGAGATCCTTAATTGGAAGTGGAACAATAAGTAATAGGTCAAAAGCATTTCTTACGGGGCTGTAAATGAATAATATACAAGAAAGTATGACAGAACTAAGTATAGAACCAATTGATTATATTTCTAAGGAATAAAAATTTTATGAGCGAGAAACGGTTTGGAGCATTTGAAGGCGTATTTACACCGACGATTTTAAGCATACTCGGCGTTATCATGTATTTGCGCCTGGGGTGGGTGGTAGGCAATGTCGGACTGCTAATGGCAGTTGTCATTATATGTCTGAGCAACGTAATAACAATAGCAACCGGTCTTTCGATATCGAGCATTGTCACCAATATAAATGTTGGGGCTGGCGGCGCGTATTCGGTTATTTCAAAATCATTCGGGTTGTCGCTTGGCGGTGCTGTTGGAATACCGCTTTATATTGCGCAGGCGGTCTCTGTTGCGTTTTATATTACCGGTTTTGCAGAATGTTGGGCGTGGGTGTTCCCGGCTCACAATATGTTGTTTGTATCACTTACACTTTGGATAATTTTGCTTGTTGTTACCTATGTAAGTGCGCGGATTGCTTTTCGGATGCAGTATGCTATTATGGCTATCATTGTGCTGTCGCTGGTTTCCATATTTCTCGGGAAACCTGTTGCCGCTGCAGTTGTATCTGTACATACTGAGCCGGTAGCTCGGTTGGGCTTCTGGGTAGTATTTGCTGTGTTCTTTCCAGCGGTTACCGGGATACTTGCGGGTACGAGCATGTCCGGTGAATTGGAAAAGCCCGAACGGGCGATACCCATTGGGACGCTTTCTGCGATTTTCTTAAGTTTTCTTATATATATTGCGGTGGCATACTGGTTTTCTGCGGTTGGGACCCAACAAGAACTCATTGCAAATACGAATATAGTTGTTGAAAAAAGCAGATGGCAGATTATAGTCGTTCTGGGTATAATGGGTGCGACCCTCTCTTCCGCGCTTTCAATGTTTGTTGCTTCACCCCGTACGCTCCTGGCGCTTGGGAAGAACAGAACGGTGCCGTTTTGGCGGGGATTCGCGCATGTCAATAAGCGTGGCGAGCCATCGATAAGTATCATTGTTACTGCGTTGATTGCAGCTGGAACGTTGTTTCTGGGTACTCTGGATACGATAGCCACGTTTCTGACCATGATTTTTTTGGTGACGTATGGGCTTATCAATGTGGCAGTTTTAGTTGAGCAGAGTATTGGTATAGTAAGCTTTCGGCCGTCGTTGAGATTTCCTGTGCTGACGCCTTTTGTAGGGTTTGTCGGCTGTCTGCTAGTAATGTTTCTGATTAACTGGAAAGCAAGCGTGATAGCGTGCGCTGTGATAGCAGCAATATATATGATCTTAATCCAAAAAGAATCGGGCCGATACTGGCCGGATATTCGGAAAGGTTTTTTCATCCATGTTGCGGAGCAGTCTCTTAAAGCAGCAGATCGGTTTCCATATTACCCGAAGATTTGGAAGCCGAATGTGCTCATTCCGGTGAAGAAGGTTCGCCTCTGGCCGGGTCTTATGAACTTGATTAACGGATTATGCCTACCATCAGGAAGAGTCACATTTTTCACCATAGTTGAGAAAAAATCGAATGGACAAATGTTGAATGGCACTGAATCAAAAATGCGGAGTAACGGACCGGTTGTCGGAGATGTGGAAGACGACTTAAAGTCTGTAAGCGTGTCGCTTCAGGAGAAAGGGCTTTTGGTCTCTCATGCTGTGGTTGAATCACCCAGATTTATTGACGGTTTTCAGGCGGTTGTTCAAAGCCTTCGAGGTTCGTTTTTCCCGCCGAATGTACTTTTTGTCAAAGCCGGTTCTACGTCGTCAAGCGATGCGGAGCTTGAGGAAATTTTTAAGCGGGTGAAACAGATGAATATGGGCATCATCATCTTTAAATCGCATCCTGAGAAAGGATTCGGGGAACAGCGTGTCATCAATGTGTGGATACGCACGTTAAGCGGTAATGTCGGTCTCTCAATATTGGCGGCGTTACAGCTTGAGAGAAACTGGGATGGTGTACTTCGCCTCTCCCACGCGATCTGTGAGGAAAAGAGCAGGAGTAGTGTCTATGAATACCTTTCTCGTTTGAAGGAAAGCTTCCGACTTCCAAAGGACACTGAAATACAGATTCTTGTCGGTTCGTTTGAGGAGGCATTCAAGCACGTAGCTCCTGCGGACGTAAATATATTTGGGCTTAGCGATGACATACGCCTTGCTTTCGTGAGATCTATTTCTGAAAAGATTGACACCGCTGCCATATTTGTAAAAGATTCAAAACAAGAAAGCATCAATGCATAGAAATTATATAAAGAGAGAAGTGGGAAAGATCTCACTCGTAATTAAAAATTTTCTGGAGGGATTCTATGGAACCAAATAATTTTATACAACTTGTTAAAAAAATGCTTTACCTTACCATTATTACAATTAATAATACGCACGTTACAGTTCTGTCTCTTTTCCTTTTTATATTTCTTTTGTTCTTTTTGATTCTCGCAGCAAATTTTATTTCTAAGGTCGTTATGAAAAAGGTGCTCTCAAGATTCATGTTCGATAAGAGCGTCAACTATGCCATAAGCCGTATAATATATTATATGCTTGTGTTTGCAAGCGTGGTGTTTGCATTCCAATTTATAGGTATAGATTTCAGCGGGTTGGTTGTGGTTTTTGGGTTTCTGTCTGTTGGTATCGGTTTCGGTCTTCAAAATATTACTTCGAATTTTGTTTCCGGAATCATATTGCTTTTGGAAAGGCCTGTGAAAATTGGAGACCGTGTAAGTGTGGGTACTAATGAAGGGGATGTTTTAGAGATTAATATGAGGTCTACTATTATTAGGTCTCTTGAAAATATATCAATTATTGTGCCAAATTCAGATTTGATTGCTTCACCTGTAATTAACTGGTCGCACGGCGACAAAAAAGTAAGGCTTGGGATAAATGTGGGCATTTCTTATCAAAGCGATGTTGCAAAAGCTATGAATGTGTTGCTGGAAGTCGCGAAAAATAATAAAGATGTGCTCAAAAGTCCTGAACCGTTCGTGCGGTTTATGGAATTCGGCGATTCCTCGTTAAATATGCTTCTTGGAGCTTGGATAGATGATCCAAAAGATTTTTACAGCGTGCGTTCAGATTTGAACTGTGCTATTGTAGAGGAGTTTAGAAAACACAAAATTGAAATACCGTTCCCGCAACGGGATGTGAACTTCCGTTATCCGATACCGGCTTCATCACCCAAACTATAAGGATGCTTAAGCAGCTTTATGGTGTAATGCAGATCAGTAATATCTATGCGTTTTTTTTCGGTTACTGTCCTTGCTGTGTTTGATCGTGAACCAAACCTTTTTTGCGGTGTCTGTGTAGAAACGTAAGCAAAGCGCCCACAATAATTCCAATTAAGAATGAACTAAAAAGAATTATCGCCCTGCTGGTTTCAAATGACCACAAAAGTAATTTTATTTCTACGACTTCGTAGTTTTGAGTAGTAAAAATAACTAAAAGAAGAAGCAAAAAAAGTGTAATAATTAATTTCCAATACATGATTACCTCCGATTACAGCCATTTTTTCTTTCTGAAAAATAAGATCAATGCCATTCCAATTCCCAAAAACAGGATCCAAACAGCGATATAACCGTATTCCCATTCCAGTTCTGGCATATATTTAAAATTCATGCCGTAAATACCTGCAATGAAAGTGAGTGGAATGAAAATTGTGGCAATGATTGTTAGTACTTTCATAATTTCGTTCATTCTGTTGCTGACACTTGATAGATAGATGTCAATCATCCCGGAAACCATATCGCGGTGGGTTTCGATCGTATCAAGTATTTGGATTGTATGTTCGTATAAATCTCTGATATATAGCTTAGTTGCTTTTTTTATGAGTGTGGAATCTGAACGCTCTAATTTTACGACTACCTCCCGCAAAGGCCATATGGATTTTCGAAGCATGATCAAATCATGTTTAATAGTATAAATTTTATTTAACGTTCGGTGCGTTGGGTTCGATAAGAGTTCAATTTCGATTTCTTCAATCCCGTCATTAAGTTCTTCCAAGACCACAAAATAGTAGTCGATGATTATATCAACAAGCGAATAGAGAAGGTAGTCTGCTTCCAATTTTCTTGTTCTCCATTTTGAATTCTTGATGCGCTCCCGAATGGGGGCAAAGAGGTCGTCTATGTGCTCCTTAAAAGAAAAGACGAGATTTTTTCCCAGCAGCAAACTGATTTGTTGAGAGTTTAGTTCATGGGTATCTTTGTTGTAAGAAAAAGCAGCTAATACAATAAAGAGATACTTTTCAAGGTCATCAAATTTAGGGCGATGGGAAGTATTGTGTATGTCTTCCAAAATAAGGGGATGCAGTTCGAGGTTTTGCCCGAGTTTCTCTAAAACGGGAACAGTATTAAGATTTTCAATATTTATCCAGGTGGTGGTAGTGGATTTGAGAAGCGGAAAACTTTCTTCGATTGTGCCAATTTCTTCATCTGTGAATTTTTTTTCATCAAAATCAACAACAGTGATTCGAGAAGATTCAGCTTTTTTTTCAATCGCAGGCATAAGCGTGCCTGGCTCGAGTCCTGCTTTTTTTGTGAATTTATTAAAAAATAATTTCATTAAAATACTATTAGCAGATAGTTAGAAATAACAAATAAACATACGGATTTAATCGCATACTTATACCCATGTTTTATTTTGATAAAAATTAGAGTACATTATTTATTGAGAAAGATCAAGTATTTTTAATTTCTATAGAGTGCATTTTTTATGCTTGAAAACAGCGCAAATTAATAGATATAATAGGGTGCCTCTAAAATAATAAAATTGAGTATTTTTATAGTAATATTGAAAATAAATTTACTGGTATTTTGTCGAAAAATAAAGAAAATAAGATATGCATTTTAATTACTTAAACAACGGTATATTCGTATGAGAAGGATAGGTGTATGCGTATTTTAGTTGTTGAAGATGAAAAAAAGATAGCGAGTTTTATTCAACGCGGTTTGAAGGAACATCACTATGCTGTAGATATCGCTTATAATGGCGAGAGAGCTTCCGAACTAATAGATCTAAATTCGTATGATTTAATGCTTCTAGACCTCATGCTGCCCGATAAAGATGGAGTTGCTTTCTGCAAAGAGATCAGAAATAAAAAAATCAACATTCCTATTCTAATGCTTACCGCGCGTGATGCGGTTAAAGACAAAGTTTTGGGTTTAAACGCTGGAGCCGATGATTACTTAACTAAACCGTTTGCGTTTGAGGAGCTGCTTGCCCGTATTCGCTCTCTGTTAAGAAGGAAAGAGGATGAAAAAGGAACGGTTATAAAGGTGCATGATCTGGAGTTGGATCGGCTTACCCATGGCGTTATGCGGGGAGGGAAAAAAATTGAGTTGACCAGCAAGGAGTATTCACTGCTTGAATACCTTATGATTCATAAGAATCAGGTTGTTACCAGGACTATGGTATCAGAACATGTGTGGAATGAGGATTTCGATACATTTACAAACGTAATAGATGTTTATATAACACATTTGCGGAATAAAATTGATAAGGGATTTGAAAAAGCATTAATACATACAGTACGTGGAAGCGGGTATGTTATTAAAGGTTAAGTGTGTTTATGTTTAATTCAATTAAGTTCAAAATTTCGGTTCTTTATACTTTTTTATTGGGCATAATTTTATTGATTTTTAGCGGCATATTATATTTTTCTCTTTATTATACACTTTACGAAGAGATTGATGCTGCGCTGAAAATAAAAGTTTACGAAATTAATAAAATATTTGATTCTTATATCAATATAATAGGTAATGATCAGGAAGCAAAAGATTTTATTTTCAAGCGGACTATTCGGTTTGAAGGCAAACATCCCGAACAACAAAAGCTGCGGGCAGTCGAAAAAGAATGGCTCAGAATAGCTGATAAATATGATCTTAGACAGGATTATATTCTAATCTATAATGATCAGGGAGAACTGGTTGTTAATTCAACTAATATAGGGGACAGCATTTTCAAAATAGCAAACAGTAATTTAGAATTACTGTCGCACGATGATCAAATATTCAGTAATATTAATGTTAAAAAAAGAAAATACCGCGCTATTGATACCGTATTATATACTGCTGATGGGGAAAGATATATTATTAGAATAGCGACCTCGCTAAAACCGACCATGAGCATACTAGGGAATAGAGTATTTTTTATTATATTAACTATACCGATTATACTGCTGTTATCAAGTTTTTTTGGTTTAGTTATTGCTAAGAGAATACTTACCCCTGTAATGGAAATAACTAATGCCGCGCGCAGGATTACCCATGAAGATTTTTCAGCGAGAGTCAAAGATAAAAATATCGATGTTGAGATGAAATATCTCGTTGATTCATTTAATGAAATGATTTCTCGGCTTGAGCAGTCTTTTGAATATGTTGCGGAATTTAGTTCCCATGTCGCTCATGAACTCAAAACCCCGCTAGCAATAATGAGGGGTGAATCTGAGATGGTATTGCAGAAAGACAGGGATGTTGAGGAATACAAAAGAGTAATAAACGTATCTTTGGAAGAAATTAAGAGAATGCTTAAAACTATTGATGATCTGTTGTTGCTTACCAGATTGGAGTGCAGTCCAGAATATTTTAGTTTCGAACGGTTCAATTTAGCATCCTTTGTGAGTGAACTGTCTGAACAAATCAAATTAGTTGCGGCAGATAAAAACATAACGGTTTCATATGTCTCAGAAAGTGATTCGATATATATTAATGGAGATAGGCATCATATAAGGCGGATGTTGTTGAATTTGCTGCATAATGCAGTAAAGTTCACTTTATCAGGAGGGTCTATTGTTGTTGTCTTATCGCAAGATAATGCGGGTGCTGTTATTTCAATTAAGGATTCAGGAATTGGGATTGCGAAAAAAGATCTTAACAAAATCTTTAATAAATTTTTTCATATTAATCGGACCGGCAATGAACTTGAGCCGGGTAATGGATTGGGTTTAAGTATCGCTGATACTATCGTAAAAATTCATAGAGGACGAATCGATGTTCAAAGTGAAATTCAAAAAGGCTCGACCTTCACCGTTTATCTTCCAAAAGCATAATTTTGCAATCGCAGATCATTAAAATATTTTAATGTAAAAATAATCTTCCGCTCATGATTAACCTGCTACACTAATAAAGAAAATAGATTGTGTTAAGAAAAAACATTTTTCGTTGAAATAGATGAGAGATCTCATAGGTGAGTTGCGGTATAAATTTTATCAAACGAATAATCGTAAAAAACTCCTCTCTGTATTTGATAATGAAAAAACAATTTGAAACAGAGAAGGATTAAGGAGGATGAATCGTGAGTAAGTTACTTGCAACACTGCTGATGGCGGTAGTTTTGGGAATGTTTTCTTCATGTAATCCGGCCGAAGAAAATGAAGTGAACATTAAGGGCGATGAATCGATTGAACAGGAATCATACCCTCAGTGGGAATCGGAAATAGATTCCTCAGAAGCTGATGAGAAGGACAATGAATCGATTGATTATGAATCTTACCCCGAGTCGGAATCGGAAATAGATTCCTCAGAAGAATACGATGAAGAGGGGGTTGCTTCCGAAGAGGAGTCCGAAGAAGACGAAGAAGACTTGTCTGCAGATGAAAAGATTGTGCCCCAGAAGGTTATTGAGAAATAACCGACTCTATATTAAGAGATTTGCGTTGTGGTGAATTCAAACGAGTATATAATGCTTAATACTTCTATGGAAAACCTTTCATATTTTACAAATCATTGGATAAGCAGAACTTAAAATATGATCAGTAATGCAGAAGTTGTTTCAAATACTGGAGTGTGTTTACATGAGGATTAATTGGAGGTATCAGTTTGACATTTATAAAGATCTCATTCAAAAGGGGGCAATGTGAAGACGATACTTATTATTGATGATGAAAAAAGAATCCGGGCTGTGTATAAAGCGATTTTGCTTAAAGAAGGATATCAAGTGCTTGAAGCATCCAATGCGGTGGAAGGGCGGGACAAGATTAAGCTTGGAGATGTTAATCTTGTGCTGCTTGATATAAAAATGGCAGAAATAGGAGGAAATGTTTTATATGAAGTCATCCGTTCTTTCCATAAAGAGGTAATGGTAATAGTTTCAAGCGTTCTCCCAATCATTGAACAAATGAAAATGGTGCCGAGCGCGTTCGACTATCATGATAAAGCAGACGGTAATGATATACTCCTGCGCAAAGTGGAAAAAGCATTCTGCCAAGAAGATCCAAAATCATATAAATATGGGGGTACATGAGAAGTCAATGGTCATAATTTGAGAGATCTCTATGATCGTAGATTATGATGATCAAAAATGCAGGGAGTAAATATTACTGGCATGTTCTTTTAATGTTTTTTGAAATCAGGAGGCGGTGAGTAATTTTAGATTAAGCAAGAGCTAAATATATACAGCAATAATTTTCGTACCTAAAAGGAGGTTTGTATTATGATTATGAAAAATATTACAGTTGTGTTATTTTGTGCGTTCAGTTTGTGTATTTCGTGTCTATTATGGGCTGAGCGGGAAAGAGACCAATCGCTGGTGTCTGCTTTGGAACTGAAAGGAGTTGTTGATGAAATAGCATCTAACGGGAGCTATATAATACTTTTAGAAGACATTGGCAAAGGCAAGACGAAAGAAATAAAAATAAACACTACAAAAGAATGGATTGATGATAATAATTTGGAAGAATCAGATTCAGTTATGATATTAGTCGAAAAAGCGAATAATAAATTGATGGCTGTTGAGGTTGAGTTTATTGATTTCGACGATAATAATCAAGAAATTGGCGCAAGTGAAGATGACGAACAAGAGGTAGAAGATGAAACTGATCAAGATTCTGAGATGGAATATGAAATTGAGCCCAAATATGAAGACGAACGAAAAATAGATTCAGAATTTAACAAGACTTATTGAAAATATGATTCAGATCAAACTTCAGCCATAAGGTTTTCTCCATGTAGGACTGCAATAACTCTGTACTTGAATAGCAAATACAATATAGAATATAATATGCATATTGTGCTTTCCGCAATAGCTGGCAAATCGGTTTCCGTTTTTAAGCAATAGGAAGGAGTAGCTAATGATTAATAAAGATATTCAGGGAAGAAGAAAAGTAATTATTGAACAGGTGCTTCCTCAGGTTGAGGAAGGCAGGTATGCTGTTAAGCGAGTGATTGGCGAGAAAATTTTGGTGACTGCGAATATATTCACAGACGGGCATGATGCGATCAGCGGACGAGTGCTTTTTAAGAAGGTCGAGGATACCAACTGGCAAGAAGCTATTATGGAATTTTTAGAAAATGATTGCTGGAAAGGTGAATTTCGGGTTGAATCAGTAGGCAGGTATGTGTTTACGGTTGAAGCATGGGTTGATAAATTTTCTAGCTGGATGAGTGTCTTAAAAAAGAAACATCAAGCCAGTCAAGATTTGTCATTGGAGTTTCTGATTGGAAGTGGTTTAATTGATGATGCGGCCAAGAAAGCGGATGGAAACGATAAGAAAAAACTTATGGAGTGGAGTGCTTTGTTTAAGAGTAAATCTGAAAACAAGAAAAAATTAACTCTGGTTATCAGCAAAGAGTTTTCTTCTCTTGTGCAGAAATACCCTGATCGGAATTTCGCTACTAGGTATGAAAAAGAATTAGGCGTGGTGGTGGATAGGGATAAAGCCCGATTCAGTTCTTGGTATGAGATGTTTCCTCGTTCTGTGTTTAAGAAGAAAGGTAAAAAAGGCAACTTTAAGGATTTTGAGGAACTTATTCCGAAAATAGCAGAGATGGGGTTTGATGTTTTATATCTGCCTCCTGTTCATCCTATCGGTGAAACCAAGCGAAAAGGTAAAAACAATGCTGTCGTTGCGTTACCGGATGATGTAGGAAGCCCGTGGGCAATCGGATCACGTTTCGGTGGTCATAAGGCTATCCATCCCGAACTTGGTGATCTTAAAGATTTTCAAAAACTTGTGAGAACGGCAAAAGAACACAATATTGAAATTGCGCTCGATCTTGCATATCAGTGCTCCCCGGATCATCCTTATGTTAGCGAACATCCTGAATGGTTTTTGTGGGATCCGGATGGCACAGTCAAATGTGCGGAAAATCCGCCTAAGAAGTATGAGGATATTATTCCGTTTAATTTTAAAACCGATGATTGGAAATCATTATGGGAAGAACTTAAATCGATTGTAGAATATTGGATTGATAAAGGTATTAATATATTTCGTGTTGATAATCCGCACACAAAACCGTTTGTTTTTTGGGAATGGCTGATAAATGAGGTCAAGAGCAAATATCCGGATGTATTGTTCCTCGCCGAAGCCTTTACGCGGCCGAAGGTGATGTACCGTTTAGGCAAGCTGGGATTCACACAGTCTTATACTTATTTTACGTGGAGGTCCACAAAGAAGGAACTCATAGATTATCTTAAAGAATTAACCGCTACGGAAGTAAAGGAATTTTTCAGGCCGAATTTTTGGCCAAATACACCGGATATTCTTCCCGAACACCTACAATACGGCGGAAGACCAGCGTTTTTAATACGCGCGGTGCTTGCGGGAACACTCTCTTCAAATTACGGGTTGTACTCGCCCGCATTCGATCTTTGCATAAGTGAAGCACTGGAAGGCAGAGAAGAATATTTTAACTCGGAGAAATATGAAATAAAGAATTGGGATCTGGAAGTTCCGCATAGTATTTCAGATTTTCTTGCTCAGCTAAATGCTATTCGGCGCGACAATGCGGCGCTTCAAGAAACTAACAATATCAAATTTTATGAAACTGATAATGAGTATCTTCTTTTTTACGGCAAAACAACCGAAGATCTTTCCAATTTAATCATGGTGGTAGTTAATCTCGATCCTTATCACAAACAAGTCGGTTGGGTAAAAATGCCGATCAAGCAGTTAGGCATAGATGAAGACAAACCATATTTGGCGCATGATCTAATCGGAGGCGGGAAATATGTATGGCACGGCGAATGGAATTATGTGGAACTTGATCCTCAATCTTTGCCATTTCATATTTTAAAAATAAAAATAAAGCTTAAACGCGAGTCTGATTTTGATTATTTTATGTAATATAGAAAAAGCAGCAGAAAGGTAAAAACATGAAGGAAGAATCACTATGGTATAAAGATGCTATTATATACCAGACACATGTGAAATGTTTTTATGATTCGAATAATGATGGGATAGGGGATTTTAAGGGTCTTACTGAAAAACTTGATTACCTGGAAAATCTCGGTGTCAATGCTATATGGCTGCTGCCTTTTTACCCATCGCCGTTAAAAGATGATGGATATGATATTTCTGATTTTTACAACCTCAACAAAGAATACGGCACATTGCATGATTTCCGTGTTTTCCTAAACGAAGCGCATAAGCGCGGAATCCGCATTATTACAGAGCTTGTGGTGAATCACACCTCTGATCAGCATATGTGGTTTAAGCGCGCCCGCGAATCACCCCCTGGTTCGCTTTTCCGCAATTATTATGTATGGAGTGACTCGGTTGAGAAATATAAAGAGGCAAGGATTATATTCCAGGACTTTGAAAAATCTAACTGGGCTTGGGACCCAGAGTTAAAGCAATATTATTGGCATCGGTTTTTTTTCCACCAACCAGATCTTAATTATAACAATCCTGCGGTGCAGAAAGCGATATTTCGGGTGATTGAGCATTGGATGAATATGGGTGTGGATGGGATGCGGCTCGATGCGGTTCCCTATCTGTTTGAACGGGAGGGTACCAATTGTGAGAACCTTCCGGAAACCTATGCTTTTTTAAGGAAACTGCGTTCGTTTGTTGATTCAAAATATCAAAACAAAATGCTTTTAGGAGAAGCGAATCAATGGCCGGAGGATGCCGCACAATATTTTGGATCCGGTGATATGTGTCATATGGCGTTTCATTTTCCGCTCATGCCGCGTATGTATATGGCATTATGGATGGAAAACAGATTCCCTATAATTGATATACTTGAACAGACCCCGCAAATACCAGATACGGCCCAATGGGCGATTTTTTTGAGAAATCATGATGAGCTCACTCTTGAGATGGTTACAGATGAAGAACGTGATTACATGTACAGGGTTTATGCGAAAGACCCTGCGGCTCGCATTAATTTGGGGATTCGAAGAAGGCTTGCGCCGCTGCTTGGCAACAGTAGGCGAAAGATCGAACTGATGAATATGCTCCTTTTTTCGTTTCCGGGTACCCCGATTATATACTACGGGGATGAGATCGGCATGGGGGATAATTATTATCTTGGGGACCGCAACGGTGTGCGTACCCCCATGCAATGGAGTGCGGACAAATCGGCTGGATTTTCTCGGGCAAATCCCCAGCGGTTGTATTCACCAATCATTATCGATCCGGAGTACCATTATGAAGCAGTCAACGTAGAAAACCAGGAAAAAAATCCTTCTTCGCTGCTCTGGTGGATGAGAAGAATGATCGCGATGCGCAAACGCTATAAAGCATTCTCCCGCGGAAGCATGGAATTTTTGCTTCCGCAAAATCCGAATATTCTTGCTTTTATTCGATCATATAATAATGAACATATACTGGTGATTGTTAATCTTTCGCGCTTCTCGCAGGTAACCGAATGCGAGCTCTCAAAATTTGTGGGGTATATGCCTCAGGATGTGTTCAGTAAAAACTTCTTCCCTGTTATAAAAGAAAGTCCGTATTTGTTAATGATGGGCCCCCATGATTACTACTGGTTTCATTTAAGGAAAGTTGAGGAACCTGTTAGAATTGGTGAAGAGGAAACTCTGCCTGAGCTTGCTTTTTCTGTAAGTTGGGAATCAATATTTTTGGGAAAGAGCAGAGATAAATTAGAAGGAGAGATTCTGCCGAAATATCTTGACAAATGCAGGTGGTTTAGCGGGAAAGCGCTCGGTATACAGCGGATACAAATTTCAGACCACATACCGATTAGCAAGGATGCAGATACATCATACCTGTTGATCCTTGAAGTGCTTTTTAGGGGTGGATTGCCGGTACAATACGTGCTTCCGATTTCGTTTGCGCATAAGGAAATGGCTGATCTCATTGTTAAAGAATATCCGCAGTCAGCCATAGCCCTCATGAAGGGTGGTGAATCGGAAGGCCTTCTCTACGATGCTATGTATGATGAAGAGTTCCGAAAAGCTCTTCTGAACTTTATGGCGCAGCGGAAAAGAATTCATACCAAGCAAAAAGGAGTCCTTGTTGGATATGCAGGAGCACATTTCAAGGAGAATGTGAAAGAGATTCCATTGGGAAAATCATTGGTTTTAAAGGGTGAGCAGAGCAATACATCTGTACTTTACGGGAATGAACTCTTTTTTAAGTTATATCGCAAGCTTGATGAAGGGGAAAATCCTGATCTTGAGCTTTCAAAGTTTATAACTGAAAGGACCTCATTTACACAAGTGCCTCCATTTGCCGGGGCAATCGAATTCAGAAAGCCGGGTGTCGAACCGATAGCAATTGGTATGCTGCAGGGTTTGGTTACAAATCAAGGTGATTTGTGGAAGAATACGCTTGATTTTATCGGCAGGTATTATGAAGCTATTCTTTCTCAAACGCCGTCAATCGCTGGTTTAGGGGATTTGCCGCAACCGCTTACGCCGCTTTCGTTGGATAATATCCCTGAAAATGTGGTAGAGCTTATAGGGAGGGTATATCTTGAACTTGCGGCGCGTTTAGGTACGAGAACCGCCGAATTGCACAAAGCTTTTGCTTCTGATATGAAAGATCCAGATTTTATGCCAGAATCATTTACACGTCTTTATCAGCGTTCGCTTTTTCAATCCATGCAGAGCCTTGCTAAAAAAGGTTTGGAGTTACTGAAAAACAATTTAGCTAAATTATCAGAAGAAATGAAAGAAAGCGCTCGAGAAGTGCTCCTTGTAGAAAAGAAAATTATTAGCGAATTCAAACAGCTGCTATCAAAAGATATTTCTGTGAAAAGGATAAGAATACACGGTGATCTTCATCTCGGGCAGGTGCTTTTTACAGGTAATGATGTAATCTTCATTGATTTCGAAGGAGAACCTGCCAGGTCTATCAGTCAAAGGCGTTCCAAACACTCAGCTATAAAGGACGTAGCAGGTATCATGCGTTCATTCCATTATGCGAGTTACAGTGAGTTATTCAGGAAACTTGCTGTAGAACAAAAAGATCGCGCCCTTCTTTTGCCGTGGGCGGAGGTTTGGTATATGTTTGTAAGCGGGGTGTATCTCCACGCGTACAGGGAATCAGTGAAAGGTGCTTCATTTGTGCCTGCCGACGATAAAGAGTTCATGATACTTTTAAGGGCTTTTATGCTGGAAAAAGCGGTGTATGAACTCATGTATGAATTGAATAACCGTCCTAGATGGGTTGATATACCGCTCTATGCTATAAAACAATTGGTTAAGGAGTAAGCATGGCAGGTAGAATGAAATCAAAGACCTTGGTATATAATGATATTTCTCTTTTTACTGAATATGATGTTCATCTATTCTGTGAAGGGAATCACTTTAATATCGCTGAAAAGCTCGGTGCTCATATACTAACACATAATGAAATGGAAGGAACGTATTTTGCGCTCTGGGCTCCGAATGCTTCAGAAGTATCGGTAGTTGGAGATTTTAATAGTTGGAAGCAGGGGATGCATCAACTTAATGTCAGATGGGATAGCTCCGGTATTTGGGAAGGATTCATTCCTGATGTCGGTCATGGTACGAAGTATAAATTTCAAATTATTTCCAAAAATAAAAAATACAAGGCTGCTAAATGTGATCCATTCGCGCGTTTTCATGAAATTCCTCCCAAGACCGCTTCGCTGGTTTGGGATATGTCATATATATGGAATGATGATGAATGGATGAAAACTCGTGCAAAACGCAATGCATTGGATGCGCCAATTTCAATTTATGAGGTACATCTTGGTTCATGGCAGAGGGTGCCTGAAGATGAAAACAGATTCCTTACTTATAGGGAAGTTGCACCAAAACTTGCAGCATATGTTAAAGAGATGGGCTTTACACATGTTGAATTTTTGCCGGTAATGGAACATCCATTTTATGGTTCCTGGGGCTATCAGATTACGGGTTATTTTTCCCCTACCGCACGTTATGGAAAACCTCAGGATTTTATGTACCTTATGGACTATTTGCATCAGCAGGAAATTGGGGTGATACTTGATTGGGTTCCTTCACATTTCCCCGATGATGAACATGGACTTGTATATTTTGACGGAACTCATCTTTTTGAACATAAGGATCCGCGCAAAGGGTTCCATCCTGACTGGAACAGTTATATTTTCAATTATGGCAGAAATGAGGTAAAGAATTTTCTTATCAACAATGCACTTTTTTGGTTTGAAACCTATCATGTGGACGGCCTGCGTGTGGATGCGGTGGCTTCAATGTTATATCTTAATTATTCCAGAAAAGAAGGCGAGTGGGTGCCCAATCAGTATGGAGGAAGGGAAAACCTGGAAGCTATTCAGTTTATGAGGCAGCTGAACCAGGTAGTTTATGAACACCATCCTGATGTACAGACCTTTGCGGAAGAATCAACTGCCTGGCCGATGGTATCAAGGCCAACATATGTTGGGGGACTTGGTTTTGGTTTTAAATGGAATATGGGCTGGATGCATGATACTCTGGCGTTTTTGCAGAATGATCCAGTTTACCGGAAATATCATCATAATCAGCTTACATTTACCGCATGGTATGCATTCGCAGAAAATTTTGTTCTACCGCTCTCTCATGATGAAGTAGCGCATGGTAAAGGATCGCTGCTGCAAAAGATGCCGCAGGATGACTGGCAGAAGCATGCAAACTTAAAACTGCTTTTTGGATTCATGTATGCTCATCCGGGAAAGAAACTCCTTTTTATGGGAGGCGAGTTCGGACAATGGAATGAGTGGACGCACGATCAGAGTTTGGACTGGCATTTACTGGGAAGCCCGTTTCATCAACATATGCAGAAATGGGTGAAAGATCTCAATATGTTTTACATCCGCGCATCTGCCCTCTATGAGATTGACTATTCTCAGGAAAGTTTTGAATGGATTGATTCTGCTGACTCTGAGAATAGTGTAATTTCTTTTGTGAGAAAGGGTAAGAATCCCGGTGAATGTGTTTTAGTTGTCTGCAATTTCACCCCTATACCACGGCACAATTATAGGATTGGTGTGCCGCTTAAAGGTACCTGGCAAGAAGTGCTTAATAGTGATGCCAAGGAATATGGGGGGAGCTCCCATGGCAACTTTGGCAGCGTAAAGACCGCTGCGATCGGTTCGCACGGCAGGTATTTTGGCCTTTCAATAACTGTTCCTCCATTAGGTGTTGTTTTTTTCATACATAAGTAATTCGCGTATGCTATTTTTATGAATAAAAAAATCTATCCACATTCAATAATGAAGGTATACAAAGGAGAAAGTATTTTTCCGGGGCTTGTATTGGGTAATGCTGAAGTGGTAAAAAATATGCTTACATTCGAGAAAAGACTTACCACAATTACTCAAGATTCGGTAGAGCAAGAAAAGAATAGATTCAATAAAGCTGTAGAGATTTCCGTAAATGAACTTAAAGAGTTATTAAAAAAGTCAAGTGACATTGTTGAGAAGCAGGTAAGAGACATTTTCAATGTGCATCTGCAGATTTTAAATGACGAGGTATTTATTCGTGAGATTTTAAATAATATTAAGTCTGAATTACTTAATTCAGAAGGAGCAATTACTGCGGCGGTTGAGCAATATAAGCAGAACTTCTCTAACTCGGCTTCTGAACAGATAAAGGCAAAAATTGCCGATTTAGTTGATATCAAACAGCGTTTAATATCTCATTTATATGTTGCTTCAACCCAGGAAACAATGGAGGGAATAAAGAAAAAAACTTCTCTTAATGAAGCGATAATACTTGTCACGCAAATGCTTTTGCCTTCTACATTAGCGTCACTTGATAGAAATAAAGTTAAAGGTATTGTAACTGAGTTGGGAAGTAAATATTCTCACAGCGCGGTGATAGCTCATTCGCTCGGTATACCAATTATATTTGATGTAAATAATGTAGTAAGTAACATTCAAGATGAGGACGAGCTTATTGTTGATGGGACATCTGGTACCGTGTTTTTGCATCCCACCGAAGAGCTAAAGGGAAAATATAAAAAAGCAAAAGAAAAATTTATTGAATATCAGAATATTCTTGATTCTCAGAAAAAATCGCCGGCGGTAACACAAGATAGAAAAAAAATAGAGCTCTATGCAAATGTCGGCATGATTGAAGATTTGGACAAGGCATTGCAAAACAATGCGGATGGGGTGGGGCTTTTTAGAACCGAAATACCATTTCTTTTGATCAAACAATTCCCAGACGAAAGATTACAGGTTAAAATATTTAGAAAAGTTGTTGAGGGAATGAAGGGCAAGCCGGTGGGTATTCGCCTGTTTGATATCGGATCTGATAAGGTGGTTAGTTATCTTCCAATCGCAAAAGAGCTGAATCCCAATCTGGGATGGAGAGCAATTCGTATTTTTTTGGATAATCCCGATCTGTTAAAAATTCATATGCGCGCAATCCTTAAGGCAAGCGCTTACGGAAATGCAAAAGTTATTATTCCCATGGTATGTATACTAGAAGAAGTGCTTGCGATAAAACAGATGTTGTATGAGGTAAGCAAAGAACTTGAGCGGGATGGCGAACCATTTAAAAAAGATATACAGCTGGGTATTATGATTGAGGTGCCTTCGGCTGTTTTGATTGCAGAACACTTAATTAAAGAGGTTGATTTTTTTTGTGTTGGAACAAATGATTTGATTCAATATACGCTTGCGATTGACAGAGATAACCCCCGTGTTTCTAAATACTTTGATCCTTTAAGCCCACCCATTATACAAATGCTTCAGAAGATTGCGTGTGTAACAAAACAAGAAAGAAAAGATTTATATATATGCGGCATGATGGCTGCCGAACCGCTCTATATTCCGTTGCTTATAGGCATGGGATACGAAAAACTTAGCGTTAATCCCCATGCAATCGGGATAGCAAAAGATATTATAAGAAATATTTCTTTTGATGATGCAGAGATTTTAGCGCAAGAAATTATAAAAAAGAAGACAGGCCTCGAGATAAAAGAGATACTGGTTGAATACTTTAGCAGAATTGAAAAAACATACGATATATATTTCCATTCATTAGGAGAAGTTGCAAATAAATGTTAAAATCGCGTGAGAAAGCCTTCCGTACATGAATGTTCCCGAATTTTTTCTGGACAATTCAAAGATCCCCTAAAGGTTTCTAATATATAGTTATAACTGCCATATCATATTAAAAAAAAGAATATTATTTAACTCTGAAATACTGATTTGAACCATTTTAGATTTAGCGAAAAATAGCCAAAATTTCTTACATTATTTTACAAGAATTTTACATGATATTTACTTGCAGATGCTATAATATATGGCATATATAAAATTAAAGGTTAAAATTTTAGCGGCTTCACTATTTTTATGTCCATGTCTATAGAGCTAGCTATCGGGTATCTGTTTTCGGTAAAACTATTTAAAATTTAAGAACAGTTAAGCAGTCAATTTAGAAGATAACTTTATGAAATATTTAGTCTGCAGGAGTATTTTGTTATTAATTGGGTTATATTTATTCGAAAGCAGCGCTTATTCCTACAATCTGCTTAAGCCGTTAGGAACCGCTGAATCGGGTAGTGATTTAATTGAGTTATTTGACGAAGAAAATAATAGTGAAAATAGTGAAAAGATTACAGGGTATATTGCTTTTGTAATCGGAGATAGAAGAATAAGATTTTCAGTGAATGGGTATACAAAAGGTAAATTGATATGCACGCGGGATGATAAAGACAAAAATATTGTCAGGATTCATCCTGTCAAAGGGAGTTCAAAATCTCACCTTGAGATTAAAAGAATTGAAAATGAAATAGTTGTTGCTTTTATTGATTTTGATATTGAACCTGGTATAGGTCCCAAAAGGATCGGTGAATTTCATGAGACAATGAAACCAGATGAATATAATCAACGTTTTCCTATTCTGGAAACATATCTGGCTGGAAGAGAATTAATTGATTTAGCAAACGGAATATCGAATAAGCATAATCGGGAGGAAGGGGTGTTTGAGTTACTTGAGAAGCTTGCGGTAAGCAGGCCCAGTTTGAAAAGCGTATTAGCCAAAAGAACGGATATTTGTGATTTTGCAATATATTTTCCAGAAAATGTTAGTAATAGAATTCACCCGGTGTATATATTAAGAGATAAAGTAAGGAATTCAAGATTTGTTGCTCTTGTGGATGAGAACAATCCTGATAATCGAATTGTATTTGAATCCTATGACACTAAAACATTTCTTTTAAATGGGAATGAGAAAGTAGAAATGCCGGATGAAGATGCTAAACAAAAAAAGCAAATTTCTTTGTACAATCTGAAATCTATCGATGGTTTTGCAAAGAAGCTAACATGCAGGAAATTAGCTGCTATAAATCTCTCGAAATATTTGGGGTATAATTCGGGCGTAAGTTTCGCGAGGGGCATTTCGTTAAATTTTAAAAAAAGTCTTAAAACCCGAGATAATTTGAAATTGATTACATTGGCTCATAGAGATATGGCTGGACGCAGGAGTTCGTTCCCAATATATTTAGTTGATTTGGGAGCATTGGAGGAATTTGAATTAAAAGGTAATGAAAAAGAGACAATGACTTTGGAAGAAGTAAATGACTCTAACGGCAAATATATTGCATTTAAAAAAACTGATATTAGGGTATTTCCGGAATGGCTTACTGATATTCAGCAGGACAGATATGAATATTTTAGAAGAATTGTTGAGATTACGGATAAGGAAACTGTTTATGAAGTATACCGCAGACTGGA
Source organism: bacterium (assembly GCA_043809745.1). Classification (GTDB taxonomy): domain Bacteria; phylum Elusimicrobiota; class JBDRMW01; order JBDRMW01; family JBDROU01; genus JBDROU01. Next base: position 67,941 of record JBDROU010000073.1, read on the forward strand.
TCAAGATGATCGTATAACCTCGATACATATTGCAGATGATAACAAAACATTTACTGTAGAAGGTTTGGAGATTAATAGCAAACCTATTGTATTTAAAGCGATGCATTTTCATTTAAGCCTTCTGTTATATGCAATGTGCGATTATATTGAAACCTATAATATTGAAAAAATTGTAATATCAGAATCATTAAAGAATGTAGCTATAAATAATTTGGAAGAAATGATTGAAGCTGGTTGGGGAAGTGTCCCATTGGAATTTGTTCCTGAAAATATTGACGGAGAAGAAGCCTGGTTTGCGAAAGAAAGAAAAAAGTATTATTGGAATATGTCGAGAACTGATGATTTGGATGTAAAAGAAAGGAAAGCAAAACAGGCCCTATTAAAGATGCAAGATAATCTATTCGTATTTTTCCCGGTTAGCATGAGATCCAAACCGGCATTAGAAATCGGGCAAAATATGCAGATAATTGACACATCAAAATAAAAAAGATGAAAACAAAAGTTAATGCTTACTTTTATTTCCGGGCAACTTAAATTTTGTCATAGGTAAGTGTATGAGAATGCCAATATTATTAATACGTTTTTCATTGATATGCATGCTAGTTCTCATTAATGAACCAGTTTTTGCTTTAGCGCCGCCGGCCATTCCATTGGATTTATCAAAGCAACGGAATGCAGGTGTTCCCAAGCAGGGCGATGTTAATAGAGAGCAATTAATAGAGCGTGTGATGCAGCTTGCATATAGCGATGCTCCAATAGGGGTTGAAGAAGAAAAGATGATTGCAACATTGATGGAGTACGGGACTCACGACCCCGATGTTCAAAGGGCGATAATGACTTTGTCTTGGAAGAGGAAGATCCCTGTTGGAGGGGTGTTCGATAACTTTTACTTGGACGGGGTTAAAGTTGCAGTTGTGCCTGATAAAAATTTACGAATTTCATACGAACGCGGGCCGATATTTGAAAGTTGTTTTCCTTTAGAGAAACAGGGTATGATAATTGAGACTCATCCTGATGATATAGCTGTGCATACAGCATGTGTTACAAAAGAGATTATAAAACGAGTAACGGGTGATATTTCGATTCAAGAATCAGAAGTTCAAGAGCCCAAAGTATATTACTGTTCAGGTAAATATCCGTTTTTAGTCACCGCAATTCCTGACGCGGCCGGGGTGAGTAATCAGTATGTTCATTCGGAGCTGGTTAACCTGCCCGCTGAAATAAGGAATAAGAGCTTTGATGAAATAAAGCAGTGGATACGAGTGAAAGAAGCTGAAGATTGCATTAAACGGTTGCAGCTGCCTGAACCGTATTATTCAAATTTAATGATAAAATTACCGGTAAAGAAGCCAAAAATTGAAGGAGAAAGGTTATTGTCATACGAAACAATTTTTAAAGAACCCTCAGCTGATATATGCCAGCAAATTGAAAAATATGTAATTGAACATCTGGCTGGTTACTACATAATGGTACATCCTTTCAGCTATCACCCGCACCACCGCTCTATTACCAAGGAATTCCTTAAGGCGATATGGCGTCATAATAGGGATGCTGATATATACTTTTGGTCAGCTGGCAAAGTGTATGATATTATGAAATTTCAACCTAATGTGGTGTTTCTTTACGGCCCGGATTATGAAAATCATAAGGAATCCATAGTAGTAGATTCATTCCCGTCACAGAATGCCCGTCAGGATATCCCCCTATATTATGCTGACATGGTTAGAAATAAAGCGAGAAAAGCTGCAAAAAAAATATATAAAATTTTGACACCAATATATGGGGATGAATATATTAACGCACTGGAGCTTCTTTTCCCTTACGCCGAAAGGCTAATTAAAGTAAAACTATCAGAATGGGATGGGAACGGTAAATTTCAAGACCAATTGAATGGTATATCGCATGTGCTTTTCCAACCTCCAGAATTACATATCAGCCAGAAATTAGTACCTCAGCTAAATCCCAAGGTAATGAAATTACAAAATAATTCTTTATAGTGAGATCTCAATAGTAGTATGGGGGCATATATTAGAATGATTCATTGTAGAAGAAATAAAATGCGTTGGCTTCATCGCCGGATTCGGTTGAGTTTACCGCAAAATCTAGTCTGATGTTGATATTTTCTTTGGAGTTTACCGTGTATCTAATTCCTAAGCCCCCTGCTTTTTTCATGCCCTTAAACAATCTATCGCTGAAAACAGGCGCAACCTGAGCAAAGCCGCCGAACAGCACTAATCCTAAGCGTTCATAGATTGGGGTGCGGTATTCGCTCTGAATCCCAAAAAAGTGCTTATCCCTGTATCTTCCTGAGGTATACCCTCTGAGAAGTGAGCTTCCTCCAAGAAATGGAAGGTTTTGAAACGGCACATTACCTTTGCAACTGTCCACAATTCCATTAATGCCAACTACCTGTTTCCCGGTTATATTAATAAAATGCTTGGCATTAAGGTGCAGTTTTTTGTAATCATTGTCGCTGCCTAACCAATCTTCATAAGAAATAATCTCAAGATTTATAAGAGAACCGCTTAAAGTATAAAATACATTGTCACGGGTGTCCATGCTTACCGAAAATCCAATTCCGGAAGAGCGGTCTGAACCGCTGCCGACCACGAGATTGTTCTCAAGTTTACCACCTCGTTCTTTATCAGAGATTGTATATTTATCAAAATCAAACAGCGCCCCGATATACAAATTATCAGTTATTCCTTTTGCAGCGCCCAGTTTTATAGAAACGCTGTGAGAAGTATAATCTTCTTTCATAGAAAAAGTTGTATCTGGGCCTATCCCGTAAAAACTATCCGGGAATTTGGATAATTTGATTTTATTCTTAAACCTCCACGATCCATCGAGCTTATAAATTGTGCTGTCAAGTACAGCAATTATCTGATTCTCCTGAGTAATTAACAAAGGCCCCTGAATAGTATCAGGTTTGTTATCTGCGACTCCTTTGTCTCTAACCAATATGCCTAGAATACCTAATCCAGTTTTTGTATCAGGAGAGTAGAAAAATACCGGTATGAATATCTTGTCCCAAGATGATTTGGTATTTCCTTGCTTTTCAAAATTAGCAGCGAAACATATGTGCGGTAATAAAGTTATTATAATTAAAACAATGATATTTAATAAACGAATCGCTTTCATAATACATTAACCCCTTTGCCTAAAAGAAAAGTATGCCCTTGTTTGGTAATAATAGTTCCTTCCACAGCTACTTCTTTATTTTCCAGTTGGGGTATAGCAAAGTTAGAGGCATTTAAGTCAATATATATCTCGCCGGAAGAGTCTTTTAAATAGAACCAGCAGCCTGTTGGGCATTCAACTGAAATTTGACCTTTTACTAATACGTTTTTATCTTTGAATTTAGATGGATATTTCAAGATGCTTCCTATTGAGGTTGGTTCAGTAAGCGCAATATCTTTCCCGAATTTATTTTCGGATACGCAACCGGCGCTGCTCACTATAAAACCTATAAAAAATATTCCGCTAAGAATATTTATATCTATCATTTTCCTGGACCCATAAGACAATTATAACAATATCAAAATCATTTAGAAAGAATATATATCTGCGTATGTTCAGTTTGCGATTGATAGTAAATCAGAATATATAGTAATATTGTTAATGAGTTAATTTGTTAAATAGTAAAAATGGTTTAATTTAGGTAATCGAATTTAGTCAAATCAGTATTAATATATACTAAAGATTAAGCGGGGGATAAATAAGATGCTGGGAAAAAATGATTTAAGAGGGAAATTGCCATTTGTTGAAAGGGTAGCTAATGTTGAAAAGATATTTTTAAGAGGGAGGCGGCATAGAGGAGAGGACTTAGAAAGCGCAGTAAGAATATTTTTGGAATTTTTAAGAGGATATGAATCTATGGATTTTAACGGTCCATGCGTAACAGTGTTTGGTTCATCTAAATTTAAGGAAAATCACCCTTATTACAAGATGGCTAGAGAACTTGGCAGAAGATTGGCAGAAAAGGGATTTGTGGTTATGACCGGTGGAGGACCTGGTATTATGGAAGCAGCGAATCGAGGAGCCAAGGAGGCCGGGGGATATACTGTTGGCTGTAATATACTGCTCCCTCAAGAACAGAAGCCAAATCGCTATCTTGATAAATTTATTGAATTTGATCATTTTTTTGTGCGAAAAGTGATGTTAGTTAAGTATTCCAGCGCTTTTGTTGTTTTACCCGGAGGGTTTGGAACACTAGATGAATTCTTTGAAACAATCACGCTAATTCAAACAAAGAAACTAGACCGTTTCCCGATTATGGCGATGGGAACGCCTTTTTGGTCTAAAATTAGAAATTTTGTTCAGGATTCACTTATTAAAGAAAAAACTATTGATATCGAAGATTTAAGTCTGTTAAAATCAACCGATTCAGTTGAAGAAGCAGTATCATACATTTTACAAAGATACAGGAAAGAAACAAAACGAGAGTCAAAAAAATAAGCTTAAAATCTACTGTAAACACATATATATAAATTCGAGTACAACCTTACTATGCACAATATTAATAATATAATAACTAAGGAGAATTTTGATGCTGTATTATTTGATATGGATGGGGTTTTAACAGTTACTGCTACAGTGCATGCAAAATGCTGGAAGAGAATGTTTGATCAGTTTCTTGAGGGGTATTCGGAGAAAAATAATCAGCCGTTTATTCCTTTTGATGAAGACCGTGATTATAAGCTCTATGTTGATGGTAAACCGAGAAATGACGGGGTGCGCAGTTTTCTTGAATCGCGCGGTATCACACTTCCTGAAGGCAATTCTGAATCAATTCCGGATAATTCCACTATATCAGGGTTGGCTAACTGGAAAAACATCTGTGTTAATAATGTTTTTAGAACAAAAGGGGTTGATGTTTATGAAGGATCATTAAGATATGTATTACATATAAGGAGTCTTGAAATCAAAACTGCGGTGGTTACTTCAAGCAAAAATTGCGATGAGATACTAAAAACTGCCGGAATTAATGAGTTGTTTGATGCGAGGGTGGATGGAACGGTTTCCAGTGAACTGAATTTATCAGGTAAACCGGATCCTGATATATTTTTAGAAGCTGCTAAAAAGTTGGGAGTTTCTCCCAAGCGTTCTGTGGTAATTGAAGACGCAATTTCCGGGGTGCAAGCGGGAAAAAACGGCGGATTCGGGCTGGTTATTGGTGTTAACCGTGACGGTGATCCGGAACTGCTTAGTAAGAATGGAGCGGATATTGTAGTTAATGATTTAGGGGAATTGCTTAGTAGGAAATATATGGAGTGAAGCTGAAACTAACCGGCAGTTTTATCCTGAAACTGAAAGAAGATGAAATTATTAAAAAGAACAGTTAAAAGATTTTATTCTTTTATTCTTGCTGTTATTGCAATTCTTATATTTTCAGTTGTGTTTTTGTACCTTACTGCAAACCAGTTTCTTATCCCTAAAATTATATTACCTCAACTTCGTCAATATCTAAATCATACTTTTGGCAAGAACCTAATTGTAGAATTCAAAGATGTAAAATACAATTTTGTTGAAGGATTTGTTATAAATAATTTTTCGATTAAAAGTAAGTTGCCGCATGAAATATCAAAAATTATATATGTGCCAAATATCCAGATTGATTTGGAATGGATACGGCTTTTTATGAGAAGTATTGTTGTGTCGCGTTGTGTTCTAGAAAATCCGGAAGTTTCAATTATACGCAGTAAGTCAGTAGATTGGAATATAAGGCCGATACTTAATATCAATCTGTTTGAAGAAAAGAAAACGGGTAAATTCAGCTTCAGGATACGTAAGCTTGAATTAAAAGATGGTACAGTTGAATTTACAGATACTGCGAAAGAAAACAACTCACTCAAGCTGAATATTAACAGAATAAATGCAAGATTAATTAACAAATTGCCGAATTTATATCATGTCTATACTTCAGTTCAGGATATTGCCGGCGGCAGTACATCTTTAGAAATTTTTGTGGAATATGATAAAAGAGCAAGAGCGGCAAGTGGTAAGGTAACTGCCGCTACTGATGCGTTTGGCGGGTTTTGGGGGTACTATATTGATGATATAGTTAAACCGTGGGATGCTGATGCGGATGTTGTTAAACTAGATATAGGATTTATTTACAAAAATAATTCCTTGAAATTAACCAGTGAAGCAGCGCTCACAAATGGATGCTTTAAGCGGAATAATTTTCAGCTGAAAGGTGCTGTCAATTTAATTAATCAGATGTTATTTGTGAATAATATTTATCAAAAGGAATATGCAAGAACAGAGGCGGAATTAATCGATGGGTCAATTATATTTCAGGAAAGGTCTATTGTCGATAATGCTGTCTTAAAAGCATTAATAAACCAAAAAATATTTAAAGTTGAGGAATTAAACGGAACAATAAAATATTATCCGATCTCACTGACCGGATCAGCTACATTATCTATGCCGTATCAAATCAATTTATCTGGAACAATAAGCAATTTTAACGCTGATATAAAATCAACAATAAATAATAATAAGGATGGAATATTCAAATTAATATGCAAAAAGAGCGATTCTTATATTAATCTCGGTATGCAGTTTAAGAATCTAGAGGAACTAGAAATGACCTCAAACCTGCTGTGCAAGCTTAATATGGAAGATTTAAAAGATATTTTCAAGAACGCAGTATTTTTAAAGAAAGTTGATGGTGATATATCTATATTAGGATTAATAGATGGCAGTTTGAAGTTTCCTTCTTCTCTAGGGGGCGAAATTAATATTGAAATAAGTGAGTTTTCTTATGATAAATCAGCGCCACAGTCAATTAACATTCAGTTGAATGGTGCAGAAGGGGTATTTAGAGGCACCATTCCGGAAACTTCTTTTTTTAGCGGCAGTTTAAGAGGCTTATTACAGGCAGACTTTAATAAATGGGGTATCGAATTACACTTGAATAAGGTGGATCTTGAAGCTATTAGTAAAGGTTATAATGGTTTGAATGGTCTAAGTGGCATGTTAAACAGTGATATCGCAGCGGTTGCTCCATGGGCGGATTGCAAAAAAATAACGGGGAAAGGATATGTTTTTGTTAATAAATCTTATGTGGGCAAATATAAATTATTTAATGAAATTGAGGATTTAGTTAATGAGATTATTCCGGATAAAGGCCTTTCAGAGTTTGATACTATCGAATTAAATTTTAGCGTAGGTGATAAAAAGTTAACAATTGAAAATTCTTTATTCAGTTCAAAATTAATTAATATGAGTATTATGGGTGATATTACATTTGAGAAGAAAGTAAATTTAATTGCGGGAATTCAAATCTTTACAGGAGCTGTAGCTGGGGCGCTTAGGAAGTTTTTGGGGGCATTAATTCCATTTGCAGACACGTTTGATTTCAGGCTAAATGTGATGCAAATAGAAATAACAGGTACTATGCCGAAGTTAAAGAAAAGAGCTCAGAAAAAGCCGTTAAAATGGCTAACCGAGTTTTTTAAGATCCAAAAAATTAAACAAAACAAACTTTCTTTAAAAGAATTATGGAATTAACCCTTGAATTAAGGCTCATTTAACTCGGGATAATAGAAGTATAATTCAAGGATTGACCCAAGGGATGGTTAATTTATAAGATAATTAAAAAATATGGCAGAATCATTGCTTATATTATCTACTATTATCGGATCACTTTATCCGCTGGTTAAGGATAGGGCAGTTTTAATTAATGAGGAATAAAGACATGCCGCTCAGGCTTTGGTGCTCTATCCAGAGGAAATTAAAGATAGCTAGAATGAATTTGCATAATAATTGTGCTGATGTCAATAAGTTTTTCAAATATTCAAAATAATTGTGATTTATTTAGATTTGACTCTTTATTATGCTTTATAGTATATTGAGGTAAATCCAAGTATCCAAAATCTTAAATATTTACAATATAATGAATAAAGAAGCATTCAGACTAATAATAAAAATACTTCTTGTAGCTTTTTTTCTGTACCTTTTTCTTGTAAGCATCAGTCTTATGAGCGTTGCTTTCAAAGGATTTGGGAGGGAATTCGCAGAAGGTTTATTAGTGTCAACCAGTAATCCTTTTGTGGCTTTATTTATAGGTATATTAGCAACCAGCATTGTTCAAAGTTCATCAACAATAACATCGATAGTTGTGGGTATGGTTGCATCAGGTATTTTGTCAATAAGTAATGCTATCCCCATAATTATGGGCGCTAACATAGGGACGACCGTAACAAATTTATTAGTTTCATTCGGGCATATTGTCAGAAGAGAAGAGTTCAAAAAGGCTATTGCCGGCGCGGCGGTTCATGATTTCTTTAACATAATATGTGTAGCTATAATGTTCCCGTTGCAGTTAACAACCGGTTTTTTAGAGAAACTTGCTACAGTATTATCCGGGCTTTTTGTTAATTGCGGTGGAATTAAGTTTACCAGTCCGTTAAAAATCATAACTCAGCCGGCAGTTAATATTATTAAACATTTTTTTGTTGATTTTCTAAATTTGTCCGGCAAAGCAGGATATATATGCGTTTTAGCGGTTTCAGTGCTTTTTCTGTTTGGTTCGCTTTATTATATAGTTAAGCTCATGCGTTCTTTGATAATTCAAAGATCGGAAACAATACTTGGCAATATTATCGGGAAACAAGGGATTATAGGCATCTTTATCGGATTTATTTTTACCGCGCTTGTGCAGAGCAGTTCAATAACCACATCCCTTTTAATCCCTCTTATAGGAGCGGGTGTGTTAACAATTGAGGTTGCATTCCCGATTACAATGGGCGCCAATGTTGGAACAACCACAACGGCAATTCTTGCTTCTTTTGCCACAGGTAATCCTGCGGCAATCACTATTGCATTTGTTCATTTTCTGTTTAATATGATTGGGGTTTGCCTGCTTTATCCATTTAAGATATTCAGACAAATACCAATTGCTCTTGCTAAAAAGCTGGGTGAGTTGGCCTATATAAAGAGAAGGTATGCGGTTATTTTTGTTTTGAGTGTTTTTTTTATAATCCCTGCATTATTGATTTTTATTTATAGATTATTTTAATCAGGAGGTGCGTTTATGTTTAGGAATTTGTTTCAGATATGGAAAGGAAAAGACTTCTTTCATCATGTCATTGATGAATTTGGAGTGATGCTGGATGATACAGAGGATATGTTTAATTCAGTATGCAGAAAATTGCTGTTTAATGAAGAAGTGCCGAACTTAAAAGAAAAGATATATTCCATAGACAAACAGGTAAATAATCTGGAGAGGGACATCAGGAAAAGGGTTGTGGAGCATCTATCCATTCAACCTTCGGCCGATGTCCCATTATCACTGCTGCTCATGAGCGTGGTTAAGGATGCAGAGAGATTAGGTGATTATGCGAAGAATCTTCTTGAGGTGGGTCAATTATTAGATAAACCTATAGATTATGATAAATATTCAAAGCGATTTAATTACCTGGAAAAAGAAATTGCGGATTTATTTAAACGAACTAAAAAAGCTTTCATTGAATCTGATGAAAATCTCGCTACCTCATCCTGGAAAGTAGAAAGAGAAATTGTTAAGAAATGCGATGAGATTATAAAAAATTTAGCGAAAAGCGATTTATCAACTAATCAGGCTGTATGCTATACTCTTATCGCGCGTCATTTTAAGCGGATAGCCGCTCATCTTACCAATATTGCAACTTCAGTGATTCTGCCGATAAGCGATCTGGACTACTTTGACGAGAAGCGATAGGTATCCAAAGCAAATTGTGCCTGCCACTTTTTTTCATTATTCCCACTGATTTCGGATGGTTACTGTTTTATTGTAAGTGAAACTTTTATCTCTTTTTCTGACTGTCATGGAAGCTATTCTTAGAGTATAACTTGATTTATGCATAAAATAAATACTCTCCAATCCTTCGGTTATAAGCGTGCGGGTAGATCCGCCAATGCATCTTTTTAATGTGTCGCCATCTTGAAAATAATTAACTCGTTTTCCTTTTAGGGTGTAGAAACTGATATTATCAGCTTGTTGTGAGATTCCCGGATACATGCCGTAACTTGCAGATAATCCTTGGGCGGCAGCTGAAGAGTGCCTTATATATCTGGTCATCTCATCCAGCGCTATCCTTGCCTGTTGTTGAATTTGTAATTGAGAAGTGGTTGTATGCCAAGTTTTTGATGTTTGTGAAGTAAATTTTGTCAGTATTAGGGTTACAACGCCTATAATTGCTACAACCATCAGTATCTCTACCAGAGAAAATCCATTTAAGGAGCGACTTCTGTCCATTCTAGAATCCTTATTTCACCGCCAACAAATCCTTCTACAAATTTTACATTCGGGTCATATTTAAGGTGAAAGTTATTATCATCATGTATCTTGTAGCATGTTTGAGAACCGAAAATATGAACCGGTTCCAAAAGTTGAGAGGTTTTTGCAACAAATTCACCGGTATCATTGTTGCCTGTATTAATATTACTGCAATAAATCAGCCCGGAAATACTGGTTGGGCCCTTATCAATATCTATTCCGCAATTGTCGTTGCCGCTGTCTTTGCCTGCGGATATCATTGCAGGAAGTACAGACATAGGATTAGCAGGATCTTGATAAGTGTGCTGGTATCTGGCGAAATCTTTCAGGAATATCTCGCCGTCTTCCGTAACGAGCGTCCCTTCTACTGTGATTGTTGCGCCCGGAACATCGAAATTTATATCTCCTTCAACATAAATTACTCCGTTTAAGTAATACTCATTTGGAGATGTCATAAATGTTGGAAAAGCTGCGTCCCAAGCAGCTGTGTTGGGGTAATAGGTCCAATTATTTTGAGCCGCATTTTTGAAATATCCTAAATCTACTATAGGAAACGGTAAATATTCAGCATTTTCAGTAAGAGCGCCTACAACACTTGCTATACCTGCGCCGTTTGAAAATTTAATTTTATTGACCGCCGTAACATCGCCAAAAATTTGAACATTTGTTCCCTTGATTAGTACATCTTTGTTGTTTGCTCCGTTTGAACGGACCGGACCGTCGACCCTGTCAATGAAAGGGGTCCCGTGGTCGTTGAATTTAGCCTCACTTTCCGCAAACGCAATGAAATCGAACGCAACGAAAAACCTGCCGACGTCAACCTGTATTCTTCTTTTAGCTTTTGGGTTGTTGAAATTGGGTATTGCTCCAGTGGAAACAATCCTGTATACTGTCGCGCCTGTGATTGTATAGGTTGTTATAAATGTTTCGAACTCGCCATTTCCAAAGGATAGGGGCGGGTTGTTGTCTCCATCAAAAACCTCATTTATATGTAATTCAGACATCGCTTTATGAATACCGCCTTCTGCAATGTAAAATGCCGCATCAGAAAGCTTTTGTTTAGTAACGAATTTATTCTCCAGTACAGTCATGTAAATCAGGGCTGTTCCTATGGTAAGCATAAATAATGCGATCATCATGGTTAATGCCATTGAAAAGCCTTTTGAATTATTTTGTAAAGGCATTTATTGCACCCCTAATTTGCCCCTAAAAGATTATTAAAGAATTGTTAAAAATATTAATTTAATTTCTTCTCATTATAGAATTTATTGCATATTCCGCAGAAGTTCTTACATTGCCGCCTGAACTTTTTGCAACTTGCTCTAAATATGGAATCGCGCTTTCATCTCCTATTTCGGCAAGTATGTTGGCAGCATGTTTTTTAACAGAAGGTTGATTCTCTTCTAAAAGCGGTAAAACATCAGATATGATAGATGTATCACCAATTTCTCTTATCAGCCATTCAACATCACTTTGCAGGTTTGAATAGGGATCTTTTATAATATTTATTAGTACAGCAAAAAGGCGTCTTTTATATGGTCCTGTTGAATTTACGGAATGTTCTAATGCGACTATTGCTGCTTTTCGCACTTCCAAGTCATTATCCCATTCGATAATATCTATGAGCTGGGGTATTGCATCAGGATGCTTTATGCCGGCGGATCTTATAGCTTTTATAGCACTGATCCTTATTTTTGGATCAAAATCCTTCATAGTGTTAAGTATTGAATTTATTGATTTGCTGCCGCCTATTTTTTTAAGAGCATTTATTGCTTTTAATTTTTCATTCCTGTCGGAGCTGTATTTTAATATCCCAATCAGTCTTGGTATGTATTGAGGATCTTTGGAAAAACCCATCGCCTCTACAGAAGTTTTGCTTCCAACTGAATTTATAGTTTGAGGTTTGACGTATTGAGTAATAGCAGGTTTTTTTTCTTCACTTGATTCGTTATAGCTTTTTCTTTCATCAGAGGTGGTACGTAAAGGAGCTAAAACTACCACTAAAATCAGGAAAAGCGCGACATATATTAGTAAATAAACTATCGCTCTTCCGGAATTATGATTATTTAACACAGCTTATCCTTGATATTGCTTAAAATAAAAAGAATTTATTTTTATATTTTTTTCAACACCTGAAGCATTATACCATTTAACTTCAACAATTATTTCTTTCAAGTCCGCATTCGGAAGATTGTTATTATAAAACCCCTGCTTTATTGTTACAGTTTGCGTAAACTCAACGCGAGGGGTTAATCTTTTGAAAGTTTTATTTTTTGAGCCTAATGTTAAATTGTCAAAGTTCTCTTGCTTCAGTATCTCCATAGTATCCGCTGCAAGCGGATATGCAATGCTCGCAATCTTTGCATTATATGACGATTTAGAGTTAGTAGACATTAATTGAACAAGCACTAATACAACAATTGCAATTATTACAGAAGCTACCAACAACTCTAACAGCGAAAAGCCCTTATTAAAAGCTTTTTCCGGTTCGGGGCAAAACCTCCTCCATACTCTAATTATATTATCCTTATTGAAGATTTGCAAGCTGAATAACTCTTTGGTAAATTTGTTCATAGCTTTATCCTCTACTAAAGATATAACAGGATTGTGTAAAGATTGTATAATGTTCAAGTAAATTTATTGTAAAATAAATATTATCTATATTTCAATGCGAATTTAACAAATTTTCAGCTAATTAAATATAAAATAACGCTGGAATTCGGCAATTTTAAGTATATTTTATCAACAAAAAAACAGTAAATGTTCCCTTAATCTTGAAGATTTCCCAAACTTCACAGACTCTCGGATATTCCTGAATAGATAAGATAGCAAAAAGGAATATACGAATAATTAAATAATCATATATTTTTTTGCTTCAAAATATTTTCAATATATTGTATAAACTATGTTGAAGATAAGAGTAATTACTGGTAATAGGAAAGGATTTTTTATGAAAAATAAATTTGAGATTGATTGTATGTCGTGCAAAGAACAACATAGGTGCTGTTCTTCCGGCGCTTGGGTGGATCTTGAAGAAGCCAAGCGTATAGCAGGGCTTGGCCTTAAAGGGGAATTTTTTAATTTGGAAAAAGACGGTGATTTTCCTTCAGGATATAAAGTAGGGACCAGTTATAAAGATAGGCCGTGCACCTTTTTAACTGAAGACGGGTTATGTTCAATTCATGTGATCGATTACGGCTTGAAACCCAGCTATTGCAAAGAGTTTCCATATGAGGATGGTGAATTATCTCCTCATTATGAAGACCTGTGTGTTGCTCGAAAATAATATATATATTAAATATTTTTGCCAGTAAATGGATTTTTATGCGTGTAATGCATGCAGCTTGAAGCTGTCATGGGCAGCGGAGTAAAGTCCTGTACCTGCTCGGGACGGATTCTGGTACTGCGCCAGTAGGATTTCATAAGGGATTCATCTGTATTCGTTGATCCCGGATGAGCAAGTATGAAGTAATTAACCAGAAATTGTTTCTTTTTCAGTTTCCTGTTCAAGGCATAGAATTTTTTAACAAATCTTTCGTAAACCGAGAAATCAGGTTTATTCATAAGCTTTAATACCTTAGAGGAAACATGCTCCGGAGCGACCTTCATCTGGCCGCTAATATGATTCCTGCATAATGATTCAAAGTATTTTTCCGCAAAAGGCTCTGCCAATAGATCATATCTAAATCCGCTGCTTATAAAAACGTGATTTATATTCTTAAGCTTGCTTATCTTACTGTACAAATCTATGCTTTCATTGTAACCTAATATTAAATTTTTGCACCTTATGGGAACCAGACAATTTTTATTGTTGCACGTTATCCCTTTCTTCCATAATTTACAGCTGGCTTTGTAAAGATTTGCTGTTGGGCCGCCTACGTCAGAAATGGTGCCATGAAAGTATCCTTGGTTAGTAATCTTTTCTGCTTCATTTAAGATTGATTTTTCACTTCTGCTTTGAATAATGCGTCCCTGATGAATACCTAACTCACAAAAATTGCATTCGCCCGGGCAACCCCTGTGTGAAACAATAGAAGTTTGGACAACTTCAAAACCCTTAATCCCGTTATGCTTATTATATATGGGATGGGGATTTCGCATATAAGGCAGATCATAAATCTTATCTAACTCTTTTTGAGTTAATGGTAATGGAGGGGGCAGCTGTATTACGAACCTGTTGCCGTGTTTCTGCGCTACCGGCTTGCCATTATTTGGAGATAGTTCTTTATAGAAAGATACAAAAGCCTGATTAAACTTAACATCATCTTCCTTTACTTCTTCGTATGAAGGTATCTCTATACAGTTATCTAAATAATCGTAATTATTTCTTACTATGACGGTGCCTCTGATATTATTTATTTCTTGGATTTTTTCTCCATTACTAATTCTTTTGGCAATCTCGACAATCTGTTTTTCTCCCATGCCGTATACAAGTATATCTGCTTTTGCGTCAAGGATAATCGAACGTCTTACAGCGTTGTTCCAGTAGTCATAATGAGCTAGTCTTCTCATAGAGGATTCTACACCGCCGAGGACTATCGGGATTCCTTTGAAAGCTTCCTTAATTCTGTTCGAATATACTATAGTTGCTCTGTCAGGGCGTAAGCCTGATTTATTCAATGGTGAGTAAAGGTCGGTTTGTCGCGGACGCTTCTTTGCTGTATAATTTGCCACCATAGAATCAACATTGCCGGAAGTGATGCCGAAAAAAAGTTTAGGACAGCCTAATTTCTTAAAATCATCTGTGGTTCTCCAATCAGGTTGTGAGATAATCCCGACCTTAAAACTTGCCGATTCAAGCACTCTTCCGATAACACTGGCCCCATATGAATGATGATCCACATAAGCATCACCGGTGATAAGTATTATGTCGCACTCATCCCAACCGCGCTTGATCATATCTGATTTTGAAATTGGTAAAAACATAAATTTGAATATAGCATATTTTAAGAAAATGAAATAGTTATCTTTTTGTTGAAAAATGGGTTATTTTTTAGTAGCAGTAATGGGGTTTATAAGATTTTCAATGGTTTTCTCTATTTGGTCGATTTTGCAGGGTTTTGTTAAGTATGCGTCCGCTCCGAGATTACTAAAATACGCAATCATGCGTTCATCGCTGAGGGCGCTGTAGATGATCACTTTTGCCGGGTTATCTAAATTTTTTAGGTCCATTAGTATCTGATCCCCGCCAATATCAGTCATTTGTATATCAAGAAATGCTATGTCAAACTTTCTAAGTCCCATCATATACAGGGCATCCTCTCCGGAAGTTGTTATATATACGCGATGACCCATATTTGAAAGCACTTGTTTAAGCATCTCGCAGATTTTTATTTCGTCATCCATTATCAAAATGTCCAGTGTTTTCATTTGAGTCCCCTTTAAGCCTTCCTGCTTTAAGTGTAACATAGGTTGTTACAAATGTAAATTAACAAAAATGTTACACAAAAAAGGATCTAAATATAAAGTTAAAATGAACTTGTTGCACGGGTAACATTTCTGTTACTTGACAAACTGAAGCCTCAACTTTATTAAGAGGAGATTGCTCACCTATCAAAAACCATTTTTTTGTCATCCCTGAATGTTTTAATCAGGGATCCATTTCCGTCGAGAGTGGATTCCCGATAACATCACTCAGGAATGACATGAAGGGTTTTTTGATCTCGTTAAATCTCCCCCTAGGGCGCTTAGCTCAAAAAGTATATTTTTTTCATACTGACCTGGTTTTGTGTAAGCTTTTACTAAATAATATTGTTCTGTGCTCTTTTTGCTGTTCTCTTATTAATATGGATCTTCCCATGAGTTACTATTGTTCATGTACTTCAGCCCCCCAGATTATTTACAAAAATCTAAATGTATTATAACCGCTAAACACTCGAATGTCAAACGTGGATTATAATATGAAGATAATATCAGATTTACAGCTCATATATAATTGTGTATAATGTGAGCCTTAATTATTTGGATCAAATCCGGGTTATTAAAAGGCAGCATTAGTATGATGGAATAATATATAATTTGGGTCAGTTTTAGGAGGTAATTAGATGAAGAATAAAGTAACGGTAATTGGCGCTGGGAATGTTGGAGCAACTGTAGCTCAGTATATTGCAGAGGAAGAATTGGCTGATGTAGTAGTTGTTGATATCGCTGAAGGCATACCTCAGGGCAAGTCGCTGGATTTATTGGAGGCTTCACCGGTGCGGAATACTGACAGTATAATTTCGGGGAAAAACGGTTATAAAGCAAGCGCAAACTCAGATATAATTGTCATAACAGCAGGATTGGCTAGAAAGCCGGGTATGAGCAGGGATGATTTAGTAATAAAAAATTCTGAGATTATTTCATCCGTCACTGAGCGGGCAGTAGAGCAATCCCCGCATTGTATAATCATTGTAGTAACTAACCCGCTGGATATTATGACTTATCTTTGCTGGAAGAAAAGCGGGTTTAAGCCTAACAGGGTAGTAGGAATGGCAGGTGTATTGGATTCCGCCAGATTCAGAGCTTTTGTCGCAATGGAATTGAATGTTTCTGTGGAGGATACACAGGCTTTGGTATTGGGCGGACACGGTGATTCAATGGTGCCTTTAATAAGGTATTGTGCGGTTTCGGGTATACCAATAACAGAGTTGCTTTCTGAAGAGAAAATTAACAAAATCGTAGAAAAAACAAGAAATGCCGGAGCAGAGATTGTCGGGCTACTAAAAACAGGGAGCGCATACTACTCCCCTGGAGCAAGTGCTGTATTGATGGTAGAATCAATATTAAAAGATAAAAAACGTATTTTGCCGTGCGCAGCATATGTAAATGGCGAGTATGGTTTAAAAGATACATATGTTGGGGTGCCGGTAATTCTGGGCGCTGATGGTGTGAAAAAAATTATTGAAGTTAAATTAAGCCCGGAGGAAAAGAAGGCTCTTAATGCGAGCGCAGAAGGTGTTAAGAAAAGTATATCTAAATTGGGAGTCTAAATGGAGATAATTGATTTGACCGAAGGCGAAGTTGTTGATGTTGAGCTTCAAGATGATCTATTTGCAAAAAATCGCGAACTAGCCTTGGCTAATAGAAAAGTTTTAGACAAAAATAATATTTTTTCTTTCGATATTATGGGTTCTGTCGGTTCAGGAAAAACATCGCTTATAGAAAATATGACACAGATGTTGAAGCGGAAATACAAAATAGGCGTTATAGCCGGTGATGTAACTACTGAAATAGATGCGCAAAGAATTGAAGATAAGGGCGCAGAGGTTGTTCAGATTCACACTCAAGGCGGGTGTCATCTGGATTCTCATATAGTAGGCATTGCCTTGAATAAGCTTTCGCTATCAAATATTGATATTTTATTTATTGAGAATGTCGGGAACCTGATCTGCCCTGCTGAATTTCCGGTTGGAGCGCATAAGAGATTGGTTGTTATTTCTGTCACAGAGGGGCCTTATATGGTTGTAAAGCATCCGTTTATGTTTAGGGAAGCGGATATAGTAGCCATAAATAAGATTGACTTGGCTGTCAGCATGAAAGTGGATCCGGACCAATTGAGTAGAGATTTACTAGATATAAAAAAAGATATAAAAGTATTTAAGATTAGTTGTATTACCGGAGAAGGTGTGGGTGATATTATAAAATGCATGAATTTTCAATAGCTAGCCTGGCTGTAGACAAAATTATTGAAACTGCCTCGTTTAAAAAAGCAAAAAAAATACGAGCAGTAGAAATAGCTATTGGCGAGCTTAGTATGCTGGGAGAAGAACAATTAACATTTTGGATAAAGCAGATGCTGGATTTCAAAAGTAAGATAGCGGAAGATGTGAATGTCGGTTATTTAACGGTTAAGGCGGAAATAAGATGCAAAAAATGCGGATATGAGGGAAATATTAAAAAAGGCAAGCAGGACCATCTGTATCCCGTGTTTAAATGCCCTAAATGTACAATGGAAGATGTTGAGATAATAAAAGGCAGGGAATGTCTGTTAAATAAAATACAGGTTGAGCTTTAAACTTGATTAATAACAGTTATAAAGGAGGATGCTGAATGATAAAGTTTGACAAAATTACGATTCCCGCAGAGGGGAAGAAGATTGAAATAAGGGATGGGAAGCTTTCAATCCCGGATAATCCTATAATACCTTTTATCGAAGGGGATGGGATTGGCCCTGATATTATGAGTGCTTCTAAGCGGATATGGGATGCAGCTGTGGAAAAAGTATATGACGGCAAAAGGAAGATAATTTGGTTTGAGATATTTGCAGGTGATAAAGCAAAAGAGAAATACGGTGAGGTTTTGCCAAAGGATACTATTGAAGCTATAAAGTATTTCCTTGTCTCTATTAAAGGGCCTTTGACTACGCCTGTTGGAGGGGGTTTCAGAAGTCTTAACGTTTCGTTAAGGCAGATACTTAATCTATATGCTTGTGTAAGGCCGGTGAGATATTATCAGGGTGTTCCCAGTCCGGTGCTTAATCCCGAGAAAATGGACATAGTAATATTCAGAGAGAACACGGAGGATGTATATGCAGGTATAGAATGGAAACAAGATTCCTCGGAAGTGAAAAAATTAATTAAATATTTAGATAAGGAGTTTGGTGTTAAGATAAGACCAGATTCTGGAATAGGCATCAAGCCCATAAGTATAACGGGTACAAAACAATTGGTAAGAAAAGCTATTCAGTATGCTGTCGATAGAAAGATTAATAGAGTAACTCTGGTCCATAAAGGGAATATTATGAAATTCACCGAGGGAGCTTTCAGGGATTGGGGTTATGAAGTGGCTAAGGATGAGTTTGGGGATAAGGTAGTAACCGAAAAAGAATTATATGACAAATATGAAGGTAAGATACCAGTGGGCAAGATACTTATAAATGATAGGATTGCTGACAGTATGTTCCAGCAGATTTTAACGAGGCCCGATGAGTACAAAGTAGTGGCGCTGCCTAATCTGAACGGCGACTATCTGTCTGATGCTGCTGCGGCTCAGGTCGGTGGGTTGGGTATGGCTCCGGGAGCTAATATAGGCGATTTTGCGGCTTTATTTGAAGCTACTCACGGTACAGCCCCAAAATATGCTAACCAGGATAAAGTAAATCCGGGATCTCTTGTACTTTCGGGAGTGATGATGTTGGATTATATCGGTTGGTCGGAAGCGGCAGATATGATTGAAAAGGCGCTTAGGAAAACTATTATTCAGAAAAAAGTGACTTATGATCTTCATAGGCTGATGGAAGGAGCGACTCTTGTAAAAACTTCAGGATTCGCATCCGCGATTATCGAGAATATGTAAAATGAGAAAAATTAAGACTAAACAAATTACTGAGACGGTAAAAAGATTGTGCGTCGAATCAAACTACTATTTAGGGAATGATGTAGTGAAAGCTCTTGAGCAGGCAGTTAAGCTTGAGAAATCTGATACTGGTAAAGAGATAATCTCCCAAATAATTGAAAATGCAGATATTGCCAGGCGGGATAATATTCCTATATGTCAGGATACAGGTTTTACTGTAGTTTTTCTTGAGTTGGGTCAGGAAGTTTATATTGACGGCGGCGATTTATATAAGGCGGTTAATGAGGGCGTAAGTCGTGGATATAAAGAAGGTTATTTAAGAAAATCAATTGTTGAGGATCCGTTGAGAAGAAAAAATACAGGTGATAATACTCCGGCTGTTATCCATGTTGAAATAGTGCCTGGCGATAAGTTAAAAATAGTTGTTGCCCCTAAGGGTTGCGGCAGTGAGAATATGAGCGAAATTAAAATGCTTAATCCTCATGCGGGAGTAACCGGAATTGAAAGTTTTGTGGTTGATAGGGTAAAAAGGTCCGGCGGTAATCCCTGCCCTCCTATTATTGTTGGGGTAGGGATCGGAGGAAATTTCGAAAGATGCGCCGAACTGGCTAAAAAAGCCTTATTGAGGAATATAGGAGAAAGAAATAAAGATTCATTTTATGCCGATTTAGAAGAAAAACTGTTGGAAAAGATAAATAATCTAAATATTGGACCCATGGGTCTGGGCGGTAAGGTTACTGCTATTGATTTATTTATAGAGACCTTTCCTTGCCATATTGCCAGTTTGCCGGTTGCTGTTAATATTCAATGTCATGCAGCCAGACATAAAGAAGCAGTTTTATGAGATAATTATATGATTAAGAAACAAACAATAAATCTTACTGCACCGTTAACTGAAGAATCCGTAAAAAAATTAAAGGTTGGGGACAGAGTACTTTTAGGCGGTGTAATATACACCGCCAGGGATGCTGCGCATAAAAGGTTGGATGAGTTAATAAAAAGTAATAAAGAATTACCAATAGATCTCGGAGGTCAAATTATATATTATGTCGGACCCACACCGGCAAAACCCGGAAGCATTATTGGTTCTGCAGGGCCTACTACCAGTTATCGGATGGATCCATATACTCCAGATTTGCTTGATAAGGGGTTAAAGGGCATTATAGGTAAAGGAGCTAGGAGCAAGGAAGTGGTAAAAGCGCTTAAAAAACATAAGGCTGTATATTTAGTGGCGGTGGGCGGCGCGGGAGCCCTAATATCTAGATGCATTAAGAAAGTGAAATTAATGGCATTCGAGGATTTGGGACCTGAGGCAATATACCGTTTAGAAGTAGAGAATTTTCCTTTGATTGTTGCGGTTGATGCTGGAGGAGCAGATTTATTTAATTACTGAAACCCTAAATATGTATTGCATAACCATAGGAAAATAAATACAATACTTTACTGCAAATAGAAATTTATATAAGGAGATGCATTAGTAATGAATGCGATTGTTTTCCCCGGTCATGGGTCGCAGTATAGCGGAATGGGGATGGAGTTGTATGATAACTTTCCTAAAGCAAAGAATGTATTTTCTTTGATTGATAAACTGCTGGATTTTGAGATTTCCCGTATATGTTTCTTTGGCAAAGAAGAATTAAATGACGTATATATCCAGCAATTAGCAATAATGGCTGTATCTCTGGTATGTTACGAGTTGTTTAAGGAATGCGGCATAAGAGTTGATTATTGCTCCGGACTAAGTTTAGGAGAGTATTTCAGCCTTTATCCGGCCGGCGTATTAACGTTTGAAAACATTGTATATTTGATAAAAAAAAGAGCTGAAGCCACAAAGAAAGCTTCAGAGATGTATCCGAGCTCTATGTTTGCTGTTGTTGGATTGGAAAAGCAAGCGCTTGAAAAAATCAGTAAAGAAGAAGGAATATATGTTGCAAATATAAATACTCCTAATCAAGTAGTTATTACAGTAAAAAAGGAAGAAAATCAAAAAGCCAAGGATTTGTTTAAGAGTTTTAATGCAAGAGCAGTTGAGCTTGACATACAAGGAGGTTTCCATTCTCCTTATATGGAGTTAGCTAAAGGACAGTTTAGAGAGTCTATTGCTGGGGTCGATTTCCAAAATGCCAAAGTTCCTTTAGTCAGTAATTTTACAGCAAAAGCCCATACAGATAAAGATGAGATTAGGAATAATGTTATTGAGCAGTTAACCGCTCCCGTTTTATGGAAAGACAGTGTAGAATTTATGATAAGCAATGGTGTGGATACGTTTTTTGAAATGGGTCCTTCAAAGATTTTAAGCGGATTAATAAGAAAAATAGATTCCAAAGTAAAGGTTGTTGGTATTGAAAATAAAGCTGATATAGAAAAATTAACTCAAATTTGCTCAATTGGAGGTGTAAGATGAAAGAATTTAAGTTCATGAAGCCAAAAACGAACAAATGGCGGGAATATTCCGGAAAGCAAATATCTGTAGAAAATGTCAAAGAACCTAATTTGTTAAGGGATATTTTTCCTTATACTGAGGTGCCGCACTCGCCTTTTGACGGGGTACACATTCCGATGGATCCGCCAAAAGATTTTTGGATTACCTGTACAACATTTCGCGACGGTCAGCAGGCAAGGCCTCCGTATACTGTTAAGCAGATAGTGGATTTATATACATTTCTGCACCGTCTGGGCGGTCCCAATGGTGTGATACGCCAGTGTGAGTTTTTCCTTTACAGCAGCAAAGATAAAGAAGCTGTAAGAAAATGTATGGAAACAGGTTTTAAGTATCCGGAGATTACAGGTTGGATAAGAGCAAAAGCAGAGGATTTCAAGCTCGTTAAAGAGATGGGCTTAAAAGAAACAGGGATACTTACTTCTGTGTCTGATTATCACATATTTCTTAAGCTGGGTCTTGATAGAGCAAAGACAATGGATAAATATCTTGGTTTGGTAAAATCGGCATTGGAAGCCGGTGTTCTGCCAAGATGTCATTTTGAAGACATAACAAGGTCCGACATATACGGATTTGCCGTGCCGTTTGCTCAGGAGTTGATGAAACTTTCTCAGGAATCAAAAATTCCTATAAAAGTAAGACTTTGTGACACTATGGGCTACGGTTTGCCTTATGCGGAAGCGGCTCTTCCGAGAAGCATACCAAAATTAGTTCAGGTTTTAATTAGGGAAGGCGGCGTTCCGAAGAAAAGCTTGGAGTGGCATGGACATAATGATTTTCACAAAGCTTTAATCAACGGTACTTGCGCCTGGCTTTATGGATGCGCGTCATTAAATGGGAGCCTTATGAGATTTGGAGAAAGGACAGGAAATCCGCCTATAGAAGGGGCTTGTATTGAGTATGCTTCATTGTTTGGGTCAACCAATGGGATGGATCTTACCGTGATTACGGAAATTGGAAATTATTACAAGAAAGTAATTAAAGCGAAAATTCCGGAAGATTATCCTTTTGTAGGCGATAATTTTAATGTTACTCAAGCCGGGATTCATGCTGATGGGGTGATTAAAAACGAAGAGATATATAATATATTTGACACAAAAGCTATTCTTAATAGGCCTCTTGGCATAACGGTTACAGATAAATCCGGATTGGCCGGCATTGCTCTTTGGGTGCATAACTTCCTGGGCATTAAAGGGGAAGACGGGATCTCGAAGAACCATCCTGGTATCGCCAAGATAGGTGAATGGGTAGCAAGGCAGTATAAGAACGGCAGAACAACCGGCATCTCATCTGATGAAATGTTTTTGCAGGCTCAGATTCATCTGCCTGAGTATTTCAAGTCTGAATTTGATAATTTAAAAGAAGAAGCCCATCAACTTTCTGTTGAACTTATTCAGGAAGTTGCCGAGAATCCAATGGTAAAATCAATGGATCGCGAAAAACAGGATGAATATCTCAAGCAAATTGTTGAGGAAAACGAATTTATAAAGTTAATATATGTTACAGATGCAACCGGCAGATTAATCACCAAGAATATTGCATTTAAAGATGATAAAGAAAAATATGATAAAATCTTGCTGGATGATAATTTCTCAGACAGAGAATGGTTTATCGAAGCGATGAAAGGTAATCCCCATATGACCGATTTTTATAAATCCAAGGTTACGGGCTTACTGTGCATAACCGTCTCAACACCCATAAAAAATGAAAAAGGTGAAATTATAGGAATTCTGGGCATAGACATAAAATTCGAAGACCTAACCCGCCGCTAACGACGGGGACGTTGTTGACAGATTGACAGATGAAGAATATTCAAGTGGATCTAAGTAAGAAGCGTGTTGTTGGCAAATTTCACAAACTAAGGAAATGAGCAAATTAGTCAAGCCTGTCAACTACGTTTTCATGTCCCTAATATTGAAGGAGGATTTGTGAGATTAAAAATATTTACCATTGTAGTAATCATTTTTAGCATCAGCCCAGTATCAGCAGCTGCAGCCGGGGAAAAATTTGGGTTCGGAATAGAGTATTTCATGTTTTTAGATTCCAATCAAATTGCTTATCACTATTCAGATATTGGCGCTACCTGGAGCAAGACAACACCTGTCAAGTGGGGAGATATTGAGAAAAAACCTCCTGTAAAAGGCGTTCATAATTATAACTGGGATAAAGTTGACAAAAATGTAAAGGCTATGCATGATGCCGGATTTGTAAATCTGCAGATTGTGTTAGCAGCAAAAAGCAAGTGGGGGGGGAGGCCGCTCAAACGTGAAAGAGGCCTGGTTGGCCGCCTGAAGACACTTAATTCCGCAGCACCTCCGACTGATGAACACTGGCAGGATTACGCTGACTGGGTAAGGGCTTTTACTGAACGTTATGATAATGATGGGGTTGATGATATGCCGGGCCTTAAGGCACCGGTTCTCTATTATGAAATAATGACAGAGGTCCAGCATGATTTTTATTGGCAGGGTACTGCTGAAGAATACATTGAAGTTTTGAAAACTTCATACAAAGCAGCAAAAGAAGCCAATCATGATGTAAAGATTATTCTTTCTGGTTTTATGTTTATGGACTTATTTGATAAGGGATATTTAACAGCTGATGAAATTGAAGAGAGACTTAATTGGGCGACTTCTTATTATCCAAAAGGAGATTTCCGGAAGAAAAGCGGAGAAAAAATGCGAAAGCAGATTGAATTTAATAAAAGGATTTTACAAGCTAAAGATTATTTTGATATTGTTGAATTCCATCTTTTGAGTCACTATAAGGCCATTCCGGGTACTGTAAAATGGATCCGGGATCAGATGAAAAAAAATGGCTACCAGAAACCTATTTGGGTAGGAGATGCCGGTATATTGCCTCCGCTTCCATCACATAATAGGACTGGCAGGAAAGCATGCTTCAGTACATTTAATGTATTTTTTCCCTCTAAATATGATGATGGCGATAAGATATACAAAGTCTTAACAAGACAGCGTGATAAATACGGTTATACTTTTAACCAAGTTAGCAAATGGTTCTATAAAAAGCAGGCACAGATCCTTACTAAATCACTTATTGAAGAGATGAGTCTGGGAGTTGCCGGCACAAATATATATACATGGCTTGATGGCAAACCGAGAAAAATAATGACTGGTTCTGCAAAAAGTTGGCAGATTTGCGGTTTAAGGGATGGCAACTTTCTGCCCAGTCCTGCTGTAGGCACCCCCAGGCCGGTTTTTTATACCTACAAGATGATAGTCGAACAATTGGGAGACTTCAGCAGCGCAGAAAAGCTTGATTTAGGTGATAGTAAAATCAAGGCTTATAAATTTATTGTTAAAGAGCAACCAATCTATGCAATATGGTATGATGATGAAGTTGCGCAAAAGCCCGGAGAGAAAGAGGCAGCTAAAATAGTTGATTTGTCTCAAGTAATAAAAAAATCCAATGTAACGATTACGCATATAATTACCGAACGCGACCAGACAGAACCAAAAGTAGAAACTGAATCCTCTAATGATATTATGATAACAGAAACCCCCATTTTCATAAAGTAGGGGGACGTTGTTGACAGATTGACGGATGGGAAATACGCAAATCAATCTAAGTAATCTTCTAGAATTTCACGCGTTGGTGGTTATATATTTGTTCAGCAGGGTATTTTGTGCCTCGCCATATGACGCCTCCCCTTAATTTACAGAGTATTACAGAGCGAAGGCCCATTAATACGAATATAAGCTGGCCTACAGGTATGAATAATGAAGGGAAGAACCCATTTTTGTATCTGGATTTTCCGACAGCTGCTGCTGCAATTAGAAATATAAAAGAAATTACTCCAAAAATCCAGATATGCGAAATCTTTATATAAAGAAGTGCTGTTATTGGCGCTGAAATTAAAGCAGCAGCAGTTATGGCCATAACAACAGCTTTTTTTAGGCTGATTAGGGCTCCTCCTTTTTCGGAACCTATAATCATATCCTTTATTGAGGCATACCAGGTAACATTCATATCTTTAAGAGCGAGCGCGAAACCACTTTTAGCTCCTGAATGGTGCATCATAAGCCCCAGACCGTAATCATCGCCTATTTCCATTCGCAGCCACTCAAAACCTTCAGTTTTATCAAAAGCAGTTTTTTTTACGAGATTAAATGCGCCGATTCCTATAAAAGCTTTTGAGCCTGGTTTTCCTACATACAGTGCTTTTGTATAAAGCAATAAAGACATGCCGAATGTGCGTATTAGTATTTCCATAAGAAAGGAATTTGTATTAACTTTTGGCAGCATAGCAAAATAATCGATATTATTGTTTATGACATGCGAAACTGCTTTCTTTAATATCCCCTGAGCAAAATTAACATCTGCATCTGTAAATAGAAGCCAGTCTCCGCCTACCATTTGCATGCCTGTATGAAGGGCATGCACTTTACCCAGCCATCTATCTGGCAGTTCCTTAATACTTATTGGATGTATACGAGCATCACTTTTTGCCAGGCTATCTATTATTTCGCCGGTTTGGTCTGTTGACCTATCATCAATTAATATAATTTCAAAATTCGGATAATCCTGCTTAAGCAGTGTTGTAATTGATTGATTTATGCTGACAGCTTCGTTACGCGCAGAAATTATGATGCTTAACTTTGGCCAGTTTTCTTGCGGGGTTGATTCGATTTCTTCAAACATGGGGATTTTGAGTATATTAATAATTGCCAGCAGATAAAAGAAGCACCAAACCGTGCAAAATATTATTATGTATATAAGCACTGTCCAGCTGAAAAAAAGCATATCAGAAATAAATCCTTAATGAAGTAAAATATAAATCAGTATAACTTCCGAATTCCGATTTGTAAACTGGTGTGTTCGAAATTTCTTCCGGTTCTTTTCCTATTCCTATGAATGCGCCTAAGGATAAGTAAAAATCTTCAAATATATTGTATTCAATATTCGGGCTTAGGAACAGCGAGTTGTCTAAAATGTTAATTAATGAGCTTATGTTCATCATTGTAAGAGCTGTTATTTGATAGCTAAAGCCGGGTATAAGGTATTGCTCGCTTAACAAATATACGGATCCGTCTGTGAAAGCTGCTTTTTGCTGTGCACTCAAGTAATCATCAGTATTAGTTGCGCCAGGTTCGTTAAAATGATATTCAAAATAGCCGTAAAACTTATCGGTAAAGCTGTAATCTAGACCGGTAGACAATCTCAAATAGTCTTCATTCTTGTCTCTTTTGGAATCATTAAAAAGGTAGGAAAAAGTATAAGCAGTTTCACACCAGAATCCAGCACCTCTTATGGAACGCGCAATATCTAATCCAACGAGTAAGTGCTCCTTGAAATCTATAGCTATTAAAGTTAAGTCTGTGTTTAGGGGGTGCGCTCTATTACGTACATAAAGAGCACTTTCTTTGAATTCAAAATCCTTTCCAAACACACAGCCTATATCCAGCTCATTTAGTTCACCAGTTGGGATACGCAGTCTTAATGCATCAACTCCGATACGCTCTTCTTTGTCAATATCGCTAATTTGAAAGGGCACAATAACATCCGTTGGATTGATTACTCTGGCTCCACCCCATGCGATAGCTTGCCTGCCCAGAAATAAATCGGCAAAGCCTAAATTTCCAGAAAAATAAGCGCGGTCGAGATTCTGATATATACCAAAACTTCCTTCAGGTCCGTATAACAGCGGATTTAAATCATCCACACGATAACTGATGGACTTATTTTCATCTTCGTTAAGAGAAAAGAGGCCGGGATCTTGTATTTTGGCTGATAAATTGTAAGCTGTATTAAAAAATGTTGATTTATAAATAGCCCAATTAATATCGAGTCTGATATTATTGCTGTCAGAAAATCTAGTTTTTCCATCCATTATTAATGAATTAGGTGGGTTTAATATAGTAAAAAAATTTTTGTAGTATCCGGTTAAAGAAAAAGAGTCATTTGCATAAAGCGATGTTGAAAATAATACAACTATTGAAATGAAGATAAATATTTTTTTATTATGAAACATATCATCAAATAGATTAGCTATTTATTTTTTCATCATTCACAATCCGTCCGTCTTGGAGCGTTATTAGCCGTTCTGCACGTTCCATGATCATCTTGTCATGCGTTGAGAATACGAATGTCATGCCGGTTTTTTTATTGAGTTCATGCATGGTGTCAACGAGAAGAGCTCCTGTATTTGAGTCTAAGTTAGCGGTGGGTTCATCCGCAAGTATTAGTGTTGGTTTTGATACCATTGCGCGTGCTATTGCAACCCGTTGTTGCTGACCTCCGGAAAGCCGTGTCGGAAGCCTTCCTTCAAATCCATCGATGCCAACCTCTTTAAGCATTTCTTTTACTCTTCTTTGGCGCTCTTCCTTTTTTATGCCTTGAAGAAGCATTATATATTCAATATTCTCTTCAACTGTAAGGACCGGTATAAGGTTGTAAGCTTGGAAGATAAAACCGATATTGTCTCGTCTGAAATCGGAAAGCTCTCTGCCGCTCATAGAAGTTAAGGATTTGCCATTAAGCCATACTTGACCTTCGGATGCTGAGTCGAGGCCGGAGATTATATTCAGCAATGTGGTTTTCCCTGAACCTGACGGACCTATGAGTGCGGTGAATTCCCCAGGTTTTATTGTAATATTCACGCCCTGTACCGCCGGTACGGATATGTCATTATACAGATAATGTTTTTTAAGATCTTTCCCTTCTATTATATACGGCTGGTTTTGTGAAAGCATAATTTCCTCCAAAGTTAATATTCTAAAAACTCTTGCGCATAGCTTCAATTGCTGACATACGCGCTGCGTACAGAGCCGGGTATATAGCACAAACTAACGTGAATACGAATACCCAAAGGGGATAGCGTATGAACTGTCCAATTGTAATAATAGGGTACAATAATCTGCGAAATGTTACTCCTGCAAACTCTATACCTGTGTAATCAATTCCCGTATGTGATATTATTGTTAGTACAACAAACCCGATTAGAGATCCTACAGCTATACTTATTGCAGAAAGTGATCCCGCTTCGTACAAAATCAGCTGAGCTATGGCAAAAGGCCTGGTCCCAACCGCACGAAGTACTCCAAATTCAAACATACGCTCGTAAAGTGACATAAATAATGTATTTAATATACCTAACGAAACAATGCCAAAAAGTATAATACCCATTATGAGAATACTCAAGCCTGATAGATCTAAAGCTGCTTTAAGTTCAGGTAAGAGTTTTGTCCAACCCACAGCTTCATTCCCATTTTGGGAGTATTTTTCCCAGAAAGGCAGTGTTTCATCTTGAGCAACATTTGCGTCATTAAATTTTAGCGCTATTTCGTGTACGTTATCAGAAATAGTAAGCATTTTTTGAGCTTGGTCTAGATTAATTAAAGCTAATGCTGTATCCAATTCTTTTATATTAAAATTGTAGATGCCGGAAACCTTAAATAACTCTTGGGATAGTTCCCCGCTGACGGATTGGGCTACAGTAACCACAACTCTGTCCCCAATATCAACTTCCAATAATTCTGCAAGTTTGCTGCCTATAACGATGTTCCTTTTATTAATATCCTTGAAATATGAACCCTTGATTATTGTGTCATCGAATTCAGATAGATGCTGTTCAGTTTCAGGATTTACTCCTAGCAGGTTTATAGAACTTACATCAGAAGGGGATGTGATCATTCCAAAAGAGATTGTCCTAAGAGTAAAGTGTTCTATAATAGGTTCTTGATTTAAGCTCTCGGTAATTTGACTGAGATTATTTATTGTCAGGTTAACATCTTGTGTGGAGCGAAAATCATTTGCATGTATCTGCCCCTCTCCAATTAATGAAGCTGTGCCGGATAATATCATGTTCTTTTCCATGCCTTTCATTAATGCATCCACGAATATTAGTGAAGCTAAGCCCATACCAACAGCTATAGCAGTAATTAAAGTTCTTCTCTTATTCCTAAAAATATTTCTCCAGGCAAGCTTGATAAGTATAAAGAATGTGTTCATGTTTGAAAAGTTACTAATGAATGTTCATCGCTTTGACCGGTTCAATACGCGCAGCCTTTAACGCAGGGAAAATACTGATTAAAGTTGTTGCAATAATGACCGTGATTGTTGGTATATAATAACTCCTAATATTTATCTCGCTGTAGAGTGTGTCGAATACTATGCCTCCGTAAGTAAAACTTGTTGGAAGTGTAATCCCGTGTATTGAAAGAAAATAATTAACAATCGTTGCAGCTCCCGCGCCGATGATTATGCTTAATACAGCAAGAATGTTTACTTCAAATAAGACTAGAGAAAATATTTGAGAAGGTTTTGTCCCTATAGCTTTAAGCAGCCCGTATTCCCTCCTTCGTTCCAAAACAGACATGAGCACGGTATTCAGAACACCTATAGCCATTATTAAAATAATAATAAAAAGCATTATCCACATGCCCTGCTGATCTGCTTTCATTGCCTGGTAGAATGATTTAGCGAATTCCTGCCACGGCTCAACAAGAAGAGCTGGATCATCAACCTTTTGTTTAATATCATCTGCAATAATTCGTACATTATTTATGTTGTTAACCATTATTATAAATTCATGCGCCTTGTTCTCTAAAGCAAGCATCTCTTGTGCATCTTGAATGTGCAGGAAGAAGCCGGTCCTGTCGGTAATTTTGTCACCGCTCTCAATGATTCCGAAGAGAGAGTAGATGTTGTCTGCTATTGATCCATCAGCAGCTTGTGAAACAATTACTATCTCGTCCCCGATTGCAACGTTTAATATATTAGCAAGGTCAATGCCTATTATTACCTTTTTCTGGGCATTAGCGGGAAACATGCTTCCGCTTTTGATTTTTTTATGAAATTTTGTTGCCTTATCTTCAAGTGATGGATCGATGCCGATAATTTGCACACCAGCGCTTTTGTTGCCGGCAGAAACTAGACCGGCAGAGTATAAACGCGGTGCCCAGGTTTGAACGCCTTCTGCGCTGAGTATTTTCTGGCCGACTTTTTTGTAGTCGTCAATTGTAAAGTATAGAGATCGTTTCTCTGTAAATGATTTGTTGTGTATCTGAATATGTCCGAGCCTATTGCCGGTAAACATATTTATAATATTTGAATACGATCCGTCCGACCAGCCAATAGAAACGGCAGATAATGCAAACCCTCCAAAAATTGTCAGGAGGGTAAACATTGTTCTTCGCTTCTGCCTAAAGACATTTCTTAGAGCTATTTTTAATATGATCATTTACTTGTTTGCAGCACTTGTTTTTAAAGGGGTCCGAAGATTTCTTAAAGTAAACATATCTTTATCGATTTTGATATCGAATTTTAGATCGAGGTATCGGATAATAGTTTTCTGGTTCTTTTTATTCTGAGGAGCTATCTCAATTATTGAGGGTACTAATTTATTATTAAATTCTTTTATATCCTTGAATGTCATGACACGCATTAATTTATCCTGTTCGCCAAAGTATTTCTGCCATAAAGGTATGTAATCTTTCTTTCTTGCCGAAATAACAATCCTCGACCAGACTATCGCGGTATCTTCTTTAGGTTTCAGCTCAATATAGAACGCATCCTTGTTTGCATCTTCCGGGGTAATGAACCTATGTGTATAGTCACTTAACATAGAAGATTCCTTTACGAGGTCATCATTAGAAAAATCAGATCCCATCCAAGAGGACATCATCATAGAAGGAGGTATTTTAATCACTTTGTTTGAGTTAGGAAGGTAGTTCCACATTTCATTGTTTATCCTTAATGTGCCAATGCCATGCTCTTTTTTAGGGGATAATATTTTAATAAGTGTTTTATCCATTTTTTCAGTCCAAGCAAGCATCTTCAGGGTTCTTTCCCAATGGGGTGTAATAATCTGCATCTCAAATTCAGAAAAAGTGGTTTTGCTGCGATATAACTCATCTATTTTTTTGACTATTTGGTCAGCGGTAACACTAAATTCCTCGGCATGCGAAAACGTGAAAAAGGAAATAACCAGGATTAGTATAAAGTAGACTGTTGTTTTTCTTTTCATTTAAGTTATAGAAAAATTGCCTTTATAATAATATAGCTAAAAAACTTTTTTTTGTCGAGTAGCCCATATTATTTAGTATAATAAACAATATGGAGATAATTGCGCATCGCGGGGCAAGTGCATATGCTGCCGAGAATAGCCTGCAGTCAGTGGAATTAGCACTGCAAATGAATGCTTCCAGCATTGAAGTAGATGTTGTATGGTCAGGAGATAGGAAGTTACTTGTTCATCATGATGAACAAGTAAAAAACGTATACAACCAAATAATAAACTTTTCAGATAAAAATTATAGCGAGATTAAAAATCAGGTAAGATTGAGCAATAACGAAACAGTCCCGCTTTTAGAAGACATCCTTAATATTATAAATCAGAGAAAAAAACTATATATAGAAATAAAGCAGTATTACATAGCAGGCCCTTTATTCAAGCTGCTTTCAGATAGTAATTATTTGAAGAATATTGAAATTACATCTAAGCTTTTGGGAGAGGTGTTGTATTTTAGGGAATGTAATCCGTTGATGCCTATTTCTTTAGTTGTAGACGAAATAGAAGTATTCTCAGTAGATACCATAATGAAAACTTTAAAAAGCGCAAATATAAAAAATGCGAGCTTAAACAAAAAATACATAACCAAAGAAGTAGTGGAGAAGTTAAAGGAGATTGGTTGTTCGGTAAGGGTTTTTACGGTGAATGATATTTCAGATGCCGAATATCTGATTAATTGCGGTGTTGATGCAATTTTTACAGATAAACCTGATGTAATGAGCCGCTTGGGCGCGCACTTAACTTCGGCGGCAACGTAGTTTGCTGATTTTCATAAAAAAAATTACACGTTTGAAATAAACTTGAAGTTTGAGTATAATTAAATCAGTATTGTTTATTTTGTTGAAAGGGAAAGCTAAATGTTTAACTCCTTGAGTTCAAGGTTTTGGTACATTAAGGGTAGATTCCTGATTGTTGCTGCAATCTCATTATTCACCATTAGTAGTATTTTCGGCATAACAAAACTGGAGCAGTTAGGACAAGTAAGCTTTTATATGAAAAGCGGAAGGATATTGAAGAGTGAAGTTCTTAAAGAATTTCCGACCACTGTAAGGATACTCCATAAAGGAGAGGAGATGGTCCTTAGAAAAGACTTGATTCAGTTTGCTTTGGATAGCAGTGGGACTGAAGTAGAAATTAAAGTAGAGGATGAATCGAAAGATGTTGAGGAACAAAAGCTTGAGGAAAAAAAAGAAGAACCGGTGATAAAAGATGAAAATATAATAGAGGAAATTGAGGAAACTGAGGAAACTGCAAAAGAGCTGCCGCCGGAGATTAAAGAATCCAAGCATCTTCCCGAACCTGTTAAGAAAATAGGACTAGAAGAAGACAAGATATTGCCTTTTGCAGCAGCAGAGGACGAGATTGATTCTGAGAAAATTGAAGAAAATGTTTCTTCCCTGGTGAGTGAGCAGCTTGATGAAGCAGAGCCCGAGGATGATATCTTAGATGGTGTTGGGGGAGGGAGAAGAGTATTTATTCAGTTGAAGAACGGAAAGGTTTATGAAGGCAATATAGATAAGGAAAATAAAAAGTATTATTATCTTAGAGCCGGCGATAAGTTACATAAACTTAATAAGAAGAATGTGGAGAATGTTGAAGAGATAGATCTCAAAGAAACTAAAGATAAGAAGGATAATAGGATTGATTTTTATTTAAAGAATAAAACAATAGTTCAAGGTATTGTTGTTGAAGAAAAAGCTGCATCATTTATTGTTGAAAGTGAAGGTAAAAGACAGGAGCTTCAAAAAAAGGATATAACATTTGCGTTGGATGAGAACGGGAAGGATTTTTCTGTAAATATAGACCTTGCCCTGCTTAAGAAGTTGGAAGAAGACGAGAAGCAAAAGAAAAAAGCAGCCGTTAAAAAAATCGAGGAAGAAAAGAAAAAAACGGCAATAGTAACAAAAGTAAAGAAAGCTAAGGAGAAAAAGCAATCTGAAAAGGAAAATTATTATTCCCAAGGCTTAAAACAATTCGAGGAAGGCAATTATAAGGCAGCTATCCCGTTATTTGAAAGAGTCTTAATTGCTGACCCTAAATTGGGGGAAGCATATTATAGGCTTGCTTTTTCGTACTACCAAATTGGCGAAGAGGAATTGGCTTGGAAAAATATTGATAAAGCAAAGCAGTATGGAATAAGCCAGGCAGAAACGCTTCTTTCCATAATGAAGAAGGATAAGCAGAGAAGAGAAAAGCGAGCAAAGATAAAGAAGATATTGATATGGGGAGGTGTGGGATTAGGAGGCGCGCTGTTAGTTGGTTTTTTCTTGATGTTTGTCTTTAGAAGGAAAGATCAGGAGTTTGAAGCAACCTCATTTGAGAAGCCAGAATTTGCGTCTGCGGATTCTAAAGTTGAGGAAGAGCCGCCTCCAAAGATTGTATCATCATTCGAACAGTCGAAGCCTCCTGAATCAGCTTCATTTGCAATAGCGGATGAATCATCAGCAGCAGATATTGAGGCAAAAAAAACAGCAGAAGTAGAGTCAAGATATTCGTCAGTATTAGATGGAACTAATACTTCTGATAGTTTAATATTACCTAAATCTGAGAGCCCTGAGATGGTTTCGCCGGCAACGATTAATCAAAAACTTACGGAGGAGCCAAAATTAGAGGCTGTATCTCAAATAGATCAAACAAAGCTTTTACAGCAGGAATTATCTGAAACTAAAGAAATGCCTCTAACGAGTAATGATGCGGCAGGGATTATTCAGCAAGAAGATAAAAAAGAGATTCCTTCTTCAGGTTTTAATCCGGAAAAAGCTGAGAAAAATTATATAAAAGGTAATGACCTTTGCAATCAAGGAAATCTAATTGGAGCAAAGATAGAGTATGAAAACGCTATACGATTTAATCCGAGGCTGGACGTGGCATATATAGGATTAGGATACGTATATCTGTCCCAAGGCAAGATTAAAGAAGCTATACGTGAATATGTTAAATCCTTGGATATTAATCCGAATCAACCGGAAGCTCATTATAGTTTAGGCGTAGCATACTACAATAACGGAGATGTTAGTCAAGCAAGATACGAGTGGAAAAAAGCGCTGCTAATTGATCCAAACTTTACTGATGCCAAGCGTTGTCTCGAAGAAGCAAAGTAAACCTTAGGTTTTACGTTTTATGCTGGGTCTAAGTTTTAAACAAATTAAAAAATAAATCTCATTTGAATAGAAAAATACTTTTTTTTTCAGCCTTGATTATTTCATTTGTTTGTCATCAGAATTCACTTCAAAGCGCTGAGGATAGCAGCAGCTATATTGGCGAGATAAAAATACAAAACAAAAGCATATACGATTTTGATAGAGAAGATTTACCGTTCATGCCGTACGGAATAATAAATAAACTGCATATAGTAACACGGGATAGGATTATACGAAGGGAATTATTATTCAGAACCGGTGATGAATTGGATAGGAATGTAATTGCTGAGACTGAAAGGCGTCTAAGGAGTTTCTCTTTTATCAGGGTGGCGGATATAAATTTAGAGCATGCAGAAAATAATAAGATGAATGCTGTTGTTTATACGCAGGATTCCTGGACTACCGAGCCGCAGATCTCAATCGGCGGGGGTGGCGGTAAAGCAAGGTATGCGTTTGGTGTCGAAGAAAAGAATTTTTTAGGACTTGGAAAAGAGCTTGGATTATTTTATGCTAACGATGAAAATGACAGTATTTCAAGACAGCTTTTCTATAACGATCCGCATTTCCTCCCGGGGCACTGGAAGCTTGAGAGTTTTTTTTCTAATATAGATGAGGGGTCAATGAATATGATTTCTGTATTAAGACCATACTACAAGCTTGATACTAATTGGGCTGCGGATGTTAATTGGGTAAATAATAATGTAGAAGAAGATATATATTTGAACAACGAAACTATAGCATCATTTAGCCATGCCGGTTATAAAACTGAAGTCTCTGCGAGCAATAATATTTATACTGGAAATCTTACAGCATATAGAGCCGGATTAGGATTCAACAATGAAACAAATAATTTTTACGGTCTCGAATCTGCGAGTATAACTGCATTGCCTGGCAACTACGAGATAAAAGGTCCTTTGGTATCTTTCCAGAGGTTGCATTATGATTATATTAAAGTAAAGAACGTAAATACTTTCATGAAAGACGAGGATTATAATTTAGGGCAGGATA
The DNA here is from genome assembly GCA_043809745.1 of bacterium. Classification (GTDB taxonomy): domain Bacteria; phylum Elusimicrobiota; class JBDRMW01; order JBDRMW01; family JBDROU01; genus JBDROU01. The sequence continues at coordinate 104,105 of JBDROU010000073.1, forward strand.
TTAAGATAAAATATGTATACGGTTCGGAAGATTTTGGGATTGAGAAAGATGCATCATATATATCATTAAAAAACTCAAATGGTCTGTATTTTGGCAAAGAAAATTTTTTATTAGCTGAGTTAAAAGCAAACGGGTTATATTTGGACAAAAAACCAAGGAATCTTGTTGCAGAGTCAAAGATTAGTTATTACAATCGGATTTTTTCGAACCAAACCCTGGGTCTTAATATGACCGGGATTTTTGGAAAAAATCTGGATATTAATAATCAAGTGGTGTTGGGCGGATTGAACGGTTTGCGTGGATATCCCGCGAGGGAATTTACGGGAAATAAAGGATTACTCTTCAGTTTAGAAGACAGAATATTTTGGGCAGAGGAATATCTTTCAATTGTAGGTGTTGGGGGCGTGGTTTTCTTTGACAGCGGATTTGCATGGGATAAAGGTGAGTCTATCAGCATATCTGATTTAAAAAGTGATATTGGGTTCGGATTCAGGTTTGCACTGCCGCGTTCTTGTGAAGCTATCGTGTTTCGGTTAGATTTTGCCTATGCGTTGGATAAGGTAAGGGATGAGGATAGATTTGTAATAAGCTTTGGATCAGGGCAGAGTTTCTAGATTATATAAATTTAATAAAATGAAATATATAAAATTGACATTAATGGTATTATTGGCAACTTTTATTATAGGTGTTTTATATGCCGATAATGAGCCTAAGACATATTGGGATAGGATGATGCAAGAACAATCCTATATTCAGCAGCAGCGCGGGAATCGAGCGCTCTATTTCAGGGACTATGAGGCAGCGCTTAAGGAATTTAAAAAAGCTGTGGAATCAAATTATAATGATTATAATGCCCATAGGATGCTCGGAATAACATATTATTGGACGGGACAGGTTGATAAAGCCATGGAAGAGTATAAAATTGCTCTTGAGATCAACCCTAAGGATGCCCAATCTCATATGGTGCTGGGGATCGCCTATGCGTGGGGAATGGATATGGATAAGGCAATAACTGAATTTGAAAAGGTAATTAAATATGATCCGGCAAGATATGATGCGTACATGAATCTCGGATCAGCATTCCAAGCTAGAGGAGAATTAAGGAAGTCAATTTATTATTTTCAACAGGCTGTTAAATATGATAAACGCAATCCCGTTGCTCATTTTCAACTGGCAATAACTTACAAATTGCTTGAAAGATATACGGAAGCTATTAGCGAGTTTAAGAAAGCCATCAAAATCTTTCCGGGATATGAGGATGCGTATTTAGAATTGGGGGGGATTGCTGAAAAAAATGATCTTGCTTCCGAAGCATTGGGATATTATAAAGCGGCGGCTGACTTAAAGGATGGGGACGCTGTGGCTCAATTAAAAGTTGGACTTAGCTATTTAAAACTCAATAAAAGAATGAAGGCTATTAGAAGTTTTGCTAAGGCTTTGAGGTTAACCCCGTCCGGTGATCAAAAGAGATTAGCGCTGGATCTTGCATTCAGCGGAGATGATTCAGATTCGTCAAGAGGAAGAGAAGATCCGCTCGCTTCTTTTGAAGAGAATATTAAACAGGTCTCACCTGAAGAGGAAGCAGAGGTTAATTTCGAAATACGGTACAAAGAGGAATTGCCTTTATCATCAGTAGAAAAAATGGATGTTGTTTCTTATGGCAGCGGTAAAGGCATACGATATGTATTGCCGTTAATAGATGAAGATCCTCTGGAGCGGAAGAAAAAAATAGAGCAGTTTGTTGATAAAATAAGGCGTGATTTGGGAAGAATGCCAAAATCTTCTAAAATGGAAGTGGAGATGACAATAGATTACAAGGATCGGGATAATAATTTAAGTCAAGCTTCAGGTTCAAGCAAAAATAAAAAATCAGATAAAAAGCGTCTTATGTACCAACCTAGGGTAGTAGGGAATGATCTGGGATTGTGGGTTTTAGGTTCACATTGGTTGCTGTTAGTTCATGAGACAATTGATATGCTTTCAAAGAAATTAAATTCAAATAGCAGTTGGGAGGAACAACTCGGTTTGGCTATTGCCTATCTCCAAGCTGGTTTCGCATGGCAGGCTCTGGACATATTAAATATGTTAAAGTTGAGAATGCCGGAAGAGGTTATTATAAATCAAGGATTAATCGTTGCATATGTAGAGTTAGGCGAATGGGATAGAGTAAATAAAGAATTAGATGAGATTCTGCAGTTAGAACCCAGAAATGACTACGCCCAAGAAATCAAAAAATGGCTCGAAGATGAATCCGGGGCTAAAACCAACGAACGTTGATTAATAGTAAAGCAGGTTCAATATGCGCTGCAGCTTGCCCAAGGCACAATACCGGCGAAAAAACCCGTAAGGAAGTCATGGGGTCTCAAGTATTGACAAGAATTTGCCAATTCTTTCAAATTTATTTCTAAAAGTTACGTTCTCTTTAAACTTTTTCTGAATTCTTTTATGTACATAACCTACCCCGGAACCACTGATGTTACCAGTTTCTCTTCCAATATCAGTTAAACTTTTTATATTGATGTTAGCTAAATATGCTAATTCTATCATAATATTCCGAGCCTCAATATATCTTGATTTTTTTCTTATTATCTCTCCCTTATCAATCCCAAATTCCTTGGATACCTCTTTTGCTATCTCATCTATTTCTATTCCGCCCTCTATCCCTTTAACATGCGGGTGAGATGCTAAATCCTTACCTTTTATATACTTTTCTTTTATCTCTTCAACAAACTTATCTGGCCCTATTACCAGCTGGTATTTTACCTCTTTCAATGGAGATTCCACTTCTCTATTCAATCCAGCTTCTACATACTCCTGATATTCCTTTCTTACTGGCTTACTATCTCCTCCCAATTGCTCAAGCACTTCTTCAACCTTGAAATGTGTAGATCTATAACTAGGTTCTATTATTCCAAGATAACTACTCCATATATAACTATTTAATATTTTTTCTTTTTCAACTTTGCTCTTTTTTTCTATGTTTTTAATTTTTATAGGATTTAAATGTATATATCGACTCAATGCCAAATAATATTCGTCCGATCCCACTAGTATTGCTTTATACCTTCCCTGCATTAAAGGACCTACTCTGTTGTATTTATAGTTAAAATATTGAGTATATGTTCCATTTAAACGCTGCATGAACCGACTAAGATTTGCCTCTTCTGTACGCAATAAAAAATGGAAGTGATTGCTCATTAAACAATATGTTATCACTTCCACCCTGAAATAATCAGCCCCATCCTTCAATAATTGTATAAAATACTGTCTGTCTTTGTCTTTATTAAATATGTTATTTCTATCTATTCCCCTACTTGTTATATGGTAAACTGCTCCCGGGTATTCTATTCTTAATGGTCTGCTCATTCTGTGAGCTTATCATTTTTCTTTATGCTTGTCAATACTTGAGACCTGACCCTTTTACTTCTTTTACTTCTTTTACTTTTTTGACCCTTTTACTTTTTCCCCCTTCCTTTCTGTTAAAAATCTTGACATTTTGAGAGTTACCTGTTATAATCATTTCAGATAAGTATAATATAGTATACTTTTATGAAACGATATATTAATCCTATTTCGGTGCAGGAACAGATAAAATCTAAAAATATTAGATTTTTTACTCCTGTTGAATTCCAAAGAATGTTCCACATTACTTCATCGAGGGCAAAATATTATCTTGAAACTTATACTCACATGGGACTCTTTGCCCGGTTGAAAAAAGGGCTTTATGTCATGAAAAATCAATTTCCAAGTGAAGAGGAAATTGCCTGTATGCTTTATAGACCCTCTTATATCTCTTTTGAATATGCTTTGGCCCGGCATGGGATAATTCCGGAAATGGTTTATTCCATAACCTCTGCGACTACAAAACCGACGCGAGAGTTTTTTACCTACAATAAGGAATTTGTCTATCTCTCAATTAAAAAATCTTCTTTTACAGGCTACTCTCTTTTAAAAGAGGGACCAAGTCATTATTTAATGGCTGATCCAGAGAAAGCTTTCATTGATCTGCTCTATTTTGTTTCTTTAGGGAAAAGGACGATCGGGGACAGATTGAACACACACAATCTAAAAAAAGAAAAGGCATTTCAATACGCCAGACTCTACAAACGTCAAGGTTTAATCAAATTGGTAGAAAAATATGATCTCAAGTGAAATAATTAAAGAATTAGCAGTTAAGCATCAAACGACAGAACTTAACGTTGTTCGAGAGTACTTTCAGCATCTCTTTCTGTATTACTTTTATATCCAAAAACCATCCTCTAAAGTATTATTTAAGGGCGGTACCGCATTGAGAGTTATTTACGCTAGCCCGCGTTTTTCTGAAGACTTGGATTTTAGTACCGAAATAAAAAGCATCTCTACTTTAGAGGATCTGGTGCTGGAGGCACTTTCAGAAATGGAAAGGGAAGGATTATCCGGGAAAATTAGAGAATCAAAAGCAACAAGCGGTGGATATTTGTCAATTATTTATTTTGAGTTTGGAAACAGGAAGATTACTATTCAAATTGAGGTTTCTCTCAGAAACAAGGGGATTAAGGGAGAAACGGTTACAATTGCGAGCGATTTCATCCCACCATATACTCTTGAGCAATTGCTCCAGGAGGATTTGGTGGATGAAAAAATCAAAGCTCTTTTCTCAAGGCAAAAACCGAGAGATTTTTATGATCTTTATTTTATGCTGAGGGCTAACTTGATTCCAACGCAGAAAAAATCACTTATGACAAAAACCCTTAAAATACTTCAGAATACAAAAATACCTTTTGCAAAAGAACTAAAAGTCTTTCTTCCTCAAAGCCACTGGGCAGTGATCAAAACTTTCAAAGAATCACTTGAGAGGGAAATACATAGGAATTTCAGTTTTTAATGAAGTTCCGAGAGCATGTCCCAATTCCACTTATTTTAGTTTATTTTTGTTATTGGGGTTATTGGGGACGGGGTTATGTAATACGGTATTGGTTCTCAAAGACTTCTTGCGACCCTTTTATATTGAATCACTTATCGAAGATCTTGTGATACCAAAATATCTTGCTGGTTCCACACCGCTGATCTTTTATCAGCGTCCTTGGATGTTTATCAAAATAATGATATAATACCTCCTGTGAATATAGAAATTATAAAAACAAAAATATCTAAACAAAAATTACATAAAATTGCCAAGAATAATTATGGGAATATGGTCAAAGGTGTTATCGATATCCATTTAAAGATAATAGCCCTTGGTGGAGAACTTCATGCAGATGCAGAAGCCATTTTACTTCAAAAAGGATCAAATCAACAAGATCTATGGGGTTTCAATATCTATATCGACAAACCGATTAGTAAGAGAATACAATACACATCCTTTATTAATATAAGACCCGCGCAAAATAATCGCTCTTTAGAGATTAAAAACGCAGAACTAAAAGCGAAAATTAAAAGAATAATTGATTCTTTAATTAGAAGCTAATATGGATAAAAAAAGATGGTCTAAACTCTCCAAAGCCCAGCAATTGGGCAATATCGGTAGTGAAATTGCAAGGGCTAATTATTGGGAAATGCACGATGATGACAGAAATAGAGAAAAAGCTTTTGTGCGTTCTTTAGAACTGCTTGATCTAACATTAAGCGACCAACGTTGGAAATCGGGCTTAAAAGAGATTGCTCGCTTTCGAGAAGTTGTAAGCGCCTTGTTTTGCAAACATGCATATTTTGATATTTCAACAAAAGAACTCGAAAATTATTGTATTGACTTTGTAATCAACTCAAAAAAATCAATAATATAACAACTCACCCGTCATATCTTATCTTGGCCTGATCCGTTATCAGCAAAACTGCTTATTTTGATTTCACAAAATCAAAGGAACACAACACGCTTCTTTTAATATATAACCACATCTGGGCGCCTTAATTGTGTTGAAATTATATTCATATATGCATCAGTTATTCTCAAAAAGGTCATATCAAAAGTGGTGTAAATGGCTAAAAAAGTTTTACAATTACTTTACATTTTCTTTAAACGTTTTTTACATAATATCTTTATAATATACAGACAGAGTGGAGATTAAGGAAAAAGGTGCTAATTAGAAATTTATTGGAGGTAAGATGAAAAATAAACTGATTATAGTATTGCTTGCGGTTGTATGTGCTCAGTTGATTATGAGTAAATATGTTTATGCTTCTGTGTTTGTAAGTTCGAATAATGGAGATGTGCGTTTCTCAGCAGTAAAAGGCAGATCAAATCCTGGCCCTGAAAGTATAAGAATTTGGAATGGAAATGGTGATGTGACTCAGTGGACACTAAGGGTGGATGAATCTTGGATAAGCGTTTCACCATCTTCAGGCCGTCTTTTCGTAGAGGATCCTGATAATCCAGGTTTTATTGATTCAGAGTTACTTTCTGTTACTGTAGATATAAGTAGTTTGGATGTAGGTACTTACCAAAAAAAAATATATGTAGACTGGTATAAAACCTACACGCCTACATATAGAGGCACTTTGGAAATTCCAGTTTATATAACTTTATTTTCTGATCCATTCATAAATTCAGTATCACCTGAAAGTGTTAACCAGGGAGGCGATCAGCCTGCAAATGTTATTCTTTCAATTGTTGGTTCGAATTTTGCTAGTGATGCTGAGATTAGTTTTAGTTCGGATAAAATTATTGTTAATTCACTGGTAGTCTTTGATGCCAGTAATATTAATGCTGATATAAGTATATATGATGCTCCTGGAGGTAGTAAAAATCTAACAGTAACTAATGGTGACGGTGGTAGTTATACTAAATATGGAGCCATTAAGGTTATTGATATAACTTCACCAACACCAAATCCACCATTAATTGAGAGCGCGGAAGTTATTTCGACAAGTAGGATTAGCTGGTTTGTAACAAAATGTAATGATCCAAGCTTGCCTTTGACTTATAGTAGCGAATACGAAATACAGGAATTAGGAAGTGAAACTTGGGAATTCAATAAAAATATTAATCATAGAGGACAAGTTTTAGAAAGGAACGATTTGGAAGCTAATCGGCATTATAGGGTACGGACAAAGATAGTTGATAACCAATGGAATGAGACCTCTTTTAGTGAGTATTATTATGCTTGGACATTAGCTTCCCAACCTCAATTTGAATTGTATCCAGCTATGACAAATACTACTCTTTGTGTTGAGTGGTCAAGTTTAAATCACGATTTAACTGAATTTTATTGTGAAATAGTGGAAAGTCCAGATATTAATTCTGGATGGATACAAGGGATAACTAAATATAACTTTACTGGATTAAATGGCGGTAGAGAGTATAGCGTTAGAATAAAGGCTAGAAATGGTGGAGGAGTAGAAACTGGGTGGGAAGAATGTCCAGCGGTAACAATACAAGATAACCCAATAATAACGATAAATAGTCCAAATGGGGGTGAGTATTTCAGCGGAAGATTTATTCGCTGGTCTGTCGTTGGATACTCTGATTACAATATAAAGATCTCATATTCTGATAATGGAGGTGAAAGCTTTCCGTATATTATTACTGAATCTACAAAAAATAATGGTGAGTATTTTTGGGAAACTGATAATATATTGATAAAAAAATGCCGGATTAGAATAGAAAAGATTGATGATCCTTCTATAGCAGATGAAAGTGATGGGGATTTTACTGTTGATTCATTGCCGTTGCTACCTAATCCAGCTGAGATTAGCTACTGTGAGCCGGTTTCTTCTACCACGATTAGGTGGGTAGCTGTGGAACCAACAAAAGATGGGAGTTTTGTATATAAATTCCAATATTTACATGAAAGTGGTGATTTTGCTACAGGAGCGCCAGGTAGTGAGCTCGAGACAAATATATATGAAGTATCTGGATGCCTTCCCAATGATTGTTACAAAGCACGGGTTCTCATAACACAACCAACAATAGAATCAACTCAGTGGAGTGTAGAAGTTAGCACATATACTTATGCGGCATTACCAGATGCTTATCTATACACATATATTTCAAGTAGCACAATTGTTGCCAGATGGGGGGCAAATAATAACCCTGGGTATACAGAGTATCTATGCGTATTAGAAGGGAATGATATTGCATTAACTGGTGAGGGTGGCTGGCAATATGGAAATGCTTGTACTTTTAGAAATTTAGAGGCAGATACTGAATATACTTGTAAAGTAAAAGCACGAAATCGTAATTTTATAGAAACTCCTTGGGTAGAGTTGGGAAAAGTGAAAACATTATCAATAGATGATCCAAGCCCTGATCCAGATCCAAAACCAAACCCTGATCCAGATCCAAGCCCTGATCCAGATCCAGTACCTGTGGTGTATGCTCCAGAGATAAAGAGTATCTCGCCTTATTATGTAAGTAGAGGAGATCTGATAAAAGTTAGAATTGAAGGGAAGCATTTTTCTACAAATACAATAGTTAGAATAATAACGACTGAAAATGAGAAAATTATTATCAAGGATGTAAACTATATAAGTAATAATTTGATCGAAACTGAGATTGAAGTATCTGATTACGCTCCATTGGGGGCTGTTACAATGGTGCTGAGTAATGATGGGTTATCGAATACTGTTGATAATGCATTGAATGTAAAAGATTGTACTAAAAAGAGAGTTAAAGTGGATTCGAATGAAGGGAAGACTATTAACATTAATTCAGAAAATGGACAGGTTTCTCTATTTGTAGCTCCCAATACATTTGGTGAAGAAGTTACGCTCAATGTGGAGATTATAAAAGGTGTCCAGAAACTTAGTGAAGGTATGAAACATACAGGTATTTTGTTGATAGTAACAAATGATCAAGGGTTGCAGCCAAAGCAAAATGTGCAAATTACAATTATTTATGATGAAGCGGACATTGCTGGGTTCGAAGAGAAGAAATTAGTATTAGCTCGATATAATGAGCTTAACGACAAATGGATATTGCTCTCTTCCGCAGCAAACCCTACTAGCAATACGGTTGTTGGATATACCGATCATTTCTCAACTTTTGCAATAGTACAACCAGTTCCTGTAGTAAATCTTAAGCAAGTTAAAGTTTATCCTATGCCTTATAATCCAAAAGCACAAGGATTTATTACTGTGGATAATCTGACCAATGATGCTGAGATTACTGTGTATACAATAAGTGGCGAGATGGTTTGCAAACTTCTCAAGCCAGATGTTCAGGGTAAGTCTTACTGGACAGGATATAATGAAGCGGGTAAGAAGGTTGCCAGCGGTATTTATTTAATGCATATAAAAAGTTCAGCAGGATCAAAGACGCTTAAAATAGCTATTCAAAAATAAATTTTGGGGGAGATAATGAAAAAAATTGCACTTCTGACAGGGATGTTGATTATAGCAGGTAGTGTATGTTACGCCGGATTTTCTAAAGATGATGCGGGGACGTCAGCCGCTCAGTTTTTAAAACTTGGAGCGGGTGCCCGCGCAACAGGCATGGGAGAAGCTTACGGGGCCGTTGCAGATGATGCTTCGGCGCTTTATTGGAATCCGGCAGGAATGGCCCAGCTGGATAACATCGAGGTATCATTAATGCATGCCGAGTGGGTGGAGGACATATCCTATGAGTGGGGTTCTGTTGCTGTTCCTGCTGGGGGTGCGGGTGTGATAGGATTAGGTGTACAGTACCTATCATACGGGGACATGAAAGAACTGGATACGAATGGGATAGAACAGGGTGATTTTAGTCCTACGGATATGGCGGTGAACCTGGGGTATGGGTTAAAATTGACCGATTCAATATTTTTGGGAATAAATGCAAAGTACATAAGCTGCCAGATTAAAGAGAAGGCATCCACAACAGCGGCTGATGTCGGCCTCATCAAAAAGTTTATGGACAAAAAGTTCAGTCTTGGAGTCGCATTTCAGAATATAGGCGGAAAGATGAAGTTTGAGAGCGAGGAAGATGATTTGCCTCTAAATTTCAAAATAGGGAGTGCATATAAAATAAACAAATCACTGCTTTTGGCTTTAGATGTAAATGCGCCTAAGGATAATGAAACAGCAGTTGGTTTAGGTGCGGAATATATTCAGAACATAAGCAATGATTTCAGTGTAGCCGGAAGGGTTGGGTACAACAGCCGAACTAAGGATGTAGAAGGGCTAAACGGTCTTAGTTTAGGTGTTGGAGGTAATATTTTTGGCTATATGGTTGATTATTCATATGTGCCGCTCGGTGATATAGGAGATACACACCGGATATCGCTGGGAATTAGCTTCAAATAGAATAAACATTTCTTTTTGCTATAAATCATTTTTTACATATCAAATCCATATTTAAAATATCTTTAATTATTAATCAACGTTCTAATGCTCATCCAATATAGTTAATTTGTATTAATTTCTATTGATTTTTTGGGAAAAAGCGAGTATAATAACTCCTTATCTTTATGATATCTTTAAGTATCGGTGATATAAGAAGCAGGATCAATGATGCGGCGTTAAAGAAGGGGTGTAATCCAGAAGACATTATACTGCTGGCTGCGACAAAGAAGGTCTCTTCCGAGCTAATTCGAGAAGCTATTAACAATGGGATCTCCCATTTCGGCGAAAATAAGGTGCAGGAAGCAATCCTTAAGATAGACTCGATTGGGCGAAGCGTTAGCTGGCATATGATCGGGCATCTGCAGACCAATAAAGCTAAAAAGGCCGTAGAAGCGTTTGATGTTATACAGTCTTTGGACAGTTTTCATCTGGCGGAATCTCTAGACAAATACGCAAAACAACTTGGCAAAAAGCAGGTGTGTCTGGTTGAGATCAATATTGGCGGTGAGGAATCAAAATTTGGAGTTAATCCGGAGGAACTTATTGAGTTCCTTAATAGGTGCAATACATTACAAAGTATTGAGATTCAAGGTTTGATGACAATAACCCCCTATTTTGAAGATAAAGAAAAAGCAAGGCCTTATTTTAAGAAGATGAATGAGCTTTTTCAAAAGTGCGGAAACAAGCTTGTTCATGCAAATGTTAAAATGAAGTTTCTTTCGATGGGGATGAGCGGCGATTTTGAGGCGGCAATAGAAGAGGGGTCTAATATGGTGCGGATAGGTACGGCTATCTTTGGGGAGCGAAACTAAATGAGTTTGTTAGAGAGTAAAAAGATTTCTGTTATCGGCTGCGGAAATATGGGGAGCTCTATTATATCCGGTTTGCTTCAATCAAAATTAGTTAAAGCCAAGAATATACTTGGTTGCGATATAGCTAAATCTTGTTTAAAAGGAATAAATGTAAACTCAACAACCGATTGTGAAAAGGCTTTATTTTGGGGAGAGATTATAATTATAGCTGTTAAACCTCAACAAATAAGTGATTTGTTGTCAAAAGTGAAGAAAAATAGCGCAAAGAATAAAATAATTATATCTGTTGTAGCAGGAAAGAGGATTGCTTTTTTTCAAAAATATTTTAATAAAGGAACAGTAATTATAAGATCTATGCCGAACACACCAGCTATAATACAGGAAGGAGCTGTTGCCTTTGCTCCATCTAAAAATGCATCGAAGATTCAAATAGATATGGCTGAATGCTTATTGAAAAGTATTGGGAAAGTTGTAAGAGTTAAAGAAAGCCAACTTGATGCGGTTACTGCGTTATCAGGTTCCGGCCCGGCATATGTGTTTTATTTGGCTGAAATTATGATCGATGCAGCTAAGAAGATGGGTTTACCGTCTGAGATTGCTCAAAAACTTGTGTTTCAAACGTTAATAGGAGCAAGCCTTTTAATGATTGGTTCCGATTATGATCCAAGTGTCTTGAGGAAAAAGGTGACCTCCCCCAAGGGGACAACAGAGAAAGCATTTGATTATATTAAGAAAAGCAATGTCGGGCAAAATTGGGTTAAAGCAATAATGTTAGCTAAAAAAAGATCGGAGGAGTTGTCTGTATAGTAGGAGTTTGATGTTAGAAAGTTAGCATAAATTTTAGTTATAAATAAAGGAGGACTTATGATAGTAAAAGTAAGAGTAATACCAAATTCAAAAAAAAGCGAGATGGCAGGTAGAATCGGGCACATCTTAAGAATAAGGGTTGCAGCTCCCCCAGAAGAAAATAAAGCTAACGAGGAACTCGTAGACTTTATGGCAGATTTTTTCGAAGTAAAGGAAAAAATGGTAAAGATTATTCGAGGCCATAAAGCCAGGGAAAAAACTATCAGCATTAACGGCAGGCCGGAAGATGATTTGGAAGATTTAATGGAAACAATACCATGAACGTAAAGACCCTTTATTGGGATAATGAAAAGCTTTACATTTTAGATCAACTTAAACTGCCCAATAAAATTTCTTATATATGCTGCAAGAATGCCGGACAGGTTGCAGATGCAATCAGGAAGATGAATTTAAGAGGAGCTCCAGCTATAGGGGTTGCCGCCGCATATGCTTTCGCGCTCGCATTTAGGAGCAAAAAGTTCAGCTCTAAGAATATTTTTCAGAATTATGTGCAAAGGGTGGCTAATGAATTAAACGGCACAAGGCCGACCGCTGTTAATTTATTCTGGGCTTGTAAGAGGATGTCGAAAAAAGCAAAAAGTATTTTTAAGTTAAACTCCTTAATTGATGACCAGCTGCTGATAGAGGCGAAAAGGATACATGAAGATGATGTTGCAATTAATAAAAAAATCGGTGAAAACGGGGAAAAGCTGTTAAAAAAAGGATCACATATAATCACGCACTGTAATGCGGGAGCGCTTGCTACTGGCGGGTACGGGACGGCGTTGGGTGTGATATATTCAGCATTTAAGAAGGGTAAGATAAAAAAAGTATTTGTTGATGAGACCAGGCCCTATCTTCAGGGGGCTCGTCTTACAATGTGGGAGTTGATGCAAAGAAAAATTCCCTGCCAGCTTATAACCGATAATATGGCTGGTTTTGCGATGAAAAGAAACAAGATTAGCGCTTGTATTATAGGTGCTGACCGGGTGGTTAGTAACGGTGATGTGGCCAACAAGATTGGCAGTTACTCATTAGCTGTGTTAGCGGATTACCATAAGATACCTTTTTATGTCGCTGCGCCGCTGTCAACTTTTGACGTATCTAAAAAAACGGGTGATGAGATAGTAATTGAAGAGCGTTCGGCTAAAGAAGTAGTTTCGATTGGGCCGGTTTCAATAGCGCCAAAATGCTGCAAGGTTTGGCATCCAGCATTTGACATAACGCCTTCGCGTTTAATAAAGGCAATAATTACAGAAAAAGGCGTAATAAAAGCCCCTTATATAAAAAGTATTGATAAGCTTATGCAAAATTAAGGAAATAGATATGAGTAAGAAAGAAAAGGCCAATAATACTAAGAGCGTGAATCTTCCCAGAACAGCTTTTCCTATGAAAGCTAATTTGCAGGTGCGTGAAATTGAATTCATGGATTTTTGGAAGAAGGAAGAGATATATAGAAAATTAATAAGCAAAAATAAAAATAATAAAAGGTTTATACTGCATGACGGCCCCCCATATGCTAATGGAAACATTCATCTCGGGCATGCCCTTAACAAGATCCTTAAGGACATGGTTGTTAAGTACAAGGCCTGTGATGGTCATTATACACCGTTTATACCCGGGTGGGATTGCCATGGGCTTCCCATTGAACATCAGCTTATGAAAAAGCTTAAAACTAATAAACGAAAGATTAACCGGGAAGATTTCAGGAAAAAAGCTTATGAGTTTGCTGAAAAATATTTCGTAATACAAAGAGAAGAATTTGTCAGGTTAGGTATTCTAGCAGACTGGGATAATCCATATTTGACAATGACCAAGGATTATGAGTACGGGATAATCTCAACATTCAATAAACTTCTTAAGAATGAATATATTTATAGAAGCAAGAAGCCGGTATTTTGGTGCATCTGTTGTGAAACAGCTTTAGCCGATGCTGAGGTAGAATATGAGAATCATATATCACCATCCATCTATGTGCGGTTCCCGCTAATTGAAGGTCAAAAATTTGGGGAAACGGTTGTTAATAAACAAACTCCGGTTTCCATGTTAATCTGGACGACAACCCCTTGGACCCTTCCAGCAAATGTTGCTGTTGCGGTAGAGCCCGAGAAGGCTTATGGTTTGTATAAAACTGGTAATAGCGAACTATATATTGCAGCCGCTGATCCAGAACTTGAAAAGGAGTATCCAAAATTAGGAATTCAAATCGATAAACCAAAATCTGTTATTCAGGGCAGTGATTTGCTCGGTTTAAAAGTAATGCACCCTTTATTAAATAGAGAATCGGTGATTGTGGGGTCTGGTTTTGTGCAGATGGATACAGGGGTAGGCGCAATTCATATCGCTCCGGGTCATGGGCTTGAGGATTATCAGGTAGGGCTTGAAAATGGACTTCCGGTGATCTCTCCTGTCGACGAAATGGGATTTTTTACTGAAGAAGCGGGAATCTGTGTAGGAGAAAATATATTTAATGCGAACGGAAAAATAACAAAAGAACTCGGAGACAGAAAACTTTTATTGTCTGAAGATAAGATTGAGCATTCATATCCACATTGCTGGCGATGTAAGAATCCTGTAATTTACAGGGCTACTAAACAATGGTTTCTTTCGATAAATCACAGAGAGCTGCGCCAGAAGATGCTGGACAGCATCAAGAAAGTTAAATGGATTCCCGGTTATGGTGAGAATAGAATTCTTGGCATGGTTGAATCACGTCCGGATTGGTGTCTGTCCAGGCAGAGATACTGGGGGACGCCGATACCGATTATCTATTGTGAAGACTGTCAAGCTCCTGTTATTGATGATGGAATTATAAAAAGGATAGAGGATATATTCAAAGAGGGCGGATCAGAAGCATATTATCAAACAAGCGTAAAAGAAATCATAGGCGACAATTTTGCATGCCGTTCCTGCGACGGGAGTTCTTTCAAAAAGGAGGAGGATATACTTGATGTATGGTTCGACTCAGGGGTTTCTCATGAAGCGGTTATGGAAAATCCAAGATTTAATTTAGGATGGCCGGCAACGATGTATCTGGAAGGGTCAGATCAACATAGAGGATGGTTTCAAACTTCTCTTATAACTGCGGTAGCATTGAAGGCTCGAGCACCTTATGAAAGCGTTCTTACACATGGATTTACTGTTGATGGCCAGGGAAGAAAGATGTCTAAATCACAAGGAAATGTTATCGCGCCGCAAGCGGTAATAAAGGATTATGGAGCAGATATTTTACGGCTCTGGGTTGCAGCAAGCGATTACAGGGAAGATGTTAGGGTGTCGCAGGATATTATTAGAGGCCTGGTTGATTTGTATAGGAAGATTAGGAATACTTTTCGTTTTATTCTTGGCAATACTTATGATTATAATGCGAGTGAGCATAAGAAAAATATGGATCCTGAGCATGGGTATCCCAACTTTTTGGAAATAGATAAATATATATTGAATCGCCTGCAAAAACTGCTGAAAGTTGTTAATGATGCATATGAATCAAATGAGTTTCATAAAGTGGTATTTTATTTTAATCAGTTTTGCAGCTCGGAATTAAGTTCGTTTTACTTTGATATAATTAAAGATAGGTTATATACATTCAGTTCATTTTCAAAAGAAAGACATTATGCGCAAACTGTGCTTTGGGAGCTTTTTGAGAATTTAAGCTGTTTGATAGCCCCTATACTTTCGTTTACATCTGAAGAAGTATGGAAATTTGCAAGGGATGAGCACAAGGATTGGGAGTCTGTCGAGAGTGTTTTTTTAGCGCCTTTTCCCAAGGTTAAGGACTTCCTTTTGTCAGATGATTTGGAAACTAACTGGCGCGAACTTTTGAAAGTGCGCGAAAAAGTCAATGCTGTGCTGGAAAATTTTCGCATTCAGAAAAAGATAGGAAGCTCACTTGAGGCATGGGTTAGATTGTTCCCTGCCGGTGAAGAGGAATATGGCTTGCTTGAACGGTTTAAGGATCAGCTGGATACGATTTTTATAGTATCAAGGGTGAGTGTTGAAGCTCCGGGAAAAGGATCAGAATTATCTGTGGAAATTGAGAAAGCTTCTGTGGAGAAGTGTTCAAGATGCTGGCGTTATACGGGGGATCAAAGTAAGATAGGCGATGAACTTATTTGCAGTAGGTGTCTGGCTCATATTGAGGAAAATGAAAAGGGTTTATGAGTAAAATTATATTCTTGTTGCCTGTAGTTTGCTTCATGATTGATCAAATAAGTAAACTCATAATTAGGAATAATCTATTCCTGGGTGAATCAATTAAGGTATTTCCGTTTCTTTATATAACATACATTACTAATACAGGGACTGCGTTTGGTTTGGCAAAAGGTAATAATACTTTTTTTATAATAGTGATACTTATTGTTATCTTCTTTATTGTTGCGTTTAAGAAGAGTATATTTTCACCGAGCTGGGTATCATTTATATCTTACAGCCTTATACTTGGCGGAGCTTTTGGTAACTTGTTAGACAGGATTATGTTTGGCAAGGTCATTGATTTTATTGATTTTCGTTTTTGGCCGGTTTTTAACTTTGCAGATACATTTGTTTCTATTGGGGCGATTCTTTATTTAGCGGAGTCGCTTTTTAGGAGGGATTGTGTGTCCAGTACTAATTCAGTTAGGATTATTGAGCATTAAAACATATGGTTTGTTTGTAATCATAGGTTTTTTAGCCGCTTTATTTTATATTAAAAGGAAAGCGCATAAATATAATTTTTCTGATGAATTTGTTTATGATCTGGCTTTTTGGGCACTGTTTTCCGGTATACTAGGAGCAAGGATTACTTATATACTGCTGGATATTAAGTATTTTATAGGTAATCCACTTGAGATGTTTATGATATGGAAAGGGGGGCTTGTATACTATGGCGGACTCCTGGGAGGTATCCTGGGAGGTATTGCAATAATATATAAATATCGTATATATAATTGGAAAAAGGTTGCTGATGTCCTTTCCCCGAGTATTGCTCTTGCGCATGCGTTTGGCCGTATTGGTTGTTTTTTTGCAGGGTGCTGTTATGGGAAGATAACGAGCAGTAAGATAGGAATAACCTTTTCACACCCTGAATCATTTGCCCCTGCAGGGGTGTCAGTTTACCCGACCCAACTGATGGAGGCATTCGGAAATATTCTGATCTTCCTTTTTTTGAATTATAAATTGGGGAAAGAAAAATACGAAGGACAAATATTTACTTTATATATATTGTTGTATGCATTATTGCGTTTCATCAATGAATTTTTTAGGGGTGATTACAGAGGGCCCGAGTTATTTAGTGTGACCCTTTTGCAATGGGTTTCGCTTGGGCTTTTTGCGGCTGCAATGATTTTCTTATTAAAAGGAGGTATGAGGTCTCCCAAAAAATCGGAATCCTGAGCGATGTCGAAGGATTGAAGTAACGGACTTTTTGAGCGGTCTCTTTAGATAAACAAATTGCGTGATGAGATTATACAATTCAACAAAGAGAAATCTCAAAGGCTCGACATCTATCTTGCAGAGCATTTTACCTGCTTTTCGAGAACTTATTTTCAGGCAATTATAAAAAAAGGATTTGTAACGGTTAATAAGACAAAAACTCTCTCTTCTAGAAAGCTGGTTAACGGAGATACAATTAGTATCAGGTTTGTTGATCGTATTTCCAATGTAGTACCAGAAAAGATAAGTTTAAACGTTATTTATGAAGATGCGGATCTTTTGGTGATTAATAAGCCTGCCGGAGTGGTTGTCCATCCTGCGTGCGGGCATCCAAAGGGGACTATAGTTAACGGGGTGCTCTTTTATCTTGGCGGTCAAATGAATGCTGTTTCAAGGATTGGACTTGTGCACAGGCTTGATAAGGAAACCTCTGGGGTGCTGCTGATTGCCAAGAATGACAAAGCATTTCTTTCGCTTTCTAAACAGTTTTCTAAACGTACAGTAAAGAAGGCGTATCTGGTTCTGGTATCCGGTATAATTGATGAGAATGAGGGAGTGATAGAGAAACCTTTAGGAAGAAGCCCGCATGATAGAAAAAAAATCGCGGTTGTTACTGATGGGCGTAACTCTACAACCAGATTTAAGGTAATAAAACGTTTTGCGAATGAAACGTATTTGGAAGCTAAACCTACAACAGGCCGCACACATCAGATTCGTGTGCATCTTGCTTCAATAGGGAATGGAGTGGTTGGTGATAGGGAGTATAATCCTAAAAGCGCAGATTCTACAAGGATGATGCTGCATGCAGCGGAATTAGGTATTATTCATCCCAGAACGAAAAAAAGAATGGACTTTCTAGCGCCGCCGCCTTCTGAGTTCTGTGCGGAAATTAATAAGAGATCCAAGAAAAAACGTTAAATTGGGAGAAGCTGTGAATTTTAATAAGTATTTTTGTTTTGCTGTATTATTTTTTATAATTAGTATAATAAGTGCTGGTCATATAGCCGGCCAGGATCCGGCTGTTGAAAAGGAGATAGATAAACTTTCTAAATCGCTCCAATCGCAAAAGAAGGATTTAAGCAGTTTATCCAAAACCATTTCAGATTTAAATGCGGCTCTTTTGGAATTAAATAAAAAAAGTTTTGGATATGAGGAAGCGCTGAAGGAATTGAATGCTGATTATACAAGGCTATCTGACGATACTCAGACGATTGAGGCGTTAGTAAGAAGAAATAAGGATGAAACTGTTCAGTTGAACCAATTTTTGGAAGAGCAAAAGGCTTTGCTGACTGAATTGCAGCAGCAAATAAGATTATTTAAAAAGACTGTTTCGAGTATACAAGAGAGGCAAAGTGTCGGAGATTATAATTTAGAAAAGGATTATAGAGGGGAAATTGTAAAAAGCCGCAGATCATCTAAATTCTTGAGCGCTCTAGCGATTATAATTAGCGTAGTAGCTTTGGGTGTAGCTTTGTAAATATTAAGTCCCCGAGCAGGTAAAATTTTATTTTTTGAGGATTGAACAAATGGGTTTGTTATTAGTTGTCTCGTCGCCTTCGGGATGTGGAAAAACAACAGTAGTCAATAAAATACTCAAGAAATCCAAGGATTTTAACAGGAGTGTTTCTTATACCACGAGACCGCGCCAAAATGGTGAAATAAATGGGCAGGATTATAACTTTCTCACTGAAAAAAGGTTTAAGCATCTTATAAAAAAAAGTTTTTTTATTGAATGGGCCAATGTCCATGGATATTTGTATGGGACTTCAAAAAAACAATTATTGAAATGCATTAATGGGAGGAAAGATACATTCTACGTTATTGATGTTATAGGAGGTTTGCGCTTAAAAAAGATACTGCCGCATTCAATCTTAATATTTTTGGCGCCGCCTAAAATACGAGATTTGAATAAAAGAATTGAAAAAAGAAAAAGAGAAAATAAGGAAGAAATAAAAAAGCGTCTTAAAAGAGCTGTCTTCGAATTCGAAAAAGCTAAAAGGTATGATTATTTAGTTATAAATGATGATGTTAATAAAACCGTTGCTTTAGTAGAGGATATAGTAAAAGTTGAGAAATATAAATCAAAACGTAATCTAGATAAAATTAGTGCGCTGATAAAAAGATAATATTTTAGTAATAAACAAGGGGGCATAATGACTAAAAGCAAAGAGGAGCAGGAGAAATCGTCGTTGGAAAAATTGGTTTTTGATGATCAAAGGAATAAATACCAGATGATCGCATATACCATAAGATGGTGCAGACACCTTTCAAAGAATAATGAGGAGCATAAAACTACGCAAGAGCTTCTTTATAAGGCTATTGAAGATGTCTATTCCGGGAATGTAAGTTTTAAGGAAATTGAGAAAAAAAATTAATAATTAGCTGGTATTATTTCTAGAAAATGATATCAGGCCGGTAATTTTATGAAAAGAAAAATTGATAGGAATTTCTATAAAAAAGAGATAATAGTCGGTATAACCGGGAGCATAGCTGCATATAAGGCGTGCGACCTGGTGCATGCTTTGAAAAAGTGCGGCGCAAATGTAAATGTCATTATTACTGAAAATGGCAAGCGTTTCATTACTCCACTAAGTCTGCAATATTTAAGCGGCGGCAGAGTTTATGATGATTTTTTCGAAATTGGCACATGGTCTGATAAACATATAGGCTTGGCCGAGCGGGCAGATATAATTGTAGTTGCGCCTGCTAGTGCAGATTTTATTGCCAGGGTTGCTTTAGGGCGGGCAAGCGATCTGTTAAGCGCCACACTTCTTACAACGAGATCCCGAGTAATTATTGTTCCTGCGATGAATTCTAATATGTTTACACATCAATTAACTCAAGCTAATTTGGAGAGATTAAGATCAACAGGTTATAAGATCCTTGGCCCCCAAAAAGGTGATCTGGCATGCGGAGAGGAAGGGATTGGACGTATGTTTGATGTCACTGGGATAGTTGATTATTTGAGAAAGTGCTTGAGCGCTAAATAAGATTACTAAAACAACATAAGAGCTTCATTTTTTTCTTGAGCAAATAGAATAATCTATAGTTAGTGTTTAACCCAAGTTTGAATTAATAATGATTGTTAAAAAACCTCTTAATACTAAAACTGTTTTAATTAGCGCGGGTCCTACAAGAGAGTATCTGGATCCTGTTCGCTTTATATCCAATGAGTCATCCGGGAATATGGGCTACGCTTTAGCAAGCGAAGCAAGAAGACTTGGTGCTAAAGTAATACTCATATCCGGTCCAACGAACTTAAAACCGCCTCAAGGTGTAAGGTTTGTGAAAGTTGTTTCAGCGGGCGATATGCTGAAGAAGGTGCATCAAAACATTGAACAGGCTGACTTTTTTTTGTCGTCTGCCGCAGTAGCAGATTTTGCCCCGAAAAAGTTCGTCAGGAATAAAATAAGAAAAAGGCAATTCGATTACTTCCTGCAGCTTAAACCCACGGCAGATATACTAAAGAAACTTTCTTCAAAAAAAGGTAAAAGAATTTTCGTAGGTTTTAATTTAAGCGATTCGATAAAAAATAATTCTGAAGCGGTAAAAAAACTTAAGGAAAAACAATTGGATTTTATCTTTTCAAATTCGCTAAAAAACTTAAATAATCCTAAAGGCAGTTATATATTACTTGATAAAAAGAACAATGTTGAGCGACTAACTTTTATGAGCAAAAGTATGCTGGCTAAGAAAATGTTTAAGTTTATATTAAAAAATATCTAATTGTTTTTACATGAGGTGTAAAAATTTTTCCTGAAGTTGATGTTTCAATGTTGGGAAGAACGCAAGATGAGAGGGATGAAAATGAAAAATAAGAAGGAGAAAGATCGGTCAGAAAACTTATTAAATAATGCGGGATATTACGAACTGTTAGATGCAGCTAAACAAAAGGTGAGGGAGATGAAAGATAGAGGTCAAAGAGATGTGCTTTTTCCCAAAAGCGTAAGTCTTGTTCAAAAAAAAAGAGATGGTTCAGAAAAAACGGAACTGCTTAAAGAAGTTGCAGGAAAAGCCGAACTTTGCAGAAAGTGTCCTTTAGGAGATACCAGGATAAAATCTGTTTTTGGTGTAGGTAATCCCGATGCGGCAGTGATTTTTATAGGAGAAGGTCCGGGGTATGATGAAGACAGACAGGGATTCCCTTTTGTAGGCAGGGCAGGGAAGCTGTTGGACAAGATGCTTGCTTCAATAAATCTGGATCGGAATAAAGCGTATATAGCTAATGTTGTCAAGTGTCATCCAATGATTGATCCCGGTAATCCTGAAAAGAGAGGGAATGACAGGCCGCCTTCATACGAAGAGGCTTCGCAATGTATACACTTTCTAAAGGAGCAAATAAGGATTATAAAGCCTAAGATTCTGTGTATTCTTGGGGCGTCAGCTTTACGGTATGTGATTGGTATTGAAGAAGGTATAGGGCAGGTGAGAGGGAGGTTCATAGATTATGAAGGTATCAAGACGCTAATTACTTATCATCCTGCTGCGCTTTTAAGAAATCCTTCATTGAAACTTAAATCTTGGCAAGATCTTCAAATGTTGCGTGATGCTATCCAACAAATTTCTTCATAATAATATAATTGCGGAAGTAGCTCTCCCTTTACCAATAGAGAGAAATTTCTACTATATATATCCTTCCAACACTTTAGAGCTAAAATCTATCGGCTGCAAAGTAAAGGTATCTTTTGGAAGGAGATCACTGATAGGAATTATCGTGCAGCTTCTTTATGCCGATGAGCTTGCAGGCAAACTGCCGAAAGAGATCAAACCGATTGAAAAAATCTTCTTTGATCAGCAAGGCATAACAGAAGAATTGCTGAGTCTGTCAAAATGGATGTCGGAATATTATTGCTGTTCAAGAGGTGAAGCTCTGGCAAGCATATTTCCGGTAAGCGGGTACAGCCGTATCCCAAAAAAACTTAGCGCAGATTCATATAATACTTTTGATTTGAATCCTGCGGAACCAATTGAGCTTTCTCAAGAGCAGTCGGTTGTTTTTAATAATCTGCTTAGTTCTATAAAAGCTGATGCTGAAGAAACGTCGCTGCTTTACGGGGTGACAGGTTCAGGGAAAACTGAGATTTATTTAAAGCTTATAAAAGAGATATTAAAAGATGGCTACTCTGCGATATTCCTCCTTCCTGAGATATCCCTTACGCCTCAATTTATAAAAAGATGTTATGAGCATTTCTCTAATAATGTTGTGTTATGGCATAGCAGGTTAACGCGTCAGCAAAGATTTAAAGCATGGCATGAATTAGCCGCAGGTGAAAAGAGGGTTGTCTTAGGTGTGAGATCCGCAATTTTTGCACCTCTAAAACGGATCAAGCTAATAGTCATAGACGAAGAGCAGGAAGATACATATAAACAGGAAAGTAAACCTATGTATCATACTCGTGAGGTGGCGATAAGAAGGGCCAAGCATCATAGGGCTGTTGTGGTGCTTGGAAGCGCAACCCCTGATGTTGTCAGCTTCCATAAAGCCCGCACGCATGAATATTCACTTAATGTGCTAAAGGAACGCTTTGGAAAGATATCCATGCCAAATATACAGTTGATAGATTTGAAGAGAGGATCTATAGGAAGAACCCAGGCTTTAATTTCAAGAGAATTAGAGGGTTCAATTAAAACGCGGTTGGCCCGCAGGGAGCAGATAATATTGTTTCTAAATAGGAGGGGTTTTGCACCTCACAGTATGTGTCCGCGCTGCGGTTGGATAGCAAAATGCCCAAGGTGTTTGATATCTCTGGTTAAACATGAAACATGGTCAACCAAAATTGCGCCATACCATCATTATCAGTTCAGCGAATCTAAAGAAGAGCATTTCAGACAAAAGGTGCATCAGAAAGATATAGAGGGCCACCTCAGATGTCATCTTTGCGGATTTTTCAGGGATATACCCAAAAAATGCCCGGAATGCAATAGCGATCATCTGGTATTTTTTGGAATCGGCACTCAAAAACTGGAAAAGGAGCTAAGAAGGCTATTCCCTGAAGCAAGGATGTTTAGGATGGATTATGATACTACCAGGGAAAGAGATATTCATATGAAGATTTATAAGGATTTTTTAAATGAGAAATTTGATATCCTGCTCGGAACTCAGATGATAAGCAAGGGATTCGATTTCCCGCGTGTTACATTGGTCGGGATTGTGGATGCCGATATTCTTCTTCATATGCCGGATTTTAGGGCCGCGGAAAAAACCTTTAGAATGATTATACAGGTTGCAGGAAGAGCTGGGAGGAGGGATATCCCTGGAGAGGTTTTGGTACAAACCTACTATCCAGAACATTTTGTTTTACAGCTTGCTAAACAGCACAATTACGAAGCATTCTTCGATTATGAGATTAAGTCGCGTGAATATTTTAGATATCCTCCCTTTACTGAGATTATAAATATTATTGTTCAAGGCAAAAATGAGGAGGAGGTAATAAGACAAAGTGAAGAATTGGCTTCGTCTATTAATTCTTTTATTAGCGATAAAGCATCAACAAGCGAGCTGTCCGGTCCTTCCCCTGCTTTAAGGCCTCTCTTTAAGGGTCAGTTTAGATGGCAGATGATACTGCGCACAAAAAGTGAATATAAATATATCTGGTCAAGTTTCTTTAAGAATGTAAAAATTAAAAATTCGCTTAAATTAGCTGTTGATGTAGATCCGCAGCAGCTGATGTAGTTTAATCTTTAATATGTCTGACATTTCATTATGAAAGATAATTTACTTAATAAATTGCTTAATTCATATTTTCTCGTAATTCCTTTATTAGGTGTATTTTTTGTGTTTCTTTATACACTCTATGGCAGTATCGCCCCTTATCGGGATAGCGGAGATTTGATTGTTTCAAGTTTTACGTTAGGGATAGCTCATCCGCCGGGTTATTTCTTATACACAATTCTTGGTAAGTTATTTATCAATCTGATACCCTGGGGAAATATTGCTTATAGAGTTCAAATATATTCTGCGCTTTTTGCTTCCCTAAACGGGATAATGATTGTTGTTATATTAAAAGAGATATTAAAGTCTTACTCAAATGAAGGAATTAAGACAGATTGGATTCTTTCGGGTTTCATTATTACCGGATTAATATCAGTATTTACACCCGCGATGTGGTCGCTTTCTCAAGTTGCTGAGATGTATACTCAACAGGCAGCAATGAGTCTTTTTATTGTTTGGTTAGTATTAAAATTCTATCTTTCAAGATCAGGATTTATTAATTTTGAATATATTTATCTGGCTTCATTTATGTTTGGACTGACATTAGGGATGCATCAAACAGTTATATTTTTCATGCCAGGTTATCTGTATATTATTATTAAAAAACTATATTTATGCAGAAGTAATTTGTCCAAGATGAATGTTGTTGGATTGGCAGGTGTCAGTATGTTAATGTTTATATTGGGTTTAAGTTTGTATATTTATGCGCCTTTAAGATCTTTCCAAGAGCCGGTAATGGATTGGGGAAATCCAGAGAATATTAGGAATTTTTGGCGATTAATATCTAGAGCAGATTATGGCATGTTTAAGCTTCATCCTGAGGAAAGCGCTATTATTAGTTCTTTCAATAATATTTTTGTTCAAATAAAGTATTTTTACTTAAATTTAATAAAGCAATTTAACCCGGTTTTTATTTTGGTTGCTATTCTGGGAATATGGCAGAGTTATAGAGCAGGATTATTTGGCTTCCTCTTTATGTTGTTTGTTATTTCAGGCCCGGTATTCAGTCTTGCCGCTAACCTTCCTGTGCATGAGAGAACATCATATCCGATACTCGAGCCGAATATGATTTTGCCAAGTTTAGTAATAGCTTTATGGATTGGAATGGCGTTCCCTTTTATAAATAGATTATCTAAAAGTTTGAAGGTTCCTTTGTATATCTTGATAGCAGGATTAATTATTCTTCATATTTTAGTAAAATTTCCTAATTACAACCGCAGAGATAATTTTTTAGCGCATGATTACGGCAGGAATATATTTCGTTCTTTAGAAAAGAATTCATTCATATTTGATCCGGACGATTCGACTACTTTTATTACTGAATATCTGTCAAAAGTCCATTCGCTTAGGTTAGATGTTATGAAGATGGTGCTATTCAGAACAAGATGGGGCGCCGAGCGGCTTACACGCCTTTACCCTGAATATATGCCAGAACACATCCAATCTAATGCGCAAGAGTATTTGAATGAGTTTTTCAGAAAAAATATTTCTGTTGTGCCAATATATGCAGACTTGCCGCTCAAAGTGCCGGATCAATTTGATTATTTTCCTCAGGGCATAATGTATCGCTTGCTTAAAAGAGAAAAAAATCATTCTGTGGAAAGATTATATAAACGCTCAAATGATTTATGGAATTTTTATAACGTTAGGCTTACTTTAGGAGCGCTCAATCAAAAGGATTTCTTTAATGAGCAGATACTTGCCTATTATATGTCGGGTTGCAATAATTTAGGTTTAAGATATGCTTCTGCGGGTGATTACAGCCAGGCGTTGAGAAGATACCATAAAGCGCTTGTTTTTGATATAGATTTCTATGAAGTATATAATAATATAGGTATAATCTATTTTTATAGGAGAGAGTTTGAACGCGCGCTGTATTATTTTAACTTGGCAAAAACAAAAGATCCAAATGAGCCGACATTAGACTATAATATCGGATTGGTATATAGGGATAAAAAGGAGTTTAATGAGGCATTATATCATTTGTCTAAAGCAGAAACTGCTCCAGCATTAAATGAGATGGGGTATATTTGTCTTATTCAGAATGATTTAACAACGGCAGAACAGCACTTTCTAAGAGCAATACGTCTTAAAAAGGAATATACAATCCCGTATTATAACCTTGGGGTAGTATATGAAAAGAATAAGGAGTATCAGCTAGCTGAGAAATATTATAAAATGTATAAAGATATTGTTGCTGACGAAAATGAGAAAAAACTGGCAGATCTAAAAATTAAGGGGTTGTATATACAAAAACAATAAAAATTATTTTTATTTTAAGAGAGATAAATCAATATGGCAATAAGAAAAATAAGAAAATTCGGCGATAATGTCCTGAAGCAGAAAACCAAAAAAGTAGGGAATATCGATGAACAAATACAGGAATTAGTTAAGGATTTATTCCATACTATGTATAATGCTCCCGGGGTGGGATTGGCTGCCAATCAAATAGGAGTTCCTTTGCAGGTTGCGGTTATAGATGTAATGCCTGAAGGGAGAAGCAAGCCAATGGTTTTTATTAATCCGGTTATTAAAGAAAAATATGGCAATATATGCGAGGAAGAGGGCTGTTTATCTGTGCCGGGGATTTTTGCAAAGGTTAAGAGGTCTGCGAAGGTTAAGATATGGGCTTTGGATGAAAATGGCAGGGAATTTACCATAACACTTGATGGAATTTCCGCAAGAGCAATTGAACATGAAATAGATCATCTTAATGGAGTTGTATTTGTAGATAGGCTTACTCCTTTAAAAAAAATAAAAGCCAGATTAATGATAAGGAAATTGAAACGTCATGGGCAATGGAAATAGATATGGGTGATAAAGAAAAAAAGCTTAAGGTTGTTTTTTTTGGAACGCCTGCTTCGGTTATCCCGTTTATGGAATATCTATATGCTAATGAGTTGCTTTCGGGAGTAGTTACGCAACCATCAAAATTGGCAGGGAGGGGATTTCAGTTAAAAGTATCTCCGGTTGGGAAGTATGCCATGGAATTAAACATTGCGCATTTTCAGCCTGAAAAACTTAATGATCCTTCTTTTATAAATTCGCTTGTTGATTTGAAACTTGATTTAGGAGTAGTTGCAGCTTTCGGTAGAAAGATACCTAGTGAATGTCTGGAGGCAGCCAGGGAGGGATTTGTAAATATCCATTACTCACTTTTGCCGAAGTATAGGGGGCCTGCGCCTATACAGCATACACTTCTTAATGAGGAAGAATTCGCGGGAGTTACTATATTTTATCTGTCGGAACAGATAGATGAGGGGCCCATATTTGTGCAGCAAAAAATACCAATATTCCCGGAGGATGATTATATCAGTTTAGAGGATAAACTAACTAATTTAGGGTTGGAACTGCTTAAAGATGTTTTGGAAAAAATAAAAGCTAAGAATATAAGAACATATCATCAAACTGGAACGCCTTCCAAAGCCCCATTAATAAAAAAGGAAAACGGGAGAATTGATTGGAATACAAATGCAGCGCATATAGTTGCTGCTGCTAAAGCATTTATATTGTGGCCAAATGTTTTTTTTCTAATGGGCAATGGGAACATTGTAAAAGTACTGCAGGCATCAATAATAAAGCCTGTTAGTGACAAAAATTATAAAATAGGCGAAATAATAGGTCTTGTGAGAGATAAAGGATTTGTGGTAAAATGCCGAAATAGTTCTGTTTTGATTGAAACTGTTCATCCTCAAGGAAAACAAAAAATGTCTGGTTGGGCATTTTGGCAGGGAGCCAGGCTGAAAATTGGAGATGTATTGAGATGACATTTGAAGAAGATATGTAATTTCTGAAGATCAAAAGAGAAGGGGAAGCATGAATTACTTATTATATATTACTGCCGCTATTATCATTGTGCTTTTTGCGCATGCAATTTTGATTGCGCTTACAATTCTTAGAAATAAAAATTTCCTTTTTATAAAAAATTATAATATAAAATCTATCGCCCATTTTTTTTGGTTATTCAGGATACTAATGCTGCTTAAGGTATTTAACAGGAGATTGATGGGATATTTTATCAACATCAACAATAAACTTGTTAAAATTTTTAGTTATAACAAAAAACACAGTAATGTTCTTATTGTACTGCCCAGATGTTTGCAGTATCAATCTTGCGCGCAAGCAGTTGTAGAATCAGTGGAAAATTGTAAAATATGCGGGAAATGCGATCTTGCTGAAATAAAAAAAACAAACTCGGCTAGTTTTGCTAATATTCTTGTTGCAACCGGAGGTGAGATTGCGAAGAGTTTTGTTAGTAAGCTTAACCCGGATTTTGTAATAGCTATCGCTTGCGAACGGGAAATATTCCATGGTTTGGCTGAGGTGACAACAATTCCAGTATTTGCTATTATAAATTATCAGCCGGAAGGACCATGCAAAAATACTCGTGTAGATGTCGGAATTTTGAAAGAAGCATTGGCAGTTGCAGGGATTTAGTATTAAAAGTGAATAAATGTTATAAAAGTTACAAAAATTTCTTACAAGAGTAGGGTATCGCATGAAAAAATATGTTTTGATGGGTATAGAAATTGGTATTACTTTATTTTTTGTAATTCTTTTATCTTATTTTATGTTTAACTGGTTAATGAATAAGGTTATACATAGCAAACAAGAGGTCTTTGTGCCGGATGTTCAAGGAGAGTCGCTGGCAAAAGCGCTTGATATGTTGTCTGAACAAGATCTCGCACTTAAAAAAGTCGGGGAAGAATTCAACAGTTCGTTGCCTGCAAAGTCTGTTATAAGACAAAATCCGCTTCCGGGAGTGAGCATTCGTAAGGATAGGGCTGTAAAAGTAGTTCTAAGTATAGGTGGCGAGGTAGAACAAGTTCCTGATTTAATAGGGAAGTCATTACGTGAGGCAGAGATTGAATTGAGGCAAATTTATCTAACTCTTGGAGAGATTTCATATAAGTATTCTTTAATATTTAAGAAGGATGAAATTGTGAGCCATGATCCACCACCAGGCAGTATTACGGATAAAGGATATTTAGTTAATATAGTGATATCCCGCGGCATGCCGCCGGACTCATTAGTGCTTATGCCGGATTTTTCAACCAAAAAAATAAGTGAAGCTAAGATATGGGCAGAGCAAAAAAGCATAAAAATAGATTCAATAATTGAGGATTATGATTCGGTGGCTAATAAGGATGTAATTATAGAGCAAGAACCTAAACCGGATACGGTTATAACAGAAAAGGGTAAAATAAATTTTGTTGTTGGTACCAGGACAGAGGTATACAGTAATATTGGCGATAAGTATTTTGAATATGAGGTTCCGAAGGGATCTGATGATCGCAAAATTAAGATAGTGTTAAAAGATGAGAACCGAGAGAAAGTGCTATTTCAAGGTAAAAAAAACTCTGGCGCTAAAATAAAAATACCTTATAATTCAACGCCGAATGCGAGGATCAGAGTTTTTGTTAACGGGATGTTGGTTGATGAACGTTCGGTAGAGTGATTTTAGCTATATCTTCGCCGCATGCAGATTCCTAATTTTTTCTTAAAGATTTTATAAGAGATCTCTATAAGGATATGGTTTTTCCTTCTCGAGCGCCGAAGCAGATTTGTTTTCCGACTTTTTTTTCCGCAACTTTATTATGCTGTTTAACTATAGAATCAATTTTTCTATCTGAATATTCAGGGTCATAATGAAAAAATGCAAGGCGTTTTACTGCGGCTTTTACAGCCAATTCTAACGCTGATTCGAAGCATGAATGACCCCAGCCTATTTTTGCTTTGTATTCCTCTTTAGTATACATAGTATCGTGCACTAGCAGGTCTGCATTTTCGCAAAATTTTACCAATCCTGTAAAAAATTCCTTGTTGTAATTTGGATAAGAGATTTCATTGTCAGTCATATAAATAAATGTTTTGCCTTTTTCTGTAAACTTGTACGCAGACGTCCTGTCAGGATGATTAGTAAAAAAGATTTCTATTTTGGCATCCCCAATCTTAAATTTACTCTTCACTGGTTTTGAGAATTGTATTCTGGAAGGAAGATTCTCGTAAGTTACCGGAAAATAGGGGCGTTTTAGTAAATCCAGAAAGCTCTGCCTAAGTATTTCCTTTGTTATAGTGTTGCTTACAATTGTGAATACATTATCCTTTTTGTATAGAGGCAAAAAAAATGGTATGCCTTGAATATGATCCCAGTGAGAATGAGTTATAAAAATATATGCGTTAGTTGTAGAACCGCTTTTTAAAAGCTCTAATCCAAGCTTTCGGATTCCTGTCCCTGCATCGAGTATAATAAATTCTCCTGAATTTAATTTAAGGCTTACGCATGGCGTGTTCCCGCCATATTTTATGGTTGCTCTTCCAGGCGCGGGAATTGAGCCCCGAGTCCCCCAAAAAGTTATTTTCATGTTTTGCCTCCTGCATAATAGTATATATAAAATAATTATAATTTCAATGAAATTCTCTAAAATTTATATAACAATATTATCAGCCAAATCTGGTATGGAGTTTTTCGTTTATCTTTTATATAATCATATAGTTGCGATTTGTTTGAAATGTATAGGGGAAAATGGATAAGATTAAGATACTAATAGCTGAAAACAATACAGATATAATCGAAGCAACAAAAGCAATTCTGGAATATAAGGGATATATTGTAATTATTGCCAAAAGCGGGCTAGAAGCACAAGTTCTGATTGAGAAGGAGTTGCCGCAGTTAATTATTTTAGATTTGAACCTGCCTGATATTAACAGTAATGAGATATGCAGAAAGCTTAAAGGTGATTCTCTTTCACAAATAGTGCCAATTATCGCGCTTACAGGAAAAGGCGAACTGGAAGAGAAGGTTTCAATTCTTGAATCCGGGGCGGATGATTTTATTACCAAACCCTTTGATTTAGCAGAACTTGTAGCAAGGGTAAATACTATTATAAGAAGGAACTATTATAATCTTGATGCAAGCCCGCTTACGCGCCTCCCCGGTAATCAAAGTATTATACGAAAGATAGAAGAGCATATTATGCACCAGGATCCGTTTGCGGTTAGTTATTTAGATCTTAACAATTTTAAGGCATTTAATGATAAGTATGGATTTTCTAAAGGTGATGATATTATTAAGAGAACTGCTCAAATAATTGTTGAGGTGTTAAAAGAAATTGGAGAATCTGAAGATTTTGTTGGTCACATAGGAGGAGATGATTTTATTGTTATCTCCAGACCCAATAAAATAGATCAAATCTGTCTTCAAATAATTGATTATTTTGAAAGAACGATTGGCAGTTTTTATGATCAATCTGATGTTGCTCAAGGAGGTATAGTTGTCGAAGATAGGCTTGGCAGGGTATCTACTTTCCCTATTATGTCAATTTCAATAGGAACGATTACAAATGATAACACAAAACTTACCCATATCGGCCAAATTTCCGCTTTGGCAAGCGAACTAAAAAAATATGCCAAATCGTTTCAAGGAAGCGCGTATGTGAAAGACAGAAGGATACAGGAGCATTCAGTTGTTAACGTTGATCCCAGCATGTCTAAGAAAGAATCCGTTGATAGGATAGGGCTTTTGAATAATATTCTCGAAGATAGATTGATAGACATACTTTTACAGCCTATAGTTGCGCTTAAAACTGATGAAATTTTTGGCCATGAAGCTTTCTGCAGAGGGCCGAAGGGAACGTCCCTGGAATATCCGGATGAGTTATTCAGAGTAGCCAGAATAATGGATTATGTCTGGGAACTTGATCGTATTTGTATGCAAAAGTCTTTAGTTGTTGTCCGTAAATTGAAAAAAAATATAAAATACTTCATTAACATTGCTCCCGAAACTTGGCTTAATCCTAAGACCAAAGGCAAGGACTTCTTTTCTAATATGATACTTAATCCTAACAATATATTCTTTGAAATTCAGGTGAACGATCTTATTTCAGACTTTAATCATTATAAACAGGCGTGCGATTATTTCTGTTCTAAGGGATTCGGATTGGCCGTAGATGATGTAGGTGATGTTGGCGTGAAGACATTGGGACACATCAAGGATTTATGTCCAAACTATATCAAGTTGGACATATCTTTGATTAGAGATATTCACAAGGATTCTGTGAAACAAAACACGGTTGGCATATTGATTGATATTTTCAAAAACGGAGAAATAAAACTGATAGCAGAACAAGTTGAAACTGCTGAGGAAAAAGAATATCTCAAAAAAGCCGGCATTGATTATGCTCAAGGATATCTATTTGCGAGGCCGGAGAAGCTGGAGGAATAAAGGGCTAAAATATTTTATTCTGCTGAAGTAAAATTTTTTGTAATATATATAAAAGGGAGTTAGCTCTTAAAGGCGGTAAATTAGGATGAAAAAATATTGCATGACATATAGTATATTTTTAGTTTTATTGTTTTCTGTTAATCTTTCAGCCGAACCGGTCTTAACTTCATCCGAAGGATTAAAGACCGATGGGGTCTACCAAAATAAACAGGTAATAACTGCTTCGAGGAATCCTCGTTTATCTTGGGAATTTACTTTTGATTCAGGAACAGAGCAAGAGAGTATAAATCTTAGAGTTGGTAATTCATTTGGGGCCAGTGATGTGTGGACTTATTCAGGGATATATGACAAGGGTTTTATTCTGTATGCCGGGCCATCGTTAAGCGTTAATGCTACTTACTATTGGGCGGTTGTTGTTACAGATGATAATGTGCCAAGTCAGGCTTCCGTTTGGGAAAGCACTTTTTTTTATACTGATAGTTCTGCTGTTACAACCCCTTATGAATCTCTTATTCTTTACGTGGATTGGAATAATCCCTTTAATCCTAAAGAAGGTGAGATTACAAAGATAAGATATGGAATAAATGGGAGTAATGAACAATTGAAAGTAAGGATTTATTCGCTTAATGGAGAACTAATTAGAACACTTGCTGAGCATTTAGGATTTCAGGGCGCTTTATATACAGTAGATTGGGATGGTAATAATGCAAAAGGGGAGATTGTTTCTAGCGGGATATATATTGTGTTTCTAGAATCAGGTGATGGACAATCGGAAGTAGTTAGGGTTGTAGTATTAAAGTAATTGATTATGAAAAAAATATTTATATTTAGCATTGGTTTTATTTGTTGTTTTGGCTCAGATTTAGGTTTTTGCGCTGATGATATAAGTAAAAAGGTTGGAACAAGCACAGCTCAGTTCCTGAAAATGGGCGCAACGGCCCGCGTTCATGGTATGGGAGGCGCATTTGTAGGGCAGGCCGATGATGCAAGCGCAGTTATACTGAATCCCGGAGGTTTGGGTTTCATTGTTAATCCGGAATTCCAGGCCATGCATGCTTTGTGGCTTGCAGATACTTATTACAATTATTTTGGTTATGTTCAACCTACTGTTTTAGGAGGTTTTGGATTAAGCGTTCAGCATTATGGCGGACCGAAAATAACCAGTATAAAAAACGGAGTAAAGGGAGATAAGTTTGATAATAGAGATCTGGCTGTTTCATTAGCATACGGAAAATCATTCGCTAATATTTTTTCGCTGGGCTTTAATGTTAAACATATATCTTCCAAACTTGCAGAAAAGAGCGCTAATACTTTAGCTTCAGATGTTGGATTGCTCTTAAAGTTGCCCGGTGATTTCTGCAAATTTGGAGTTTCTGGAGAAAATATTGGCGGCGGGCGGCTTAAATATGATAAGGTAAGTGATCCAATTCCATATCAAATAAGAACTGGATTCGGATTTAACATAGAATTACCCCAGCATTATTCGGAAATTAATATCCTTACTGAGGCCATAATGCCATCTGATAATAATCTTTATTATGTAATAGGAATAGAGCATTGGGGTGGCGATATTTTTGCGCTTAGGTTTGGGTACAAGTTTTTAACAGTGGATACAAAATTGGAGCCAATATATAACTGGTGTGGCGGGTTGGGGTTAAACATAAAGGGTATCTTAATTGATTATTCATACAACCCTTTTGGGGAATTAGGTAATGTCCAGCGAATTTCTTTAGGGTATAGATTTTTAGATTTTGTGCCGCATAAGCGCGAAGTCGAGACTTCCATGACTGTTGAGCCATTGGTATTTTCGCCTAATAGCGATGCGGTTCGCGATACTATTTTTTTTAGTCCAAAGATTAGTGAAATTAAATCTTTGAAGAGTTGGAAGCTGGATATACGGGAGCAAGACAGCGGGTCACTTATAAAAAGTTTTACCGGCGAAAAGGATATCCCGGGTGTTCTTGTGTGGGACGGCAAGAATGAAGAAAAAACTATAGTTCCAGAAGGTAGATACAAATATGACTTTAGCGTAAAAGGTGAAGCGGGTAAGATTGGGAAACATGTTGGAAGAGATATCCTGATTGATCTTTCACCGCCGAAATTGGATTTGGTGATTTCCTCAGCAACATTTTCTCCTAATGGGGACAACATTGAAGATGTATTGAATATGGGTTTAAGGGCTAGAGATGAAAGTAATATTACGCGATGGACTGTTGCAATATCTAATGAAAAAAATAAAATCGTAAAAGTTATTAAGTCAACGGCTTCTCTGCCGATGGATATTGTCTGGGATGGAACGGATGATTATTATAGTACAGTTGTTCCAGATGGCATGTATATGTTAGATTTTTCTGCATGGGATGAAGCTGGGAATAGAGGATCCAGCAAGATTGTTCCGGTAGAATTAAGAATACCACCTAAATTAGTAAGTGTAAAGGAAACAGACAAGGGTCTGATAGTTAATCTTTCATCAAAGGTTTTGTTCTCCTCTGGGAAAGCAGTTCTTAAAGAAATGGCTAAAGCCTCGATGGATGAAGTTGTTAAATTATTGCAAGCATATCCTGAGAATAAGGTGTTAATTGAAGGGCATACGGATAGCATTGGGTCAGCTAAATCAAATATGAGACTGTCCAGTAAGAGGGCATGGGAGGTTTATAGTTATTTTGTAAGGAACGGTATTAATCCTAATAGATTGGCTCCTAAAGGGTTAGGGGAGAGTAATCCAATAGCCTCTAACGAGACTTCTGACGGGAGATCAAAAAATCGAAGAGTTGAAATTACAATATTGAAGAAGGAAATGAAGGATAAAGTTGAATAACTAAACTTTTAATATTTTTCTCAAAGTTTAAATCATTAACAGAAGACTCCCATGTAGAAATTGCCGAAATAAATTTCTTCGAGCAGTTTCTAGAGATCTTAATTTATAATCGATTTAATTAAGCTAAATATACGAATTGTTAAAAGGAGTTTTTGTGGAGTTTGAACCGGTTATAGGCCTTGAAGTACACGCGCAGTTAAAAACAAATTCAAAAATATTTTGTTCATGTTCAACACATTTTGGAGAAGACCCGAATAGCAATATATGCCCTGTGTGTACAGGGCAACCGGGGGTATTGCCGGTTCTTAATAAACGGGTGGTTGAATTGATTGTAAAGGCTGGAATTGCTGCGCATTGTTCAATCTCGCCTCACTCAATTTTTGCGCGCAAACACTATTTTTATCCTGATCTGCCTAAGAATTACCAAATATCACAATACGAAGCGCCGGTTTGCGAGAATGGATATCTAAATATTAAAATCAATGATAAAACGAAAAAGATAGGAATAACCAGGATCCATCTCGAAGAAGATGCTGGGAAGCTGCTTCATATGATAGGTTCCCGTGTTATTGAAGGCAGTCTTGTTGATTTCAATCGAACGGGTATTCCTCTAATAGAGATTGTATCGGAGCCGGATATTAATTTTCCAGAAGAGTGTTATGAATATTTAATTAGTTTGAAGCAGATATTAGAATATATGGAAATCTCGGACTGTAATATGGAGGAAGGTAAGCTCAGGTGTGATGCAAATATCAGCTTGCGCAAAAAAGGGGATAAAAAACTCGGTGTTAAAACTGAACTAAAAAATATGAATTCATTCAAAGCGGTAAAAGAAGCTGTGTTTTATGAAATAGAGCGTCAAAGAGAAATACTATCAGCTGGCGGGACAATTGTGCAAGAAACTAGGTTATGGTCATCAGATCGGAAAATAACCGAAACGATGAGGACTAAAGAAGAAGCACATGATTATCACTACTTTCCTGAGCCGGATCTCATACCTTTAGAGTTAAAAGAGGATTTTATTAAAAATGTTAAATTAACCATTGGAGAGCTTCCAAAGGATAAGAGCGACAGGTTTGTTAAAGAATTGGGGCTTTCTGAATATGATGCGGGGGTGCTGACAGCTAACAGGAATATTGCTGCATTTTTTGAGAAAACACTGAATCATCTTGATTCCGAAAACTTTGCGCTAAATGAAAAAGCTAAGATGGCTTCCAATTATCTTACCAGTGAGATTCTGGGCAGGCTTAATAAAGCTAAATTAGAAATAAGTACATCTCCAATAAATCCGGAGAATCTGGCGCATTTAATTGGATATTTGTTAAGAGGAGATATATCCAATAAAATAGCAAAATCTGTTTTAGATGAGTTATTTACAACTTCTAAAAGCGTTAAAGAAATAATTAAAGAAA
The DNA here is from genome assembly GCA_043809745.1 of bacterium. Taxonomy (GTDB): domain Bacteria; phylum Elusimicrobiota; class JBDRMW01; order JBDRMW01; family JBDROU01; genus JBDROU01. The sequence goes on from JBDROU010000073.1 coordinate 140,574, forward strand.
AAGGCTTAAAACAAATCACGGATTCAAAAATACTGGAAAAATACATTTTAGAAGCAATTCAGGATAATCCGCAGGCTGTACAACAGTATTTGGAAGGAAAGGAAAAAGCACTTGGGGCTTTAGTCGGACATATAATGAAAAAGACAAATGGACAAGCAAATCCGCAATTAATTAATAATCTTCTTAAGGAAAAAATTAGACAATAATGTTCAAAAAAGAAAGTATTTTTTGGGTAGTTTTGCCATATACAATATTGATTTTCTTATGTGTTCTTGCTTGGCTAGAACAAAACATAAACTTAACCGATTATATTGGTGAAGATTGGGGTGCGGTATTCTATACTCTGCAAGATGGAGTCAAAACATTTGGGAGCGCTCATCTGTGGTTGTTTTATACTTCGGTTGCACTAATGGCTTGTTACTTAATTTATCAACTGCAAAAGCTTCCTCAAGGATCAAAATTAATCGAAAATTCAATAAATGAAGAAACGTTTAAATCATATGAAAGCAACGATACATTTAATGTCAATCATGATCTAGAATTCGTCGCTGATATTATAAAGCGTGCTATGCGAGCTTTTGGGTTCCATATACTTGAAGCTCAATCCGGAAAGGAAATTTATTTTTGGGCAGAGAAGCACAGGTTAAATAGATGGGGCATGTATATAATACATTTAAGCTTATTAGTGGTATTGTTGGGAGCGCTAATAGGGAATATCTTTGGTTTTAAGAAATCAGTTACGCTTGTGGCAGGCGCACAGCAGGAGTTTGAATATAAAAGTATGAGTATTAAGCAGGATATGTTTAATATAAATTTTTATAAGGATTCAAATATTCCGAAAGTGATAAATAGTTCAGTCGGGCTTTATCAAAAAGAAAAATTAATAATAAATAAGGAGATTAGATTCAACTCTCCTCTAGAATACAACGGATTAAGAATTTATCAATCGCAGTATGATATAGTAATTCGGGATGCTCAAGTTGAGATTGAAATACCGCAAAATTATCGTCAACGAAAAAAGACAAGATTAATACGTTTGCATTTTGGGAGAGTTTTTCCTATTGAAAGAACAAGATTAAGTATTCGGTTAGATAGTTTTGTTCCTGATTACGGCCAAAATGAAAATGGATTTTATTCTCGCAGCGCTGAGTGGAATAATCCGGCAATTCTCTTAAGTTTATTTAAAAAAGATGAGCTTGTAGGCAGGGACTGGCTTTTTAGCCGTATGCCGGATTACCAAAAGAACATTTTTAAAACGAATGTGGGATATAAATTAAAACTAAATGAGATCAATCCTGCTTATTCCAGCACGTATTTTATTAATTTCGATCCGGGGTTAAAAGTAGTTTGGGTAGGTTTTGGCCTTCTGCTTATAGGATTGGTTCTGCAGTTCTATTTAGTTAACCGTAATGTTAAAATACTTATACGCTCCAGAAATAAAAATACAGCTGTTTTGATAGCAGGTGAATCGGTGCGCGACAGATTGATGTTTAATGAATATTTTAAAAAAATTGTGCGGGAATTAAAAAAAGCAAATAAATAAATCTTGAAAGAAATTCAACTGCAAAGAAAGGATTAAGATGGATATTCTGTTCTTAAATTTAAGTTGCTGGGGTTATGGGATTAGTCTCATATGCTACTTGAGCTATTTATTTATAGTTAAAAGAAGATTTGCGGCTGCTATTCTTAAGATGCTGATTTCTTTAACAATATTTTCGCACGCGCTTTTTTTTATAAGCAGATATATGCTGATTTATTTTCCGGTTATTGAGTATAAAAAATATTTGCCATTTAACACTTATTGGGAAGGATTAACACTTTTAGCCTTGGGTATTATAGTTCTGACATTCAGTCTTGGTTTCTTTGAAAAACAAAGATTAGTAGCGGCAATTAATTTGACACTGGTGTTAGGCATGCAGTTATTAGTGTTTAATATGGATAAATACATGCCTTTGATTGCGCCTCCATATCAAACATTCTGGATGAGTTCGTATGCTTTTATAAGTTTGATCGGATACTCATTCCTTGCAATAAGTTTTATTTGTAGTTTAGTGTACTTGGCATTATTGCTAATTTCCAAATCTGCTTTCCTAAAACGCATTTTCTCGAAATCTAAGGATCTTTCTTTAGAGGAGCTTTTAATATTTAATCAGCGTTTTGTTTATTTCGGGTTCCCTTTAATGTGCGCTGGAATTATATTGAGATCCAGCTGGTCGAATCTCGCATGGGGGGAATGGTGGCAATGGAATAATGAGGAAATTTGGTCGCTAATAGCTTGGCTGCTTTATATGTTGTTTATATACATTCGTGAAAATAAGCAGAATATACAATTGTTCCCGGCAATTGTATCTTTAATTGCGTTTGTTTGCGGAATAATAAGCTACTTCGGGCATAACATTATAGGATTTAATATATTTAAAAACTTCTAAGGAGCGCTAAATGATCTCTGATTATAAACATTTGTTTGCAGGCTGTTTTCTAATGGCATTCTCTTTTGTTTGTGCTTCAACACTCTGGAGTGATCAAAATTTACAGACAGAAATCACATATTATGGATTGTTTTGCTTCAGTATCAAGGATTCGAATAATAGGATTACTTTAACAGATCCTTTTGATGCATCAGAAGTTGGTTTGTCAACCCATACTGTCAGGCCCAATACGGTAATAATTACTCATGCTCAAACTAAAAAGAAACTTATCGAGATTGTAAAACCTCCATTTCAAATACTAAATTCTTACGGTAATTATAGAATTATGGGTATTCTATATAATGGGATCATGACCTCGAAATTAAATAATATGTATTTGTGGGATATGGATGGCATCCGATTTTTGCATATGGGGAATTTAACGCAGAATAAATTTAACGATGGAACCTTAAAAAAACTTCAATCAATTGATGTTGTATTTTTTCCAATCGGAGGGTATTTTAAGAATAGGTCAGATGAAATATGGGATTTGATCTCTATTCTTCAGCCAAGTATTGTAATACCTATGTATTATCAACTGCCTGAGCTTCCAGAATCTTTTACTCTCGGGAATTTAGATGATTTTATTCAAAGTTATGAGGGTATTATAAAAAATATCGGGGATAGGACTCTGCGTATAAATAAGGAAAATTTGCCGGATCAGATTACAATATATATACTTTCGCACAAAGAAGCAGAGATCCCAGAAGCAACTGAAAAAGTTATTGAGGAGTTGGAAGAAAATGAAATTAAAGAAGAAGAATAATCGGAGATGATATTATGCCATTTGTAATCCCGTTTTCAGGAGTAAGATTTAATCAAGAGAAAATAACAGATTTGTCAAAAGTTATTTGCCCGCCGTATGATGTCATCAGCTCTCAGGATAGAAAACACATATTTAATTCCCATCCAAACAATGTTATACGGCTTGAATTGCCGGAATCCAGAGGCAATTCTGATAAATATGAAGAAGCTTCAAAAACGCTTAATAAAATGTTTAATGAAAAAATATTAAAGCAGGATACATCAAGGCATTATTATCTATATGAACAAGGATTTAAATTGGAGAAACGTTACTGCAGGCGGTTAGGATTTTTTGCTGCGGTTAGGGTAGAGGACCCAAGAAAAGGAAGTATACTTCCTCACGAGAGAACCTTTGCAGGGCCAAAGGAAGACAGATTAAAACTTATGCGGGCTTTGCGAATGAATGTAAGCCCAATATTTTTAGTATTTGCAGATAAACGTAAAAGAATCATTAAGCTTTTAAAAACACAATCCAGAAAGAAACCGGTGTTCAAGTTCAGGGATATTGCTGGGATAAGTCATACATTATGGTTAATTGATGATAAAAATACGCAAAGTTCTATGCACAATGCTTTGTCAGACAAAAAGCTTTTTATTGCTGATGGACACCATAGATATGAGACCGCTTGGAAATACAGCCAGCTAAATTCAGAGGATATAAAGCGGGGTGTTTACAATAACAGCAATTTTATTTTGAGTTTTATTTGTCCGATGGAGGACAAGGGTTTGGTAATACTGCCTACTCACAGACTTATAGAACTTTCGGATGCTAATGCATTTTTCAAATTAAATGAAAACATTTCCAAATATTTTACAAAAATAAATATAGAAAAATTTTCCGATTTTAAGCGCTTATTAAATGCTAGCAGCAGTAGATCTGAAAATGCTTTTGGTTTGATTAATTCAAAGGAAAATATTTTTATAAAATTGAATATAAAACTTGAAAAAGCAAATATTTTAAACAGTCACTCTAAAGCATACAGAGCTTTAGATGTTACAATACTTCATAATCTTATTCTTAAAGACGTTAACATAAAAGGGATCAGATATATAAAGGATTCATCCGAAATCTTACGCGTCGTAAAAAAAGAAAAAAACACATGTGGATTCCTTCTTAAATCGACATCCGTACAGGAAGTTGAGCAAGTTGCTAAATCAGGAGAAGCGATGCCGGAGAAATCTACATATTTTTATCCTAAACTGGCTACAGGAATAGTGTTGAAAAGTTTGGTTGGCGGGGTTTAGTTGTTTTAATATTTCTATGAATATATTGGATTTCTTTATTATCATATTAATCATCATAGGCGGTATTTTTGGATGGAGAAAGGGATTATTTTTGACTATGAGTTATGTAGTCGGCGGCATATTGGGGTGCTGGGCGGGAAGCAATTATTATGCATTGCCCGGCAGGTTTTTCCCGTTTTTAAGAGATTATATGGCAATTAGTTATTTTTTGACTTTTATTTGTGTTTTCTTTTTAGTTATTGCAATAGGTCTAATAATTAGAAAACTGCTTAAAATAATGTATATAGATTTTATTGACAAGATAATCGGATTGCCCGCAGGTGTTTTTTTGAGTTTTTGCATAATCGGAAGTATTTTGATCCCGATAAATTTAGCAAAAATAACTTTTATTAAAAAGTCAGTAAATGAATCTGTGCTTGCTCCTGGCATTTTGCAGGCGACAAAGAGAATAATCAAGATATTGCCTCCTAGAAGAAAAAAATTGTTTGAACACACTATTGTCAAAAAAGTCAAACCTGTTGTTGACGGTGTGGAACAAAAATACTACACCCCTGTTAAAAAATATATTAAGCGCAACAAAAATATTAATTAATTTTATTATTTACATAAATTAAATTATGGGTTATAGATCTTACAATGCTGAAAAATTCTTTTCTCCTTCTTACGGTTTTAGGGGAGCGGTTAAGTACCTGATAATAATAAACTGCATAATATTTGTTTTTCAACAGTTTACAACCTTTGAATTTATACGTATTTTTGGGCTCGTTCCTTCAAAAGTAATAAATGATCTATGGATCTGGCAGATTGTTAGTTATATGTTTTTGCACGGAGGTTTCGTACATTTGTTATTTAATATGTTTTGCCTGTGGATGTTTGGCAGAAATATTGAGGCACAGTGGGGGAGCGCGGAGTTTATTAAATTTTATTTTATTACTGGTATTGGAGCGGCTTTATTTACTATAGCAACCTCTTATAATTCAACAATTCCAAGTATTGGGGCCTCGGGATCAGTTTACGGACTGCTTGTTGCATTTGCAATGATGTATCCAAATGCGGTTATATATCTGTATTTTCTTTTTCCTGTAAAAGCCAAATACCTTATTATTATCTTTGCAGCGGTTGAATTCCTTGCTTCATTCTCTCACAATACAGGAATAGCGAATTTTGCCCATCTTGGCGGGATGTTAACCGGATTTTTATATCTGCGTTATGGTTGGAAAATTAGGAATCAATACAAGTCAATATTGGAAGATATTTTTAACATTAATACTATTAAGAGAAAATCTAAGTCTAGAAAAAAATCTTTTACTTCGGATGATTTAACAAGCAAAGTTAATAGAATACTTGAGAAAATATTGGTAAATGGTGCGGATAGTCTGACTAAAGAAGAAAAGAAGATAATGGATCAATACTCAGAACTAATAAATAAAAGCGGATCTTCTCACAATACGCTGCACTAGGGACAAAAGTAAAACTATAATGGATAAAGATAAACTTATTGAAGAAATAGTTAACCGGCAGAGTGTTCGCTCATATAAGGATGTTCCTGTTGAGCGAGAGAAAATTATACGTTGTATACACGCTGGGCATCTTGCCCCATCCGCATGCAATAAACAGCCATGGCATTTTACGGTTGTAGACGATAAGGAAATAAAGCAGGAGATTTCCAGTAAGGCTTTCAATTGTCCGCCCGGTTTTAATAAATTTGCAAAATCTGCACCGGTTATGGTTATTGTTTCTGCTGAAAAACATTTTTTGACACATGCTGTATTTGGCGGATTGCAGGGTGTTCAGTATTATTTACTTGATATAGGCGCTTCGGTTGAAAACTTTCTTTTAGAGGCTACTAGAGTTGGGCTGGGATGTTGCTGGCTTGGATGGTTTAATGAAAAAGTTGTGAAAAATGTGTTGGGCATACCTGAAGAGGTAAAAGTGGTTTCAATTATTACTGTTGGATATCCTGAGTCCATGGAACAAAAAGTACGGATTCGCAAACCTCTAGATACAATTTATTCTTTTAACCATTATAGCTCAACGCCTGATTACAAAAAGCAGTAAATTCTCTATGCTTAAATAGAATTATTTCTTTTAGTTGAATATATATGATATTTTTATATAATTTATATATAAGGGATACGCTTGGGATTATAGTTTGCGTATTTCAAAAACAATACGGTAATTATACATTTTTAACGGTTTAATACATGAATGTTCAAGAAACGAATTCAGTTGGAATTATTAAAACCCAGTTTTTTACATTTGCACAGTCTGATAATGAGTTTAGGTTTGAATCAGGGCAAAAACTCGGACCTATTACTGTAGCTTATGAAACATATGGAAATCTTAATCAAGATAAGAGTAACGCAATTCTTATTGTGCATGCTTTAACAGGAGATGCGCATGCAGCAGGGAAAAACTCGCCTAGAGATGAAAAGGCAGGGTGGTGGGATATAATGATAGGTCCTGATAAAGCATTTGATACAAACAGGTACTTTATAATATGCTCTAACATAATCGGAGGATGTAAAGGCACAACAGGCCCGAGTTCGATTAATCCAAAAACTGAAAAACCATATGGATTAACTTTTCCATTTATCACAATTAATGATATGGTTCGAGTTCAAAAGATGCTGATTGATCATTTAGGATTGAAGACCATGCTTTCTGTTGTAGGTGGTTCGATGGGAGGTATGCAGGTTATAGAATGGGCATTAGAGTATCCGGAGATGGTAAGATCTGCTGCTATAATTGCTTCTGCAGCAAGGATTACCCCTCAAGCTATTGCTTTTAATGAAGTAGGCAGACAAGCGATTATGTCAGATAAGAATTGGAAAAGCGGCAATTATTATGGTTCTGATATGCCTGCACAGGGTTTATCCATAGCCAGAATGATTGGACATATAACATACTTGAGTGAATCCTCAATGCATAGTAAATTCGGAAGGCGGCTTTCGGATAAAGATGATTATAACTATGAATTTAAAAAGGATTTTGCAGTAGAAAGTTATTTGCGTTATAAAGGATCTAGTTTTGTAAAGCGGTTTGATGCTAATTCATACCTTTATATGAGCAAAGCAATGGATTATTATGATATTGTTGAGAAATATGGTTCGCTTGAGAAAGCATTTAAAAATGTTTTGTCGAAATTCTTAGTTATTTCATTCAGCTCGGATTGGCTTTTTCCCCCATATCAATCTGAAGAAATAGTAAAAGCTCTTATGCATAACGGCAAAAATGTTTCTTATTGTGCAATAAAATCGACATATGGGCATGATGCATTTTTATTGGAAGATAAACAGTTAACAATTTTAATGCGTAATTTTCTAAAGAATGTTTAAGACAAAAAATATAATGACAAATTTAAAACCTGATTATGATCATGTTATTAGTCTAATCAAGCCTGGCAGGCATGTGCTTGATTTAGGCTGCGGTAATGGGGAGTTATTGGAAAGGCTTATTAAAGAAAAAAATGCTACTGGGTTGGGCGTGGAGATAGATGAACATAATGTTTTGGAGTGTATAGGGCGAGGTTTATCAATTTTTCAGGGCAATATTGATGAGGGATTGAATAATTATCCCGATAACTCATACGATTACGTTATTCTCAATCAGACACTGCAAGTAGTGCATAAACCGGATTATGTTTTAAGCGAGATGCTCAGGGTAGGTAACCAAATAATAGTAAGTTTCCCAAATTTTGCTTATTGGCAAATACGACTAAATTTATTGTTCTCCGGCTCTATGCCAAAGACTAAGTTTCTTCCATTTGAGTGGTATAATACGCCGAATATACATTTACTGTCTATAAAAGATTTTAAAAATATGTGTGTAAGACAAAAATGGACAATACTGGAGGAAATTTACATAGGAAGTAAAACAGATATATTTTCCCTTGGAAAGTTAATTTCCCCAAATTTATTCGCAGAAGAAGCAATATTTCTGTTAACAAATAAAGGTAGGGTATGATTATTCATTTTTCATCCGATCAAGAAAAAAATATTGAAAGAAAGCATACTGATATGAACGGGCATGAGATCATAGTAAAAAAGAAGATGCTATTGCATAATTATTCAAAAATACTGAATAAATATTTAACATCAATGAATCTGATAAATATCCTTAATGAAATTGTAATAGATATTGTGCCGGGTCATAAAGAATGCTTTTTTTTAAGCAGTAATTATAAGCTGGCAAGAGTCTATTATGATGATATAGATAATGGGCGGGATTTTGACCAAGTGATGGTACACCAGCTGGGCCATATTCAGGATGTGCTTGTAAGGGGTTTCGATTTAAAGGGTTTCAGAGAGATTAAAAGGATAGATTTTAATCTAGGATATATCCTATGGGATATACATCTGGATGGCCGTCTGGTTAAAGAGAGATATTTTACATATTTCCAGGAGCAAAGTCTTTATTATGAGCATAAAATGAAATTTAGGATATTGGAGAATAAGGTTAAAGAAAATATTGATGTATTATTTGACAGTATGTGGGCAAAAAATGATTATAACTTGGCTGATGTTAAATCTATTTTTTGCAGATTAAATTAAGATGAAAAGCTTTGTTAAGCTCTTTATTTTTGATTTTGACGGTACACTTGTGAATACGAGTAAAGATATTGCCGCGGCGATAAATCATACCTTGCGCAGATTCAACAGGCAGGAATTATCCGAAGACATTATAACCGGTTATGTAGGTGATGGGCTTCTGATACTTCTTGAGAAAGCTCTTAATTCAAATGATTCTACATTAATTGCAGGAGCTGCTAAAATATTTAGAGAATATTATTCGGCGCATCTGCTGGACAATACTTATTTATATCCGGGGGTGCTGCCTTTAATAAAACATTTTAGTGATAAGATATTTTCCATAGCAAGTAATAAACCTAAAATATACATAGAAATTATATTGCAAAAACTTGGATTGCTGGATAATTTTAAATTTATTGTTGGCGGAGACACAACTAAAAATAAAAAACCATCTCCAGAACAATTAATTTGGATACTTAAAAAAGCGCATGTAGAAAATGAATGCGCATTAATGGTAGGGGATAGTATAAATGATATAAAAGCGGCTCTTTCCGCTGGAATAAAAAGTTGTTATATAAAGTCAGGTTTTAATAAAGGCAATGATATCAAAGATGTAAGGCCTGATTGTGTAGTAGAAGATATTTTTAATATTAAGGATTATTTTAATTAGTATGTATAAAAGCAGAAAATTTAAAATTATTGAAAAACATCTTAAAGAGCAAAATTTCGAGAAGATTAAAGAATTGATTAACAGATTTCATCCTTCCGATTCAGCTATAATCATTTCGTCCCTTTCTGATCAAGAAATTCCGCAGCTTATACGCATCATTGACTATGAAAAAAACGCCAGCATATACGAAAAACTCGATCCGGAAATTCAGCTAAAAATATTCTTTCTGCTAGATATTAAGGAAATTTCAGAGATTGTACAATTAATGAGTTCGGACAAAATAGCGGATTTGTTAGAAAAACTTCCGGAAAAAGAAGCTGATATGCTTAAAAATCTTATGACTTCTGAAGAAGCAGAGGAAGCATACCAGTTATTAAAATATCCAAAGGATAGCGCTGGCGGAATTATGAGTAAGGATTTTATTTATGTAAGGGTGGATCAAACCTTGGGGCAGGTTCTTAAGGTTTTAAAGGGGGTATTCCCAAAACTAGATGTTCAGCGAGCTAATTACGTTTATGTGGTTGATAAAGATAAAAAACTTGCAGGGGTTTTACAGATGAGAGATTTGGTCGTTAAGGATGCCAAGCTGAATGTCCAAGAAGTTATGCGCACCTCGTTGATAACCGTTGATGTGGAAATGGACCAGGAGTCTGTAGTGCATGTGTTTAAGAAGTATAATCTGCTTGCATTGCCTGTAATTGATATGGATAAGAGGATGCTTGGAATTATCACCGCTGATAGTGTAATAGATGTATTAGATAAAGAGGCCAGCGAGGATATGCTGAAGCTAAGCGGTATTCCGGGCGGTGAGGAAAGCCATGATATGTCTATTTTTTATGTTATGAAAAGAAGGCTGAAATGGCTTAGCATCAATATATTGTTAAATGTGCTTGCTGCCAGTATAATAGCCTTCTACCAGAACACTCTGCAAGCAGTTATTGCTTTAGCGGTCTTTTTACCAATAATCTCTGACATGAGCGGGTGTTCCGGTATGCAAGCGGTTGTTATCAGCGTAAGGGAACTGGCTTTAGGTAAAATTGACTCAAGTGATTTTAAGAAGATACTATTACGGGAGCTTTTTATTGGATTTATTAACGGTTTGGCACTTGGTTTGCAAATAGGCGCTGTTGCTTTTTTCTGGAAGCGTATCCCAGGTTTAGGTCTGGTAGTAGCTTTAGCTTTGTGGATTAATACTACACTTTCCGTTTGTTTAGGCAGTATGCTGCCGCTTATTCTTAAGAAACTTAAAATCGATCCTGCGATTGCTTCCGGCCCAGTTTTAACTACAATTACAGATATGATGGGTTTCTTTTTAGTTCTGTTCTTAGCAACAAAATTTTTATGGCTTTTAGTTTGAGAAATCTTAATTTAGACCTACCAGATAGTACTCGTATAAAATGATCAAATATTGCCCTTCGACAAGCTCAGGATCAAAACTACGCAAAAGATTTTTTGAGCGATCTCGCTGCAGATAGTAAAAAAGAAACACTGGCATTTCGCGGAAATTCCACTATAATTGTATTGTAATTAATATGTATATACAAACTGTTGTAAAAGTAGCATTACAACGTAGTAGTTCATGCAGAGAATATTTCGGTTATAAAGGTGATTGAAATGGAAAGGCTTATATTAGAAACAGGTGAACTGATAAACGACAGATACTTAATTCAGTCCAAATTGGGCGAAGGCGGTATGAGTGTGGTATACAAGGTTGAAGACATAAAAAATACCGTACAATTAGCAATGAAACTTTTGAAGCCGAATATAATGTCTTCTTCGGTAGAAGACGTAATAAGATTTAAGCAGGAGATGAAGCTTATCAGCGCTCTAAAACATGAAAATTTATTGATGTTGCACGGTGTAGGCGAATATAAAAATATACCCTATTTAATAACTGAATTAGTAGAAGAAAAAAGGCTTGAAGAGTTATTGGATGTAGAGGTGTTAAAAATTGACCAGATTCTTAACATAATGATACAACTTGCGGAAGTCCTGAAATATGTTCACAGTAAAGGTATTATTCACAGGGACATAAAACCAACTAACATAATAATCGGAAAATCAAAAAATGAATATAAAGTAAAATTAATCGACTTCGGCATTGCCTTAATGATGGAATTAGGAGCAATACACAAAGTAGAGCAGGTTGTGGGTACATTCGGGTATATGTCGCCTGAGACAATGGGTATTGTCAACAGGCGAGTTGATGAACGCAGCGATCTTTATTCACTCGGAATAATTTTTTACAAACTTATAACAGGAGAGCTTCCATTTAAAGCGAAAGAAATCAGCAAATTGCTGCATTCCCAAGCAGCGGTTGTGCCAAGAAGACCAGCAGAATTAAGAAAAGGCGTCCATAAAACTATAGATGACATAGTTATGCAACTATTGTATAAAGAACCAGAATTAAGATATCAGAGCGCTGCCGGTTTACTGCACGATTTGAAAAGATTCAAAAGCGGAGAGGAGAATTTTGTTGTTGGGGAAAAGGATCAAAAAGTCAAGTTAAGTTATCAGACAAGGCTGGTCGGCAGAGAAGCAGAAATAGAAAAAATAAAAAAAATATATCAAAGAGCCAGGGTGTCCAGAGGATCAATATGTTTAATTGGAGGTGAATCCGGCATAGGTAAGAGCAGGTTAGGAGATGAGCTAAAAACTTATACATATACAGACGGAGGTGTATTTATAAGCGGAAGATGTATAGAGCAAGAAAACATGGTGTCGTTTCAACCTTTCAGAGACGCTATAAATGAATACATCAGCGTATTAGATCGGTTGGACATAGAAGATAGAGAACTAGAAATTAGTAGAATAAAAAATGTGCTTGGTAATTTAACTGAAATAATAGTCAAACTTAATCCGCGTTTAAGCTCATTATTCGGCAAGGTTGAAAAATTAGAGCCGTTGGCACCCGAGCGCGAGGGCAGGCGTTTATTAATGACTGTTTCGATTTTTTTTCGTAATCTGATTCCGCAAGAAATGGGTCCCTGCGTTTTGTTTCTTGATGATCTGCAGTGGGCGGATAAAAGCAGTTTAAATCTTTTAAGCGAGCTCTCTGAAGAAATCGGAAATTCAAATCTGCTGATATTTGGAACTTATCGAAACAATGAGGTCGGTGAAGATCACCCACTTGCAATAATTAAAAATAAAGCAAAGCAGAAGGACTATTCTTTAGAAGACATAATGCTAAATCCATTTCATCACGAACAACTCAATGAGGTGACAGCGGCGATTTTGGGTGTAGAACCGCACACGACTCATAATCTTACTTATTACCTTATACAGAAATCTAACGGCAATCCGTTCTTTGCTATAACACTTTTAAGGGGAATAGTAGAGCAGGGCTGCATCAGCTGGAAACAGGGTGTTTGGGAGGAAGATTGGGAACATATTAATAGCGTAAATGTATCCGCCAACATGGTTGATATTGTGCTTATGCGAGTTAAAAATATTGGCCAGGAATTGGATAATTTATTGCGAATAGCATCAGCAATAGGCATGGAAATAGATATTAATGCGTTATTTTTGCTTGCTGAAACCAGTAAAGAGGAAGTGGTTAGGCAGGTCAATGAAGCGGTTGACATTCAGCTGTTGGAATGGTCAAAGAAAGAAAAAAGTAAATTAATTTTTGTCCATGAGCGGATAAAAGCAGCGTTTTACAAAAAAATGGAAGATTGGAAAAAACGTCAATATCATCTTAAAATAGCAGAGTTTTATGAAAAAAAGAATCAGGGTAAGGAAAAAGAATGTGTGTTTGAGCTTGTTCATCACTATCTTGAAGGTGATAATAAGGATAAAGTGCTTGAATATGCGGTGTTGGCAGCTGAAAAATCTAGAGAAGATTTTGCGCATGAAAATTCACTGCATTACTATAAGTTAGTGATACAGATATTAGAAGAGCAAGGAAGGGCTAGATGTCATGCCTGGATGAAAGCAAAAGAAGGCATTGTTGAAGTATACCTGCTAATAGGTAGAAATGATGAGGCTATAGAGGTTTCCGAAACTCTCTTAAATTTGGAACAGAGTATTTTAGAAAAAGCCAGAATATACAGCACTATAGCGACAGCGTATTATAAAAAAGGGGATTGGCAGCATTGTGAAGATAGTTCCGCAAAGGGATTGGAATTATTGGATGATAATCTGCCAAGAAGCAGGTCGGGGATTGCAATACCTATGTTGAAGGAATTATTGATACATTTTATACATTCAATTGCGCCAAAGTATTATTACCGGAGAAAAAAACAAATAAAGCCGGAGGATATAGTAAAATCAGGTATTTATCTATGTTTAACATGGATGTTCATATTAACTGATACGACTAGACTAGCATATGTTATGTTAAAGAGTATGAACTTGTCAGAGTCAAATTTGGGGCTTTCTAAAGAATTAGTGAATACAAATGTAGCATATGGATTTATGATTGGAGCGGTTTCATTTTTTTCAAGAGCAATCAAAGTATTAAAAAGAACTCTTGAAATAAAAAAAGAATTGCATACCGAATTCGACATTTCTAGGGCCATAACGGCTTTGGGTTATATGTATCTTTGGAATGGCGATTATAAATTGTCTTTGGACTATTTGATTAAGGCTAAAGAAAACTACGAAAGAATAGGAGATGTCTGGGAATTGGCTCAAAATCTTATCGGGTTGGGTCATGTGTACAGATATCTGGGTGAATATGAAAAGAGTATAGATATATATAAGACAAGAGAACAAATATGTGAAAAAATAAAAGATGAACATGGAGTGCTTGGAGCCATAGCAATGACCGGCTGCTGTTATATGGAACAAGGAAAGTTCAGAGAGGCAGAAAATTTATTAGAAACATCCTTAAAACAGAGTGAATATTTAGATGATTTTATAGCTATCTGCTACAGCAAAATGTATCTTGGCTATTTGGCGATAGAAAAACAGGATTACCCAAAGGCAATACATTTTTTGGAAGGAGCAAGAAAAGTATTCTTTGAAAATTCATTTGTAAGGGATGTTGTGATTGAGCTTTTTGCGCACCTGGCGGAAGCTTATTTAGAGGATTACAAAATTAGGAGCATCGGGTATGGAATAAAAGAAAACAAAGATAAGCTTCTGGAAATTAAGAAGGCCTGCAGGGAATCCTTAAAGAAAACCAGCAGATGGATTAACCATAGAGGGGCTGCTTTACGCGTTATGGCAAAGTATTATTCGCTAACTAATAATAGAAAAAAAGCAGAGAAGTATTTTCTTAAAAGTATTATTCATTCAAGAATATTAAACAAGAGATACGAATTAGGCAGGAGTTATTATGAATATGGGCAGTTCCTCAAATTCACCGGTAATCATAAAGATGCGCTCAGGGAATGGAAGAATGCTCTCTGGGTGTTCAAAGAAATAGGAGCATCATTATATGTTCAACGATGTCAGAAACATATCGGATCAGAAAAAGAGGCGGATATAAATGAAAAATTTGGTCCCAGACAGAGATTAAGAACCGAGAAAAGAATGTCTGCGGTTTTGGAGGCAAGCAGAATATTGAGCTCAATTCTTAATTTAGATGAATTATTAGAAAAAATAATGGATTATACCGTTGAATCTGTCGGCGCGGAAAGGGGCATCTTATATTTATATCCTCAGCATTCTCAGGAAAGAGAAAATCAAAGGCTCGAAATAAGGGTTGTGCGCAATGTTGAGAGAGCCGAACTTGAAGGCGAGGTTTTAAGAACCAGCAAAAGCATAATTGCTAAGGTTGAGAGGGAGATGAAACCATTGCTTATACAAGATGCTTCTCAGGATGAACTGTTGAAGTCGCAGGCAAGCGTTGTAAAATCAGGATTAAAATCTGTGATGTGCGCGCCTATTTTTCTTAAGGATAAATTATTCGGCATTATTTACATTGACAATCATTTGATCAGCGGGTTATTTACGGAGGAAGATTTGTGGGTTTTAACCGTTATCTCTAATCAAGCGGCCATATCAATTCAGAATGCGCATTTGTATGAGGAAGCTATTAAAGATGGATTAACAGGATTGTATACCCATTCTTTCTTTATTAATTATTTAAAAAGACAGGTTTTCGAAGCAATAAGATTCAGTAAGAAAATAAGCCTTCTGATTATAGATATTGACTATTTCAAAAAATTGAATGACACGTATGGTCATCAATGCGGCGATGCGGTATTAAAAAATGTTTCTCAAATAATTACTGATAAAATAAGAAGATCAGATATAGCAGCTAGGTATGGAGGCGATGAATTTGTGGTAATCCTTTCCGAAACAGATATTAATGGCGCGAAAATTATTGCTGATAAGCTAAGAAAGGAAGTTGAAGAGCAAAAGCTACTTCTTACAAACCAAGAAACGATGGAGAACTTAACATCAACTATAACAATCGGTGCCGCAGAATTGCAAAAGGGCGATGATGAGATCCAGCTGATCGAAAAGGCCGATAAAGCATTGTATAAAGCCAAACAATCCGGAAGAAATTGTGTAAGAATCTATAATCAATAATGATTAATATCTCTTGCCAAATTGGTGACTTTTAAATCAATATTTTTTTTGAATATACATAGCTGACGGTTTTCCATATTCATTTCTAATGCAGGAATTGATCAACAGTAATGCTGTTTTTAGTTTGAATCTTCCACTTAATTTATATATAATGAGAGAAAATGTGCTTTTTGAGGTTTATTTATGAATGATTATTTTAAAACCTGCAAAGTGTTTGAAAAGTTTTCAGATGCAGAGCGTGAGTTGTTAAGTAATTCGTTCGTGAAACAGGAGCTGAAAAAAGGTGAAATACTCTTTAAGGAAAACGATATTGGTGATTCGGTTTATTTTATTGAAGCTGGAATGATAAAAATCTCTAAAATGACGGGTGGGAATGAAAATACCATACTTGCTATATATAAAAAAGATGATATATTTGGGGAAATGGCGCTTTTCAACATAATACCTCGTTATGCTAACGCGGAGGCATTGGCGAATTCAACCGTGCACTTTTTGAAAAAAGCAGTTTTTCAAAGTATTAGAGAATCAAGCCAGAAAACAGCTTTAATGGTCATGGATATTATTCTTGAATCGTTAGCATTGAGATTAAGAAAAATAACAGACCGAATGTATGGGATTTATTAAATATAGTAATTATACATCAAAGGTTCTAATCTTAGAAACTTTTTTAATGCCGGAACTTGAATTGGTGAAGCCGAACCCCAGAACCATTAATTTTGGCTCTTGGTTCCCCGATTTTGAAGCTCTGGCATTTTGAACTTATAGGTATGTTTTTAAAAAAGGCGGACCCATGTTTGAAAATAAGCGTTTTTTTATTGTTTTATTAATCTCAGTTATTTCATTTTCGCTTTTATCGGTAAATGCCGAAAGCAGAAAAGATAAAGATGTTGGCAATAGAAGCAAAGCTAATAGCTCTAATCATGAACTATCCATTAAATATTTTGGAACTGAAAAAATTATTGATTATGAAAAATATGGAAAATTCAAAGGTACTGGGACGGATAATTACAAGTATGCGATTGACGATATAATTGGGCTGAAAAGAGCTGCTGGTACAGGCATCTATCCTGACAGTATTAGCGTGTTTAAAGAGCCGTTATATAAAAAGTTGAAAAAGGAAAAGTCATTATCGGGCGATAAGTGGGATTTTATTCATTCAGATAATTATGCGGCAAATATTTATAAATGGGCTTCATGTGAGGATGAAGATATTGAAGGAGTTAAGCAGTGGTTTACTGCATTTGCTTTGGAGCGCGCAGGCTTGTTGGATCACGCAATAAAGGCATATTATGCTATTATTGTTCATTTCCCAAAAAGTGTGGGTTGGACATTTTTTAATACTCCATGGTACCAGGGAAGAGCTGCTGTTGATAAAGTAGATTTGCTTTGCAGGCAAAATCCTAAATTGGGCATGAAACTTGTGGATTGCGAAATAAAAATAATAAATGGATATAATAATGAAACAGGAGACGATATATTCTATGTCAGGCCTGGGAAGCTTATCAAGGTTGATCCTGAACAGGTATTAGACAAAAGGATTAATCTTAGCAGTCTGACTGAAGTAAGAAAGATTGGGAGATCTGATGTGCAGCTGATTAAGTATAATAATAACCACTGGCAGTTAATACTTAATAACAAACCATTTGTTGTGAAGGCTGTTGCATATTCTCCTAATAAGGTAGGATTATCCCCTGATTCAAGTACATTAACGCCGCACAAAGATTATATGAAAGATGATTATAACAGTAATGGCAAAATAGATGGCCCATATGATGCTTGGGTTGATAAGAACGGAAATAATCTTCAAGACGAAGATGAAACTGCGGTAGGTGATTTCCGGTTAATGAAGGAGATGGGGGTGAATGCAGTTAGATTATACCATCATGTTTATAATAAAGAATTATTAATGGATCTTTATAATAATTACGGAATCATGGCGTTGATAGGTGATTATTTAGGTATGTATTCTGTGGGTTCTGATGCCCCGTTTTCCACCGGGACAGATTATTCTAATGAAGAATATAGAAAGAATATGGTTGAAAGTGTAAAATCAATGGTAGTGGATAATAAAGATGAACCATATGTTTTAATGTGGATATTGGGAAATGAGAATAATTATAGTGCTGATCCGGTTACCTATTACAAGTTCGTTAATGAAGTCGCGAAGATAATAAAAAGTATTGATCCTAATCATCCTGTGGCAATATGCAACGGTGATTTCTTATTTCTGGATTTATTTGCCAAATATTGCCCGGATATTGATATTTACGGAACCAACAGTTATAGGGGTAAGGATGGATTTGGTTTAAGCCTATGGAAAGGTGTCAGTGATTTAGCCGATAAAGCCGTACTTATTACAGAGTATGGATGCCCTGCCTATCATTCTGGTAAAAGTTTTGAAATAGCTGAGGACGAACAGTCAGAATACCATGAGTTTTGCTGGAAGGATATCATGTACAATACAGCAGGGAGTGGCTACGGAAATTCTATAGGAGGTGTTGTTTTTGAATGGTGTGATGAATGGTGGAAGAATGGAAATTCCTATAATGCTGATAAGCATGATGAAAAAGGAAAGGTCAAAGGGCCATATCCGGATGGATGGCTTTATGAGGAGTGGTTAGGTATATGCGGTCAAGGTGATGGTAAAAACAGCCCCTTTTTAAGACATCTGAGAAAAGTATATTACACTTACCAAAAAATATGGAATGAATGAATATGAGAGATCTCAATATTAATTCTCTTTTTTAATCCTTTAATAAATTGAAGTCCATGCTGATATGCAAATTGCACTACTAATAATTGCTTTCATATTAATAATTGAAGGTGTTATGGAAATAATAGTTCCGGCAAAGATGAGAAATGCTTTAGCTCAGATGTATATGGAAATCCCACCTAAAGCTTTGGGCATTCTTTACTGTTTTATAGGAGTAAGTTTGAGCTTTGCTTCTCAATCAATTAGAATAAGAATGATTGGGCTATTAATAGGTGTGTTATTCTTTTTAGCAGGATTTTTGGTTGTAATTCTGCCTGAGGGAGCGGTAGTTAAAGTATTGGAGAAATTTAGCAAAGCCTCAATAATATTCTTTCGGTTATGGGGCATTATGGTTGTCGGAATTGGAGTGTTACTTGTTTTTGCCCGTTAAATCCTTTTTACGTTTATCTTTTTGAACGAGTAACTAAATTAAAAAATCTATCTTCATATGCGCTGAATAATTTAGAGTCTTTTAAGCACCTTCCAAGAATACGTATCTTTCTCGGATCTTTTTCAGCCTGGCGGAATAAATTTTCTATTTCAATTTTAATTTTTGTTAATTGTCGTTCCTCGGGCGGATCAAAAAAACCACGCTCTTCAAATTCAGTTATATTGCTACTCGCGGAGCGGAGCATCATTTCCAACGTCAATTTTAGTATCGACAGTTCATTGCTTGAATCTATCCCGGATAGAATGGCAATGTAGTTATCCTCTGAGGTACGCTCTTTTATTCTTCTTAATACATTTGAAAAAGAATCAGATACGATCTTGGTTTGTGTTGGTTCATGCTTGAAATGGTAACCGATAATCCTTATTTCTGTTCTGATATCTTGATAGATTTCATCAATAAAATCTTCCACTTCTGAGCCATAGCCTTCAAATGAGTCTTTAATATCTTGAGATAATATGATCTTTGGTTTCTGAAATATTACCCTGCCCTCTCTCGTTTTTGTTTTCTTTACGTCAAGAGAAGCCAAGAAAAAATAATCTATGGCAGATTGTCCAAAAGTTGACAAAGAGTAACGAGGATAACTTAAAATCTTCGTCATACGGAAAATATCTTCAAATTTTTGATTTTTTTTGCTGTACATGTTTTAGTTAATGTCCTTGAAAGTGGTTAGAATGTTAGCAAAATATTTTCAACAAATCAAGATTTACTTAGAGATTATGTTTAGGCCTTTGTTTGCAGGTATATGGAATTAACAATTATTTGTTGCTTTCTTTAATTTTGGTAATTTCTGGTATAATATCGAAAAATGCATCTACAAGTTTTGGATCAAAATCTATACCGCTTTTTTTTCTAATTTCATTTATTCCCTCTAACATTGATTTTGCTTTTTTATAAAGTCGATTTGAAGTGATAGTGTCAAATACATCTGCTATTGCGCATATTCTGCCTTCTAATGGTATTTGCTCTCCTTTTAGCTTCTTAGGGTAGCCGCTGCCATTCCAGCGTTCATGGTGTGTTAAAGCAACTATCTCTGCCATTTTTAATAATTCTGATTTACTGCCTGAAAGTAAATTAGCTCCAAATTCCGAATGTTTTTCCATTAGCAAACGCTGTTTTTCATCTAACTTATCAGGCCTTAATAATATTGTGTCAGGTATTCCCAGTTTCCCGGTATCATGAAGTGCCGCTGCATCTCTCAGCAGGCTGCAATGTTGTTCATTAAGGCCGATTTTTTGGCCTAATAAATGAGAGATTGCGCTCACCCGCAACGCATGTGAGCCGGTAATATTGTCACGATATTCGATTGCAAGACTCAATTTGTGAATAATTTCGCGCTGGGATTCCATAAGTTCTTTTGTCCTCTCCATTACCTTTTGTTCAAGGATTATGTTCTGCTCATTAATTCTATTATGAAGCAGCCGCACTTCCAGCATATTTTGTATATGTATTAATGTTTCAGTTGAATCGATGGGTTTAGTTATAAAGCCTTTTGCTCCCATCTGAAGAGCTTTTATTTTACTTTCTTTATCCTGTTTAGCTGTAAGTATAAGAATAGGACAGTATGAATTCTCTTCAATTTTTTGAATTTCATTCATAATGTCAAATCCATTAACAATTGGCATTTCAAGATCGAGTATCAACAGATCCGGACAGAAGTTTTTATATGTCTCTATTGCTTTCCTGGAATCTGTAATTGATTTAATGTTTTTATATCCTTTTGACTCTAATAAGGTTGTTAAAAGAAAAACATTTTCTTCTTGGTCATCTATAAGCAGTATTCTCGCATTAAGTATTTCTTCAATATCAATCACAATATTAGTCCTTTTTTGAGCAAAACGGCTATATATATATATGTATACTGAGAACGGAAATTTTGCAAGACATTATTAAAATTGTTCGTTTCCAGTTTCCTTTACTTCCCTTGTTTAAATATGCATCTTATTAAAAATATAGCACCGGAAAAGAAGGTCCTATATTTATGAAATTGACTTTCACTTATTATTTTGCTACTTTTTTATAAATCGTAACACTAATTAAAAGGTGGTTTATTATGGTAAATGTAGATAGATTTGGTGTTTCCATGGAGAGAAAGCTTTTAGAGAAATTTGATTCCCTTATTAAGGAAAAGGGATATAGAAATAGATCAGAAGCAATCAGGGATATAATTCGAGATCGTTTAGTTCAGGAAGAGTGGAAATCCTGCAAGGAAGCAGTTGGTACGGTTACTATAGTGTATGACCATCATTCCAAATCTATTGCGAAAACGCTGAATAAGCTGCAGCATCAGCATCATAAGTACATTATCTCAACGACTCATATACATATGGATGCTCACAATTGTTTGGAAGTATTGATACTTAGAGGCAACTCGCATAAGATAAAGAAGATCAGCGATATTTTAATCGGGAGGCGCGGAGTAAAGCATGGGAAACTTGTAATGACTACAACAGGCACTGAGCTGCTTTAATTATAGGGGGCTATCATCAATTATGAACAATAAATTGGCTATTTTGAGTTTTTGTTTAATTAGCTTGGTTAATCTTATTAGTCCTGGTATGTTGTTTTGCGAGGGAGGAATAGTTGAATTAGGTAAAATAATAATATCCCCAGCACTTTTTAGCGAACATAAAAGAGAAGTTGCAGGATCGGTAACTATAATTAACAGAGAGGAAATTGAATTGTCATCGGCGCATGATGTTTTGGAACTGATTGAAACTTATGCAGGGGTTTTTGTCGAACGAACAGGCACATATGGAAGACAGGAAATAAAATTGCGCGGATTTGGGGATAATGGCACAAAGTTATTAGTGTTAATAAATGGAAGGCCGGAAAAGATGTCTATTTTCGGCTGTACGGTTACCCAGTCACTTACTCTAGATGATATCGAAAAAATTGAAATCATTCGCGGTCCAAAGTCGGTGTTGTATGGTTCTGATGCTCTTGGAGGCGTAATAAATATAGTAACAAGGACGCTTGATGAAGGTACGGGATTTGAATTTCAAGGAAGTTATGGCACTTTTGATACACAAACATTAGTTCTTAAGAATGGTTTTTCAAATGATAAGGTAAAATACTTTGTTACCGCTGGAAAAAAGAGTACAGACGGGCATAGGGATAATTCCGGGTTCTACAGTGAAGATTATACGGGTAAGTTTGCATACAGGTTTAATGAGTCGGTGGAATGTTCTCTGGGCGCAAGATATTTTTCTGGTATTGATGAGATGCCGGGGACTGTGAATAATCCTACTCCGGACGATGAAAGGGATTATAAGCGCGGGTCAGTGGATGCAACTGTTGACGCGCGTTTTAATGAGACCTCATTTTCTTTGATCACATTTGAAAATTTTGGGCATCATGCCTTTTTCGGTACAAATAACTGGCATTCTCGGGATAAGACGGTAGGCATAAAAGCGCAGATGCACCAGGAATTTTGGAGCAATCATTTGCTAAGCCTAGGGATTGATTTCACACGGTTTGATGGTGAAAGGCTTAAGCCGCAAAAGGAAGGGAAATGGCATGCATACGAATTAAGCCCTTCGATTTATGATGATATCAATTTTCTTGATGATCATTTGAAATTTACTATAGGCGGCAGATATCTAAATTATTCAGAAGCTGGTGAGGAGTATGTTTATGATTTAGGCCTTTTGCTGAAATCTGATAATAACGAGTCATTTTGGCTGAATACCAGCAAGGGATTACGTACGCCAAAGATTAATGAGCTTTATCTCTTTCCCACCTCAAATCCAGATTTAGAATCTGAAAATGTGAAAAACCATGAAATTGGAATGAGTAAGGAATTGATCTCATGGATATTTTTTGATTTTTCAGTTTATAAAATGTATGGATCAAATTTAATACGTTTAGTGCAGGATAAAAGTATTCCTTCCTCTTTTATTCTCAAAAATTCTCAGGGGTTTGATTTTAGGGGCTTTGAGACAAATATAGTGTTAAAACCTAATAAAATTTATTCGCAGAGAATAACCTACACGTATCAAGATGTGGGGAATCTTACTCAAGGCAGGCCGCATCATCAGTTAAATTTAGCTCCGCAGTTTTCTATAAGCAGGCTTACAGTTAATGTTATCGGTAAATATTTTTCTAAACTGTACGGGGAAGATAATCATAGGGACAGATTGGATGATTCCTTTACAGTCGATAGTAAGCTTGTGTATAAAGCAGCAGAAAATACTGCGATTTTTGTTCAGGGCAGGAACATATTTGATAAGGATTATCAGCTCGAAAGCGGCTACCCTCTGCCGGGGGCTGCTTTTGAATGCGGGATACAAATAAATTTTTAAAATGAAAAATATTTTGTTGCTACTGTTAATGTTGATTATAAATTCAAACGCCTATTCTCAAGAGAAAGGGGCAGTAGTTGTTACTACTTCAATGCTAGAGGTAATTGTCAGAAATATAGTTAAAGATAATATTGATGTGGTATCACTTTGCCCTGGATCGCTTTGTCCGGGTCACAGCGACATATCTGCCGAAAGAATGGTCAGATTACATAAAGCAAATTTAGTAATAAAGCATGGATGGGAAAAATATCTGGATAATGTTCTAGATAAGTTAGAAGATGCTCCTATTGAAGTAAGATCAGTTGATTTTTTGGAAAATGGCATGATACCGGATGCTCATGTTAAGCTGGTCAATAAAGTATTCTCAATCCTATCAAAGCAGTGGCCTTATTACGAGAAAACTTTTTATACGAATAAAGAAAAATATATTGCTGAAATCCGTAAAAAAGCCGATCTGTTGCGGCCGGATATAGAAAAATTGAAAGGTCTAAAAGTAGTGTGTTCGGAAAAGTTGGTGTCATTGTTAAAAAATCTAGGGATGGATATTGTTGACCATTATGGAAGACCTGAAAGCTTTACTGTTCGAAAAATTAGAGATCTAATGTTGAAGATTAGAAAAGAGGATGTGGTGTTAATAGTTAATAATATGCAGAGCGGATCAGATGCGGGAGAGCTTTTTGAACGGGAGAATCCCAAAATAAAGCAAATTAACATTACAAATTTTCCAATAAAAAACACCAGTGACGCATATTTATCCGCATTTGAGGATAACATCCGATTACTAAATGAGGCATTAGAGTGAGTAAAACAGCGCTTAAGTGGGATAACGTAACATACTACTACTGTAAGAATAAAAAAGTGGTAAATGGTATTTCTATATCTGTTGATTGCGGAGAGTTTGTAGTGCTTTTTGGTCCGAATGGATCTGGCAAAACAACTCTTCTCAAGTTGGCAGTTGGGTTACTTAAAGCTAAAGGCGGAAAAATAGAATTATTTGGGGATGATATAAAAAAAATTCCTAACAATATTTTGCCACAGCTTGTCTCGTATATTCCGCAGGTCTTAAAAATTGGAAAGGATATGCCGATTCTGGTAAAGGATGTCATAGATATAGGCTATTATTCAAAAAATGGATGGCGCAATAAGGATAAGATAAAACGGGATGAAGAAACATACCTTTCTGCCAGAAAACTTAATATTGAGCATTTGATTAATAAACCAATTGGAGAGATTTCAGGAGGAGAAGCTCGTAAGGTGCAGCTAGCAAGAATATTGTCTCAGAGGGCTCAGATTATGATACTTGATGAGCCGACAGCTCACCTTGATATTGCTTCTAAAAGAGATTTTTATAATGAATTAAAAGCTTTATTCTCTAAATATATTACAACAATTATTCTAGTAGTTCATAGTTTGGAAGATATACCTGAATTTAGTAAAAGAATGATATATTTAGAAAAAGGCAGAGTGACTTTAGATGATATTCGTGAGGAAGTAATAGTGAAAATTAATTTGAACAGCGGGATAAAATACTAATGATTGAGCTATTAGAGTACAAATTTTTTCAGAATGCGCTTTTTGCAAGTGTTTTCGGCGGTTGTGCATGTTCGCTGATAGGAGTTTATATCTTTCTGAAGGACATCCCATTTTTAGGTATTGCGTTATCCCATGCGGCTTTTGCCGGTGCTCTTGGTGCGGTTGTGTTGGGGATAGATCCGTTTGCAGGAGCAATAATATTCTGTGTGCTTTTTAGCTTTATTTTAGGCCCATTCTCTTATTCATTAAAAGGGAAGACAAATATCGCAATGGGTATTATTTTCTCAGTATTTATTGGGTTAGCTTTTCTATGGTTAGCTATGATCCCGGGACCTAAGACAGAGGGCTTAAATCTTATTTGGGGGAGTATACTTACTATTTCTAGGAAAGAAGTGATATTTATGATATTTGTGTTTTTTGTAATAGTACTTTGCTTAATCAGATATTTCCCTATGATAAGAACAATATTGTATAACAGTGAAATTGCTTCGGTAAGTGGGATTAAAGAAAGAACGATGTATTATGCCATTATCTTTATATGCAGTATGACAGTGAGTATAAATCTTACGACTATTGGAGGGATATTGATTTTTAGCTTACTTATTAATCCCGCAGCGGCAGCCAATCAACTATCTAATAAGCTGCCTTTGATTTTTTTATTGGCGGCTGTATTTGGGGTAACTTCTTGTTTAATAGGATTGTTGTTTTCGTTCTGGTTAAATCTGCCTTGTGGGGCATTAATTGTATTAACTTCCAGCATGTTGTACTTCTTCGCCTACTTAATTTCGCCAAGGAGGCGTAATGGATAAGAAGTGTTTCTTTAATTCACAGGCAAATATTTGGGACAAAACCTATTGGTATAATGAAGAAAAGCTTAATAGGGTAAAATCGCTTATCAAAAGATTCAAGTTAAAGCCTGGTATGACGGTGCTGGATTTAGCTACAGGAACCGGGGTGCTTCTGCCTTTGATTCAAAATGATATAGGGCATGACGGGAAGTTGTTTGCATTGGATTATTCATATGAGATGCTTAAAGCTGGGAAAAATAAAGGATTACAAGGTCAGATTCATTTCCTGCTTGCAGATGTAAATAAAATACCAATAAAGAAATGCTTATTTGATCGAATCATCTGTTTTTCTGCCTTCCCGCATTTTCATAACAAAATATCAATAATTAGAAACTGTTTAAGCATACAGAAGCCGGGAGGGTTATTTTTTATAGCTCATATTACAAATAGTGAAAAACTTAATAAAATGCACAAAATATCACACAGTACTGTTAAAAATGATTACATGCCATCCAAAAAGCAATTTGCAGTTTTGTTGAGAAAAGCAGGGATAATAAAATTTAATATTGTGGAAAATAAAGATATTTATTGTATTGAAATACCGAAAAGTGTTTATTAAATTAGCTGGTGCAGACTATCTAGATTATTGAAATATTTTTAAAAAAGATTTACAATACGGTATGTATATTTAGTGGGGTTCAGCTTTGCAATTATATAAGACGATTATATTTTCACTTTTTTTTGTTTTATTCAGATGCTGCTCTTGTTTTTCGTGCGGCTTTCCGGTTTATCCAGTGGAAGTAAAAATTACAATTACTGATAAAAACATAACGGCTGATATAAAAAACAATGCGGTTTATTGGAGTAAAGTTGTCATTGGTGAGGAAATTGCAAAAGTTGGGAAGGGATCAGATAAACTTCACCTGAGAATTCAAAGTTATATAAACGCGCACCTTTCAATATGGCTGGATAACCAGCAGTTAAAAGGGAATTTGAAAAGATAT
Source organism: bacterium (assembly GCA_043809745.1). GTDB lineage: Bacteria > Elusimicrobiota > JBDRMW01 > JBDRMW01 > JBDROU01 > JBDROU01. The sequence goes on from JBDROU010000073.1 coordinate 167,605, forward strand.
AGTTTTGAAGAAAACCCCTGGGTATCTTCAGAAAAAGCAGAGGTGCACTTTTTTCTTACATATGATTTGCCAAAAAAAAAGAGTAAATTAATTAAGATTAAAAGTGTATTTTTCATAAATTATTATGAACCGAAAATATCAAATAATAGTGATAAAGGTGACAATGCTAAAAGCAATGAGCATATTGAACAAGCAGACCATGATCACTCCTCGCATGATTATTTAATTTCGCATGAGTTTTTAACAAAATTGGTTATTAAGAGCGGAAAATGCATAAAAAAGGATCTGCCAATAGAAGATCCCGAGGTCGTATTGACTTTTGCTGATTATCAACAAACATTCTTTCAGAGTATAGCGGAATATTTTATTAAGGGAATATTGATTTTAATCATTTTTGTTCCGTTCAGTTTCCTGCTGTTAGGATGGATGCTGATGTCTTATAATAAGAATTTGATTATTAAAGAGGGGATATTTGTATATTCCGGAGTAGTTACAGGTATATTAATTATGAATTGCATTTCATCTTTGCAGTTACCAGGTTATGTTTTAAATATGATTGGATGGGCTGTGGTTGTACTGTTTTGTGTTTACAATTATTTTTTGCTTAGCAGGAAAATGATTAAATTGTTTTTATTAGCGGCAGGTTTTGTTATGGGCATGATTTCTTTAAGTACAATATTTAATTCTTTTGCTATTCATTCGCTAGATTTAATCCGATTACTGGCTTTTTGCGCAGGGATATTAATATCTATTGCAATATTCTGTATTCTTACAAATAATATAGTTAGAATTTACAAAATAAAGTTAAGCAGATATTCAGAAAGCAAAGCTGAGGAAATATTTATTGGGCGCATGAAATTCGCAACATTTACCATAATAATTGTGGCGGGGTTATTTATAGCCCAGATTGTAAAATCAAATTTGGTTAATTAGGAGAAATGAGATCTATGGAAGTTATAAGGCTTGATAAAGTTACAAAGCTTTACAGAAAGAGTCACCTGGGAAAAGTCACCGAAACAGTGGGAGTTGAAGGGTTGGATCTTACGATAAGCAAAGGCGAAGTGTTTGGGTTGTTAGGTCTGAACGGGTCAGGCAAGACTACAACCATAAAGCTGATGCTCGGTCTTCTTTATCCGACCAAAGGTCATGTAAAAATTATGGATAAAGATATGCCTGATAAAGAGACATTAAAACATATCGGGTATCTTCCGGAAGCTGCCTATCTCAACAAGTATTTGACTGCCAGAGAAACATTAGAATTTTTTGCCAGTATTTCTGATATTGATAAGCATAAAAGAATGGATATTATTGCTTCCATTTTGGAGCAGGTTGGCATGAAGAATTTTGCGAATAAAAGGTTGGCAGAATTTTCTAAAGGCATGCTGCAGAGGATAAGCATTGCGCAGTCTCTTTTGCATAATCCCGAAATACTGGTATTTGACGAACCAATTACAGGATTGGATCCATTGGCATTAAAAGAGATAAGGCAGTTGATTTTATATTTAAAATCACAAAGAAAAACAGTTTTCTTCTCTTCTCATAATATTTCCGAAGTTGAACGTGTATGCGACAGAATAGGTATAGTTGTAAGTGGAAAGTTAGTTTCGGTTACACCGCAAAATGAGTGGATAAATAAGGAAGGAAGATTGGAAGAGATATTTGTTTCTACAGTAAAGGATTCAAGCAATGTAGGAGCGCTAACCTTTATTAAATAATTTATTTTGTTTTGGAGGGAATTGTGGATACGATCAAAGCCGTAATGCTATATACAGTAAAACAACATATAAGAACAAAAGTTTATCTGATAGTCGTGTTATTCGGTTTGATTCTAGTACTGGGAGCGATGGTAGTTTCTTCACTTGCGGTTGAATACAGAATACGCATGATGCTTAATATGGGTTTGGGAGGGATTGAGTTCCTAGCGCTTATTGCTGTGATATTTGCTACCGTTAATATGGTGTTGGAGGAGATGGATTCAAGGAGCATATACTTGATACTTACTCATCCAATAAAAAAAGCGCATTATCTTTTAGGCAGATATTTTGGAACTCTAATCGCAGTTGGTTTAGCCATGTTAATCATGTCATTCTTACATCTTTTAAGTTTATTTATTGTCGGATGGGGGTGGGAGAACGCTTATCTGATATCTATTGTATTATCATTTATCAAAATTATGGTGATGAGCAGTATCGCTTTATTGTTTTCGCTATTTTCAACTTCCGCGCCCACTTCAATGGTTTTTACAATTTTTTTGTGGTTGATGGGCCACTTTTCTGAAGAACTGAAATTTATGGGGGAAAAGGCTACTAATATATTCATAAAAATAGTAATTTGGGTCTTGTATAATATTACGCCTAATCTTTCATACTTCAACTATCGTGATTTTTGGAGCGCAGCTAATGCCCCGGGTATTATGTGGTTCGTATGGATGGTTTTGTACAGTTTTTTTTATATTACTATCTGCACCACAATATCAAATTTCTTATTTTCTCAGAAAGAATTCTAAATGACAACTAATACTGCTAATAGGATGTTTTCGAAGAAATATTTTATAATTAAGCTTGTAGTATTGTTGTTTTTGATGGTGTTCTCTTTACGGCAAATCAGAAGGGCTTATGACTTGCCATTTCCAAGTTTTGACAAACTGGTAATAGAGAATACGGAACTGCAGGATATAGGCGGAATAATTTTTGGATTCAGGGGAACTACGGCGGATATAGCTTGGATTGAATTACTTCAATACATCGGAGGGGGTTTGTTTCTTGATGAAGATAGCAGCAAAAGTTATGAAAAGATTCAATATTTTGCTAAGCGGATTATAAAAATAGATCCTTTTTACAGGCCGGCGATATTATATGCTGCAAGCATACTTGCATGGTTTAAAAACGTTAATAGACCCGAGGAAGCACTCGAGCTGCTCAGAGAAGGTATAAAAAAAGATCCTTCCTACTGGCCTTATCATTTATATATTGCTGCGATAACCTACAAAAATATATCTTCTGATTCGGAGCAAGCTTTAAGCATACTTGAATCCGCTGTTCGCAGGGATGATTGTCCGATAATTGTTAAAAATATTTTGTCGAACATATATAAAGAAATGAAGCGTTATGATGATGCTATGCGTATATGGTTGGGTGTTCTGAATAGTAACGAAGTGTATTATTATGATGATGCCAGGAGGGAGATAGAGATTTTGAGGGGTTTGAAATACAGCGCAAATAACTATTGACAACTGCATAAGTAATGTCCTATAATATAAGCCGGAGGTGGAATCCTATGAGACCGCACGGTAACCAAATGCAGTTGGAGCAAAGACGTTTCACCGCACTTAGCATGCTCAAAGAAGGACTTCTTCCCGGAGA
>JBDROU010000074.1:0-5630 GCA_043809745.1 bacterium
AAAAATACCTGATTCAAAGAGTAATCTGAAAAATGACGATTTAGAAATTGTGCAGCAGGAAGAGGAAAAAATACCTGATTTTCAAACAGTTTTCAAAACACTTCAATTTAGTTCTTTTAATATGATTGATGGGGTACTTTCACAAAAGGAGATGATTCTTTTTAATGAAGCAGAAAGTTTGATAAGATCGGGCAACAATGTTAAAGCTCTGGGAAATCTTAAGGTAATTAAGGATAACTTGCAAGGAAAACCAGATTCTGCAAAATCGGCGGTAAATTTTTTAATTGCTAGGGCTTATTACAATGAAGCAAGATATACTTTAAGTTTAGAGAATTCTCACAGAGCAATTAAATTTTGTTCTGATTGGTCCGGGCTTAAAGTTAGGGCTCTGTTTCTTGCCGGAATAAATTATGAAAAGTTAGATCAGATTGAAAAGACTCGCATAATATTTAAGAAAATTATTGGATCTGCCAATGTCTCAGAAGTGCTTGGGAAATACGTAAAATTTAGATTAGAAGAAATAGAAGCTAAATTAGGAATAATAGACGAGGGGAATAACGGTGAAAAGAGTATAAAGGATAATAAAAAAATTAAAAAAGCTGAAAACAAGAAAAATAAAAAAGTAAAAGAGTAAGAGTAAAAATCAAAGATAAAAAGCATATTGTCTTATAAGGATTAAAAAATGAAAATTAATTTGGCTGGATATAATGTTGATAAGAAAATAATTGATGAACTGTCAAAGAATTCCGGTAGTCAGTCAGATGCTACTCCTGAAACAATTTCTGCTTCGTATGCTAGGATCAGCAGAGATCCGCGTCCAATTGATGAACTTCGGAATGCTGCTCGTTCAGAGGTCGAGAAAGCAAGAAGATCTAACAAAAGTATTATATTCCAGATGGGACATCATTCAATAGCTGAGCATGCTGTTTTTAACTTTGATTTAATAGGTGTTTCGCGGTATGTTATTGAATTTGTTGAAAAATTTAGACTTTGCTCATTTACGGAAAAATCTCAGCGATATATAACGCTTGGGAGTGATTTTGTAATTCCAAAGGAACTGGAAAACTCTTCTTTGCAAGATGAGTATGTTGCTTTGATAAACGAACAGAATGCTTTATATTCGATCTTTTACGAAAGGTTGAAGCCGTATGTTTTTGCAAAGTATTCTAAACTTGCCGAAGATCTTAAGAAACACAATATGATCGAAGGGTGGGCTAAAGAGGATGCCAGGTATATAACGCCTCTTGCCACAAAAGGACAGCTGGGGCTTACCATTAATGCCCGCAATTTGGAGCTTCTGTTTAGAAGATTTGCATCTAATTCTTTAGAGGAAGCAAAGGATTTAGGCAGGAAGATGTATGAGTTAGTAGAAAAGGTTGCTCCTTCACTTATTCTATTTGTTGATGCCAATGATTTTGATAAGAACACTTATGCAGAGCTTGCTGAATTCAACAAAGAAATGGAGGGTAATCAATCAAGGGTGAATAATGACGAGGTTAAATTGGTTGATTATACCAAGGATGGTGATGATATTGTTTTGGCATCCCTATTGCATACGGTCTCAAAAAAATCTTATCAAGAGGTTTTAAGTAAGATAAAGTCTTTTTCTGAACAAGAGAAAAAAGATTTAATAAAAAGAACATTCAAGTATATGCAATTTTACGATTCAACATTGAGGGAGTTTGAATATGTAAATTTAACATTTGAACTTGAAATTTCTGCTTCATGTTTTGCTCAACTCAAGAGGCATAGAATGGCTACAATTACTTGCCAGGATTATGATCCGTTAATTGGGATGACAATACCCGATTCAATAAAAGAGATTGGTGAGGAAGAAGTTTTTGTTAATTTAGTAGAAAAATCAAGCAAATTATACAATAAGTTGTTGAATGAAGCCCCCAGCGCAGCCCCGTATATTTTAACTAATGCACATCGAAGAAGGGTGCTTATAAGAGTTAATGCCAGGGAGTTATATCATATCTCTCGTTTAAGGGAAGATGAACATGCCCAATGGGATATAAGGCAAATATCAACTATTATGAGCAAGAAAGCTAGTGAGGTTATGCCCCTCACCTTTATGCTTATTTGCGGCAAGAGCAGTTTTAATGGAGTTTTTGGAAAACTTTTTGAAAAAGAATGATTCGGTTAAAATATATAATCGGTTAAGCCTTTATTTAGCGTGAAAAGCAAATTATTTGTTACAACAATCACATTTGTATGCTCCGTAAATTATTTATTTGCATCGCCTATAAATTTTGATGGCGGGTTTTCGCTGGGACCTCAAGCTTCTGCATATTCTGATTACCAGGGGCAAAGTGTGCACTCATCTGATGTTGATGTGGCTCTCAAGACCTGGACAAGCCTTTTTACAGATTCAAATTTACGGTTTGAGTATGATACGCAAAAAGAAACCATATTCGCTCCTGTTAGAGAGAATATTTTAAGATGTTCTTATAATCAAGATTTTGGCAAAAAGACCGATTTTAATTTTAAGTATTTTTTAGACTACTGGAAAACAACAAATGATTATGAAATAAGGAGTAAAGAGAACTTCAATAATTCTAATTTTAGATTTGGATTTGATTACAATCCATTTAATTTTCTGACTACTTATTTTCGTGTAGGATTGATTGATAAATCTGTTAGTTTTGTACAGGATAGTTTCAGCATGCAGGAGTTTGAATTTGGAAACGCATTCTGGCTGAATAACAGGAAGGACAATTTTGACCTGAATTTACATGCTTATAGTAAAGACGCAGAACTGGATACGCGTGATTTTGATAAAGGGAATTTTAATTTTTCGTACTTTCACAGTTTTGATAACTTAGATGAGGCGGGTGGAAGTATAGAATTCGATGAAACTAAATATGATGAAACTGCTGAGGTGTTGGATAGCACATTAAACAGTTTAAGTGTTTATTATAGTGATGAGTTTGTTAACGGTAACAGGTATTTTGGTTTGAACCTTGTCAAGGATGATTTTGATTATGATAAAGACAGAAGCTATGATGAATACGCGTTTACTTATAATTCAAAGCGTTACGAAACAAGGCATGAAGGGGAGTACAGTTCCAATCACAGGATTTCCCATTTTAACAACAAAAGATCGCGTAATAATGATTATATAGAGTGGATGTGGGATTATGAGCGTTTTACAAAAACAAAAAAGTTAAAAAAGTACTACATAAATAACAAGTTCGTAAGCAGATTTTGGGGGAATTATCAGGAGAGCGATCTGAAAGAGAATTTTATTGAAGATACTATAGGCAGTGGAATAAATTGGAGTTCATTTTATGAAGGTTTTATGAAAGTGGGGGCCTTTATCGGGGAAAGGATTTATTTTAATCCTATTGCAAAAACTAATTCTATTCCTGACGATAACTCTTATATGGCGAATCCGAATAACTTTTTCTTATATGGTTTTAATGTTGATGGGGTATGCTCACCTATAGAAGATATGGAGTTAGCCTTAGGGGTTAATTATAAAAAGTTCACAGATTATAACTCTAAGCCCAATACGACAAGAAATGAGCTGGTGGAACTATACATTTATCTTGTACAGAACCTTAATGAGCATTTGCGGTTAATCAACAGGCTTAATTACAGCAGCGGAAGCGACGATGATGGTATACAGAGCCATTTGGCTTCCAGATTTAATTTTTTTGCAAATTTTGAATATTCATTTAATGTGGTTTTTTTGGAAAGGAAAAATGATTAAAAGATTTATATTATTGTTAATGTTTATTAGCTTATTTGTTGAGCCGATATTTGTAGAGGCGTTCGATTTTACGGATTATAGTGAATATAAAAAAGAAGCAGAAGAAAAAGCAGAAGAAAAGGGTGCAGTAGATATTAAAGATAAACTATATGAGTTAGAACTTTCAATAAGGGGTCTTAAGATCCAACAGTTTGTTCAGAAGATGGGTTGGGCTGAAGAGCATTTGGAATCAATAGAAAGTTCTTTAAATGATCAAGAGAATTACAAAAAAGCCATTAACCTTGTATTTAGACTTTCTCAAAAACTCTCACAAATTAAACAACAAGTTACAGAAGATGAAAAATCGCAGGACCAAGACTACAAGGAGCTTACATTGGAAGATAGGAAAGTACAAGCTGGCATAGATTTGAAAGAGGCTACGTTATCAATGGAAGAGATAAGGCTTGATAATTATGAAGAAGCAAATAGCTTGAGTTCATATTTGGATTTACAGGAGGCTATAGATGATTTTAGCCCGGGAAGAAACAGGTATTTCGATATGCTGATTGAATGGAAGGTAGACAGTCTTACGGAAGAAAGCTTAAGCAAATATTTTAATTTTGATAAACTTGATAATTTAATTGAAGAATCTGTTATAGAAATATTTGTGAATACCGTTGAAACTTCACTTCATACAACCAGAAAGATTGCCTTGTTTTGGTGGGATTCATACTGTAAAGATAAAGTAGATTTTAATCAAATATACGAGGAATTTCATAATAACGCTATTAATGAAGTTAAGCAAAAAGTTGATAAAAACTTGAAGATTCTTATAACACCCAGGCGTCAAAAACAGATGGTTGTTGAGTTAAAGGATGATAAGATGTTTATAGGTATTGTAGAAGAGAGTAAAAAGGCGCTTGTGAAGAATGTAATACACGACAAACTTAATGAAAAAGTTACTAGATATGAAAAAGATATTTTTAAATTGCTGGTAAGGAAATACGGCAATGATTTTGGCAAGCATTTTAGCGATATGAAAGGCGCGTTAAGAGAATATAGAAACAAGATTGGAGCTTTGCCAGGAGAGGCTATAATCTCAAGTGAAATCATCCCCAAAGAAAAATCCTCAATTCAAACAATAAGACTGTTGCTTGATAAACTTAGCAAACTGACAAAAACAGAGTGGCTTAACGAAGTCAATGTAAACCGGTATTATATGTGGGGAGATAAGTCTGAATGGCCCAAGGCCGGTATTGCGGTGCTAAAAGATGATTTTGATGCAGAATCCGCTGAGATTAATCTAGAGCATTTAGATATTGTTCCTCAGGTAATAGCTGAAATAAAACAAACTAGCTTCATGTTTGATAAATATTACGATTACTTTAGTAGAGTAATCAATTCCGGGCGTCGGTTAAGTGACTCACTTACAGATCCATTTTTAGAAAATACTGGTATTGGAATGCAGCAGGCAAGTGTATCATCGGATGTCGCGTACTCATATGTGCAGGCTTATAAGTTAAGAGGGAGGTTTCTGGCATTAAAGAAAGAGCTGAATAATCTTACCAGTAGAATGAGATATGCGGACCCAAATGCGATGGGATACACAGAGGATTTGAAAGAAAGGTTCCAAAGTATGCTGAACCAGTTGGAGGAAATAGAAAAAAAGCTTGTGAATAGCGAAATTGCGCCGGATAGGCTTTTTAAGGAAATGCATCATTCGCTAATCCAATATAATATTAAAGAAAATGATCTGTTCAGGGCGGCCGACTCCCAGCCTGACGGCCTCGAGCCGATGTTTATTAGAAGTATTCGCGGTATAAATCCTGATAGAGGTGCTGCGCAATAATGAATAAGATTTTAAGTTGTTGTGTCATTATAATATTTTCTTCAACTTCTTTTGCGGATTTCCTTTTTGCATCAGATAGGGATA
>JBDROU010000075.1:0-10961 GCA_043809745.1 bacterium
GTACATCGAGATATTTTATAATAGACAAAGACGTCATTCTTTGTTAGGTTATAAAAGCCCCGAGGCGTTTGAACAGATCATGTTTGAACAAGTCTTAAAAGTCTCTTAACTCCATGTCCACTTTTTCGGGGGAACATCAATTTTAATAAATTTTTCAATAGGTTTTTAATAAAATTTTTAATCATTTTTTGAAATTATACCCTTTTCATATATAGTGTAACTTAATATGCAGTTTTTAAGCAATAAAAAACCATTATAAATGTGTGTCAAATTTGTGATACCTTAGATGTAACAAAGGATTATAAACGGTTAAAAAGCGTTAAGAAGGGTAAGGGGGCTATTTGGTTTGGTTATCGTCTGAAAAATCATTTTCCGTCGGAAAGTTGAAGGTCAGTTGTAAGCGTTTTAAGTCCTGTGCGTCTGCCAGTTCCGACACCCGCCCAATAAAACCTACTTAAAAGATCAAACTTAGATACATAATTACAATTACCAACCTAAAACCCACAGGAACGGCTTGCCAAAGGCAAGCCGTGGAGTTTATCCTGAGCTATTAGCAGTTAGCCTGGCCGAAGGGCCACCCGCCTAATATCTTTAATTTGCTTATTATACAATAAGTTTTTAGAAATTGTAAAATACTTTATAAAAACCCTTTGTATCAAATTTGTGATACCCTGGATGCAAAACTATATTTGGGTGCGTTAACCTTAAAACCGAAGTAATTTAGAGAAAACTCACTTTTAATACATTAAAGTGAACCCTGAAGATAACAATTATCCGCTTCAACATCTTGGGATAATATATTTTCAGTACGTTTGACATCGTTACCCGACTGAATTTGTGAGTTAATAATATTCTCTATTATCATAATAATTCTTTCATACTGAGCCCTAGTCTTTAACGTAAACTTAACATTGATAAGATTGACGCAAAAATCATCAATTGAAAGACCCAAATTCTTCTTCGATGCAATTTCATTGCACACAAAATCGAAATACTGGTCGAACATAATAATATAATCTAACGGAAACATTTTATCTGACACTGCTATATCATAATCCACATGACCTAACATCCTAGAATTTATTACATTTATATTTGGTACTTTCTGTCTGCCAACAAGAAATATTTTATCTGACGAGATCTCCTTAGCCAATGAAACCAGAGCAACAGCAGAAGAAACAATCCTCCAATCAGGATATTCAATAGCAGCGATACATGAAAATGTTGTTTTGCCTATATTATTATAACCCGATAGCAAAATGACCTTGTCCTTATAAGTTAGCAACTCACCATTATTTCCCACCCAGCCTATTTCCGGAATTAGCATGAAATCATTCTCACAATCTCTAAGTGATATTCCTAGTTCACTTTTCCCTGGAGGCGCCAGCAAAATATAAGCGAATGATTCTCCCGAAAAGATATTGCAAGCGATAATTATTAAGATAAAATTAATTATAACTTTCATTCAGTTCGAATATACGGCATATTGTTAAAATATTATCTTCTAAGAAAAGATAAGTAAGATAGAAAATTAATTGCGCCTGTCACTTTTTTTTACAAAAATAATCATTAACAAAGGTATACTTAATCCGATTATTAAAGGAAGTCTCTTCTTTATATCCATATGTAAGTATATTACACCATAAAATTAGAGTATGTTCAATATTCTTCTGTGATAGATTTGTGACACCTTAGAAGCATCAATAAGAAAAATTTGGATGTACTTTGCTTTTTGCTAATCTTATATAGTAATGCTATTTTTGGGAAGATCTTTTTTCATAGTCAATTTGTTATAGATTTTCTTTATCTTATTCCAAATACTTTCCTTTTCAAAAAACTCATCAATAAAGGTTGCAACCTGCTCTGTTCGCAAGTAGCCGTATGATTTATGACGATTTTCCCTACCAGCCATTTCATAATCATTACATACATCCTGGTCTATTACTGATATATAATCACTATTAGGTAAAAATATATTGGCCAGTTGTTGACCCTGGCTCACAACATCCAGAGGATCATGCAAATTAATCCAATATCCTTTTATAGCACTCGGCACTAACAATCTTTCGTTATAATGTTGTTTATGCTCTTCGTAAATATTATTTTTAATTACCGCATTATTTAGCGGGGCCCCGATGGTAATAAATCCATGAATTTTAATTTCAGGCGGTAACATTGATAACACATCATAAGCAATAATTGACCCCATTGAATGTGCGATTAGAAGTATTTCTTTATTTTTATTTTTGATCAGACAATTATATAGCCTTTCCCTAATAATATCTTTTACTTTTTTTCCATAGTTTTCTTTTACATTAGATTCTCCTTTATAATATTCATATAAATCCTTAAATTTCTTCTTAATAATTGCGTATGCAACTCTATTAAAATTAAAATACCTAGTGCGGTTAAAAATTACATTTTCAATTACGTTATATATATTTTTACGCACATATCTTTTAATGGCACCGATTTTCCCCTTACCATTGCACCCCACTCCTTTAATATATGGGTCATCAATATATAACACATGAGCGCTATTTTTCTCAAAAGGATTTAAAGGTTTCTCATACAGACAATCCGCCCAATATACAAGGGTAAAATTTAAGAAATATCTTGACCTTCCAATTCTTTTCAATCCCTCTTTAATAGATTTTTTCCACCATTTTTCTAATACAGACTTTGGTGGTTTATTACTCAACCCATGTATGCCAATGATGATTTTACTCATAATATTACTCTCAAAGAAAAAGAATATTGCATAAATAACAAATATTTTATGTTGAGATTTTAGAATATTATATTACCTTTTACCACACCTATTTTATGTGTCAAATTTGTGACACCTTAGATGCCTTAAGGGAAGAAAATGGAGAGAATATTATCGTTGGAATAATAGATATATGCCTGCAGCGAAAACAAGAACTCCGCATAGTTTTTTCAGATATAGTGCTCCACGGGATTGCTCGTTCCAGTTAAGATACTGCTGTACAATTTCAGTAAATGTACCTGCCAATATAATTACTGAGCAATGTCCTACACCATAAACAGTAAGCAATAATACGCCATAGAGAAATTTCGTTGAAGCAACATTAAATGTTATGGCAAGCATAGGTGCCATATAAGCGAATGTACAAGGACCTAACGCTATGCCGAAGATAAGCCCCAGCAGAAAAGAAGCAAATATACCTTTCTTTTTTGCAAACGTATGCTTTGGTTGAGATAATGACGGTATTGGTATAACATCAAAAAGGATCAATCCAACAAGTATAAATACACCCCCTACAAAGTAATTCCCCCATGGACCAATATCTCCAAGCATTCTCCCCATTAGTCCGGTAATCACCCCTATCAAAGCAATAGTTATCAATATTCCTATTGAAAAAAGTGTTGAAAGCAAACTTGCTCGTTTTGTAGTTATTTTACCCTGACCGTTTATAAAACCTACTATGAGCGGAATACTCGCCAAATGACAAGGACTCAAGAGAATGCTCATAACCCCCCATATAAAGGCTCCACTTAAGGCAATAATGGGTGTTGACTGCACCGCATTTGTCAACCACTCAAAAACATTAATTATCATTCTTTAAGACCACCTTCTTTGAGTTTTTCAATGATTTCATCAAGCGGGTAAAATCCTTCGTGCCGAAAATACTCTTTCCCGGATTTATCAAGGAATACCTGCGTAGGGATAAGACGGATCTTATACTTTTCAGCATCCCGTCCACCTTCTTTCGTCCAGACATCATGAAAAACAACATCTACCTGTTCGCTATATTTTGTTTCAATTTCGTCAAGTATCGGCTTCATCTTCTTACAAGGGATACATTTAACAGAACCTAATTCAACAAGTATCAGTTTCTGGTTCTTTTTAAGTTCATCACTGAAAACTGGAGTTTCAATATTTGTCTGATTTTTATGAGTTTCCTCTATTTTCTTTGAAGATTTTTGAACAGCCTGCTTTGTCTCTGAACTTATTTTTTCAGAAGGCTGTTGAGCACATCCCATACCTGATATCACAAAAAGCCCAAAAATAACAAATATACCTTGTTTCATTTTACACATATTACCTCCAAAACTAATATTTATTTTATCCAACCAGCAATTTTTTCTTTAGTTGGTATTTTCCCCGCTGATTTAACATTACCATCAATAGCAAGTGCAGGTGTTACCATAACGCCAAAATTCATAATTTCATTGATGTTAGTTACTTTTACAATTTCAGATTCAATACCCGCTTCATTAACCGCTTCCTGGACTATTTCAGCAAGTTTTTTGCATTTCGGACAACCCGTACCTAAAATTTGTATTTTCATTCTATACCTCCCCAATCATTTAACAATCATCCCAAATAATATGCCTGAAAGAGTAGCCATCACTAAAACCAAACTTACATACATGGCTGTTTTTTTTGTTCCTATCACACCCCGTATAACCAGCATATTCGGCAAACTTAATGCGGGTCCTGCTAACAGCAGTGCAAGCGCAGGACCTTTACCCATTCCAGCCCCTATCAGCCCTTGTAAAATAGGCACTTCTGTAAGCGTAGCGAAATACATGAAAGCACCGACAAAAGAAGCGAAAAAGTTAGCAAACAAAGAATTCCCACCCACAAGCCCTGCAATAAAGCGGGATGGTATAATACCTTCAGTTCCAGGTCTTCCGAGCAAAAACCCTGCTATCAAAACACCTATGAGTAGTAACGGCATTATTAGTTTTGCATATGCCCAGGATTCTATCACCCACTCTTTCAGTTCGCCTCTCGTAAACCATAAAATAAGCATACCAACAAGTGCAATGCAGAAAAAAATGGTTATATACCATTTTGCAGTAAAAACTGCCATCCATATCCCATTATCAGAACTTTGAGGTCTTGCCCAATTCGCAAACACTAAAACACTAACCATTGAAAAGAAATAGAGGATATTTTTCCAGAGTAGTTTGCCTTTTTTTTCATCACCCATCACAAGAGGTGTTTCTTCTTGCCTTTTGCTTTCTTCTTTTAGGAAAAACACTTGCATGAGAAGTCCGATTACGATACTGAAAACTACAGCCCCTACAGCCCGTGCAATTCCTAACTGCCATCCTAATACTTTTGCGGTTAGTATTACCGCCAGAACATTTATGGCAGGTCCTGAGTACAAAAATACGATTGCTGGTCCCAACCCTGCTCCCCGCTTATAGATGCCTGAAAAAAGAGGCAGCACAGTACAGGAACAAACTGCAAGTATAGCACCTGACACTGATGCAATACTGTATGCAAGTATTTTATTTGCTTTAGCACCAAAATATTTTATAACAGATGCTTGACTTACAAAAACCGATATAGCACCCGCAATAAAGAACGCGGGTATAAGACATAACATCACATGTTCACGCGCATACCACTTTGCTAATGCGAGTGACTCATAAACGGCATTTTTGAATACATTGATTTCAATCGGAAGATAATAAAATCCAAGAAATACCGAGACAATAAGCAGTAATTTTTTCCATTCTTTCATTCGTTACTCTCCACATAGCATACTTGCTATATAATTTTGCTAAATTTTTTTACTTTCTGCAAAGTCTGTTTCTATCAGCCTTTATTGCCTTTTCCTTGTCCTTTTTTACTGTCTCATTATCATTCATCCAAGCACTCAGATTTCCCAAAAGTATTTTAACTGTATTATTTCCTTGTCTATTCAGTGAATAATTAGTCCAGAAACTCTCCTGATAACTTGTGATAAGGCCAGTTTTCCTAAGTTTTGTAAGATGTCGTGATATACTGGGTTGTGCTATGCCTATGATAAAAGCAAGTTCGCATACACAAAAATCCTTATACTCAAGAAGTTTTAATATCCTAAGTCTGTTTTTATCAGCAAATGCCTTGAATATTTTCTCATACTCCTGCATAACCAGCACTCCCATATAGCAATATTGCTATTTAATTATACTGCTTCTCAAATAAAATGTCAATCTCTTATGAAGTATATTTGCCAAATTTGTGACACATTAGATGCAACAAAGGATTATAAAGCGTTAGAAAGCATTAAGAAGGGCAAACTCAAGCTTCTGTGGTTTTATCATCTGAAAAATCTTTTGTCATCGGAAAGTCAAAGGTGAGCTGTAAGTGTTTTAAGTCCTGTGTCCTTCGACCTGGTTCGACTTTGCTCACCACAAGCCGCTCAGGACAGGCCGTCTGCTAGTGGAGTTTACACTGAGCTATTAGCCGTATGAATAGCCGAAGTGCCACCCACCCATCTGTTTGAATTTGCTTATTTACAACATGTTTTGTAAATAAGTAAATCTATTTTTTATGTGTGATAGCAATACAAACACAATATATAAAATATAATGCTAAATATCAACCTTTTTAGGGGACGCTCCCCCATTCCAGGGGTTATGCCACTGCTAAAAACCGTTTATTCTTTCGCCGCCTCTAATGCCGCCATCGCATCGTGCACCGCGCGGTGATGCTTTCCGCTTTCAAGCTTCGCCAACAGGCTATACGCGCACGGCACTACGAACAATGTCAAGACCGTCGAAACAAGCACCCCACCGATCACCACAATAGCCATCGGAATGCGCGTTTCCGCACCCGGCCCCAGCGCTAGCGCCGGCGGCACAGCGGCCGCGATCGTGGCGACCGAGGTCATAAGAATAGGCCGCAGCCGTATCGGACAAGCATGCATAAGCGCCGCGCGTACGTCCATGCCGCTTTCCCTGCTGGTATTAGTGAAGTCAACTAACAGGATCGAGTTCTTTTTTACTATGCCCATCAGCAAAATAATCCCTATCATGCTGTAGATATTCAGCGACTGCCCGCTGATTGCCAAGGCAAGGAAAGCGCCAGACACGCTGAATGGCAGGGCCAGCAAAACAGTAAACGGATGAACAAAACTGTTGAACTGCACACCCAACACCATATACGCGACGAATATGCCCAGTAAAAGCGCCACATAAAGGCTTGAGAACGACTCCTTAAATGTCTGAGCGCTGCCGGAAAATTCCACCCGGTACCCTTCAGGCAGTATCTCTTTGCTAATAGACTCGATAGCCTGGATCGCTTCGCCCTGCGATTTACCCGGCGTGACATTGGCATACATGCGTATGGCCCGCTCGCGATTCTTGCGCGTTATGGATAAAAGGGTCGGCTCTTCAACGATACTGACTACTTCCGAAAGCCTGATCACTTCACCTCGGTTATTGCGCACCCATATCGAGCTGATATCCTGCGGGCGGCGTCGGTCTTCTGAAACAAGCTGTACCCGCACATCATATCGCCTGCCGCCCCGCGTGAATTTGCCAGCGCGCACCCCGCCGATCATGGCGTTGATTGTGTTCCCGATAGAGGCGATGCTAACCCCTCGCTCGGCCGCATTCACGCGATTGGGTACAACTCGCACCTCAGGCATACCGACATCATAATCTGTATCGACATCAACCATAAGGCCCGATGCTTCCATACGAGAGGTCATCTCGGCGCTCAGGGCTGCAAGCTTGCCCCAATCCGAACCGCTTAAGGTAAACTCAACCGGGAAACCGCGCCGCGCGGTAAGCCCCATAAGCGACGGGTCCTGCACAACAACGCGCGCGATACCGGCGATGCCATTCAATTCTTTCCGGAATACAGGCATAAGGTCCTGCTGGCTCAGCGGGCCTTTTGACGCGGGATCAACCGGCCGCTGTGCCGGATCCTTCAAAGTGAGCATCATCATGCCGGAATTTGAATTATGCCCCCCACTGATACTGTAGAATGTGTCCACGTTCGGGTCCTTCATAACCTTCTCTTCAACCGTTTTCATAACGGAGCTGGTAAAGTCAATAGACGAACCCGTCGGCATTTGGAATCGCATCATAAGCCGGCCCTGGTCCTGCGGCGGGATAAACTCCTTTTTCACCAGTTTTAACAGAAGAAATGATGCGATAAAAATAAGGAATGAACCGATTAACACTTTCCAGCGGTTATCGAGGCATACACCAAGCAGCGCATTATATTTCACTCTGAGCCAATTCATCAGCGAATCCATCGCCCTGCCCAACCACGTGGTATGGCCCAGCTTGAGGAACTGCGCGCAGAACATGGGCGTCAGGGTAAGCGCGCCCAGCAGTGATATCATAACCGCGGCCGATATTGTGACTCCAAACTGGAAAAAATACCGACCAATAATCCCCTTCATGAAAATAACCGGCACGAATATGGCAAGAATCGCCACCGATGCCGCCACTGCCGCGAATGTAATCTCGCGCGCACCTTTGATCGCGGCGGTAACCTTTGACTCTTTATTCTCACGGTGACGGGCAATATTTTCGAGCATCATAATGGCATCGTCAACCACAATGCCAATAACCAGCGACAGTCCCAGCAGAGTAAATGTGTTCAGCGTAAATCCCATCAGGTAGATAATAAAAAACGTGCCGCATACCGACAACGGAATAGCCAGAAATACATTGAATGCCGAGCTGAACGACCCCAGGAAAAGCCAGCATACCAAACCGGTCAGGGCGATCGATAAAATAATAACGAAGTACATTTCGCGCATGGCATCCTTGACAAAGGCCGTCATGTCAAAGCGCATACCCAAACGCATGCCTTCGGGCAAATCTTTCTGGACTTTTTGCATTCTTTTCTTGACGGCATCAGCAATCGCCACAGCATTGGTGCCGCGCTGTTTGCGAATCCCGATCCCTACGGCAATGCCGTCCTCTGTCCGCGAAATCCGGCGTATGTTGGCGAGGCCGTCCTCAATCTCGGCGACATCGCCGATACGGAATATACGCCACAAAGGCGAGCCCTTGCGCGCGGGGATAATAATCGAGCTGAATTCTTTGGTAGTGCCTGCTTCGCCCACCACCCGGACGTTGAGCTCTTTACTTCCAGTATCGATATAACCAGCGGGAACCTCAACATGCTCGGAGCTGATCGCCGAAATAAGGTCATCCACGGTAAGCTCACGTTCGCGCATTTTCGCGGCATCAAGCCATACCCGCAAAGCGGGGTCCACAAACCCGCCTAGCGTGATCTCGCCCACACCCGGCACTGTCGAGAAGATGTCCTTTAAATGATCGCGCGTGTATTCCATAAGGTCTTTAGTGGACCGGTTGCCGGTTAAGGCCAGCCACAGAATAGGTTGGTCCTCGGGGTTGCTTTTATTAATAACGGGCGGGTCCATATCGCGCGGAAGAAGCCGCTGTGCACGGGCTATTCTACTTTGTACTTCCTGCAAAGCGAAATCGATATTCTTGTTCAGATCGAACTGAATAGTTATTCTCGATTCGCCCTGCTGTGAGGTTGATGCTATTTCGGTAACATCCTGAATGCCGATGATTGCGTCCTCAAGCACATCGGTAATCTGGGTCTCAATAACCTCAGGGGATGCCCCTTCCCAAGCGCAGGAAACCGACAATACAGGAAAATCAACATCCGGGAGCTGGCTGATGCCCAATCTGAAAAAACCGATAATACCGAAAACGATAATCCCCAGCATGAGCATCCAGGCAAACACCGGATTTTTTATAGATGTATCTGAAAGTGACATACTATTATTCCCCCGTGATAATATCCAGTAAAATTTTATTACGCTGCGCGTCAAGCCGCGCGCTGTCAAACCGTTGTTTTACATCAAGCAGCTGCCGCATTACATCAAGAACTTCCAGATTATTCACCAGCCCCAGACTATACTCCCTTAACTGCGCTTTATAGCTTTGCGTGGTTTTATCATAGGCCAGGCCGTACTCGCGAGATTGTTCAAGCGACGACACAAAAGCGTGATAGGCAACCCGCGTTTCAGTAATGGCTTCGCGCTGCGCGTAAGAAAGCGCCAGTTCGGCCTCGCGTAATTTTGAGCTGTTTTCTTTGACTAACGCTGCGGTTTGGCCGCCCTGGGAAATCGGCATATCAAGCGAAAACACCACATCCCAGTCATTCCTCAGTGTTTTTGTATCGCGTTCGAGATACCGCGAAGCATTCAAATCAATTGCGGGCAGAAAATCGCCCCGCGCTGCTCTCAAGCGCATCTGCGCTACCAATACAGCTTCCTGAAGCGCCAGAATATCAGGCCTGTGGGAAACTTTAGCGGCATAGGCCTCCAAAGACTCCGCTGATTCTGGCACAGCCGCGTCATCGGCAAACACCGCCGATCCCATATCCGTACCTACTATAAAGGAAAGCCGTTCGCGTGCGATTGCCGCATCGCCCGTATTCTTCGCCAGCTGAGATCGCAAGGTAGCTATACTCGATTCAATCAACAGCGCCTCGCTCGGGCGAGATTTGCCGAGCTCTATTCTTTTCTTGAGCTCGTTTAACCGGGTATTCCAGACGGCAAAAGCCTCTTCGGTATTCTTCTTCTCATACTCGTTCTGCAAAACGGAAAAATATGCGACGGCCACGTCTTGCCTAAGCGCGCGCAAATATTCCTGATAGATTAGTTGGGCGCTTCGCTGGCTGCCGGAAGCAATTTTAAGCGCGTTATATTTTTTGAACCCATCGAATAACGGCTGGGTAGCGGTCAGTTTGGTTTCGGATGTTTCGCGGGCAAGGTCGCCCGCAGCCGAATCCTGAAAAGTTTTGCGATAGCGGAAATACACATCCGGCAGCACCGTGCCCCGCGCCTGATGCAGCTGCTGGAGCGCCTGCAATGTATGCTCGGCCGAAATGCGCGCCTGTTCATTATTGGCTTGCGCGAGGTTAAAACATTGCTGAATAGTAATGGTATTAATCACCGGCTCAGCGCAAAGCATTGCCCCTGAAAATGCAAACGTTAGTCCCCAGTATAATTTATAGTTCACGGAGTATGATTGTATCTGTTTTTAGGATTCACTGTCAATAGCAGCGGTAAACCCAGAAAATCGGTTAACAATACATAAAAGCAATTGGAAATAAAAAAACACCTCGCTGGCCGTCGAAAAATGATATAATATTTTTATTGAAAAGTCAGACCATTTTTCACCAACGAGGTGATAGCATGATTATACAAAAT
>JBDROU010000076.1:0-2132 GCA_043809745.1 bacterium
TTTTTTGTATATGTCAAGTATTATTTTTTGTTAGGCACTACAGCCTCAACCCCATACATCTCAGCTTGTAACTTGTTGCTGTCTTGTTTGTTATGCTTTTTGAATTTTTGTTTTTCTCATCCCATATATGAAGTCAGGAAATAATTCGTTTTTGTGTCGGTTTAACCTTTTTACAAATCTATGCAATATTTTTTTCCTTGGATTCGGGAAGGAAAAATCTTGTAATTGTTCTACAATCCTTTCCCGTGCAGAGATATATTTATTATCCCAGTGCTGATTTTTGTATTCTTTATATAATTCTATCGCGTCTTCTAATATCTGTTTTAATCGCTTGCAATAATTAAGCACTTCCCGATCATCTTGCCAATACCTGATTACCTTTGTTAAATCCCGCAGTAAATGAATCAGACATCTTTGTTTTGCCTTAGTGATAATCTTGTTATATGCAGATAAAAAATCTGTTATCAATATCCCAAGATAATTCTCACCTAAAATCTTCTCTACAACCTTCTGTCTCCGGCTTTCATCGGTATGCGTTATACAGATTTTCTTATTGGAGAATTTCCATCGCCAGGCGTTTTTGCCATTTAGTCTGGTACCGGTTTCGTCAATATGCATAAACTTGCCTTTTTTCAAACCCTCGATTAATTTCCGGTATATATCCGCAGCCTCTCTTTTTAGCTGATCCCGGAACCCCACAATAGAAGATGGCACGACCTTTAAATTGAACATTTGTTCAAACATTTTTTGGATATCCCGGTCAACAACCTTAATCCGATACTTTAGAAATATTGCAAATGCTTTGGCTATTGGACCAATGTAACTATTCGCCAGTTCATTCTTTCCCTTACCGGTAATTACCTTTTGACACTTTTTACAATAATCGGTGTGTTTGCGAAATAAAGTTGTCTCTACCTTTGGTAAAACTATATCTTCCTGATAATGTTCTGTGATATCGGCATACTCTTTTATATCTTTACCGCCACATTCCGGGCAGGTTGTTAGTTCTACTTCAACAATCTTGTTTATCTTCCGTGGCTTTTTCCTAAACCATCCCTGGTGCCCAAATAACCCCCCTTTTTTCTTAGGCTCCAGCTTTGGTTCATCATCGGTAGGTGGCTTTTTCTTCGGTTTGTATCTTTTTGTCCGCAGCTCTTCCAGTTCAAACTTTATTAATGCAAGTTCTTCCATAAGTCCCTCAACCTGCTTCTCGTATTTGGCACAGTCCTTACACCCGCTCAATGGTCAGTCTCCTTTTAATCTTCGGTAGTGGTAACGTAAAATCTTAAAATTAATTTCGCTGATTTGATATATAAGGTCAATTAACTCCCGATAACTCCGAATGCCTTCCTGCGCATACTTTAATTTTTTCTTGTTGAGAAATATCATGTTCGTTTTTGTCCTTGAGCGGTGAGATAGATACTTATATGGACCATGCAGCAGAGGAGTATCTTTGCGTTTACATCTGCACCCAGGCTTTCCGCAGATATTACCTCTTTCAATGATTGTCCCACGCAAGATATGTTCATAATTATGTAGTTTGCCAATCAAACCATTTCGTTTTTTAATCAGCGCATTTATCTGCGGGATGCCTTTCATCTTTTCCATATCTGATATATTATATCATTACTCGGAAAATGTCAACAAAAAAATGCTCCGAACATGTTTTTCAAAGCCGTGTCTCTATCCAGAACCTTTCTCTTATAACGTGATTTTCTTTATAAACGCTGAACTATTACGATTTTTTATCCTTTTTTTATCCGGTTTACCCCGTTAGAAAATCAAATATACAACATTAGCAGTAAAAGCATGTTGTACCAGTTCCAGTTATGCATATTGTTCTTAACATGCACGTTGATATTTTCTTATGGGGTTAATCCTGTCAAATTTTAAGCTTTATTTTTTCTGTCCTCTGATTTCTGTATTCTGTTTTTATTCTCAATACTCGATACTCAATCAGGCTATGTCCAATTCACGTTTCTATCTGCTACCTTAGATTGCTTCTTCTAATAATACTAACGTATTTTCTAATTGAATTTCATGCACCGCCGGTACTTTCTGACCATCGCCAGCTTTACCTGTAGAGAAAATAGCTGGTTCAGATACCCCCCCCCACCTTGAGTTTGATTTTT